>DASYEV010000109.1:0-7482 GCA_036498835.1 Acidobacteriaceae bacterium | reverse complement strand
GGCGAAGTGGACCGCATCGCCAAGCTGGTGCCCACGACCATCGGCATCACCATCGAGCAGGCGATGCAGGATTCGCCTCCGCTGGCGCAGGCTTATGAAGGCGATCCCAAGATCAAGGAACTGATCGACACAGCTCTCAAGCTGGAGGGCTTGATACGCGGCGCGGGTGTGCATGCCGCCGGTGTTGTGATTGCGCCGCAACCGTTGACGGAGCTTGTTCCAGTCACCCGCACCAAGGACGACGCTGTCGTCACCAGCTATGACATGAAGGCCGTCGAAAAGATGGGCCTGCTGAAGATGGACTTCCTCGGCCTGACGACGCTGACCGTCATCGACGATTGCCTGAAGCTGATCAAGATCAATCGTGGCGAAGTTGTCGACATGGCCAAGATCCCGCTGGATGATGTGGAGACTTTTGAGAAGGTGTTCCACCGTGCGCTGACCAGCGGCGTCTTCCAGTTCGAATCGGGCGGCATGCGCGATGTTCTGCGCCGCTACAAGCCCAGTTCCATTGAGCATCTGACCGCCCTTAACGCGCTCTACCGCCCGGGGCCGATGAGCATGATCGATGACTTCATCGAGCGCAAGTGGGGACGCCGCGAGGTGGAATACACCCTGCCTGAGCTGGAGCCTCTGCTCAAGGAAACGCTGGGCGTCATGGTGTACCAGGAACAGGTCATGCAGATTTCGAACGTCATCGGCGGCTATTCGCTGGGTGGCGCCGATCTGCTCCGCCGCGCCATGGGTAAGAAAGACGCTGCGGAGATGGAAAAGCAGCGCGAGATCTTTCTCGCGGGTGCGGCGTCGCGCAAGTTTCCCAAAGGCCCGGCTGGCGAAATCTTCGACCAGATGGCGAAATTCGCAGGATACGGCTTCAACAAATCGCACTCGGCCGCCTACTCGCTGCTGGCGTATCACACTGCATGGCTCAAGACTCACTATCCGGTCGAGTTCATGGCCGGCCTGCTGACCAGCGAAACCTCGAAGCCGGAAAACGTTGTGAAGTACATTGGCGAGTGCCGCGAAATGAACATCGCGGTCGTGCCGCCGGACGTGCAGATTTCCTTCGATACGTTCACGCCGGCAGGTGAGGCGATTCGCTTCGGTCTCGCTGCGATCAAGAATGTTGGACACAATGCGATCGAGTCGATTCTGAAAGCACGCGCTGAACTGCAGGCGGAAGGGAAGCAGGGCTTCGCTTCACTGTGGGAGTTCTGCGACAAGGTCGATCTCCGCCTGATGAACAAGCGCGTGCTGGAATCGTTGTGCAAAGCGGGCGCGCTGGATTCGTTTGGCCGCCGCTCGCAGATTATGGCTGCGCTGGACAAAGCCATTGAGCGCGCGCAGAAGTCGCAGCGCGATGCCGCAGCCGGTCAGCATGGCTTGTTTGGCATGTTCGGCGCCGACCCCGGCCAGGGCAGCTCCGAAAGCGAAGACGCGCTGCCGGCGGCTCCGGACTGGGATGAATACACTCGCCTGGCCAATGAGAAGGAGGTGCTGGGCTTCTTTGTCTCCGGCCATCCGCTGGATCGTTACCGTGAGAAGCTGCGCAATCTGCGTGGTGTCATCGATACCGCGACGGCATGCGAAATGAAGCCGGAGCCCGTGGTGTTTGTCAGGGGGCGGGCGGAACCGCAGAGCGAGATTCAGATCGCGGGCGTCATTGTCGGTCTGAAAGTAGCAAAGTCTAAGCGCTCAGGAGAAATGTACGCGCAGGCGTCGCTGGAAGATGCTTCGGGCAAGATCGAATTGATCGCTTTTCCGCAGAGCTACGAAAAGCTTGCGGAAAAGCTGAAGATCGATGTGCCTGTGCTTGTACGGGGCTCATTGCGCGGTGAAGAAGATTCTGCGCCCAAGCTTGCTATCTCGAACATCCAGGCTCTGGAAGATGTCAAGATCAAGCTGCCCGATGCTTTACGCATCCGCGTGCCGTTACACAGTCCCGATGCGATGCTGATGAGTAAGCTGGAAGCCGTGTTCCGGGCATCGCCGGGAGCAGGGAAGCTGCTGCTCAACCTCGAAGAGCCCGGCGTCTTTTGCGCGGTATTGGAGCCTAAAGGATTCGGCGTGGCTGCGGATGTTGCGTTCATCGAGAACGTGGAAGAACTGGTTGGCCGCGGCGCCGTGCAGGTGATCCAGTGAGGCCGGGGTTTGGTGTAGGCCTTGCCTTCGCCGGTCTCGTCAGTGCGATAGCTGTGGCGCAGACCGGAATTCTTCCTCTGCCTCCCAACTACAAGACAACGTTTGAGAATGCGGACTTTCTGGTGATGAAGGTGCACTACGGCGCACATGAGTTGGTCCCGATGCACGATCACTCCGCCTATCCGACGCTGTATGTGTATCTCAACGATTCCGGCGAGGTGCAGCTCAAGCACGAAGGCCCGCAAGGCTTTGTGGCGGTCCGTCCTCCGACACATACCGGCGCGTTTCGCATCAGCCCTGGGATGGCCGAGCGGCACAGCGTGCAGAGTCTCAGCGATACGCCGTCGGATTTCCTGCGAGTGGAGATGAAGCGCATTCCGGTGGACGATCTGAAGAAAGTTTCCCGTGGCGAAGCCCCAGCGGAGCCGACGGCCCCAGGAACAAAGACCGAATTTCAGGATCCCGCGTTACGTGTGGAACGCACGATGTGCCCTGCGGCGGCCACATGCGAGCTGCCGAAGAGCACAGACCGTTCGCTCCTGGTGGCGGTGAAGGCCACGCATGTCCGGGTTGGGAGCGAAGACCATGCGTTGCAGGCAGGGGATACGGTCTGGCTCAGCGGAGTTGAGTCGAAGCCCGTGGTTCTGGGTGCGGGTGCGCAATGTTTGCGGGTGTCGTTGCTGTATCGATGATTGCCGCATCGTATGAGCATGGGCTTTGATTTGGCGACAAAAGAACAGAAACAGGCTTATACGGCGTTGCGCGTGTTGACCGGATTCGATTTCTTCGGTCACGGCTTTGCGCGTATAGCCCTGGGTTCGCACCTCGCGGGGTTCGCGCAGGGCATGGTGAAGAATATGGCGGGCACACCTCTGCCGCCAGGACTGGTGCTGGCCATGGGATATGTCATTCCGGTGGTGGAGCTCGGGGTTGGGATATTGCTGTTACTGGGCGTCGCGACACGTTATGCACTGTGGGCGGCACTGCTTCTGATGTGTGTGTTGATGTTCGGTATCACGTTGAAGCAGGACTGGGCGATTGCCAGCCAACAACTGCTGTATGGGTTTGTGCTGGCTGCGTTGCTGTTCGGCAGAGAACGTTTCGATCTGAGTTGGCCGGCGGTCTTTCAGCGTAGCTAGACATCTAGAGAAGCCCCGCTTTCTCAGTTGGGTCATTCTGCCCCCGAACAACGCCGAAGCGGAAGTATCTCCGCGCTCTGCCTGTGGCGGCGAATAAGCAAGGGAGGAGCGATCGCGCCTGGCATCTGTGGTTCCCACTCATCGCGATGGAGCCGCGATGAATGGGGCACCCTTTGTGGAGGCTGATTGAGGAAAGGCGAGAAGCATATGCCCTGTGGGGATGACAAATACAAAGGCGACGTCAAGGCCCAATCCCTCGCATCTACTCTTGCTTCTCTGGTCCCTGATCGCTTTTGCCTGATCCCTATTCTGCGAAGTGAACCTGTTCTTGGTCCCTTTGGGTTTCGCTCTCGCTTTCCCGGTACAATCGCAGAGGTATCTGTATGGCCGAAAACCTATCGCCTAAATCATCACCCTCCCCAGTTGCACCGGTTCCCGAAGCGTGGGTGAAAACCGAGTTGGCAAGGCACCCGCAGCGACCCTATCCGATGGACTACATCGAAGCGCTCTTTACCGACTTCAGCGAAATCCACGGCGACCGCCGCTTCGGCGACGATGAGGCCCTGGCTGCCGGGATGGCGCGCTATCACGGCGAACCTGTGATGGTGATCGGCAACCTCAAGGGACGCAGTCTGAAAGAGCGTGTAGCGCGTAAGTTCGGCTCACCCGACCCGGAAGGCTACCGCAAGGCCCTGCGCGCGATGAAGATCGCGGAGAAATTCGGCCATACGGTATTCACCTTCATCGACCTGGCGGGCGCCAACCCCGGTCTCGGCGCGGAAGAGCGCGGGCAGGGCGAAGCGATCGCGCGCAATCTGATCGAAATGTCACGCCTGCGCGTCCCAACCATCGCCACGGTCACCGGCGAAGGCGGCTCGGGCGGTGCGCTGGCTCTTGCTGTAGCCGACCGCGTGCTGATGTTGGAAAACTCCATCTATTCCGTGATTTCGCCGGAAGGCTGCGCCAGCATTATGTGGAAGGACGCCAGCAAGAAGCAGCAGGCTGCCGCAGCTCTGCGCTATACCGCGACGGACGTCCAGAAATTGGGTTGCGTCGACGATGTGATCGGCGAGCCTCCGGGCGGAACCCAGAACGATCCCGCAGACGCAATGCGCCGCGTCAATGAGCGTCTGGAACACCACTTCGGTGAGCTGAAAACCATGTCCATGGATGATCTGCTGGCAAAGCGGTACGCGAAGTTCCGCAATATCGCGCAGTTCTATACAACAGCCTGAGCGAGCTCTCGTCGTCCCGTTTTCCCTGAAGGAGTCATGACGCGTTGCCGTACACCTTTGATCAGCCTGCGATTCCAGGCACTGCGATTCCCGGTGCTCAGATTCCCCGGTCCCTGCAATTCGCGCTCTTCGTGACCGGACTGCTCTGGGTGATGGCTTCGCGCAAGGCTGCGGAGCACGCGGCCCTGGGGATCGGCACGCAATTTCATTTCTCCGCCATCCAACCGCTGCTTACAGAAGGCTTCTTCCTCTTCCTGATCCTGGCAGGGTTTGCAACGCTGCATTGGATCGCGATTCGCCGCCTCGCGCCAGACCAGACCGGTGCGCGTGCGACCAATGCGCTGCCCAAGCGGCCGACGTCCCGCAACGAGTGGTTGCTGGGCGCGGCTCTGGGATGGGGTCTGTTGCTCGCCGCGCTGGTGCCCATGATTCTTGCCGGCGATCTGCATCCACAATTCTGGCTGGCGCCGCGGTCATGGGGGCTGGCTCTGATTTCGTTGGGCGCGATTGCCCTGGGAACGCTGGCTCTGGAAGCAGCCTGGCGCGGCTACCTGTTCAAGCGTCTGATCGACGCGACCGGACCCGTGATCGCGACCATCGTGTTGTCTATGGTGTACGCGATTCTTTCAGGACTGCGGCCCAACGCGACGGGCTTGAGCATCCTGGTGACGTTCCTGGCCGGGCTCCTGTTTTCGCTGGCCTATCTGCGCACGCATGCCTTGTGGCTGGGATGGGGACTGCACTTTGCCTGGGTCGCCGCGGCCGGCGTGCTGTTCGGTTTGCCTGTGGCCGGGTCGCTGGATTACTCCAGCCTGGTGAGCACCGATTCTCACGGTCTCCGCTGGTTGACCGGGGGAGAATATGGACCGGATGGCGCACTGCTGACAGGCTTCGTCCTGATCGCAGGGATGGTGCTGCTGTATCGCGCAACCCGCGACTATGCATGGGCCTATACGCATCCGCCCATCGTGGCTGGCGGATACGCCGTAGTGGTTCAGCCACCAGCAGCACACACGGCCATGGAGCAGACTGCAGCAGCAGCTCCCGCGCCCCTGGTGCAGATTGCGGCGATCACCCCAGCTTCCGCTTCCACGATGCCGGCAATTGACGAACACCTGCGCAGGGAATCCGAAGACCGCGAATAGCCACTCTAGAACCTAGCACCTAGAACCTAGAACCTAGAACCTTCTGTGGTCTCTTCATGGCTTGCACGTCGCGAAGAAAAAGCGCACAATCCCAGACATCACGAGGTGGATGGATGGGCCCTCGCATCGCATCGCGGATATTTCGACCGCTGCTCGCTGTGAGTTGCATGTTGTGCCTGGCGCCGGTGCTGGGAGCGCAGGTCTTTGTCGTAGGCGAGAAGTCCGCGACCGAAGACGTTGTCACCGAATTCCATCCCACCCACATTGAAATTCCCACCCAACCTCTGGATGAAAAGGGCCGCCAGGAACTGCTGCGCGACCTGGAAGCCGAGCAGGGCTTTGCCCATCGCGAACTGCCGCTGGGCGCGGGCCTCACCCTGATCGCCAACGGCAAAATGACGCCGGGCGAGGAACAGTTCAAGCAGATGCTGTACAAGAAGGGGCAGTCGGTTGGTCCCGGCGACCGGGTGGCGATTACGTCGCTGAAGTTTGAGGCCGACCGCATTGTGATAGACCTGAACGGCGGGCCGTATGCGAAGCATCGTTTTCTGAGTCACATCTCCATCAACGACATTCAACTCGCCCCGCAGGGGCCCATTGCCACCGGCTGCCGCATTACACTGGTTTTTGAAGGCGGCTTGCCCCAGGTCACAGCCGCCGAGGTTAAGGCGCTGCTCGATCCGTTGGTGGACTTCCACGCCAAGACCAGCGATGAAGCCTACGCCGACACACTGCCGACCAAGGCTCGTGAGGCGGTGGAAGCGCACGAAATTCTGGTGGGCATGGATAAGCGCATGGTGCTGGCTTCGGTAGGCGCGCCGCACGACAAGCATCGTGAGCATGTCGATGGGGACGATCCCAACAGCCCGCAGTTCGAAGAGTGGATTTATGGTGAACCACCGCAGGCTACCCAGTTTGTCCGCTTCCGCAACGGACGTGTGGTGCGCCTGGAGATCGCCGCACTGGGCAAGCCCATCGAAATTCACGATCACAATGAAATGGGAGTCGAGGCCGGTCCCGTCCTGCAGACTCGCACCATTGCCAACGGCGATGTGCGGCCAGGCATGGGAGGAGACACGACCACCAACAAGGCTCCCAGTCTCCGTTTGCCTGGGGAGGCAACGGAAAGTGTGCCCGGAGGAATGGGCAAGGTCAACCTTCCGCCCGATACGCCTAAGCAGCCCTTCGATTCCGCATCGAACCGCTGAACTGAACGGACGTAGCGGGCGCAAGGTTGGCTGATCTGGTTCAAATTTCAGGGCAATATGCGGAAGGAAGTAGCGCCAAGGGCGCGTTCTATACCAGCCTGGGGCGAAGCCCCAGGTAGCAGTCCCACTAACCGATAAAGGGCTGTAGGCCCGATCTATAGATCTGTGGAAGGTATAGGTCGGGCTTTCAGCCCTCAATCTCTTATAGCCCCTGTACCCAGGGCTTCGCCCCATAAGCGTTTACTTAAGCACTTTTACCGAGTAGACATCGGGCGTATGCTGTCGGCATATGAAGCAGCCAAGCGAGGTCTTTGCGGAACTGGACGATTGGAGCATCCTGTCGTCTTTTTTACCGTCGGGATGGCGGCAAAAGGCTTATGAATGCGGCGCTCTTCAACGGGCTCGACGGATCGGCAGTCCGGATGCGTTGTTACGGATACTGCTGATCCATATTGCCAACGGCTGTTCCCTGTCGGAGACCTCGGTGCGAGCCGGGCAATTGGGCCTTGGTCGATTGAATTCCTCCGCGATCTATAAAAGGCTTCGTTGTGCCGAAGAGTGGCTTCGCTGGATGTCAGAGCAGATGCGCGTGAGTTTAGGGTTTACGGCTCCG
>DASYEV010000108.1:0-58391 GCA_036498835.1 Acidobacteriaceae bacterium | reverse complement strand
GGGGTTGAAGTTCCCCTCCGGGCACCAAGGGATAGAGAGTTCAGGGCGATGAGTTTCTCAAAGGTTGAGAGGAGCGGCTGACTTCTCTGATATCCGGGAAAAGGGAACAGAAGAAATGCGCTGCCTGGAGCTTGACGTGCTCGGCTCCGCCATGGAGTCCACCCATCCAATATCTCGCTCTCCCCGTCATTTTCTGGTGGTTATAGCTCGTCCGATTCGGGCCGTCAGCCGAAGTGGTCCTGACAGTGCGATCGATTGTCTGACTTCGTTGACAGTGGAAGTGGCCGATAGCTATGAATGGCCACACGTTCCACACAGAGGATTGAACTTTGACCAACAATTTACCTGGGACTTCAACCCCTTCGCTCTATAGCCATCGGCACGTCGTTGTGCGGGAGATCGTGCGCGCCTCCCCTGAACTGGTGCAGGTGCTGGAGGAACAGGGGGTGGCTACCGTGCATGAAGCACAAAGCCGCACCGGCTTACTCGCACCTTATATGCGTCCCATTTACAGCGGCGCTTGCGTTGCCGGTAGCGCGGTGACGGTATCGCTCCCACCGGGCGACAACTTTATAATCCACGCGGCGGTGGAGTTTTGTAACCCTGGCGACATTCTGGTCGTTGCTCCGACGTCAGCGTGTACAGACGGCTACGTTGGCGACCTGATCGCCACTTCGTTGCAGCAGCGCGGCGTGAAGGGGATGATTCTGGAGGCGGGATGCCGCGATGTGAACGATCTGGTTCGCATGCAGTTTCCTGTCTGGAGCCGCGCGATCTCTGCTCAAGGAACGATCAAGGCGGCTCTTGGCTCAGTGAATGTACCGATTGTTTGCGCCGGTGCGTCGGTCAGGCCTGGCGACGTGATCGTGGCCGATGACGACGGTGTGTGTGTGGTCCGTCGCGAGGATGCAGAAGCGGTGGGCCTGGCAGCCATCGAGCGTGTGAAAAAGGAGGCTGCCAGCCGAGTGCGCTATGAACACGGCGAACTGGCACTCGACGTGAACGGGCAGCGTCAGAAGCTGCTCGACCTTGGACTGAAGTACATCTAGCCACACCCATCCCAGCAACGCACATCGAAGGAATCGTCATGGAATGCACGCCGACCAGGTTGTATACACTTCTTGCCAACTACCCGAACACTGCGGCGTTGAAGGAGGAGCGCTTGGAAAGGCGAATCGATGGTTAGGACTGACTGGAAACCCGAACGACGCAGTTTGCCCAGATGCAGGGCTCCAAACCGGTTCTTCTTGCTCACCAGGGCCGGTCCGGAAAGCAATCCCTGTGATCCGGTATGACATGGTGGCATTTCGAGCATGCACAGCTGCGACTTTGCCAACTGAAGGCGCGAGGACGCTACCCTGGAGGAGCCGTAACAGGTGAGAGTTCCTTTTGTTCCTGTTCGAAGCGGTACTCCGATAGGCGATCGACAGCCGCTAATTTGTGTGCAGGAGCAAGGTGAGCATAGCGCATGGTCATCTTGATGTCCTTGTGGCCAGCGAGTTCCTGTACCGTTTTCAGATCGACCCCCGCCATCACTAATCGGGAGATATAGGTATGGCGGAAGATGTGCCATGTGACGTCTTTCAGAACAGGATTCTGCTTGATCGCATCTGCTATTACGAGCTCGAACCAGGCTCTTGGCGAAACCATCGGTTCGCCATAACGTGTGCTGCAAACGGAAGCGCTGTTCCCGCAGCTACGCATTTCACGGAGAGCTTTCACCGCCGCGGTCGTAAGGATCACAACACGTGCGCTCCCATTTTTCGTCCGAAGTAGAAGAATCTGTCTGCGCTCAAGATCAACCCGATCCCATTCCAGCGAGTATTGCTTGCCGCGACGCATACCGGTCTCTAGAGCCAGGGTGAATTCAGGTTCGTGGCTGGGACACCGTTCCCGGATGACCGATCGAATCTCCGCCTCTTCCGCATAGCTAATGAATCGGACACGGGCGTTGTTCTCCTTGTAGAGACGCACTAATCTCGCAGGATTTGTCGAAGCTTTCCCATTGCGAATTGCCTCTTGGAAGATCATCGAGAGCGTTCCGCGATAGCGATTGATGGTGGTCTTGGTCAGATCATCGCGCGTGTCCAACTAGGCTTTGATCTTCTGCGGTGTGATCTCTTCAAGCGGAGTCTCGCCGAAGGTGGGCAGCAATTTCCTGACGGTTGACTTGTCCCCCGGATACGACGCCTTGTGCTCTCTCGAATAGGTGAGCGCATCGTCTGCGATCTCCTGGAAAAGAACGCGGCGCTTCCGCACCGTTTCGGGCAACTTGATCCCACGCCGAGCGTCGCTTTTGCGTCGCTGATACAGTGCGATTGCGTCGGACCTACGGCCCACTTTTTCACGCCGTCGTGTGCCGTCCGCGTAGTAGTTGATCCACCATATCCCGCTGTCTACCGGATTCTCATAAACGCCTTTCACCGGTTTCGCCATAGCCCGTGCCCTGTCCCCTGGGAGGCAGCATAGCAAAATCTGTTGGCTGTTTTGGTGGCTGTTTAAGTTGGAATTTTCTGCTCTTCCATGCAGGTCCGTGCAACCTTGGCAACCATAACTCTTTTGTTTGCAACGCCCGTGCTCTTCGATGCGATCTTGTGCAATGTGGGAAATGCCGCTCTTAACCGAAGGGTTGTAGGTTCGAGTCCTACCTCAGGAGCCATCCCCCAATCAACAACTTAGAGCATTTCCCATGATGCTGTGCCCTCCCGAAGCGGCTGAAAAGGTCGTTTTCTTTTGGGGAAAACGACTTCAACATCTTTGCCCCTGGGGTACACCTTCATGGGAAATGCTTTAGCGACCTCATAAGGATTCTGCTGGCTCGAAAAACGGCCACTGTGGGGACTTTTTGTGGGGACCGGTACAATCCTGCGAACTCTTGAGCAATTCTGAGCAAGGATCCGCCCGTCTCGTGGCCCGGTGATATGGATCACGTTCTGTATTCGACACCGCGATGGAACAAGCATAGAAAGAACTGCACCACTACCTGAGTGCTAGCGTATGAAGAAGACCCGCTTGTGGAAGCAATCGGACCGTTGCTGACGAGAAGCCGGCTTATCGTTATCATCCCCCGCCGACCGGCCGGATTCTACAAGGCCGGTTTTTGTCATAGGGTTATTCGGTAGCAATCCCTACAGTGGTCTGGAAAAGATCAACGTCAGTGAGATGTTTCAGGATGAATACTGCAACGTCCTCACGCGCGATGCGTCGTACATGACGATGGGATGCAGGTGTCACTAGTTCAACGGAGCCGGTTTGAGGACCATCCGTCAGCCCAGCCGGTCGAACGATCGTCCAATCGAGGCCACTGTGTCTCAGTTGGTCCTCCATGCCCTCTTTGTCGGGAATTGCCCCACGGAAGAAGATTGGCATAAGCGCGCGGTAGAGGAGCGGGACATTCACGATGCTGTCTCCCACACCGAGCGAGGAGACGGCGATGATGCGACGTATGTGATGTCGGCGCATGCCGGTGACTAGAAGACCGGCAACCTCGGTTTCGAGCGTAGTTCGGAGAAAAGGCCTGCGTGTGCCGATCGTGTCAATGACAACATGCTGTCCGGCAATGGCAGATTCAAGAACCTCCCGGTCACGCGCGTCGCCCTGTACAACGCGGCACAAGGCATCGGTTGATTCGGTCGATGGTGCACGAGAGCTGTAACGGCATGGCCTTGATCGCACGCCAGTCGGACCAGGGCTTGGCCCGTCTTCCCATTCCCGCCGATGATAAGGACGTTCATCTGGAACTCCGAGCGATCAGAGCCGCTGCCGGATTGGATGCTTTTAGAAAGCCGTAGTCCAAGGGACAACCGCAATTCGTTCGAACATTCTTGTCGCAAGTTGACAAGCACTGGCGATAAACCGACGTGGGAGGATGTGGCGCACTGATTTGGATCACCACGAGTTGGATGTAGTGGCGCAGGTCGACGTCCGCTTAAAAGATTCTTCGGCATTGTTGGAAAGCTTGTTGCCGGTGGATGTGATCCTCTGGTTCGAATTCATCCAAACCGGCTGGCCAATCCCTGTCTTGCCATTTCCTTCAAGAAGACATCCAGAGATGCTGACATCCTCGGACTCGACGATTTGAATTCCGTGGCTGTCGTTTCGGGCAACTTCACAATCCTGCACCTTGATCGCACGGCCAAACGCAATGGACAGTCCTGAACCGTGGAACGAATCGGTCAGGCGGGAAGCCGTGATCGAAGCCTCGGTGACGTGGCTGAGTTTGAGGCAATGATGTTTGCCCGCTCCCGGCGCTACTGCGCCGCCGCTGGCCGAAAAGTCGCAGGCGAGAACCTGGACACCGTCTGCCGCAAAAATCTCTACCGCGTTCAACGTCGCATTCCTGATTGAAACTCGTTCAAGCGTGATGCGCCGTATGCTCTTTCCGAGGTCTGTGATGAACACGATCCCGCCGCGAGCGGGTACGAGCTGGGTTGCGAGTGGCCGCCGGTCCTGATTCGGGTCACGTGTCGGCTGAGGGAGTGGTCCAGCCTCGATGAGCAGATTGCGGATGGTGACATCATGAAGCTCGGGATCGGAGCTGAGGATCGCCGGCCCCGTCTTCTTCGGGTCGAGGAAGAGTATGGTGGCGCGGCCCACGCCTTCGAGCGTGATGCCGCTCGGCAGATTCAAAGGCTGATCGAGAGTGTGCAAACCACCGGCAAGAACGATTGGTTCGCCGGGCCTTGCCCGGTTGATTGCATTCTGAATGGATTCCCCGGGAGCGATGGCTCCTGGAGGAGCCACGTCAGGTTGAAGTTTGGCTCCGGCTTCCATGGCGATGGGAGAGGGAACTGGAGCCGGAAATCTGGGGGCCGATTGGCTTCCTCCGCGAAACATGGTGAGCACGCTACGCGATCGTGATCGCGCTTTGGCCGCAGCCTGCTCGGTATAGGGCATGGCGATCCCGCGATCGAAGCGGAAGTGCTGCAGAGGAAGCTCATACCAGTCATCGAATCGTCCGCGCACCTGCTCAGAGATGGTGCCGTACGCGAACACCGGCTCACCCAGCATGTAGCGGGCGGTGTATTCAAATCCCAATGCGAGCCGGTTCGAGGCCTCGGCGAAGAGATCGACGTTCTGGTTCCATGCAATCAGCGAGGTGATCGCGAAGTATCCCAGGCCGAGCTGTGTGTGGGCCTGGTCGCGTGTGCTTTCCTCGCATTGTCCGTTGGGGTAGACATAGCGCGTGATGCCGCTGGTGCCGGGACCAAAGCGATAGTGTTCCAGAACGTAGTCGAAAAGAGGGCGGTCCTCACAGAACACAGCGATCGCCAGCAGCGAGTGCATCATCGCGGCATCCCAATTGCCATTGGCCTCTGGGAAGAAGTCATGAAGCAGTGGCACATACACCGTGCGCAGCATGGTTTCGAATTGCCGTTGCGAAGCGATGGGCCAGCCCTTCCATGTGGAACGAAGGATCTCGCCGATATTGGCCCACTTGCCTCCGGTCCATCCGCCCAGCAGCATCGCGTCGTTTCCGGAAAAGTCGGCGAGGGTTGAACTCCAGGCATCGAGAATCGATGCAGCTTTGTGGGCATGGGCCTGGTCTCCGGTTACGACCCACTGTAGGGTATGGCTTTCCGCGGCGCTGATACTCGCGTTGAGCTCCTTATCGCCTTTCTGACCCGCACCATACGAGCCGCGAATCACGTGCGTCACCGGCTGCGGTGCGAAGTCCAGCGACGACTCAGAAAGGGCAAGTATGCGATCCCAGGCGCTCTTCCAGGGATCTTTCCCGGCCAGCACCTGCTGCTTCATGAATTCGAGATCGGATTGGCGTTGGAAGATGCCGGGGTGAACCCATGCATGATGAGGCGCGGTCCCTTTGGGTGCGCTGGTCGCCGAAGCGGCGATCCCGGGAAGAAGCGCAGCCGCCGAAAGGGCAACAGGACCCTGAAGCAGAAGCTGGCGGCGGTTGAAACTCTTCATCGTTCCGATCTCCAATTCTTTCGCTGTGGCAGGGCAACTGCTTCTTAGAAGAGCGATGGTTTCAGAGCGATGCCGTCGACCCACGCATGGACGAAGTGCCGTTCCGAGCCGGAGTTCAGCACTATGCCCGTGCGCAGAATTTCCGGGGGCGCGGGGCCTCCGTCCATGATGATCCAGTCGGAGCCGTTCGAGGATACCGCGGCAACAACAGCACCGGAACTGATCCCCAGCCGCAGAAAGAACGCCTCATTGTCATGGACTGAGGCCACGGCTGGGCGCAGGTTGTGCTCACGGCGCGGGAGTGGGGCGTCAAAGTCCCGGTCCCATGTAGAAAGACGCACTGTCGCATGAGGTTTCGATGAGGCGCTGCAACCGGGTTCGAACAGCAGCGTGGCCCAGGGCACTTCGGAGTTCTCCGCAAAAAGAGCCAGGCCCATGCGTAACGAAGCAGACGCGAAACCGTGCCTGAATCGGGCACGCAGCATGTCGCCACGGCGCAGGGCTGTGGTGACCGCGAAAAAGGCATTGCACGCATCGGAAGCACCGTTGGCACTCAGCCTCCAGTCCGCACCATTGCACAGCAGACCCGCGAAAGGCATCGTTGGGTGGCTGGCTCGCGCGCCAACCCTCAGGCAGGTTTTGAAGCTGTGGGGTTGGAATTGGCGGAACTGGAAGCGCCACAGTAGGAGACAAGGCGGCGGAGTTCCCAAACGCGCCATCAGGACGCTCCACTTCGGCGGGAAGTCTTTCGGAGCGGAGTTCCATCGTGGCCTGTATCGCCATCGTCGACATAAGACAGTTCCTTGGGCGCTGGGTGTTCGCGGCTTGGTGAATAACGTTATTGCCTCGAATGTCCCGGCGTCAATCAGGTTTTTGGAAGCGCTTGCATCGCCGGATTGTTGAGCTTTGGTGCGCACCGTGAGCAGCAGCGAATCTTGACATACCCCTTGGGTCTCGACTAAATTGGCGCTCTGAATGGGAACGTTACATAAAATTATTCGAACCAGGACAAACAGGTGATGAGCGGTAAGACGAACCAACTCACTCGGCGGGGCCTTGCCAAGGGCCTCGCGATGGCAGGTGTCGCGGCAGGGATTCCGGATCTTGTTGCAGCTCAAGGTGCTCCGGCGCATGCGTCCGTGTCCGCTTCTTCAACCTGGAAAGAGCTTTATCCGGGCGTGTGGCGCGCCACCCTGGGTTCACCGGAAAGCTTTACGCCCGTTTCCAGCCGACTGGTTGATCCCAAAGTTGAGGCGTTCAAGCTGTTGCCGGAAGTAAAGGCTGCTCCGCTTCCCGCATTGCAGGGGCAGATCACGAACCGGGGCTGCACGGTGCAACTCCCACTGCGCGAACACGAACTTGTCTACGGGTTGGGCTTGCAGCTTCTCTCGTTTGGGCAGCGAGGCAGAAAAAAGGTGATGCGAGTGAACGCCGATCCCAAAGTGGACAATGGCGATTCACATGCCCCGGTTCCTTTCTACGTGACGACGAAAGGGATTGGCGTCCTGGTCGACACGGCACGGTATGCCACGTTTTACCTGGGCGATGCCAGGCTCAAGCCGGAGCGGTCTGTCGCTCTCGAAGGCGGTGCAAGTCCCGACCCGACCTACACGCACAACATCCGGGATGACGATGCAGGCAGTATTGCGGTCGAAGTTCCCCGTGCAGCAGGCGTCGATGTGTACCTCTTTGCCGGCCCGACGATGTTGGATGCAGTGCGTCGCTACAACCTGTTCTCGGGTGGCGGAGTTGTGCCTCCCGAGTGGGGTTTGGGATTCTGGTATCGGTTCGATGCCCGCAGCACCCAGGAAACTGCGCTGGAGTTTGGCAAAGAATTTCGCGATCGAAAAATTCCGTGCGATGTCATGGGGCTCGAGCCCGGATGGCAGACCCACGCGTACTCATGCACCTTTGCCTGGGAGAAAAGTCGTTTCCCGGATCCAGCGGGATTCATCCATCAAGCCCAAAGGATGGGTTACAAGGTGAACCTGTGGGAACACGCATTCACACATCCTGCATCGCCGTTGTTCAACGATCTAAAAGCCTGTTCCGGTGATTATGGCGTGTGGGGAGGTCTGGTGCCCGATTTTGCCGGAGCGCAGGCCCGCGAAGCTTTTGGCGACTATCACGGGAAGACGTTGATTGATGCGGGCATCAGCGGATTCAAGCTGGACGAATGTGACAACTCCGATTACACCGGCGGTTGGTCCTTCCCGGAGTTGAGCCGCTTCCCATCCGGCGTCGACGGCGAACAGATGCACAACGTTTTTGGCCTGCGCTATCAAAAGACGCTTTGGGATCAGTTTCTGAAACGGCGGCAATCGACCTATGGTCTTGTACGCTCCAGCGGGGCGCTCGCAGCTCCTTACCCATTCGTGCTGTATAGCGATTTGTACAACCACCGCGACTTTATCCGCGCGCTGGTGAACTCAGGATTCAGTGGGCTCCTGTGGTGCCCTGAAGTTCGCGATGCCGCCAGCAAAGAAGATCTGCTGCGGCGTCTGCAAAGTGTTGTTTTTTCCCCGCTGGCGATGGTGAACGGCTGGTACATCAAGAACCCGCCGTGGCGGCAGCTCGACCGCAAACTGAACAATGCGGGTCAGATGATGGAAGGCTGGGAAGAAACCGAAGCGCGATGCCGCGAGATCATCGGCTGGCGCATGGCGCTGGTGCCGTACCTGACAGCCGCGTTCGAACGCTATGCCGCGGATGGGACGCCACCCTTCCGGGCGCTTGTACTGGACGCCCCGGACGAAGCCGCACTTGCCAAGGTGGACGATCAATACATGATCGGCGACCGGATGATGGTCGCACCGCTCTTTGCCGGTGAAGCCAGGCGCAAGGTGACTATCCCGGCAGGTGCTGGCTGGCACGATTTCTGGACAGGCGCAGCCGTTGCGGCCGGCTCAACGCTGACGCTTGAGGCGTCCGCGACGGAGCATATTCCGGTGTATGTCAGGACAGGCAGCATCGTGCCATGGGCTGAGGTTGGGCCGCATGCAGGCTCTCCCGAATCGCGCCGGCTGACCGCACGTGTCTACGGCGATGGGTCGTTGCCGTTTGAACTTCATCGCGCGGGCAAGGCCATGAGGTTGACGTGGCAGGGAAGCCGCGGAGACGTGAACGACGCAGGCGAGTACAGCGTTTCCTGGAAACAGATGGGACAGAGCTGAAACAGATTTCCTGAAGGTGTGTGTTGAGAGGCAAGTTTCGGATTTCATGATGGGACAGTGGAAGCGCACGCTCGGCAGGGTTCTCGGGACGATCGCTTTCGTGCTGATCATCAGTCACTTCTTCGTCTCGCGAGCACATGCCGAAGATGCGGTGTATCAGTATGCGGCGACTTCAGGAGCGCGGACCGCCTATTTGTGGGTACCCGCGCCGTGCGCGCATGTTCGCGGTGTGATCGTCGCGTTTTCCAACCTGCTGGAGAGGCGTTGGCTGGAAGATCCGTTGATCCGCGCAACAGCGCGGAAGCAATGCCTGGGCGAACTATGGGTGGGGCCTGGGAAGGGTTCTGCACTGAACGCGAATATGAACCCCGCAGCCACAGCGGCATTTGAACAGTTGATGGTTGACCTCGCCGCCACTTCGGGATTTGCTGAAATTGCGTCCGCACCGGTGATCGCCACGGGACATTCAGCCAATGGCAATTTTGCATGGAACTTCGCCAGGGCTCTGCCGCAGCGAACGATCGCAGCGGTTGCAATCAAGACCTCACCGCTGCCCACCGGTCTCGACCTGCCGGGTATCCCGTTTCTTTACATGGTTGGCGAGACGACCGAGTGGCCGCAGTACAAGGATGGAAGACCGGGCGACCGCGACTACTTCTGGCCGGTGGTGCGCGAAAGCGCCTTGCGTATGCGCGGCGCCGATGACGAAAACCTTATCGGCGTCGTTACCGACCCGGGCGGTGGGCACTTCGACTGGTCTTCGCGCCAGGCGGCCCTGCTTGCACTGTTTCTAGAAAAAGCCTGCAATATGCGTTTACCGATGATGGGAGTCGGAGGTGCCGAACAACTGCGACCGGTACGTGCGGCGCAGGGCTGGTTGACCGACACTCATGGCGTTCAACCGGAAACATATCCGGCTGCACCGTATGCGGCGTACGCGGGGGACAAGTCCAAAGCGTATTGGTTCTTTGACCGGGAGATGGCGGAAGCGGCGTCGCGCTTCAACGGCGACCGCAAGTTGAGAAAGCGCCAGATGCTGACCTTCGAGCAGGATGGCGCGCTGCTCCCGGTTGCTAAGCTGGGCTTCGCCCCCCTGCAGTTTGAGCCCGAAGCGGATGGAGTAACGTTCACTCTCCAACCCCGGTTCCTGCCGGCGATTCCGGGCGAGTTGATCGGCGCGGGCACGGCGCTTGGTCACGCCAATGGTCGAATCCATTTGAGCCTGATCACGGGCATGGCTGAACAATCGGCTCCAAACAAATTTCGTCTCGCGATGCATCGCGGAGATGCCGACGGAGTCGTGTGGATCCAGGAAGAGCAGGAAGGGAACGCGGAATATCGAAAGGCGGTGCAGCCGGGACAGATGCATATCCCGGTGCTGCAGGACGATGGCAAACCCCAGACTATCGAGTTCGATCCCATTCCCGATCAGGCCGCAGACACGAAAAGGGTGCAACTGCATGCTGTAGCGAACTCCGGCCTGCCGGTGCGCTGGTACGTGGAATACGGGCCGGCCCAGGTCCAGGGCGACGTTCTGGTGATGGACGAGGTCCCGCAATTCGCGGGAAAAGCTATCGATATCAAGGTTGTGGCATACCAGTGGGGTTTGAAGGGCAGCGTGGCATCTGCGCCTCCGGTAGCCAGAACCTTTCGCCTCTTGACAGCGGCGCACCCTGTGAGCGGGACTGCTGCTCCGTAGTTTCGAATGCGGGCTCCGCGCTGCGGCTCCATGTCACGTTGTGTGTTCCAGAGGCGCCGGACGTGCTCTCCCGATGGTCCGGCGGGCGAGGACACATTTGCTGATCATTTGGAGTCATGACGTTCACCTTTATGACCCTATGAATTCGGTCTTGACAGCTTTCTTCAGTGGCGTGTAATGTGGCTCCCTGTAAATGATAACGTTCTCTTTTATTGCTCGCAGTTTCTTGGAGCCAACGCCCGGAATGCTGGTGAATGCGGAGTTTCTGAGCTTTATTGAAAGCAGAATCGTTCTCGCGCGTTGTCGGAAGTCGCTGAATTACAAGCAACAGATGGGTGCGGACAAAGCAGCGCCTATCCGCTCAGGAGGAAAGATGATGAAGTTCTCGAGGCTATACGCTACGGCGACCGGTGCCGGTAGTTTCCAGATGCCCGCTCCACGTTCCCGCCAGGATGGGCGTTTCGCCCGGCTGGCAACTTTGCTGTTCGCCGCTTCTCTTGGCTGCCTCGGCGCAGCACATGCACAGGTCACGTCGGGCCTTCGCGGGCGCGTTGCCGATTCTTCCGGCGCGGTGATTCCCAATGCGACCGTTACGGTGCATAACGAAAAGACCGGTGTAGACAAAGTGACGAAAACGACCGGAGCGGGCGACTACGCCGTGCCGTTTCTCGACGTCGGTGTGTACGACATCCGCGTGGAAGCTGCGGGTTTCAAGGCAGGGCAGAAGATCGGCCTGAACATCGCGACCGATCAAACGGCCGATGCCAGCTTCCGTCTGGTCGTAGGCGGCGCCAATGAAACGGTGACGGTGAGCGCCGCCGCGGACGTGCTGGACTATGACAAGGGTGATCGCGGCGACATCGTGGATCAACGGCGTATTGAGCAGCTTCCCGTGAACACGGGCAATACCTTCAATCTTGCCATTCTCAGCAATGGCGTAACGACCACCACGGTGGGCCAGCGCTCCGACAACCAGACCGCGCAATCCATGGGAATCCACGGTGGAACGGTCGAATACAACATTGACGGGGTGACGGACTACAGCGGCACTGGCGCCGCGGGATACTCCTATCCACCGCCCACTTCGGCTGTGCAGGAATTCAAGATCACCACGGATCCCTTCGACGCTTCCTTCGGCCGCGCTTCGGGCGGTTCTATCGATATGACGCTGAAGACCGGTTCACGGCAGCTTCACGGTACCGGGTATGAAATGCTGCAGCGCGCATTTCTGAATGCCAACACTTCCTCCAACAACGCCTTCATTGCCCAGGCCCAGGCCAAGGGAACATCGACGCAGGCATACAACAAGCCGGCGTCCTCGCAGGACCAGTGGGGGTTTGAGCTTGACGGGCCTGTCATTATTCCGAAACTGTATGGCGCCAACAAGCAGACCTTCTTTACGATCCTGTTCGAAACCCTGCATCAGAGGGGCATCGGCACCCTGACGGCAACTGTTCCAACCACAGCGATGGTGAACGGTGACTTCAGTGGTCTCCTCACGGCGAACGGGGCGACCTACAACCAACCCATTTACGACCCGCTTTCAGAAGCGGCCTGCACGGCGAACAATACCGACAACGGCTCGTACGCGAAGGGAAACCCGCACGTCTGCCGCTATCAATTCGGCTACGGATCCGGCCCGGTTCCGGGACCGCAAGGCAATCCTGTACAGATCGGCGCGGCGAATGTGATCCCCACCAACCGCCTTGATCCGGTTGCGCACAATATCCTCACATGGTTCCCGGCGCCCAACCTGGCCCCGAATCCGACCACTGCCAATGACTTCGCGACCAACTACATCGGCGCAACGCCGAACTTCATCTACGACCGGCTGTATCTCGTCAAGCTGGATCGGAATATTGGAACCAGCGATACGGTGGACCTCACCCTCAAGCTCTGGACCAACAACGGTATTGCGAACGGAGCGTTTCCGCGGAGCGGTGTGAACGCAGCCCATCCGGGCGCCAATCCTGCTGCTTCCACCGCGCACTTCTTGAGCCGCATCAAGGACCCAAGCGGCAGCGTGGCATGGACGCACACCTTCTCACCACGCCTGGTGAACAACGTGAAGGGCAGTTTGTTTGTAACCAACCAGACGGACAGCACCGGTCCTGGCAATGGATTCGATCCTGCGAACCTGGGTTTTTCGTCCGCGATCGCGGCGAACAATCCGTCCTACTTCGACCGCTTTCCCTTGGTTAACTACAACAGCTATACCAACCTGGGCTCCATCACCGGCCTGAACCGCGGTGATAACGAAATGCAGATTATCGACACGGTGAACTATGTCCGTGGTAAGCACGCCATGCACTTTGGCGTGGATCTTCGCCGTTTTCAGTACAGTCAACGCTCCTCCAACGCCGCAGGCAATGGTCTGAATTTTACCTTCGACAAGGGTTACACCCAGCAATGGGACCTCGTTGTCACGGGCAATGCGACCAATATCTCCACGGGGGGTAATTACAGCGGCAATGCCATCGCGTCCTCGCTTCTGGGAACTGCCGCTTCCGGCAACGCGACTACTCAGCCTGACAACTATTTCTCCTCGCTCTACTACGCGGGCTTTTTCCAGGATGATTGGAAGGTACGCTCGAACCTGACCTTGAACCTCGGTATTCGTTGGGATACCGTTGGCAACGGCGATGTCGATCGCCATGACCGGCTCACGTCCGCATTTGATTCGACCGACGTCAATCCGATCAGCAGCCTGGTCAACTTCAGCGGCCTGCCTTTCACCTCGTTGAACGGCGGCATTACGTTCGCCGGTGTAGCGGGGAGCCCGCGTGGAGCGTTCAATTTCGTGAAGGGTAATTTCGCTCCCCGTCTGGCGTTTGCGTACACGGCAACACCACGTACGGTCATCCGCGGCGGCATTGGCCTGTTCTACTCGGAAGCCACTTCCGGTAATGGCTTCGTCAACAGCCAGACTGGTTTTGCGACCACAACCAACTACACCGGAACCAACGACGGCGGCGCCACACCGTTGCAAAACTTCGATAATCCGTTTCCCGTGTTCCAAACACCCATGGGGAATTGCGGTGGCAACAAGTCGGCTTGCCTGGTAACAAATGCTGGTCAGGCTCTCAGCTTCATCAACCCCAACTACCATCCGCCCATGGCGCTGCAGTCGTCGTTCGGCATCGAGCAGCAATTCTCGAAGTGGGACACGCTCGAGCTGTCGTATGCCGGAAACCGTACCTACGATCTGACCTATTCCGACGACCTCAACCACATTAGTGCCGCAGCGCAGGCTGCATGCGATCCTGAGCGTGGCGGCGTTGGCACCAACTGCACAAACACGGCCGTAGGCGCCGGGTATCTGACCAATCCGTTCAAGGGAATCGCGCCGTTTGCCGGCACCAGCTACTACACGGCTGCAACGATTCAGAAGATCAACTTCACCCGGCCTTTCCCGATCTTCACAGGCATCACGGAGTCGAATCTTAATGGTGGCGAGTTGTACTACAACGCCCTAGAAGCCACTTTCAACCACCGCACATCGAAGGGCCTGACGCTGCATGCGACCTATGCCTTCTCGAAGTCCATATCGTCGGCAGGCTACGTGGATACGGTAAACCGCGTGCAGTCGCGGACGATTGCCGGAACGGATATCCCCAACCGGGTTACCGTATCGGAGGTTTACCAGCTTCCAATCGCGCGTGGACGGGGAATGTTCCCGAACATGAATCGTGTTCTCGACATGGTAGTGGGCGGCTGGCAGGTAAGCTCGGTGTTCCTCTACCAGTCAGGTCTTCCGTTCGCTATCAATGGGTATGAGATCGACAAGAATGCGAATGGAGGTTACCTCCTGCCGCGAACCCGCTTCTTCCCGGGACAGAGCAACCCATACCACACGCAGGCAAATGCTAACTCGTATGTCCAGGCCTTCAAGCCGTGCGTCGGTACTCGCGATCCAAACACCGGGGTCGTTGTGCTGCAGGCGTATTCGGTAACCGCAGGTTGCGCCGCGGCAAACTTCATTCAAGTCGGACCCTACGGCGTGACACCGAGTAACGAATACACCGGCGTTCGCAATCAGCGCTATGTCAATGTGGACGCAAATATCAGCAAGGACTTCCATATTTACGAACGCCTGACGGCTCAACTCCGCCTGGATGCCTTCAACCTCGCCAACCACGTGACGCAGTTCACCACGGCCTACAACACAACGGTTGGAGATGCCAACTTCGGGACTCTCCAGGAAGGCACCGCATTTGCCGGAAACTACAGCCCGCGCGTGATCCAGATCACGGGCCGCATCAACTTCTAACAACAGTAAGGCTCTCCCAAAACGGCCACCCGGCATCGGGTGGCCATCTTTTTCGCTATCTCAGAAAACGGCTTGCGCGAACGACTTAGTGGGAGGCAGCAGGTTTGCCGTCAAAGCGAAGCTGGGTGACAAAGTCGCCCAACTGAACATTCGCAGCATCCACTGTGAGCTGCTGGCCGTAGCGAGTGACATTCTGGAACGTAACGTTCGCGACATCGTGGCTCGCGCTGAGGCCCTGGAGGAAGACGCGTGGTGGTGTGTCAGGAAGCGGATCGTCGCCATAGACGGTCACATCTTTCAGCGTCACATTATGGATGTAAGGACCATCTCCCGGCACCACCAGCATTGGAGGCGCGGTGGGGTTCGCCTCCCTGCGAACGGCCGGCAGCATGGGCGTCATGCGCGCGAGGTTCAAAGGCGCCTCGCCGTTGATACGAATATTCTCAAAGGCCAGGTTTTCCATGGGCATGTTGTCCCCTGGGTGGATGTAAATGACACTCACCTGCGGCCGGTTGGGAAAGTGAATGAAGTCGATATCGCGGGCCACAAAGTTCCGGCATAGCAGCGCCCGGCTCTCCGCCCCGATTCGGAAACCGTTGGCGAAATCGATCCAGAACGTGCAGCCTTCCACAACAATGTTCTCGGTCGCCTGTGGATTCTGACCCTGAAGAGCCGTTCCCTTGACGGCAATGCCATCGTCGTCGGTATGAACAAAACAGTTTCGGATCGTGACGTTGCTTGAGTTGCACGGGTCGATGCCGTCATCGTTCCCACAGCGGGATCCGCAGATGCGAAGGTTGCGGATGAGAACCTGGTCGCAACGTGACGGCGCCACGGTCCAGTTCCAGGCGCCGCGAATGATGATGTCTTCCAGCAGGATGTTGTGACCGTCGGCGGGCCACACCATGCGCGCAGTAGGCCCTTTGGAATGTGCCCAGTCATTTCCGCACAGAATGCCCCTGCCCATGATGCGCACGTTGTCGCCGGTGGAGGTCACCGCGGACTTCACGATAGCGCCACCCGCAATGTAGAGCGTCTGACCGGCCTTCAAATCAATGCGCACCGGCTTGTGGATGCCGGGACCGAAGTAAACCACGTTAGGATCTCCCGGCCGGGGAGGGTTGACCTCGAGCGGGTTGCCGAACAGGTGCAGGGGACTGTTCTGGCCGGCCGGTTCCACGGAGATGTTGAACGGCCGGCCGGTGGAGAACGTTACTTCGCCGTTCACAACCGTTGGCATGATGCCGTATTTTGCCGGCTGAATTTTAAGATGTTCGAGTGTTGCCGTTGTTTTGAAAATCGCGGGATCTGGGCGGATTTTGACGGTCACGGAGCCAGCGAAATCAAAATAAGCCGCGGAATACTTCTTGTCATGCCACTGGGATTGGATGACATAAACCGGCACAGAGCGGCCATTGACCTCAACCACGTAATCCGAAGAGAGGATCTCGCCTTCAGGAGCGGGATAGCTCACCACCTTGCCCGATCCGGGAAGGGCGGACGGCGGAGGGGAAGTCTGCGAGGCTTCCTGTGCGGCCAACAACATGTGTGGGCTAAGCGCCGCGGCTGTACCGAGCTTGAAGAAGTCCCGGCGATTTGTCCGATGTGGTTCCATGCATCCCCCTGGTTCCTGCTGATGATTTCCGACATTCTTCAGCCTGGCCTAAAATGATTACGTTCCCATACGCGTCCCTGTCAAGCGGCAACGATGTCCAATGACCCGTATAAGTCGTGCGTAAGGCCTTTTTGATAGGCATAACGAAGGAGATGAAGTGGCAAATAACGCCGAATGACGCTCTTCTTGGTCACGAAAACCACACTATGAAAAGATGGACGTTACCGATCGTGGCATGGTTCCAGTATGCTGTTTCGAGCCATGAGCAAGCGGAAGTCCCAAAACCCTACGATCAAAGATGTCGCGAAGCTGGCCCACGTCGGTTTGATGACGGTTTCCCGCGTGATCAACGACCACCCCGCCGTGCGGGCGACGACCCGCAAGAAAGTTGAAGCTGCGATTGCGCAGCTGGGCTATCAACAGAACGAAGCCGCCCGCCTGCTCAAGGGACAGCGGTCCAAGATCATTGGCTTGATCGTTCCCGACCTTTCCGACATCTTCTTCGCGGCCTGCGCTCACACTGTGCAGCACATCGCGCGAACGCAGGGCTATATGACCCTGGTCGTTGCTTCAGAACGTGATTCCGAGCTCGAGGTGCAGCAGGCGGAATTGATGGCGAAGCGCATGATCTCCGGCCTGCTGCTGGTCAGCTCGATCCGGGATGACGACGACCGTATCGAGCGCTTACAAAACCTTGACCTTCCCATCGTGGCCTTTGACCGTCCGCTTCCCGGACTGAATACGGATGCGGTCCTGGTGGAGAACCGTACGGGCGCCGAGGATGCTGTCGGCCATCTGCTGAAACATGGGCATCAGCGCATTGCCTGCGTTGGCTACGATGAGAACGTTTATCCGGTGCGGGAGCGAATCGCGGGATACAGGCATGTCCTGCAGAACGCGGGGCAGAAGCCTCAAATCGCTCTTGGCCTGCTGACCATGGATGCCGTCCGAAGTTGGCTCGAAACCGTCCTCGCAACCAAGACCCCGCCCACCGCGATCTTTGCCCTGAACCATAGAACCGCGATCTTTTGCCTGCAGGTCCTGACAGAGAAGGGAATCAAGATTCCCGAGCAAATGGCGCTGGTCGGCTTCGACGATTTCGACCTCGCGACCGTCGTCAAGCCGCCTCTGACGACAGTGGCCCAGTCCCCTGTAGAGTTGGCGCGGCGATCCATGCACTTACTGCTGGAGCGGATCCAGGGACAGCGCGGAGACTCCGAACACGAGCCCGCGAAGATCCTGCTTCCAGCCAAACTCATGATCCGGGAGTCCTGCGGACACCACCCGAAAAAGTAAGCGGCTCTTTCGCTTGACGTGTCGAAGGAGGCTCTCCTGCGCTCTCCAAGCGTGTCCGTGCTTTACCGTTGGTAGCGGAAGGAGATCGTTATGCGCAGAGAGATTTGCGTATATTCGGATGTTTCGCAAAGTTGTGGATGCTTTTGTGTTGTCTCGGGTTGACGAGGTTGCAGGTTAAAGAATAACGTTATCTCTCTGTTCCTTATGCCTATGACAAGCGATCTTTCCCGCCGGAACTTCAACGCGCTCCTCGCATGCTCCGCCGCTGCCCTGGCATCACCTTCCCTGGGCCGCGCGGAGGCGGCTCGCGTTCCTCTTGAGAGTGTGCGCCCAGCAACGTTCGTGCATCCAGGCATGCTGCAGAATGCCGGTGACCTGCGCAGGATGCGTGAAGGGGTCGAACAGCGGCGGCAGCCCATCTACGCCGGGTTCGAGAAGATGCGGGATGATGCTCACTCGCAGCTCACGTACAAACCGGCAGGCGCTTCGGAAGAAGTTAGCCGCAACCCTACGATCAGGGCGGCCGCGCTGGAAGGGGACTGCAACGCGGCGTACCAACTCGCGCTGATGGGCGTCATCACAGGAAACGCCGATTTCTTCCGGCTGTGTGCGCAGATCCTGGACGACTGGTCCGGCACCCTGAAGCGGATTACCGGCGCGGACGCTGTGCTGTGCGCGGGATTGTCTCCGTTCAAAATGGCCAATGCCGCGGAGATACTTCGCGCGCAAGCACATGTGTGGCCGGCAGAGTCCGCAACGCGCTTCGGCATTTTTCTAAAGAACGTGGTGTTGCCTGTTCTCGACGACTTCGCTCCATTTGCGAATGGCAATTGGGATACAGCCGCTTTGAAGACGATGATGGCGATCGCCATCTACAACGACGACCGCGATCTTTTCGACCGTGTGCTGGTGTACTACAACCACGGCTGCGGGGATGGGCGGCTCGAGCATTACGTCTATGCGAACGGCCAATGCCAGGAGAGCGGACGCGATCAGCAGCATACCCAGCTCGGGCTGGCGCACATGGGCGACTGCTGCGAGATGGCCTGGCACCAGGGGCTGGATTTGTACGGCATGCTCGACAACCGGTTGCTGAAGGGCTTTGAATACACGGCTCGCTATGTGCTTGGTGAAGATGTGCCGTTCGAGCCGGACCTCGACCAGACGGGGAAGTACCGGCACCAGGTCATCTCCGTGCGGAGTCCGCTGCGCGCCGTCTTCGAGCAGATTTACAACCACTACGTTAACCGGCGCGGCCTGTCAGGGCCATGGGTTGCGAAGGCCGCGGAAAAGCTGAGACCCGAGGGACCGGGATTCGGCGCCGACCATACTGGCTTTGGGACGCTGCTCTATTCAAGACCCGCAGGCGCAGATCCCGATCGGGTTCCCTCCGCACGCGTCGCAGGCGTGCATGTAGCGGCAAGGGAGGGCGCACTCGTGGTCGACTGGGTTCCGCTGGTCGCACAAAGTTCCTATTCCGTTGTCCGCACGGAGGGTTCAGGGCGGAATGCCCGGCGCATCTCCGTAAAGCGCGGGCAGGACGTTTTGCAGGACAGCAGGGTAAGAGCCGGGGACGCCTACAGCTATCGCGTAACGGCGGATCATGCCGCAGGGCTTTCGAATGCCGCGACGGCCATCGCAGGTCTGCCTTCGGGATGGCAGCGCTCATCCATGCGGGGAAGTGTCACGTGCTCCGGCGGAAGCTGGCTTCTGACTGCGGGCGGCGCCGCAGATTTTTCTGTGCCTGATGCGGGTATGTTTTGCGTGAGTACGAAGCCCTCTGGAGACGGCGCATTGACCGCGCGTCTTTCTCCAGTCTTCGCTTCGCAAGCGCTGACCGCAGGTCTTGTGTGCGGCGACGCAACCAGCGGCCCTGCCGCCCTGCTGCTTCTTGAGCCTGGAAAGACGGGCGGTGGAGAGCGAGTGGCGTGGACGGTTCGCCTTCACATTCGCGAGGCCGGCGAAAACTCGTTTGCGGTTGCGGGGGAACAGACCCTCGCCAGCCCGATGGTCCAATACGGACGCATGTCGATGCCTCTGTCGTTGCGTTTGCGAAGCGGCTCGGCGATGTGGGCGGCGGAGTACTCGGTCGATGGCGTTGCGTGGACAAGCGTGGGCCAATACGCCACAGCCACACATCCACTGCGCGCCGGCATGGTTGTCGCATCAGGGCTGGAGACG
The DNA here is from genome assembly GCA_036498835.1 of Acidobacteriaceae bacterium. Lineage (GTDB taxonomy): Bacteria > Acidobacteriota > Terriglobia > Terriglobales > Acidobacteriaceae > Granulicella. Next base: position 38,229 of record DASYEV010000108.1, on the reverse strand, counting down.
GTTACGACCGATGTCGTCTTCGATCATGTTGCCTGGACACACTAACTACAGAACGTATTGGCAAATTTGAAGTTTGAGGATGGATTGTGGCGAAGGAAGCGAAATTGAAATTTCGCAGGACTCAATGGTTGTGGATGGCTGTGCTGGCCGGCTGCGTCTTGCACACAACCGGTTTGAGCCATGGACAACTCACGGACAGTGAGAAGAAGGCTTCCGTCGGCGACTCGCCTGCCGATCCCGGGCCTTTGACAGAGGGCCTCTCCCCAGCGCTATCACACCATGCCATCCACGCTGCCATGCGAAAGGTTGCCGACTGGCAGAATGCCCGCATCGCAACCACGCCGAGCCGGGATTGGACGTTCTCCACGCTGTATGCCGGCTTTCTGGCGGCATCCAGAACTCTGGGCGACCCGAAGTATCACGATACGGTGCTCGCCGCGAGCGAGCACTTTGACTGGGTCTTAGGACCGAGACGGGCGCATGCCGACGATCAGGCAATCGGGCAGGCGTATCTAGCGCTTTATCGCGAGAAGCCTGACCCGGTCCGTATTGCGGGTATCCGCACGCAATTCGATGCGCTGATGTTGACTCCGGACGATCCGAAGAAGCCCGTGTGGTGGTGGTGCGATGCCCTGTTCATGGCGCCACCTGTTTGGGCAGGGTTGGCGGACGCTTCAGGGGACTCGAAATACCTCGGGTATATGGATCGCGAATGGCACATGACCTCGGACCTTCTCTGGGATCCGAAGGAGAAGCTCTTTTCCAGGGATGCCGCGTATCTCACCCGCTACGAAAAGAACGGACGAAAGATGTTCTGGTCGCGCGGGAACGGCTGGGTGATGGGTGGACTGGTGCAGGTGTTGGAGAGAATGCCGGCCAATGATCCTCGCCGCCCTTTTTATGTGAAGAAGCTGCAGGACATGGCCGAAGCCGTTGCGGCCAGCCAGGATCAGGACGGTCTGTGGCGCGCGGGTTTGCTGGATTCCGCGTCGTATCCCAATCCCGAGATCTCCGGGTCGGCCTTCTTTGTGTATGCCATGACCTGGGGTGTGCGGCACGGCCTGCTCGACGAGCGGCGCTATATGCCGGTGGTGCGGCGAGGCTGGGCTGGGATGCTCAGGCACGTCTATGCCGATGGCCGGCTCGGTGATATTCAGCCTGTGGGCGAAGCTCCCGGCGCATACACCTCAGGAGCAAGCTATGTCTTTGGTGTGGGGTCATTTCTTCTGGCGGGCTCGGAACTGGATGCCTTTGTCAGCTCTCCTTCCATCTCCACCAAACAGCGGCATCCGCATGCGGGACATCCATGACTCTGCCTTTGAAGCATGCAATCGACGGGACCTATTCCATTGGTGTTGACCTGGGCGGTACGAATCTGCGGATCGCTTCGTATGCCGGCGGCAACGACTTTCTGGAGACGATTCATCTGCCCACGCGTCTGGCGGAGGGAAGGGATCAAGTCGTTCGCGATATGTGCGAAGCGATTCTTACCTTGCGGGGCCGCAACTATGGCGAGCGCAGGTTTGCCGGCGTAGGGATCGGAACTCCGGGACCGCTGGAGCTTCCTGAAGGAATTTTGCGCAATCCACCTAACCTGCATGGCTGGGATGGATTTCATTTGCGTTCCGCCATCGAGTCGCAACTCGGCATGCCGGTCTACCTGGAAAGCGATGCGAACGTAGCCGCGCTTGCGGAGAGCTGCTACGGTGCGGGCGGAAGATATGGTGTCGACTCGCTCTGCGTCCTGACCCTGGGTACGGGTGTGGGCAACGGCCTGATCCTGAACGATCGTGTGTGGCACGGCACCACAGGAATGGGCGGCGAAGGCGGGCACATCGTCGTTCAGCCCGATGGTGCGCCTTGCGGCTGCGGCGGGCACGGATGCCTGGAGCAGTATGCTTCAGCGCCGGGGATCGTGCGCATGGGCCGCGAACGTATTGGCGCGAACTCACCCAACACAGCATTGGAGATCGCAACTTTGGCGCGAGCCGGAAACCAGCAGGCGATCTCTATTTTCGAAACCGTGGGCGAAAGTCTCGCCATTGCATTGACGGCGCTGGTCAACACGATGAACCTGCAGCTCTATCTTCTGGGCGGCGGCGTGTGCGAAGCCTGGGACCTGTTCTCCGCCACCATGTTTCGGGAGTTGCGCGAACGAAGCTATGTCTACCGCCTGACCCAGCCCGATCAGCCCGTATCCGGCAGGTTGGAACGCCACAAGACCTACGTTCTTCGCGCCCAGTTGGGAACATCGGCGGGTCTGCTCGGCTCCTGTCTGCTACCCGTGCAGGAAGACGCGGCGGCCTCCGTCGAGTTGGAGGATGCGGTTGGCACTTAATAAGTACATCGTTCGCAGCACATTGGTGGGCGCTCTCGGCGGCCTGCTTTTCGGCTTTGACACCGCGGTCATTTCAGGGACAACCGCTGGGCTCACTCGCGCATTTCATCTAACTAATTTCAACTGGGCCATTCCCATACTGCACCGCTCCATGACGGTGTCGGAGTTGGGGATCACTGTCTCTATCGCACTGTGGGGCACGGTCATCGGTGCACTGACTGCCGGGGCGCTGGGGCAGCGCTTCGGATCGCGCGAAATGTTGCGCGTCACTGCGCTGCTGTATGTGATTTCTTCGATCGGCTGCGCCTTCGCGCCTGGATGGAATGTGCTGCTGGCTGCGCGTTTTCTTGGAGGTCTCGGGATCGGCGGGTCTTCGGTGCTTGGCCCGGTCTACATCGCGGAGTTGGCTCCGGCTCACCTTCGTGGCCGTCTCGTGGGCACATTTCAAATCAACATCGTGCTTGGCATTTTGCTGGCCTATCTTTCGAACTACCTGATCAGCCTTGCGAATCTCGGCACACATGAGTGGCGCTGGCAGTTGGGTGTCGCGGCCGTGCCCGCGCTGATCTTCTTTGTGCTGCTGTTCGTGATTCCACGCAGTGCGCGTTGGCTTACGACTCAAAGCCGGATGGACGAAGCGCGCGACGTGCTGGAGATGATGGGCTCGCCAAACTCCGAGGCAGAGTTGCAGGAGATTCGCGATTCATTGCACCTGGAGGTGCATCAGAAACAAGCGTCGCTGTTCGAACGAGTGAATGGACGCCTGCGCTATGGCAGGCCGATTTTCCTGGCGATTGCCATCGGTGCGTTCAATCAGCTCAGCGGTATCAACGCGATTCTCTATTACCTCAACGACATCTTTGCCGCGGCCGGATTCAGCCGGATGTCTTCGAACCTGCAAGCTGTTGCCATCGGTCTCATGAACCTGCTGGCCACGCTGCTTGGCATGGCGTTGATCGACCGCCTCGGCCGCAAGCGTCTGTTGCTGACCGGAGCGGTGGGCACTGCCGGATGCTTGGCCGCCGTTGCGGCGATCTTCTTTACGCACTCGCACCAGAACCTGTTGGTCTGGGCGCTTGTGGCGTATATCGCCTTCTTCGCCATCTCCCAGGGCGCGGTCATCTGGGTATACATCAGCGAGGTCTTTCCCAACCGCGTGCGCGGAAAAGGGCAGAGCCTTGGTTCCGGCACCCACTGGGTGATGAACGCGATTCTGTCCTATGTCTTTCCCGTGGTCGCCGCTAGTTCCGGCGCCTACCCGTTCGTCTTCTTCGCAATCATGATGGGCCTGCAATTCTTTGTCGTGCTGTTCTACTTCCCTGAAACCAAGCAGGTGTCGCTCGAAGAGCTGCAGAAGCGCCTGAAGATCGCTTAGTCGGACTGCACAACGCGCGCGCGGTTCTCTTACAGATCCGTCATCAGCTTGCGAAACGTTCTTGACAGTTGTTGGGCCGCGCACGGATCCGGATGAAGAATCACTAGCCATACCAACAAGGGAGTCGCATTTCGTGAAATCCAACTTTGCTCTTGCTGCTGTCAGCACACTTGTCTTGTCTGCCTCGAGCGTGGCTCATGCTGCGTCTCCGGAGTCGTTCTCGGTGACATCGCCTGATGGGCGTATCAGCGTGCGCGTATGGCTCGCGGCGCATGGCATGCCTATGTATGAAGCCAGCTTTGCGGGTAAGCCAGCGATTCTCCCTTCACAGCTGGGTTTTACAGACGATCTTCAGGATGGCTTCGTGTTGGGCAAAGGCAGCCATTCGGAGCATCACGAAAACTGGAAGCCGGTCTATGGAGAACGCTCCGTCGTTCCGGACGACTACCGTGAGCTGACCGTTCCGCTGCTCAAGAGCGACCTGGTGATGAGCCTCACCGTCCGCGCTTATGACGGCGGCTTTGCCTTGCGATACAACGTGCAGAACCCTCTGCCCAAGGCCTTGAATGTAGGCAAAGAGACGACCGAATTCCATTTGCCCGCGGGCACCATGGCCTACGAAGAGCACGGAACGGAAGGGGAGTACTCGCGCGTTCCCGCGGGCAGCATCACCGCGGACACGGAACGCCCGTTGACCTTGGAGTTTGCCAACGGCCTCTATGGAGCCATCCTCGAAGCCGGAACGGTCTCCTTCCCGCGCATGCTATTGGGCCCGGTAAAGGAGAAGAAGGATGTGCTCGCTGTAAATCTGGGAGGTGAGGCGTCCTTCGGAGGACCCGATGGTCAATCGTCCAGCCCGTGGCGTCTTGTGCAGTTTGGAGAACATCCCGGCGACCTGCTGGAACACGACTACCTGATTCTGGATTTGAATCGTCCGAACCAGCTCACCGATACCTCATGGATCAAGCCGGGCAAGGTGATGCGTGAGGTTACGCTTTCCACGGATGGCGCCAAGGCCGTGATCGACTTCGACGCCGCGCATCATTTCCAGTACATCCTGTTCGATGCCGGATGGTATGGGTCAGAAGATCCTGTCACCGGTGATGCGACTCAGGTGAGAGTGAATTACAGAAGGCCGAATGCGAGACCGGGTCCTGAGCACCCGCCGCTCGATCTCCCATGGGTGTTGCAATACGCAAGAGAGAAGGGCATCGGCGTCTGGATGTATGTCGATCGCCGCCAGATGAAGTCCCAGCGCGATGTCTTGTTGCCACTCTACGAGAAGTGGGGCGTCAAGGGCGTGAAGGTCGGCTTTGTGGATGTAGGTCCGCAGAACGAAACCGCCTGGGTTCACGAGACGGTGCGCAAGGCTGCCGAGCATCACCTGATGATCAACATCCATGATCAGTTCCGCACGACTGGCTACACGCGCACTTATCCCAACCTGCTGACCGTGGAAGGTGTCCGCGGGAATGAACATTTCCCTACAGCGCAGCATGACGCCACATTGCCTTTCACGCGTTATCTCGCCGGATCGGCGGACTATACGGTGTGCTACTACGATGGCCGGCTCAGGAACACCCATGCGCACCAGTTGGCGATGATGATCATCTCCTACAGCCCGCTGCAGTCGGTGCTCTGGTATGACAAACCCGCTGCCTTTGGTGGAGAGCCGGAGATCAAGTGGTTTGAAGAGACGCCCACCGTATGGGATGAAACCCACGTCGTCGCCGGTGAGATCGGCAAGGTCGCGGCGATTGCACGGCGAAGCGGTCAGGATTGGTTCGTGGGAGTCGTCAATGGAATGGATGCTAAAACGTTGCCGCTGCCTTTGAAATTCCTTCCCAGGGGAAAGCGCTTCCGAGCCGAAATCTATTCGGACGATCCCGCGGTAACGACCAAGACACACATCAAGGTTGCGACCGAAACCGTTACGTCGATGTCTGTCCTTACGATGAACCTGCTGGCTTCAGGAGGAGAAGCTGTGCACCTCACGCCTTTGCCATAGCAAATTCTCCTTCACTTGGACCCAGAGCATTTTCGCGACTGCCCGCTCGCCGGTATGATTCCGCTCCTTCGGGAGCAAGGTCATGTAGCCAGTATTTTGTGGGCAGACGGTTCCAGAGGAACCGTGAGAGGCTCCCCTGTGCTTCGCTCTAGGCGTGCAGTCGCTGTATACGCTGTGGGATTTGAGAGCATCCTTCTCTCGGCTTACCCACCCGGCCGCGGTCGCAGAAACCTGTCCAGGAACGTGAGGTATTGTTCCCAGTCATAGGATGACGGCGTTGCATTCAATGGCAGAGCGCGCCGTCGCCAGGTGGGCCTTCATTTCCATACGGAACGAGGGATGGTGAAGCAGATTGATGCGATCAAGACGCGATCTCGGAAAGATGGCCGCCACGGCGTTGCTCGGCTTTGCGGCACAGCGCTCCGGTTTCGCCGCGCTCGCCGGCGGCTTGCCAGATGCCAGAACTGAACCGCTCGCGGCATCGCCGTCATCACCTCAAGCCCTGGTGTTCCCGTCAGGGCAGCGAGTCGCAACCGCTGCCATGTGGGCTGCGCGGCGTAAGGAGATTCTGCGGACCGCAAGCCAGCAGATGTACGGCACGACACCCTCACCCAAGGGCCTTCGGTTTGAGATCCAGGAGGCTTTCTGCCGTGTGGGAACGTGCCGCGCCTATTCCTGCTTCAGAAAGAGCACGGCCCAGGGTTCGAGGTCGCGTTCGATGGTCAATGTTCCATCCTTCGCTGCGGTGAGGTGAGCCTTGCCGGTATCCCAGGCCAGCTTCTTCAGCGTCAACGTTTGTTCGCGCGTAGGAGGCTCCGGGCAGCCCATTAGCTCCCAGGAACGCGTTGCATTGGCGTGTTCCTTGTCCAGCGTTTCAAGCAGAAAATGAGCCTGGGGAGGCAGGTGCGTCAGCCGCAGCGAAATGTGGCGAGGACCGCCTGTGTTCACGATGGCGTCGGCTGCTGCCTGCGATCCGGTAACAGGCAGCGCAGCGGCGATGGGATAGTTGTAGAAAAGCGCTGCAACATGGCCCGTCTTGCTGTCGCGCGTGACCATCGCTCCTTCGCTTGCGGACAGCGTTTCGTCGCCCAGGCCGTTGAGGAAGCGGTACGCGTGAAAGGCCGGCTTAACGATTTCCTGCCCGTTGATCAGGCCAAACCCTCCATAAAAGATGGATCCCGGACTGCCCCCTTCCTCGAATACATCGGTAAAGACCCAATAGGACAGCGAATCGACCAGGCCGCGGGATTCGAGATTGGTCTTCACAATGAAAGTGGCCGCAGCCAGGCTGTCGTGGGAGTGGTCAGTCTTGGATGGGCTTGAGCTCCACTCGGTCAGCTCTATCCCCGCCCTGGGATAAGCGCTTGCAGAGATCAGCTTGCGCAGATAGGAAAGGTCATTCTGCGTAGATTCCACCAGGCGCCGCTGATGGGACTGCGGCATGCCGGGTTCATCCAAGGCAAAGTCCTGTGGGTAAGGATGCGTGGAGATGAAATCGACAGGAAGGTTGTTCTCGGCGCAATACTTGAGGAAGTCCGCGACCCATACCGGACGCCAGGGAAGGTCAGCGGGCGCTACCTTGACGCCGCCTTCGCGCATCCGTGCCAGCTCGGCTTGATCGATATGGAAATTGCTGGTTGCCGGTCCTCCAACACGGAGCTGCGGGTCGACGTGCTTGATCGTCTGAGCCGTCACCTTGTAGAGCTCGAAATAGATGGCTTGCGAGCCGCCGCGAAAGAATGGTTGATACAGGTTCGGCTCGTTCCACACCTCGAAGTACCATTGCCTCACCTCGTCGATGCCATAACGGGCAATCCAGTGGCGGAGCGACTGGTCGACAAGCGCGGCCCATTTCTTGTTGTCGGTGGGTGGACTTCCGTTGGCCTTCCACGCGAATACCGTGTTGGGGACCGAGGCAATGCCGGTGGGAGGGAAGCCCAATTCCACAAAGGGCCGAACGTGTTCCTTGAGCAGGTAGTCGAACAGGTCGTCCACGTATTGGAAGTTATAGACCGGTGTGCCGTCCGGCGCTTCACGATAGACATACATGTCGTCATGAAATAAGCCGTGAAAGCGGAGATAGCGAAAGCCATCGTATTCGACCGCGGTATGGAGTTCGTCCCGCCATGTGGCGCGTAATCCCTCGTTGGCACGGCCCGCGCCGACGACCTTACTCCAGAAGTGCACCAGGGGTTGTCCCGGCGCTCGCGCGGAAACGTCCAGCTGAACCGCTGCGCGCTCGACACTCTCTCTGGCCCTGCCGGTTGGAGCAGGGGTCTGCGCCACGGCCGCCGCCCCGAGAAGAATGGTCATCCAGCGAAGGCTTCTCCACATTGTCCCGCTCCGTCGCATACCGCTCCTGTGCCGTGAAATTTCGCACGCCCATTCTATGGGAACATTCCCACAAAGACCACCATTTTGACCGGATTCTTTACGGGCGGAGCGAAGACGTCCTTGTCGTATCGGAAGGCGTGGTCATCGCGGAAAGGCTTTCTTCTCCAACTTTATGGCCCAAAGGTTGATCAATGAACACTGTTGACAGCGCATGAGAGAGCCAGATAGAAACAGCAGGTGCGGTAGATAACGTTATTACAGAAGATAGAATTGAGCCGGTAGCACGTATCGTCTGCCAATTCGCCACGGAGCCAGAAGGATGAGTCGCGCAATTTCTCTGCTTTGCCGCCGATGGGGTTTGACGACGTTCGCACTGTTCGCCTGCGCGATGATCCACGGCGTGGACGCCCAGCAACTGCGCGTATACCCCGCTACCGACGCTTTCCCGCGCAGCGCCGACTTTGATGTGCGTGTACGCACGTCGGGAGGGGATTGGAAGGACGTTCCGGCGTATGGTGTTCCGGTTTCGACGGGGATCGATGTGGAGGCCAATGTCCGCGCGCTGGCGAAAGGCGCCGCAGCCGCGCAGTTGAACCGTGCACTGACTTCGATGGCCTCCTTCGATTGTGCCGGTCAGGTGGAAGTGCTGGTGACCTGGAAGCACGGCGCGCCGAAGAACGTCAGGGTTCGGCCGTCTGCGTTGGGCATTGTTCCTGCAGTGAGTGGGAGCACCATCCACCTGTTCCTGGATCGGCCCAGAAAGCTTTCGATCGAAGTTGACGGTGATATCTTCCATAACCTGCAACTGTTCGCTGACAGTATGGAAACCTCGCGGCCCTCGCCAGGCGATCCCAACGTCCTGTATTACGGCCCGGGCATCCACGATGTGGGTACAGTCGAAGTCGCGAGCGGAACCACGGTGTACCTCGCGGGCGGCGCTGTCGTCGTGGGTGGATTTCATGTGTCGCATGCGCACGATGTGCGGATCGCCGGCCGCGGCATCCTGACGCAGCGGCCGCCTGCACTGCCGATTGCCTCAAGCGGTGCGACTACCCAGAGCGGTGTGACTGCCCAGAGCGGTGTTTCCGCGCCAGCGCCTGCTCACACGGGCGGATCCCGCCGTCACGACGCCATCCTCATCGAGTTTTCTACCGGTGTGCAGGTGGAAGGCATCACGGAGGTGCCATCCAGCTACACCGTCCTGATCGGCCAGTCCGAAAACATCACCATCAAGGATTTGAAGTCGTTCAGCGCGGGCGGGAATAACGACGGCATCGATGTCTTCACCAGTAAACACGTCGTGATCGACGATGTCTTCATGCGCAATTCGGACGACTGCATTGCCCTGTATGGACACCGATGGGCGTACTACGGCGACCTCACCGACGTCGGTGTCACGAACTCCACGTTGTGGGCGGACGTAGCGCATCCCATCCTGGTAGGCACCCACGGCGATACGGAGCATCCAGCCGTTTTGAGCCATCTGCAGTTCAGGAACATCGACATCCTGGACCAGCGCGAGCCTCAGGTCGACTACCAGGGGTGCATGAGCCTGAATGCGGGCGACAGCAACTTGATTCGCGATGTCCTGTTTGAAGACATCCGCGTGGACGACTTCAGGATGGGGCAACTGGTCAACATACGGGTGATGTTCAATCGCAAATACAACACCTCGCCCGGCCGCGGTGTGGAAGACGTGATCTTCCGCAACGTCAGCTACACGGGCCGGCATGCCGACCTTTCGGTGATTGCCGGCTATGACGATGAGCGTGCGGTGAAACGAATCACCTTCGAAAACCTCAGGATCAATGGGATCGTGATCGCGGACGATATGCCCGGAAAACCCGGCTTCTACAAAACCTCCGACCTTGCGCACATGTTTGTGGGCGAGCACGTCGACGGTCTCGTCTTCACCAAAGGCAGCTCAGCCCCGGAAACTCGGTGAGATGCCGGGATATACCCCAAGCGACGCTATCAGCCGAAGCCCAGCCCGCACTTATGGTCTCTCGCCCAATAGGTTCGCCAGGCGGTGAAGGTCCGACGGTCTCGCCGCACGCATGGTTGTGTGTCTCAGTTTCTGGCGTTATGATTCCCCAACAGCGACAACCCACGACCAAGCGCTATTGCGCTGAATTTCGAGCCGTCATGGGCCGACCAAGGAGCTCCCTGAGTGCCGCCGAAAAAGAAGCTGGGAGCGGTCCGGCGCGAAAGACCGACGATTCGGGAAGTGGCGATAGCGGCCGGCGTTGGTCTGATGACGGTCTCGCGCGTCATCAACAATCATCCCAGCGTCAAAGTCAAAACCCGGAAAAAAGTCCTGGCGGCTATTCAGGAACTTGGTTATGAACGGAATGAGGCTGCGGGGCTGTTAAAAGGCCAGCGGGCGATGATGATTGGACTCATCGTTCCCGATCTTTCGGACATGTTTTTCGCGGCATGCGCGAACACGATCGAACGGCTGGCGCGCGAGCAGGGTTATCTGACGCTGATCGTGTCTTCCGGCCATGATGTCGAGCTCGAAATGGAACAGGCCGAATTGATGGGCAGACGGAAGCTCGCCGGCTTGTTGCTGGTCACATCCGGAAAAGCAGATCCCGGCCGCATCCAGGCGCTGGTCGCCGGAGGCCTTCCGATCGTCGCTTTGGATCGGCCGCTCGAGGGTGTTGGGACGGATGCCGTTCTGGTGGAGAATCGCGCCGGCGCCGAGGACGCGATGGAGCACCTGATCGGCCACGGCCATAAGCGGATCGCGTGTATCGGATCGGACGACGATAGCTATCCCATCAACGAAAGAATACGGGGTTTCCGGAGCGCGATGCTGGCAAACGGTCTGCGTCCCGATCCTGTAGTAAAAATCGACTCGCAACAGTCGGCGACATCCTGGCTGACGACGCTTCGATCCCGCAAGGACCCGCCTACCGCGATGTTCTCGATGAACTACAGGACATCGGTTCTTTTGCTGAGGGCCTTGTCGGAAATGAAGTTCAAAATCCCATCCGAAGTGGCTCTTGTCTGTTTCGATGATTTTGATTTGGCCCCGGTGATTGCACCGCCCGTGACGACGGTAGGGCAATCGGCCGTAGATCTCGCCAAGCGAGCGCTGCGGTTGCTCCTGGACCGTATTCAGAACCTGGCCGACGGGGTTGAGTATTCCCCTGAGAAGATCATGCTGCCGGCTTCGCTGATCGTTCGTGAATCCTGCGGGCCTCATTCACGACGCTAGAGCAGGTTCACGACGCCGGGGGAAATTCTTGACGCCGGAGCAGATTTACGACGCGAACTGACGCTCTCGATTCGGAAACTGCCGGAACGGGGCGATTTTCGGGCTTACGGCCAGCCGCCGGGTGATGTTGCCCTTGCCTGGAGAAAGAGACCCGCTGCGTTGGCGCTGTCTGGCTGCGGGGACGGCGGGATCTGCGGAAAGCATGTGGTCAATTGCGTTCGACAGAAGGAGGAGTGACGTCTCTCGATGCCAGCTTACTTTATTCATTCGCAAATCCCTCTCAAAACAGCTATCGAATGGAGTGTCGTCACCTTGGCTGGACCCGTCAACGTTCCAAACAGTTCAGCCAACGGGCTGCTGCCTTAGTGCCTTGATTTCAATGGCTTGGTTGCGATGGAGGAGGACGTTACGAGGACGTTACGAGGCGTGTTAAACTACCGAAACTTGTCGTCAAAGGGCGGAAAGGACATTTTGCCGTGAGCAGGCCTTCAGCTCAGGAGCTTTCGCCGGAGTGCGTTGCGGAAGTGCAGGCTGAACTGGCGGCTGTGCTTGAGAGCAGCACGTTTTCGAACAGCCGGCGGTGCCGCGATTTTCTCGAATGCGTGGTCGAGCTGACGTTGACGGGGAACCAGGAAGACCTGACGGAAAGGTTCCTGGGTGTGAAGTTGTTCGGGCGAGCGGTGGACTATGAGACCGCTACGGATTCCATTGTCCGGGTCCGAGCCAATGACGTTCGCCGCCGGCTCATGCAGTTCTATTCCGTCTCCAGGCCGGGAACGAAAGTCCGGATCGAGATGGCGGCAGGACGCTACACGCCGGAGTTTCACTGGCTTGCCATCCAGCCGGAAAACATTCCGGACAATATCCCGAACAAGATCCAGGCAACGGAGGAAGCGTTTGGGGATCTCGCCGACCCTCGCCTGGTCCCGAGTCTGCCCATCGCGGAAGGAACATCCGATCCAGCATCTCCAGCCTTCGCCGAGCCGCCGAGCGCGCGGTCCCGCAATCGTTGGAAGTCCTACGTTGGGCGCCATGCTGGTCTCCTGACCGGGGCCGTGGCTCTGATTGCGCTCATTGTGTTGGCTGGCGCCGTGATCTTCGCGGTACGAGCTTCCAGACTGAGTAATTTCGACGCCTTCTGGCAGCCGGTGCTGGATGCCCCAGGTCAACCCGTCCTCAATCTCCCGACGACGGATACCTTTCAGCTCACGATGAATCCTGAGCGGTCGCTCGCACCTTTGAATGATTTGCAACCCGGGCAGTCACTGAAACTGAGCCTGGGTGACTTCCTCGGTTTCCACGACTGGCATGTATCCACTCCGGTTCTGCAGGCAACGCTCTCCGTCGCGCTGGCGCTGGATCGAAAAGGGAAGACCCCTCTCGTTCGTATCGGCACGGATTTACGGCGCGATGAACTCCGCGGCCACCCGGTCATTGCGATTGGCTCGTTCTCCAATCCCTGGACCGAACGAAACGTCAGCGGGTTGCGGTTTACCTTCGACAGGGGTGTAACCGATCGGGAGTCTCCACGTATCCGTGACGCCCAGAATCCGCAGCGTTCATGGTCACTGCCTCTTATCTATCCGGAGCCGCAGACGAAGGATTACGCCATCGTCACGCGAACGTTCGATCCCGTGACCGGTGAGCCTTTCGTGTCACTCGCGGGGCTGCACAGTTTCGGCAATCAGATCGCCGGGGAATTTGTCTCCCAGGAAGCCTCATGGGACGAGATCGCCCGGCGCGCACCGCGCGGATGGAAGAAAATGAATGTTCAGATATTGCTGGAGGCGGACGTTGTCGGAACGACACCCGGTTCGCCAAGAATCCTGGACGTCTACTTCTGGAAACCTAGCTAAGTGCGAATTTAAATCATCGGTCCCCACATTTTGCGCATTGCATCGCAGGCACTGGCGAGATAGTTGCGGCCGTACTGGCCCACGAAGTTGCCTGGCGCGGTTTTTTCCACTGGCTGGCGCTAGCGGTTGCCGGCAACATCTGCGGAGGGGTAATTATCGTGACACTACTGGAATACGGACAAGTAATCTCGGACAAGCAGGGTGAGAAGGCGATCAGCGAGGACTCCAAAAAGCACAGAAACGAAGCGGAAGAGCTGTAATCGCTTCAGGCATAAGCATGGAGTGTCGGCTCGGACATGAAGCCATTCCCAACGGCGATCATGTGGACTATCTCGGCGCGTGACATCTGCATCATCCGGACGCAGATCACTGCGATAACCACGCGGATGCCACGGTTCTCCAGGAATCGGACCACCGGCTCCGGCCACATTGTGAGCGCAGCCGCCCTCCCTGGATTGTTGACGATTGATCGATATTGATCGTCATGTGGAGGAGGTCGCTGACCGTTGATGATGCCGATCAAGGGAAGTTCTAAAAGGAAAGGGGAAGCAGGATAACCTGCTTCCCCTTTCCCGTATCGGGTTGAAAGGCTTAGAAGTGAAAACCAATTTCCGCAGTCAGCGAACGCGGGGTCACGAAGTGCGTTCCACTGAAGGTTGAAAGGAAGTTGTACAACGCCACCTTATTTGTGACGTTGACTGCCGTAAGGCGCAGACTCACACTCTTCTTATCTCGCTTGAACAGGTTGTCTTGGCCAATGGAGATGTCGAACAGGTTGCGATGTGCGATTCGCGGTGGATTCTTATCATCGTTCTCTGTGCCAGGTTTGGGAATGTTCACAAGGTTGGAGGTGAGTTGTGATGCCAGACACTGGTCGAGACCAGCAGTTGGAGTCGCCTTGACGCCATTGCAGGTAAGTCCGGCCTGTGCCTGTTGATCAGCGGTCAGACCGGTCAGATCGATCCCGGGTTGGCCGTTGATTGCGATCGAGGGTCCCCCGTTGATTGGATTGCACAAGCTATTGGGATCGGTGACGTTATAGCAAGGTACCGATCCTGCGGTCAGGCCGCTGTCGAATCGCCAGTTGACTCCGACGAAAGGACCGTGCTTGAGCGGCGTCTGGTATTGGAAGTGCGTCGTCTCGTTGAAGCGCTCATCGTGATCGATGCGGAACGGATATCCGCCCTGTCCGACGGTCGCGCCGGCTCCGGCGCTTTGCGGCGGGAAGAAGCGAGCCGCCACACCCGACATGACAACAAAGCCCGTCAGATTGTGAAAGTTGGGGACGTCTGCCCTTAGAGCGAAGCCCGGTATTTTAGAGTTGTGCCAGTTGATCGGAAACGTGATCGGCGTATTGCCTACGACGCTAAAGTCAAATGCGCTGTGAGTATATTTCCAAATGTAATCTCCGCTCACAACGAGGTTCTTGCCGAAGGCCTGTTGAAGGCCGGCGTGAAACTCATTCCGAAAGCCAGGAGTCAAAACCGCACTCCCACCCTGGCAGGCCAGAAGGGGATTGAGGACCGCGTCCCCGCAGCCCTGGCTCGAAATGACCAGGTTTTCGTTGAATGGAGTTTCGAGTGTTCGCGCATAGGAAACACGAAGCACGGTCCCGGTCCGCTTGATGCTATAGGCTGCGCCCAATCGAGGTTCCGCCTGACGCGCAGTGCTCAAGCCGTTGTAAAAGTCACCACGGATACCCAGGTTGAAGTTCCAATTTCCAGCCGTGATCTGGTCCTGAACATAGAGTGCCAGTTCCTTGATGTCCGCATGACCGAAGTACTTGAAAAGGCCGCCCCCGCGGGTGAGGTCGTAGGGCAAGAGGTCCGGATCGAAGGCAAGATCGGGATTGTTGACGCCGTCGTTCGCGTCAAGTCCGGCGGCGGCGCATTGCGAGGGATCGTTGAATCCGCTTACCGGGGCATCCCCGTTCGCGGGATCAAGACAGGGCGCGTTAAAGGTGGAATCCACCAATCCGAGTTGGTCGTGTTCGCGCAGGAAAGTATGCGAATACACCGCACCAATCTTCACGTTGTTGTGGCCCTTGATATAGGACAGATCGCTGTGCACGCCAACATTGGTCAACTGCCTTTGCTGCGCGATCGATTCAGTGCCGACCGGACCAAGATCTGCCAGGAGATTCTTGCTTGGGTAATAGTTGTATTGATCGCGCCGGATATACGGTGCGAAGTTGAACACGGAATTTGCTCCGACAACTCTGGTGAACGTCGGTGCGATGTTGAAGGTTTCAATCTTGTTCCGCTGATCGGTATTGCCGACATTCGCGAAGACAGGATTCGCGCCGCTGCCGCCGCTTACTACGTTCTGGACGCCGAGATTGTCATAGGTATTTGGCGTCTGAAACCAGGAACGGCTGTAGGTGAGATTCAAGTGAGCCGAGTTCTTTGCCGAGAACTGCCGGTCTACGCGATCAAAAATGTTTTGCTCATTGCCTTTATCGTGGAACACCGAAAACTCGGCAGGATCCAGAAAGCGGCCAGTATTCAGTCCGTCAAGCTCAAAGAAATTGCCGCCCTTGGCGCCGCCATACGCTATGTCAAATGATCCTGTCGAAGTTCCGAAGGTGCCGTAGGAGGCAGTCACGCTGCCCGTGGGTGTCATGACACCCGTTCCGGATCGGGTCGTCACGTTGATGATCAAGCTGGTCTTGTCGCCATACTCAGCCGGAGGTGCGCCGGAAATGACCTCGATCGATTGAATGGAATTAGACGGGATCTGATTCGAGAACACCTTGCTCTGCTGGTCCGTGATCGGTTGTCCGTCGAGCGAGAAGGAGTTGGACGCATGGTCGCCTAGCCCATGGAACAGTCCGTTCGAGTCGGCAGCGACGCCTGGCGAGGCCAGGGTGACTAATGAACTGAGCGTTGACGAAGGTGTTTCGAGCGGGAGTTTATCGAACAGGCCACGATCGACATCGGTATGGAAAACCGAGCTGCGTTCAAGGAGATCGGCGGCCTCGACATTGATCGTTGTCGAGGATGATCCTACTTTAAGGGACTCGTTGAGACTTACGGGCACGGTCGATTGAATCTCTACGTCCTGCACCACAGAAGAAAATCCGGAGTGGCTCACGGTCAGATGATAAGGATTCAATGGGATGTTCGTGAATTGGTAGCGTCCAGTGCTATCGGTCGTGCTGTTTCGGTTATATCCGCTGACGGGATTGATGATTGTTACGACTGCTCCTGGAACCACCGCACCTGTGGGATCAGTGACGATGCCAACAAGAGTGCCTGCGCTTCCCGCGGACTGCGCGGATAAACCTTGATTGAGAAGAGACAACGAAATTACGCAAGCCGCAAGGCCTGCGCGACGCAGGGAAATAAACATAGTTCACTCCTGGAGGTGTGATTGACCGCAATGAAAAACGACTAGGCGAGGGTCAGGAACACGGGAGGAGGACGAATGTAGAGCGCGAGAGTATCGGGTGTAACCGCAGCCGACTCGACAGTGGGTGGTTCAAGCAATTCGCTTGCGGTTACATTGGAAATCAGAGTCGGCGTCGCGGCCAGCTGAATCCCGGCATGGGCGGTGATGCAAAGCGAGCAAGAAGCCTCAGTGCTTCCGTGGCCGGCTCGCTGATTGTGCGAATGGGAAGCCTGGACAATTCCGCAGAGAACGATCAAGGCCACACAAAGCAGGGTCAGAGAGAAGTGAATACGGGAATAGCTGTTCTGACGGTTCGCAGGACGTTTGGGGAACGGATGAAATAGATCCTGCGGTCGCACAGGGCCAATCCGAAGCTGCGCAGGAAAACGTTCGCAGCCGGGAATCGGCGTCATCTGTGGACCTCTGAACATATCGTAATGATAGCCGAATCGCAGGAAGCGGGATAGAGATCGCTTCCAACTTCGAGTCTAATCTATCTCACTGGCGGTAAATTCCCAGCAGACCGGATCGGCCACGTGAACATGGAGGATCCCGCCATTCGGTGCAAAGTTGTGCTCCGTGGCTGCCCGGCCAATTTTGAATCAGGCTTCTTGCAAGCCCACACGGCGAATGGTGATTTGCATAGAGATCATCAAGCAAATCGTCAAAACGCTCAATTGCTAACGATAATGCGAATGCCTGCGCTCACGCTTGAGTAAGCGTCTACATCCTGATTGCTGGCCGGCGAAGGCCGAACGCTCCACAGGGAGAGCCGGACACTTTAGCCACCACGCAAGAAAGCAGATCTCTCCACTATGGAGTTTTGCTCATGCGTGCCTTTGAGAGAACTTATGAATGCCTTTTTCGTTGATAGAAACGGCTTCAGCACCCTCTCTTCGGTATGCATCTTGAGCAAAACTTCACTTCGCTTCGCTCCGGTCGAGATGCCAAATTTGCTGGACTCCGGATTCCTCGGCTCCTGTTTTAAACAGGTTCTAAGGCAGTTTCGGTAATCTGTGGCCTTTCCGAATAGTGGGAAGGAACCCAGCATTACCGAAAATGCTAGACAAACATTGCGTGTTCTTTGCGCAGTGCGTCAGCGAGCGCGTCGCAATCCAAGAAGGTGCTGTAGAGGCCAGGTGTGACACGAACCACCGGCCCTTGAGCAACGCCTTTGCGCCAGACTGTATGCACCCGATGCTTCTCAAAGAGAACCTGCTGCAGCTTTTGCGCGTTTTCGTTCGTTTTCATGCCTTTGAGGCGGAAGCTGGTGATCGCGCAGTAACGCGCCGGATCGTCCGGCACGCAAATTTCGACATTGGGAAGCTCCCGCACTTTATCGACCCAGCGATTTCGCAAACTGCGCAGGTGCTTCTCTTTGGCGGCAGCACCGACAGCGTAGTGAAACTCGACAGCGGCCGGGATGCTGAGGACCGCCGCAAAGTTAACCGTGCCCGCAGGCATCCGAGCCGTGATGTCATGCGGAGGAACGTCGTGGTTGTCGAAGGCGATGTCGATGTCATCGATACGGCTCTTGCGGATATACATGGCTCCGGTTCCCAGCGGCGCGGAAGTCCATTTGTGGACGGACCAGCCGGCGAAGTCACAGTCGAGATCGGCGATCTGGAAGTCGAGGCATGCGACACCGTGTGCGATGTCCACGATGGTATCCACACCCCTTGCGCGTGCCATCGCTACGATCTCCTTGACGGGAGTGACAAGGCCGGTGCGATTGGAGACCTGGGTTACGAGCAATAACTTTGCGTTGGGAGTGCGTTTTAGAACGTCTTCGTAGGCAGCGAGGATGTTTGCCGTTGTCGCAGGTTCCGGCATGGCAAACTTTACGACCTGAGCACCACGATGGTCGCCGAGCCAGTCCATCGACGCGATCATGGCGTCGTAGTCGAGATCGCAATAGATGACAGCATCACCGGGCTTGATGTGTTTGTAGTTGGTGATGAGGAGTTGCAGCGCCTCCGAGCCATTGCGTGTAATGGCGACCTCTTCAGGCTGAACACCCACCATGCGCGCAATGGACTCCCGCGCCTCTCGCCCACCCGCGGCAAGGCATGTTCCACCCGGTAAAACGTTACGCGCCCAGATGGAGTTTGTGCGGGTAACAAATGCCGTCTGCTCTGCATAGACCTGCGCGACCGAACGCGGAGTGATACCCCAATATCCGTTCTCCAGGTTGTGTATGTTCGGCTCAACATCGAAATGTTCCGGCAGCTTACTGACCGGAATCGAATTGGGCGCCAAGCGGCTCCTGAGCGGTGAACCTGCCTGTGCCTGAGCGGAAGTGGAGGCTGCAAGAAATGCGGCCGGCGCAGATGCTACCGCTGTCTTTAGGAACTCTCTGCGGTTCTTCATCGAAATCCTCTCCCGGGTGCGGCAGTCTCAGGCCGGAAACAATCCGAGCCAGCGGTTGACAGGAGTGATGCGTGAAAGCCATCAGGCTGTTAGCGACATTTTTAAAGTCGCACCGAACGTTCCCAGGCGGCGAGGGCGACGGCACAGAGCAGCGATTGCGGTTCTCCCGACTACATTAGACTGAATTGTCCCAACTTCCAATCGGCGGTTAGCGGCTGACGCTGAGAAGACCACATGCTTCAGGAGTCCCGGCAATGAACCATGATTTGAAGTCAACACCGGCGTTGACCCGGCGGCAAGCCACGACTCTGATCGGAGCCAGTGCAGTCGTTGCTTCAGTGGGGTTGAGAGCAGCGGTCCCGTCCTCAGGTTCTGCCGCCACGAAAACCAACGAAGACCTTTATTACTCCAGCCTCCGGGAGATCGCCGGCCGCATCAAGTCGCGCGATCTGTCACCGGTGGAGTTGACTCGCCTGATGCTCGAGCGTATCCAAAAGGTCGATCCGCGATTGAAGAGTTTCGCCACAGTGATGAGCGATCGGGCTCTCGTTGACGCGAAAGAAGCGGTTCGCGAAATTCAGGCAGGGCGCTATCGCGGACCGCTCCACGGCATGCCGATCGCGGTTAAGGATCTGTGCTACACCAAGGGCGTTCGAACAATGGGTGGAACCGCGGTTCTCAGGGAATTTGTACCCACATTCGACGGTACCGTTGTCTCACGGCTCAGAGTTGCGGGCGCCGTGGTGTTAGGCAAGCTGAACCTGTCCGAAGGAGCAGCCGCCGGCTATAACCCCGCGTTCGATGTTCCTCTGAATCCCTGGCGGGCCGACCGATGGCCGGGAATGTCATCGAGCGGCTCGGGCGTAGCTACTGCGGCCGGCCTGTGTTTCGCCGCAATCGGCACCGATACCGGCGGGTCCATTCGCATGCCGTCATCGGCCAATGGCGTTGTGGGCCTCAAGCCCACCTATGGTCGAGTCAGCCGCTACGGCGTGCTCGCCATGGCGCCCTCCCTGGACCACGTCGGACCGATGGCGCGTTGTGTCGCAGATGCCGCGATCATGTTCGATGCGATCGCAGGCCGCGATCCACGGGACGCCACGTCCTTAAACGAGCCGCCATCGAACGTACTCAGCCAACTCGACCGTGGCATCAAGGGTGTACGCATTGGAGTCGACCGGAGCTACGCTCTGACAGGCATCGATGCAGGCCAGAAGGCTGCTCTGGAGAAGGCGCTGGAGGTTCTGGTAAATCTTGGCGCACGCATTGTGGACGTAACGATGCCGGATCTCACAGGGTTGGTCGACACATGGATGACGATCTGCTCGTCCGAAATGTTCGCCGCGCACGCGGCCAACTACCCGTCGCGCGCCCATGAGTACGGTCCCTATCTTCGCGAATTTCTAGAAATGGGATCTCGCGTGACCCCAACGGCGTTGGCGGCAGCGAAGAAGCGCCGAGCGGAGTTGACGGCGCACTTCGTCACGTTGTTGGACTCCGTGGATGCAATGGCCGGGCCGGCAGGTGGAGATCCGGCGTGGCCCATCACTCACGAGTTGTAGGTCGGTCCGATGGCGGCCTACCACGCAGCCTGGTCGGCCGCTGCCCCGCGTAGCGCTGAGTTCACTATGCCCATGGATCTGGCCGGTGTACCTGCGATTTGTCTGCCGTGCGGGTTTGCCCCGGAAGGTGTGCCCTACAGCATTCAGTTCACCAGCCGGCGACTGACTGAGGGGATGCTTTGCCGGATCGCTCATGCCTATGAGCAAGCTACAAATTGGCACGATCGGCACCCCAATGTATAGCGCGCCGCTCCCAAGCACCTGGAGTGCCTTCTTTGATTACAGCAATCGGCCGCGCCCCAGCCTTCGCGTTACAAACCTGAATGAGAACCAAACACATTCGGTTGTGCTTCGTTCTGAGCATTGCTTAACGACAAAACGTGCTCCTCTTTTATTGATCGTTGTTGTCAGTGAGTGCATTATCGCCCGCTCACTCGGATGGCAGATTGCTTTCGAGAAGCCGGCTTGACATGACTCGCCGATCAACTGGAAGCGCTTGGTCTACATCTCCGCAGGCGAATTGAAGTAGTACACACGGCCTGGAAACGAGAGCGTGTAAGAGTTCATGGCCGGGTTAGCTTCAGAGTATGCGTGCCTCCATCACCCTCTGCTTATTGATAACGTCCAGCGCTCTTTCACAGGGAACACTGCAAACCAGGATCGCCGCGATTGCGCAGGATGCAAAAGGTTCTGTTGGCGTCTCGTGTGAGCTTCCGGGTACGAAGCTGAATTGCGACCTGAACGCTCACAATCATGCGCCAATGCAGTCCATGTACAAGCTTCCACTCGCGTTGACTGCTCTGCACATGGCCGAGCTTGGCAAGTTGCTGCCGGGTCAAAGGCGTGAAGAGTCGATGGATACGATCCTTGGGCGTGAAATCCGGTTTCTGCCTGCAGACATCATCCCCGGCTCCTACAGTCCTTTGACGGAGCGTTATCCGAAGGCAAACATCGATGTGACTTTGCGCAGAGTGATCGAACTGGCAGTCGGAGTGAGCGACAACAGTGCAGAACAGATTTTGATCAGGCTTGTGGGTGGGCCACTTGCAGTGGAGGAGTATATGCACTCGCTCGGCATTTCCGCAATCCAGGTGCGCTACAGTGAACGTGATCTGGATCGCGACGAAAGCCTTCAATACCAGGACTGGATTGAGCCTGCGTCAGCGGTGCAACTTCTAGAACGTCTCGTAGAGAATTCACCGATTTCACCCCGAGCAACAGCTTTCTTGCTTAAAGTCATGGCCGATTCACGAACCGGTCTGGATCAGCTTCGTGCGGGCCTTCCTCCCGGCACCACGTTTGCACATAAGACCGGCCATTCCGGTACGCATGGCGGTGTTACAGCCGCTACGAACGACATCGGCTTGATCACGTTACCTGACGGACGAAGGCTTGCGCTCGCCGTGTACGTGACAGATAGCCGGGCCGACGATAGCACCCGGGATCGAGTCATGGCTCGCATTGCGCAAGCTGCGTATGAGCAGGCCCTGAGAACGAGGTGAAACGCAAAAGCGCGTGTATACTGGCCGACCAGTCCTGCCTCATTGCGCTTGTCGGACGCAATAAGCCGCTTCCGACGAGCGCAATGAGGCATCTCACACGCTTCTCGCCGTTTCATACTTCACTGACGCGAAGCCGATTTGCCGATACCGATCCTCAATTTTGTTCCTTAGCCAGAAGCTGACCGCGTGAGGCGCTCCCAGTTTCCATGAGCGAATAGTTCCTTATTCTGTTGCGACAGATCGGCTTTCTCTAAGAACGAGCGTCCTGCGCCACCAGGCCGGTATCGGTAGGGATAATCCGTCGAAAACAGGATGCGCTCTGGACCCATTATCTCCAGGGTGCGCTGCAGGTAGGATTGACTCCATATGTTGAGTGAGACCGGACGCGCCGCCCGGGGTGCGGGCGGATAGCCTCGGATCACTCGCTCGCCCAGTCTGGTGTCCAACGGGTATACGCGGTGAGTGGCTACTTCGCCATCGCTTCGCCTCATTGCACCGCGATAGAGTGACGATCATCCCAGAGACAACCTTCCTTTGCCTTGCTGAATCCATTTTTACGGTTCGGGCGCAAGTTCAAGGAAAGGGGTATGTGGACATGAGTCAGCATAGAGGTACGGTGGCGTGGTTTAACAATGTGAAGGGATACGGATTTCTGAAATACGATGGCGGACCCGATGTCTTTGTCCACTACAGCGCGATCCAGGGAGATGGCTATAAGTCGCTCAAGCAGGACGACCCGGTGGAGTTTGAGATAGAGACGGGCTCGACCGGGAAACCTCAGGCTGGGCACGTCATTCGTGTTCAAGCCGGCGCGAAATGACGTTTCCTCGCGATAGTGATCAGGCATCGAAAGGAACATGAAAAGTTTCTGCTACGCGGCCGTCGTTACTATCATTCTTCTGCCTCTAGCTCGATGTTTGAATGCGCAATCGGGGCCGTTGACACAGGATGCGGTAATCGGGCATTTGGAAACAGTCGCGACATTCGACGGTCCGATGCCGACCGGTGTCACTGTTTCGCGTACCAATCGCATTTTCGTGAACTTCCCGCGCTGGGGCGATAACCTGCCCTTCACTGTCGCCGAGCTGGTGCATGGCAAAGCGGTGGCTTATCCGGACGCCATGGTCAACGACTGGCCAGGTCGCAAGGTTGCGGACCCACCCATTTCATCGACCAGCAGGCAAATGAGACGCACTTCGTTTCCGTGCAGTCGGTCGTTGTCGACCCTGCCGAACGGTTGTGGGTGCTCGATACAGGATCGCCCTTGCTGAAGAACGCGCTACCGGGTGGCCCCAAACTGGTTGCCATTGACCTTGCGACGAACAAGATCGTGAAGCGGATACTTCTGCCTCCGTCGGTTGCAGGTCCCACCAGCTACATGAACGACGTTCGCTTTGATCTCCGGGTAGGTTCGCCCGCGGGCGCGGACGGCATCCATGGGACGGCTTACATTACCGATTCTTCTGAAAAAGGGCCAACCGGTTTCGTCGTTGTCGATCTCGCCACTGGACAAGCCTGGCGGAAGCTCGACAACGACCCATCCGTGAAGCCAGAGCCTGGTTTCGTGATGTTTGCCGTGGGACGGCCCCTCTACAAAACGGAGCCCGGGCAGCCCACCAAGCCGGCGGCTTTTTCGAACGATTCGCTTGCCATTTCCGCGGATGGAAGCCGCCTCTTCTTCTCCCCGGTTTCCGCAAGCAAGCTGTACGGTGTGCCAACAGCGGCGCTGCGGGATCGTTCGCTCTCTGCCTCGGCTGTGGCAGCGCAAGTCTCCCTGGTTACCGGGAAAGAGAGCTCGGACGGGCTCGAATCCGATTCCGCGGGGAATGTGTATTCCACGGCGCCTGCCTCTGCAAGCATCCTCAAAATCTCACCTAACACGAGCTTCGCAAATGGTGTTGAGGTGACCACGCTTGTACATGATCCCCGCCTTCTATGGCCCGACACGATGTCTCTTTCTGATGACGGCTACCTCTACGTGACTGCCAACCAGCTTTTCAATCAGCCGTCAATGCACAACGGAAAGGACCTGAGGAAGAAGCCCTATGCCCTCTTCAGGGTCAAAGTGGACGCGAGGCCTGTCCGGCTCCAATAGCTTCCGCCTCTTCGACTCACCGCTTGAAAAGCCTCGTGAGGCTTTCCAGAGACTGGCAGTTCAGAATAGAAGACTTCTCCAGGCCCGCACGCCGGGCCTGTTCGATTCCATAGCGGATCGTCCCAAACTCATGGATGCTATGCGCATCGGTTGAAATGGCAATCATGATGCCGAGTTGCGCGGCGAGCCGCGCATTCTCCGCAGAGAGGTCAAGACGGTCTGGACTCGAGTTGATTTCAAAGAAACAACCGTTTTGCTTCGCATGGGCTGCTACACGCTCCATGTCGATTTCGTATCCGGGCCGTTTCAGGAGAAGCCTGCCCGTTGCGTGGCCGAGGATCGTGAAGAACCGGTTGTCCATAGCGCGGATGATCCGTTCGGTCTGCTTCTCCTTTCCGAAGGCAAAGCGAGAATGGATGGAGCAAACGGTGTAATCCAGTTCACGAAGCAGTTCATCGGAGTAATCGAGCTTCCCATCCGCGAGGATGTCGACCTCTGCCGATTTGAGAACTCGAATCCCTTGCAGCTGCTCATTCAACCTGTCGATCCTGCGAACCTGGGTCCAGAGATCTTCCTCCGAGACCCCGCCGGCTATCTTGAGGCTCTGGGAATGGTCGCTGATGCCTATGTAGGCATATCCCGCATTGCGGGCCGCCGCGGCCATCTGCTCGATCGAATTGGAGCCGTCACTTGCTTCTGTATGGGTATGAAGATCGCCGAGGATATCCGCCTGGGTTACCAGGATTGGCAAAATGTCTCGGCGTGCCTGCCGCACTTCGTTACGACCTTCGCGCAACTCAGGCTCGATGAAAGCCATGCCGAAGCTCTCATAGAGCGAATGTTCCGTGGCAAATGATGTGTCAGCTTCGAGAGATGTGAGATTTCCGGTAACCGCGACGAGCTTCTTCAGATGGGCCTTGCTTCCCGTATGCCTGATGAGGGCGAGACCCCAGTCGTCCGCGTTGGCCAGATGGATTTTCAGAAGCGGTCCGGCAGCAAGCGCAAAGAGTGCGTAATCGGTGGTGGATTCAATCAGCGGAGTTCGCCCTCCATAACGCTGCATGTGGGTGACCAGGCCAGGGAAATCGTTGGTCTCCACGACAAACCAAAGTTCCTCGATCACTTCCACTCTGCGTCGATAGTCTCCAACGACCTGGACACGCGCCGCTCCCGCATGCTTCAGCAAATAAGTCTCGATGGACGGCACCAGGCGATGCGCGTGGTACAGAATGATGGCACTCGGCTGTACCAACCCTTGCCTGACATGTTGAGCCATCCGCAGGCCGAAGATTTGTTCGATTTCACCGCTCTCCAGTGCCTGCTGTAAAGCTTCCGTCGATGAGATTTTGAGCTTTTTGAAAATCCGGAGGACTCGTTTGGGGTCGAGCCTCGGGTAAGCGCTGATGCTCAGCAGCTCCGGGCTTGCGTTGGATCGCAGTTTCTCCAGGCTCGTGAGAGTGCCGGTTAGAACGATCTCGCGTAAGGCAGCGTGGATCGCATCTCCGATACCTGAATATATTGTGAGGTCCGCGCCACTCCGCACAAGCTCGTCAATGCTTTCTCCCAGGCTCCGAACGGTGTCAGCCGCACGGCGGTATGCCCTGATTTTGTAGGGGTTGGCTTTCTGAATCGAAAGAAGCTGTGCCAGGGTCGAGAGCCGGTCTGCGATCTCCGCGTTCGTCAGGATTGGCGAATCTTCCGGCATGGCCTGTTCTTATGGTGCTCACTTCTCGCTAGCGTGAGTAAGATGCCTGGCATGTCATTGGAGTTCGACCGCGCCCTGCCGTCCATCTCATGGATTTGCCGATCGACGTTCCTGGAAGGACCTTATCCAGCGCTCCTAATCTCTCTCGGATAGTTACAGAGATCGCAGATACGGCGGGGTCTTGCTGACCTTGGATCGCACGATCTCTTCAGGAGTGCCGGTCGCAACAATCCGTCCGCCATCCTCACCGGCGCCCGGTCCGACGTCGATAATCCAGTCGCTTATGGCGACAACATGCATATCGTGTTCCACGACGACCACGCTATTTCCTGCGACGACCAGACCATGGAGCTGGCGCATCAGGCGCTCGACGTCCGCAGGATGGAGGCCCGTAGTTGGCTCATCGAGCACGTAAAGCGTGTCTCCCCGTTGAATGCGTTGCAGTTCCGTTGCAAGCTTGATCCGTTGCGCTTCGCCGCCTGAGAGCTCGGTGGCGGGCTGGCCTAGTCTCAGGTATCCGAGACCGACTTCCTGAAGCACGACCAGTGCGCGTGACACCATCGGATCTTCAGCGAAAAAGTTTGCTGCCTCATCCACTGTCATTCCCAGAACATCCGCGACATTCTTTTCGCGGTATCGCACTTCCAGGGTGGCGGCATTGAAACGCTTTCCCGCGCACACCGGGCAGGGCGCATAGACGCTGGGGAGGAACAGGAGTTCGACACAGACGAATCCCTCGCCAGAGCATCGCTCACAGCGGCCTTTACCCACGTTGAACGAAAAACGGCCGGCATCATAGCGCCGCGATCGTGCCAGCTTTGTGGACGCGAACAGCTTCCGCACGTGGTCGAAAAGGCCTGTGTAGGTTGCCATGTTGGAGCGTGGCGGGCGCCCGATCGGTTTCTGGTCCACGACTACCAGGCGGCGGATAGTTTCCATTCCGCCGGCGATGGCGCCACCCACCGGCCCCTCATACACATCCTGGAGCGGATCGATCTCCGTTTCTTCCTCTTCCGGAAGAGCCTGCCCCAGGCGGCCGGCCACCAGATCCACAAGCACCTGGCTGATGAGGCTCGACTTGCCTGAACCCGATACACCTGTCACGGAGGTGAAGACCCCGAGTGGTACGTCTACTTCGTGCAGGTTGTTTTTTGTTACTCCACGCAGTTGCAGCCAAGTGCGCGGCATTCGCGGTTCACGCACGTCGCGAGCTACGCTCCGGAACAAATGCTGCCGTGTCTGGGACTCTTCCACGCTCAGCAAGCCATCCGGGGGACCGCTGTACAAAATTTCGCCACCGCGCTCACCGGCGCCTGGCCCGACATCCACAATCCAATCCGCGGGGGAGGGTGTCGAAGTGGGTCTAACCAGCCGGGAATGTCTCGCGGAAAGCCTTTATCTGCTTGGCCCTGGAAGGACCAGGCGCTGCCTGCCAGCAGCATCAAGGGAGTTCCATCCAGAAGACGGGCAATCCTGGATGACATTGTGCGCGCCCAAACCAGAAAGGTATGAGCCCACGCGACCGTCAGGATCTGACAGATCGCATTGGTGAGAGAAACCTCATCGCCGATAATGCCTGTCAATGTCAGGCCGAGAAGAAATCAGAGCAAACTCAAACGGGGTAAGCTGCTTGCCGGGCCGTCGGCCACGATTCGAACGATGAAAATGAGAAAGAAGTATCCGAATAATGCGCGCAGAATTGTAGCCAGAGCCAAGGGCCCCCCTTTTCTGATCGTGCATCGGGGCTAAAGCATTTCCCATGAAGGTGTACCCCAGGGGCAAAGATGTTGAAGTCGTTTTCCCCAAAGAAAACGACCTTTTCAGCCGCTTCGGGAGGGCACAGCATCATGGGAAATGCTCTAGGATGCAGCTTAAGTTCAATGCGTTTCGCATCCATCGCTCGGGATTTCCACGCCACCGGAGAAGACAGCTTAATACGATGATGCCTCGCCGCAATGCGGCAACTGTTGCGTTCACTTCATGCAGATTTAACTGTTTTATCGATAGCGGCATAACACTTGGTGCTGAAGAGTTCGCCGACAATCAAAATCTCGCTTCGATATTCCTCGCCAAATGCCGAT
This sequence comes from Acidobacteriaceae bacterium, assembly GCA_036498835.1. Lineage (GTDB taxonomy): Bacteria > Acidobacteriota > Terriglobia > Terriglobales > Acidobacteriaceae > Granulicella. The sequence continues at coordinate 10,390 of DASYEV010000108.1, read as the reverse complement.
CGATAGGTGAGGGAAACCCTCATCTCGGGGCCGAGGTTTATCGGCGCCTTCAGTTGAGCATTCGGCCCGAGAACGAAACTGTGAGCCGCATGCTGTTGCTCGCTGGATAACGAGGCTGATTCCCACCGTATATCGAATGCTGTGCCGCCTCCCTGATTCTGGATGGTGAAGCGGACGGTCCGATCGGAACCTGCTTCGAGGTCCGTCATCACCAGAACAGGTCGCATCTGCTCCCGCATATGGCGTTCCGCAATCTCAACCTGGGCTTGCGAGAGTTTGATCTGCTCCTGGGACACGCGAATCTGCTCCTGCGAGATGGATACCTGCCTGTCCGATATGCCCACCTGATCCTGCGAGGCGAGCACCTGGGCTTTCGCTGCTCTGGCGTAATCGATCAGGTAGCGCAGGGAAATAATCGCGGTGACCGTAGTGCACCACTCAGGAATTGTTCCCAATGAAAGCAAGGGCATGAGTGTCTGATTGAAACCTGGCAAAGGAGATTGGGCGGGGCGTCCTCAAACCGCGCCCCGCACGCCTCAGTGATTCATCATGAGCGATCAGTTGGAGGCGGAGGCATCCATCTGCTTCGCCTTCGCATTGACCGCCACCTTGATCTGCTTTGGTTTTGCTTCCGCTTTTTTCGGCAGTTCAATGGTCAGAATGCCGTCTTCGCAGCTTGCCGCTACGTTCTCGGTTTCAAAGGTCTGCGGAAGATTGAAAGTCCTTGTGAAGCTGCCATATCGCCGCTCGATTCGATGGAAGTTCTCTTCCTTGTCTTCGGTGGTGAATCTCCGTTCGCCGCGAACCGTGAGCGTATTGTTTTCAACCCGGACATCGATGTCTTCGATCTTGACACCCGGGATTTCCATGCGAATCGACAGCTTTTGGCCGTCCTCGTAGATATCGACCGGAGGAATGAAGGACATCGAACTCAGGCTCTCATTGTCGCCGGCGGTTTGCCGTCCGAAGTCGCTGAAGACGGAGTTGAGGCGGTTCTGAAGAAGGGCAATGTCTTGGATGGGGGGTGAAACGGGCAATCGTGGTCATTGAATTTTCTCCAAAAGAAGAATGTGACGCGATCCTCAATCGCGGTGACCGAATCTGCGGTCGAACCATACGATAGCCTGTCTTCGTTTTGAGTTGCATGTAATCTGAGCGAAATTGGCTCATGCATCCACGCTTGAAGATGGCCTCCTGGAGCCAGCTGCGAGAGGCCGCCTTCGGTGACTCCCCACCTGTTGAGCAGTCTCGTCTCCAGGCACCTTTCTGGTTTCGCCACTCGATCTCCGCGGAATCCCATGTCAGCTGGCGGACACTCTGCCGCACAGGATGGGAGTCTGGAAGCAGCGCAGCGAGTCTCCACGGTGGCGAAACCTTTACTTAGGCGCGGGTGAAGACTCTTGGCAACCAGTGCGGTCCAACTCCTCATCTTTCTCGCTAGCCTCTGCCGAGGCTTCTCGCAAATATCGCAATGAGGGCTGGAATATGGGCGTTGAGACATTGCAGGATCTTTTGATCGACGAGTTGAAGGACCTCTATTCGGCGGAAAAACAGATTGTGCGGTCACTTCCCAAGTTGGCGAAGGCGGCCACTTCGTCGGAGCTGCAGGAAGCACTGCTTAGCCACCTGGAGGAAACGAAAGGGCAGGTTGGTCGCCTGGAGCAGATCGCTGAAATTGTAGGGAAGAAACTGACCGGGAAAACCTGCGCCGGAATGAAGGGCGTTCTGGAGGAAGGCTCGGAAGTTCTTGAAGAGGTTGAAGAAGGCGTTGTACGAGACGCGGCTTTGATTGGAGCCTCCCAGCGGGTCGAGCATTACGAGATGGCGGGCTATGGCACGGCGCGTGATTTCGCAAAGGCGCTCGGACTGGCTGATGTCGCGGAACTGCTGGAGGCCACGCTCGAAGAAGAAAAAGCGGCCGACAAGAAGCTCTCTGCGATCTCACAGTCCGTGAACACGCAAGCCAAAGCGGAAATGCCGGAGGCAGCCTAGTCCCTAGGTTTGCTGCGCGGTTCTTAGGCTTGCTTCACGTCGGGCACACTGGAAGCGGTCATCGTTGGGTGCTCCGGACGGAGCCCCACGATGTGAACGAAGCTTCACTGAAGGGGCATGCAAACTTGCTGGCCTCATTTGCACGTATGTATCACAACTGACGGATGCTGCCGGAAAATTCCGGCAGGAGGATGATTATGTTGTGTTTTCGATATGGAATTGCGCTTCCGGCCCTAAGCGTATTACTCGCATGTCCCGCGGCGATTTATGCGCAGGCTGACGCCGGAGCGGATGCACGCATTCAGGCGGATGTGCAGAAGGCGCTGGATCATAGCCGCTTCAGCGGGGTCCGGGTAACAGTCAATCATGGTGTCGTCACCTTGAGCGGGCAAGTAGGCCGCTACGCGGACAAGGAAGACGCGGACAACAAGGCACATCATCGCAAGGATGTAGTCGCCGTGCGCAACCAGATCGAAGTTGCGGGGGGCGAAGCCACCAACGACGAAGCGCTGCGTGAAAAGCTTTCCAAAAAGCTGGTGTATGACCGCGTCGGCTATGGCACCACCGCATTCAATAACATCACGCTGCAAGTTCAGAACGGGGTCGTTACCATCGGCGGCACAGTGTATGGCCCCGCCGACAAGGATTCCGCACTGAGCCTGGTTGCCAATACGGAAGGCGTGCGTGACGTAATCGACAATCTGGAAGTCGCGCCGGTTTCTCCGATGGACGATCGCATCCGCGAAGCGGAGTTCCGTGCGATTTACGGGTTTCCTTCGTTGAGCCGATACGCGATCGATCCGGCCAAGAATATCCGCATCACGGTAGTCAACGGGCACGTGACGCTGAATGGTGTGGTCGACAGCAAAGCCGACCGCGACACCGCCGGCATTCGCGCCAACAGTGTCCCGGGCGTGTTTTCGGTCAACAATCAGTTGCAGGTCGCGGGACAGCGGACTGACCGCTAGTTGAACGCTGTGTTCGATACCACGATCCAGTGACAAAGCGGAGCTCAATCCGACCTCCTGATTGGGGGCCGCGGTACTGTAATGCCGTGATACACGATCTTCCTGCAAGGAACGCCGAGCCGCACTGCGCCGCGTGCTTGTCTCTGCGACAGCGTCCCTGGCTCGGGCGCGATGCGGCACAGGCAGTCTCACAGCACGCGTCTTTTCCGAGGCAGACGACCTCCTCCGTTGCCTGTGTGGACGGCATGACGAGAATTCCCAGCTCACACTCATGACTCGCCAACCCATCGAGCCGTTGCGATGCGCGCGAACTCACCAGCGGGACAGCGATGACATCCAAGAGATAGACGGTGGTAGACGCCGGTGAGGAGGCAAATGCGCGTGAAGAACAGCGTGATGCGACGATGGGCGTTTCGATTGGACGTGCGGTGGGGGACAATTCTGCTGCTGTCTATTGTTTGCCCCACATTTTCCGGTATCCACGCGCAATCGAAAGGGAAGCTCGCATCGGCGGCTCCAGCGGCCGCGGGCGCTGCCGCATCAGTGCAAGCCTCGAATGGTTCGCAGCCGCGTCAACCTACCGCTCCCACGCCGGCTACGGCGCAGAAGATCGCCACGCTTCCTATGCCTTTCCCGCCAGGACTGATCCAGGGGATCGATGTCGCTGGACAGTCGCGCGGCCTCCTCACACATCTTGGCGAAGTGACGCGCTACTACCGGATGGCTGTCGTTCCGATACAGAAAGTCGGTGAACCAACCGATGTGTTGTATGCGCAGCAGACCGAGGATGACGCTACGCAGGCAGCCCAGCTCGCATTTCGCGCCGCTCGAAGCCAGGCGGCGTTCCTGATTCGCATTCCAGGGAAGGGATCGGATTTCGGGGGAACGGCATCCGCGGAGGCGAGTCACACGACGCAAGTACTCCGCAATTTATCCCGTAAGATCACGGACCTTCAAAAGCAAAATGCCTCACTCGATCAGCAGCTCGCGTCTGCGCGTCCGGCTCAGCGGGGACAACTCAAGGACCAGAAGGGAGACGTTGAAGGACAACTGAAGCTCTATACCGCGGCACTTGGCACCGTGCAGAAGGTTCTGGCGGCATCGAGTTCGGCTTCAGGCGAATTGCAAGGAAGAATCGACGACATTCAACATTCCGTCCCGGAGTTGGCCAATGCTGAACACAAACCTATCGCGACGTCGGTGGACAGCGTCGGCAATATCCGGGACGCCGGCGTCACGACCCAGGCGACAGTTCTCTTTCAGCTTCTCAGCACCGAGCGTGCCATCGACGAGCGAGTGCAGGAACTCAGGCTGCTGCATAGTCAGGCGGAAGTATTGCGGGCGCCGCTCATTAAAGTTTTGGGCGGGATCATGGCTGAGAGCCAGTCCATCCAAAATGATACGGGCTCGTCGAGCGATCAATTGCGGGCTAAGCGGAAGCAATATGACGATCTGACCGATGCGTTCACCACGCTGTCCGATGTGGCAGTCCCGGCCAGCCAGGAACTTCTCTTGCTGGAGCAGGCGCAAAGCACTTATGACACCTGGCGTGCCTCCATCAGCACGACGCGCAAGACCATCCTGCATGCGCTGCTCTTTCGCGTTATCAGCATCGCGGTCATGCTTGCACTGATTCTCATTTTGGGGGCTCTGTGGCGGAGCCTCGCAACGAAATACGTGCATGATGTGCGCCGCCGCCGTCAGATACTCCTGATTCGCCGTATCGTGATTGGCTTTCTGTGCGGCCTTGTCCTCATTCTGGGATTCGTTACGCAGTTCAGTTCCCTGGCGACATTCGCGGGCTTCATCACGGCGGGCATTGCGGTAGGTCTGCAGACTATTCTGCTATCGGTGGCTGCTTACTTCTTCATTGTCGGCCGCTATGGAATCCGTGTTGGAGACCGGATTACCGTCGCCGGGGTTACGGGCGAGGTCGTTGAAGTTGGGCTGGTGCGGTTTTACATGCTGGAGCTGACGGGAAGCGGAACCGAGCTTCACTCCACCGGGCGGGTCGCCGTGTTTGCGAATTCCGTGCTCTTTCAGACCGGTACTCCCCTTTACAAGCAGATTCCTGGAACAGACTTTGCCTGGCACGAGCTCACGGTCAAATTCAAACCCAATACGGACTACGGCCCGGCGCTTGCGACGATACGAGGCATTGTGGAATCCGTGTATGCGACCTACCGGGAATCGCTTGAACGACAGCATCGCAACATACAAGGCTGGCTCGACACTCCGATCCAGCCGCCAGGCATCGAAAGCCGGATACAGCTTGTGGATGGCGCTCAGTTCGCGGTGCTCTATCCGGTGCAGCTCAGTCAGGCTGCAGAAACGGATGAAAAGATCGTCAGCCAGATACTGAACAAGGCAACGCAAGACCCGAAAGTCAGTCCGGTCCTCGATGGTGTTCCGGCCGTGCGATCTGTGGTCAAGAGCTAGTGCGGAGCGCCGGTTTTCCCCGATGTTAGAGCATTTCTCATGATGCTGTGCCTTTCCGAGGAAATCGAAAAGGTCGTTTTCTTTGGAAGAAAACGACTTCAACACCTTTGCCCTGGGGTACACCTGCATGAGAAATGCCATAGAACGCCCGCAGCTTCATTCGCTTCGAGTCCTAACCTCAGGAGCCATTCCTTCAACAACTGGTGTACAGCTTGATTCGCGAAGTTTCTTTGCAAGTACGGGCCGCCCGTGATCGTCAGGAATGCAGACTGAGCTCCGAAACTCTAATCTTCACGGGCTCGCATGCATAACTTTTGGCATTTGCCACTCAGCCCATGAAGGTCATGTAGGGATTCGTCCCGAAGTTTTTGAAGTTGGGGAAGACTTCGCGAACCTGGCTATCGGTGAGTCCGAACCAGCGTGCCAGGGTGCCTGCATACTGTTCCACCGATGTGGTCGGAATGAGGCGCCCTGCACCCATATCATTCGCTTGATTCGAACCGATGATGGGATACGTCCCGTACATGTCGCCGCCTTGGACCGCTCCGCCGGCGATGATGTGGTGACTACCCCAGCCATGATCGGTGCCGTCACTGTTCGCGGTCAGGGTGCGTCCGAAGTCGGACGCAGTAAACGTAGTCACCTGGTCGCTGAGCCCCGCATTGACCATCACGGAATCGAAGTACTCCATCGCTGTCCCGAGTTGCGTGAGCAAGCGCGCATGCTGGGGCGCCTGATTGTCGTGCGTGTCGAATCCGCCTAGCTGCACAAAGAAGATTTGCCTGCTCACGCCGAGAGCGCTGCGTGCGCCAATGATGCGTGCGACCGTCTGCAGCGAAACACCAAGCGGGTTATCGGTCAGCTTGTTTGTGATCGGGTCGAGATACTGCGGGGGATTGGGAACGCCCTGGTCACCGGCGGGCAGCATGGAGTTGGCGAGGAGCGCCTGGGCTGCCGTCGCGCGGTTGACGACGGTTTGATATTCCTTCGCGAAGAGATTGTTCTGGTCCGTAGTCAAAATGGACGAAAGCGAGTTGCTCGCTTGCGAACTGCCGAAGAGAGGGTTGGCCAGGCCGCCGATCGGAATGGGGCCGGCTGACGTTACGTTGAGTTGATAGGTCTGTTCGCCGGAGAGAAACAACGCTGTGCCGGACGTCGAGATGCAGGTGAAAGCAGTGTTTGTGTTCACGCTGGCTATGAGATCTGCCATCGCTCCGCCCCAGCCTGTGTGTACACCGCTGCCCTGGTTGGCAGCAATCGCCTGCCAGGCCGCCATCTGGTCGAAGTGGCTGTAGAGTGATGCAGGCAACGGCACAGAATTGGATTGGATTTGCGTCTTTGTTGTTGGGGCAATCAGTGTTCCCGAGTTGGCGATCACGGCTGCGCGTCCCGCGTTGAACAGGTTCTGTACGCCGCCGAGATTCGGATTGAGCGCGAACGTACGGTTGCCTTGAGGCGTCCGCAGCGCAATCGGCAGAAGATCGGTCATGGCATACGCTAAGCCGGGAGCGCCTGAACGGGCCTGCGTAAATGCGTTGAAGGAGTCCGCATCCGTGGCAATCACGGTGCCGTGGCCATCATTGCCGCCCGCGAGAAAGATGCATACGAGCGCACGGTAGCCAGGCAGGGAACTCTGCTGCGCCATGGCAGCAAGTGAGTTCATCTCCAGGAGCAGAGGGCTGGCCGTTATCCCCGCAAACGAGGCGAACGATGCGGTTTTTAGAAAGTGCCTGCGGGAAAAGTCGCTCTTATTCATGGTGTGCTCTCAGTACTGTGCGTTGTAAGTCGATGCAGCCATCGAGAGATAGATCGCAATCTTCACGCGATTGGCGAGCGCCGCGTTGATGGCGTTTGCATCACTGTTGGGGATGGTGACTGAACTTACCGCGTCGATGATGTGCCCGCGCAGCGTGCTGTCCATGCGGCCTGCCATGAGTAGAAGATTGACCCGATCGACGAGCTTGTCCGGATCGTTCGCCAGCGAGATTTCCTGACCGTAGGTTGCAAAGAGGTCCGGCCCATTCGACGCGTCCGCTCCAATCGCGCTCTGCATGTAGTTCAGGTAGCCGACGACAGTGGAGACGTTGGTCATCTCCATCTCAGGGGCCAGCAGGCCTGCCTTCTCAATCGTTGTTCCCGGAGGGACGTAGCCAGGGGCAAACCAGTTGAAGACGCTTGGAGACCGCAGGCTCATCTCGCCCAGACCCCAGATTGGGTCTTCCGTGCTGCCGAGGTTATAGACGCCCCCGCGGGACTGCGCAGAGAAAGCGCGCGCCCATTCGGTATAGCGGATCAGTGGCTCCCGTACTTTCCCAAACTGCACGTTGTTGGCGGCGGCGCTGGCATCGCGCGCCTCCGGATCGAGCAGCACCGCGCGAATCACGGCCTTCATATCGCCCCGCACACCGTAACCGTTGTCGGCGAAAACAGCCGAGACACGGCCTATATAAGCTGGGCTTGGATTGCTTGTGACAAGGTGTTGAATGAGCTGCTTCGAGAAAAACGGCGGCAGGTTAGGGTGATTGAACAGTGTGTCGAGCGCAATCTTTAGATCGCCGTCGGGATCGTTGCTGCCCGCGCTGATTGTGACACCCAGGAAATCTTTTTCCGCGATGGAGTGATGGCTGCGATAGCTGCGCATGGGCAGTATGTCCGAGCCAAACCCCGGCCCGACGTAATTGCAGCACTGGTAAAAACCAGCATCGCTTGGGTCGTTCGGGTTGTTCCAGCTAAACCCGGTAAAGACTTTGGCAAGACCAATGACATCCGTATTGCTGTACGTCGGGATTGGCTGACCATTCGCGTCAAGCTTCTGTGAGCCATCGGGATTCAGTTGATACAAGCCGATGGTGAAGAGCTGCATCACCTCGCGAGCATAGTTTTCGTCCGGGTCGCGGTTGGCATCGCCCTTATCGTTGCCAAGCATGGACAGAAATTTGCCCATCATCGGATTTCGCGTCACATCTTCGAGCAGCTGGCGGAAATTTCCGAAAGCGTCTGCGCCGAGCACGTCATAATAGTTGGCCATGCCGCGCGGGCTTTGGCCTACATCTGGATTGGTGCTCGAAATAACCATCATCTCCGTGAGCGAATACACGAGGCGTTGACGGAGTTGATCATTGCCATCGATCGCCTGATGCCAGAACGTTTGCTGCACGAAGCTTTCATTGCTGTTGTTTTGCATGAAAAGTTTGGCATTACAGGTCACGTCGCCGGCGGTGCACGGCGGGTTGTGAATGATCAACGTATCTTCGACCCGAGGAGCGTGCAGGGTCTGCGGCATAGCGAATTGCTGAGCAAACCACGTATCGTAGCCGGTCTTGGTGAGGAAGCGAATGCTGGGGTCTGTGGCGCCGAAAGTCGCCTGCGCGAGAAAACGAGACGCATCTTCTGGCGTCACGGCAAGTGTTGGCTGGTTCCCACTCGCGGTTGCAATCAGATCGGCCGAATCAGCAGCACCAGGCGAGGGGTTGCGGACCTGAAGATCGTAAGCTCCTGGATCCGGCAGCGTGAGAACGGCAGTCAACTGATTGCCACTGACGAACGTTGCTGGACTGGCAACGCCGTTGACCAGCACCACCGCGCCCTGAATAAAATTGCTGCCGCTGAACGTGACGGTTGTATTTGTCGCTGGATCGAGCACGAGGGGTGATGCCGATGTCAGCACGGGGATCGGGTTCAATACGCCAATGCGCTGACTGGTTGAAACCGTTGGATCATCCACGCTGGTGGCGACCACATTCACGATGTTGCTGGGTGTCGGCACAATCGCGGGAGCGTGATACACCGCACTCCCGTTGGCAGACGTCGTGATGGTGCCTACATTGGCGTTGCCACCCGGTACTCCGTTGACCGTCCAGGTCAGTCCGGTGTTTGCCGTGCCGCCTACCGTGGGACTGATACCGATGCTGTCGCTTACGCGAACCGTCGGGTCCATCGTGAGCTTGAGGGTGACGATGCCGGGGCCGACGTTTTCACTTAGCGTGGGGGAATCCGCTGATCCAGGATCTGGATTGCGTACCAGCAGGGAATAGACGCCGGGCGTTGGTGCTGAAACAGTAGCGGCGAGCTTGGTTGGGCTGACATACGTAGTCGATACGGGGCCACCGTTCCAAACGATCTTTGCTCCATATACGAACTGCGATCCGTTGACGAAGATTGTCGTGCTTCCTTCCGTCAGAGGCACGGGAGAAACGCTGTCCAGCTTCGGGATGGGATTCAAGACCGTGATTTGAACGGAGCCCGGTTTGCCCTTGGGATAATCGCGAGCAATGCTGGTGATGGTGACAACATTGTTGGGGCGCGGCACGAGCGCGGGCGCGGTATAGAGGCCGCTGGCGCTTACCGTTCCAAACTCGCTATTTCCACCTTGAATGCCGTTCACATAGAACGTCAGTGGTGATCCGGTAATGTTCGTGATCGTGCCGAACTGCGTAGTCTCGTTGACGCGAAGGCTGGTGACCGGCGAGGTAATTGCCGCGGCCTGGTCGGGATCGACACCTTTTCCGCAACCCGTACCAGGCAGCAGGGCCGCAGCAAGCAGCGTGAAGAATGCAAGGAAGCGGAGAGTGGCGTTGGTCGATCTCATTAGGCCCCGTGAAACTCCGGAGGAGAAGCTTTAGAGCAAATTCCCTGATGCTGTGGTGTCGATAAGCGATGGTAAAGGCCGTTTTCCTTGAGAGAAAACGGCTTGAGCGGTCTTACCTTCCTACACGCCTTCAGGGAATTTGCTTTAGCAAAGTGCGCTGGATGACCCAAAGGTAACCTTTTGAGCAACACTCGTACATGTCACAGGCGGCCGTTATGTACAACCTACGTTGTAGGCGCGGGCAACGAAGAGCACGAGCCGGGCCGAAACCCTCTCGCTCTTCACAATCTCATTCCAGGTTGGCCGATGGATGCGAGCCCAATATAGGCCACGAGAGGTCCAAGGCGCTCCTCATGACCGGGCTACTCAGGTGCCCGGTCATTTCATCCGTAACTCGCTGAAA
>DASYEV010000107.1:0-96778 GCA_036498835.1 Acidobacteriaceae bacterium | reverse complement strand
TTTGTTTGGTTTCAGTTGCGGGAACTCAGTTTCCCAGAAACGCAGCACATAGGCGGGAACTTCGCACAGGCGCGCCACATCCCCGATCCGGAAGTAGAGCTTGTCGGGGATCTCCGGTGTGACCGTTTTCCGGATTGGCTGGTGCGAACCCATACTGACGCTGCCCGAAGTATAGGTCCCCAGCCTGTGCGCCGGGAGTGGTTTTCACGGTTCGCACCGGTATAGAGGTGGAACCACGACAGTTACCCCAGGTTCATGTGCTGGTTGAAGTGTTACCAACTCCGGTAACAACATACTTGCCTAACCGTGGCAATGTGGAGGGCTTCCCGCTGGGAGTAACATAATCTGAGCCTATTCGACAGAGAAAGGGGCCAGCGGATGTTTACTCCGAAGACATTTCCTCTTGAGCATTTTGCCGCCAGGTTCCCTGAGAGGATTAAGCAGCTCGAATCCTTACTCAATGAAAAGACAATAGTCTATATCGACTACGGGAACGTAAGGGGATGGTCCCGACGCTTAGGCTGGATGATCGATCTAGCTAAGCTAAAGGACTTTCTCAACTCTTTTGGAGTCCGTCAGGTCTGGTTCTATTTCGGAACATACACAGGGGATTCAAAATCCGAAAAGTTCATGTCGTTTGTGCATTCCCAGGGCTTCAAGGTTCGTACGAAGCACGTGAAGATCATGAGTCTATCGATTGACGTGAGTAGCATATCCAATCGCTCTCCGGACATCCTCACGAACTTCATTGACCCAGTTCTACTGAAGAACCTACGAATCGAATCGATCGAGTATCTAAACGATCAACTGAGAGCCATGAACAAGCAGGGACGGACGTGGCTCGAATGCTCTAAATGCAATTTTGACGTTGAGATTGCCAGCGACATGAGATTGCATCACTACATGGATGAAGCAGAGAACTTTTGTTTGTGGAGCGGAGATAGCGATTTCGAAGATCCCCTTAAGGAGCTTTTGGATGCTCACAGGACGGTGAGTGTGGTGGGGACTGCCAGGCACATCGCCTCTGAAATCAATGCTTTGAAGAGCAGAGGGCTAAAGATTTTTGATTTGAAGACTCTACGTGAGTTCTTAGAGAAAACCTCTTAAAGCAAGAGAGACCCCGTGAGGGGCCTCTCAGCGTAGAGTATAGGGCTGAAGGGAACAGGAGTTGTCCCAACGACCTGTACCTATGATGCAGCACATGTAGGGCGCGCGCAAGCCCTATATTTTGTGTAAACCACAACTTTAGGCACAATATGTTGTGCTCTCATAGGTATTGCGCATTTTGCGATTTACCCTGCGCCTCTGCCTTGTGAGGTATACGCCCTGAATTTGTCTTCGCCGTCAGTTTAGAACTGATTCTCCACTGGCCGCGCCTCCTTTCCGGTCAACTGCGCGTATGTTAACCGCTTGCCCGCGATCTGAGTGAGAACCTGAGTTGACCGCTCTTCATCGTTCCAATCCTTACGGTGGTTATACCGAACGCCTGTTCGTCGATGTAGCGGAACAAGTGGAACGGTTCCACGCTAACGTATGTGCCGCCAAGTCCCCTTTTTAGCAAGCTCCAAAAGTTTTCGATGCCGTTTGTGTGGATGCGTCCCTGCACGTATGTTTCAGCATGGTTGATGATCCGGTGCCGGAAGTCCACTCCCTTGTAGGGATGATGCTCGTCTGTAATGAGTTCCGAACCTGAGGCGATGTTGGCGTGCGCGATCGCATGCAGGGTAGTCCGGGTGCGATCTTGCACGACCTGAGCCCGCACGCGGCCACTGCGCTCCAGCATGCCCACCACTATGGTCTTAGCCGTTCCTGCCACAGCCTTACCGCTGAATCCGGGACCAACGGGCCGCTTGGACTTGTGCATGTTCTTGATCTTGCCGCCGATGAACGTCTCATCCATTTCGATGGTTCCCGAGAGCAGGAGGCTGTTATCGCGCATTGCCTCGCGAATGCGGTGCATCATGTGCCAAGCCGATTTTTGAGTGATGCCCAGGTCGCGGGCGATTTCATATGACGAGACGCCATTCTTGCAATTGCAGATCAGCCACATCGCTACCAGCCACTTGTCTAGCGACAGCGGACAGTCCTGAAAGATGGTTCCTACCTTGACGAAGAACTGCTTTTTGCAGTTCTTGAGGCGGCATTTCCAACGACGCTGGTTCTGAAGCCACAAAACATCCTGCCCGGCGCATCTGGGGCAGGTAGGCTTCCCATCCATCCAGCGGAGGCGGGAAACAGTGTTGATGCAGGTCTGTTCGTCGGAGAAATGGCGGATGATTTCGAGAAGCGTTTTCACGGCTTTTCCCTTGTTTTTGTAGGGGAAAAGCCTCAAACTAGGGTTGGCGTCTGAGTGTGGGCTTTGTCCCGCGTTTAGATCCACTCCGCTTCGGTCTGACCACCGAGGCGGGGTGCCTTAAAGCATTGCTATGGCGGTGTCACCGTGATTTCCACGGTGGTTCCGTCGCTCAGTACAACGGTGAACTTGATCTTTCGCATCTTGCTCATCCCCCTTTCTAGGCCGGATTTCGGATTGCCCTCCGAGTCCGGCCTTAACTTCTTCCAATCTACAGAATTGAAGATTGCTAGTCAAGTGCAATCTTTATCGGTATCTCATAAATTATCCCTTGCAATCTCCAACCGCTATCTGTATGCTGGAATTCATAGGAGGTAGCCATGGGAGATACGTCTGTAGCGCCTGCAAAATCTAAGAAGCACCGTAGTCCCACCTATCCGAGCATCAACTTGCAGCAGGCCATCAAGAGGGCTGCGGAGTTTTACGCTGCGGAGGGACGAAACCCGGCCAGCTTTAGGGCTGCGGTGAAGCACTGGGATTATTCGGAAAAGAGCAGTGGCGCACTTTTGACGGCATCAGCAGTGAAGAGTTTTGGGCTGTTGGATGAGCTTGATTCCAGCGGTGGGCGAACTTTTCAGATCTCCGCACTTGGGCTGAAGATCGTCGCTGACAAGCGTCCCGAATCGCCCGAGAGGGACACCGCTATACGTGAGGCTGCACTGCGTCCCAAGATCCATGCCGAAATCTGGAGACGGTACAACGGGCAGCTTCCCTCCGACGCTGAGCTCCAGTTCCGCTTAGAGAATGATTGGCACTTCAACCTAAATGCTATCAACCCTCTAATCAGAGAACTGCGAGATACAATTGCCTTTGCAAAGTTGAAGGCATCAGATAAAGTAGGAGAAGAGGAGGTTGAAGGCGGCGAAGGCGAGGCCGACGGACCCTATGTCCCCAAGGTTGGAGATTTCGTTCAATGGGAACACAATGGTTTGCTTGGCTTTCCCGAACCCAAGCGCATTCGCGAAATCACTTCCGACGGCCAATACGCTTATGTAGATGGTCAGAATGGAGCGATTCCGACGGCGGAACTACTCAAGGATGTGGCTCCCGATGTAACGCCCGCCTTGGCAGATTTCTCCGTAATCGAACGCCTTAAGGCACCGCCGAACAAGTCTATGCAGGAGTATGTTGTTCCCCTAGCCGATGGAGCAAAGGCGGTTTTCCAGTGGCCCGTTTCTCTCACTCCAGAGGATATTGAAGACCTTAAAGACTCCCTGAAAATTCTGGAGCGCAAGATCACTCGAACGCCCAAGCAAACCGAAGAGAAGACAGAGGCCGCCAACTAAGGCGGCCTCAATACTTTAGGGGCTTAGATGGCTCCGGTTAGCGAAGTATGTTGTTGCCCCAACTCCTCACCCCCATGCCCTCCAAAGGTGCGCCTGGACGCTCCCCGGCTTGCGGTCTTCAGGGCGGGTTGGGGCTCTATCGCCATGTCCACTAGAATGGAGGTAGAGTTGCCGTTTCACATGCCTGCTACCGTACTTCCGCCTGAACCCGCCGCCCCTGAAGTCATCCATAGCTGTCCGAACTGCAGCCACTGGCTGCCGGATGGCACCCTTGCCTGCCCCGATTGCCAGACCTTGACGTACAGCAACCACCTCAGCACGCTCGCGGCCGAAGCCCAGGCGCTGGAGCAGCAAGGCCAATGGCAGCAGGCGCGCGATCGCTGGCGGTCCGCCCTGCTCTTTCTGCCACCTGAGACCCGGCAAGCGGTTAGCATTCAGCAGCACATCGCCCAGATCGACAGCCGGCTCAAGGCCGAAGAAGACAACCGCGCAAAGTGGACCAAACGCCTGGGGCCTTTGGCGCCGATAGTGTTTTTCCTGCTCAAGGTCAAATCGGCGATCTTTTTCCTCTTCAAGCTGAAGTTCTTTCTGGGGATCTTTACCTTCTTCGGCCTGTACTGGGCGCTTTTTGGATGGAAATTCGCCCTGGGATTCACCGTCGCGATCTTTATTCACGAGATGGGACATTTCGTGATGGTGAAACGCCTGGGCCTGAAGGCGGAGCTGCCGATCTTTCTTCCCGGTCTGGGCGCCTACGTGCGCTGGTACAACACCGGCGTCCCGCTAGCGGACCTCGCTGCCATAGCGCTGGCCGGCCCGGCATTTGGACTCGGCAGTTCTTTGCTTTGCCTCGCCATCGCGACGTTCACGCACGCGGCGCTGTGGATGGTGCTCGCCAACGTCACCGCCTGGCTGAATCTTTTCAATCTGATCCCGGTTTTCTGGTTCGACGGCGCTCAGGCTACGTACGCACTTTCGCGGATACAGCGCGGGATGATCACCATCACCTGCCTGCTCTTTTTCGCGCTCACGGCAGTGGATGGCCTTTTCAGCCCGCGCACTCAGTGGGTGTTCATGTTTGTCGGCGCAGGTATGGCATGGCGCTGCTTCACCAACGATGAGCCTCAGAACGCCGGTACCCGGACCTTTGCGTGGTTTCAAATCCTGATCATCGCCCTTGGACTTCTGCTGGTGCTGACGCCGGTTGGCGGGCTGCGTTAGCAAGTCTCGGCTGGTATGCTTCAAAAACAAAAACCGGCGCATAAGCGCCGGTTTTTATGCGGCTTGCATCAGCCAAAAATAGCGGCCGATGCGACCGAAAGCACCAGACCAACCAGCCACCAACCCACAACGACCGCAGCCGATGCGCCCTTGCTCTTTCTGGAAATGATCGAAGTACCGAGTACCAACAAGAACAGATTCCATAAACCGAAAATATCGATGAAACTCAGCAACGCTTTTAAAACAGGTGATGCATCGGGAACGTAGTACGCGAGATTGGTTCCGACGGGGTTACGAACGTCGTAGTTTTCCGTTCCCACGCCCGCATATAACAGGATGATGTTGAGTATCCCCATCAGGAGGCGCGGCAATGAGGCAAACATCCAGACGGCGAGCATCTGGCTAAATTTGGTTTGCGCGCCAAGGATGAAGTTGAAGCTCGCCCACAGCAGCAAGGTGGCGAACAACGAGATGATCAAGATAACGACGGGGATGCTGTAGGAGATGGCTTTGGTAACAATGGCACTAATGTGAATCTGCTTAGCCCGTTGTTCGGGTGTCAATTGTGACATCCGCTCTTCGGCTTTGGGATTTTTCTCTACCTGAGTTTGAGCGACCGTTTCGAATCCGATCTTCTGACTAATGGCAAAGGCGCCCGCGAGACTAACAATCACCGCGAGAACGTACGGTAGCCACCAACTCGCGCTCCGCAGAATGTCCGTAAATGTCTTGCTGGGTGCGATGAACGTGTCGACAACACGCTCGACCTCGGAAAGTGGCTTGCTTCCAGGGACCAGAACTTCTTCCATGATTCACTCCTGCCAAAGTACTGTGGGGAAACTCACCGCAGTGTATCTCGCGGAGGAAGCCGCGCAACGAAAAAGTGTTACCCGCTTAGAGCGGTTCGGTAATGTTGTGGCCTTGCGAAGCGTCAAGAAGACCATGTTCCTGATGAGAAACGACACCGCATTCAGGATCAAGGTTGGCCTTTGTGGCTCGTGGCAGAAGGGGACAGCGCTGAAGGCGCGGCATATACCAGCATGGGGTGGAACCAGTCCGGCGAGTGTTCTTCGCTCGCTGGCTGGTGTAGCCCCATGTTTGGCCCACCACGATCTTAAAGGGCTGAAGGCCCGACATATGCCCTCGCCTAGGGCGCCACATACGTATGATTCGTGCACGATGCAAGCTGTGGCCATGGGGTCCAACTTCCGTGGTTGGTTCTATGTCGCGCCTTCAGCGCTTCCTTCCATCTGCCGTCTACATGGGGTTACGGCACCCCAGCGAGCAAAAACGCTCACTGGGACCCCGCCTTCACCCCATGCTGGTATATGTCGCGCCGTTGGCGCTTGGACCCTTTTGTACCCACGTCCGTGACCACTCCAGCAACAGATGATCGGTTGCCGTTTCATCCATCAGAGTCGGCAACGACGGTGGACGACCCGAGCAGAATATGGCACACGCATAGGCTCTGTTTCATCTGCATCTTTACCGAAACCGCTTACTCGCCGGAGCCTCGCGTGGCGCGCCCCAACTCGCTCAGCATATGCGTGGCGAACGACAGACCTCGCCTGCTGTCCTCCGAGCGCACGCGGCGGAAGATTTCCAGCAGCCCCGGCGCCTTTTCTTCCTTTTCGTGTGCGGCAGCCCCGGCGTCCAGGGCTTTCCCAAGCCGCTGCAGCATGTCCGGGTCGATCGACGCCACCACCCTGCCCAGCGCGATCATGTTGCGCAGCAGGCGAACGCCATCTTCCGACTTCATCATCTCGGCCAGCTTGCCGCTGATCACATCGCGTCCGCCGACCAGCCCCTGCATCAGGTCGAGAATGCCCTGGTCATGAGCGGTCTGTAGCAGATCCCACGCCACCAGAAGGGCTTCCGCATGTTCGCGGGGAGCGTTCTCCACCCGCTGCATTAACTCGAGGTGCGGATCGACCGGCTCTGGTTTGAAGGCAATCGGTATCGCCATCTGAATCTCCTTGCGTGCTCTTGAAACTTGGATCTATACCGGAGCGATGCTCTTGATCTGCACCAGCTTGTCTTCAGGCCGCGTGCCGGGCATGTGGTAATCGGCACGGGCGCGCTTCCTTTCCACCTCGATACCATCGGTCGGTGTGCGATGCCCGAAACGGAAGTTGCGTCGCGGCAGCGGTGAGTCGCCCTGTTCCGGAAGCACCGTCATCTTGACGGAGATTTCTTTGTACGCGGGGGTGTGGGTGGCGCGGTCGAGATGCGAACTGGTCAGCTTATTGACCGGCTCCGTGACCGAGTTCATCGGCATATACATCTGCTTGCCCTGCACCCGATCCGTAATCAGCACCTGTACTCGAACGCGGCCATAGGGGCTATCGAGCTGTACATGGCGGCCGGTCTGGATACCGCGTTCGGCTGCAAGCTCTTCCGATATCTCCAGGAACGTGCTGGGAGTGATCGCCTTCACTCCGGGGATCTTGTAGCTCATGTTGCCCTGCTCAAAGTGTTCCAGCAGACGGCCGTTGTTGAGGTGCAGATCGTAGGTCTCGTTAGACTCTTCGCTGGGGGGAACATACTGCAACGGAAAGAAAGTGGCCTTGCCCCCTTCCAGCGGAAATTCCTTATCGCCGGCATAGAGCAGAGGCGAATCGGTTCCATCCTTCTGCACCGGCCACTGCAGGGTCTTGTAACCTTCCAGCCGCTCGTAGCTGATACCCGCAAAGGTGGGTGTTAGCTCCGCCACCTCATCCATCACCTCGGAAGGATGCGTGTAGTTCCAGCCACCGGCTCCTCCCATGCGTTTCGCGATCATCTGGATGATTTCCCAATCCGGTTTGGAGTCGCCCAGGGGCTCGAAGGCTTTGTAGAGGCGCTGCACGCGGCGCTCCGTGCTCACGAAAGTGCCGTCCTTTTCGAGCGACGGAGCCGCCGGCAGCACCAGATCCGCGAACTTGCAGGTTTCGGAGAAGAAGATGTCCTGCACCACCATGAATTCCAGCCGGCTGAAGGCACCGCTGCATTCTTCCTGGTTCGCGTCCGAGGTGATGGTGTCCTCGCCCTTGATGTACATCGCTTTCAGCTTGCCTGCGTAGACCGCGTCGATCATCTGGCGGTTATCCAGGCCGACCGTGGTCGGCAGCGTGACTCCCCAGTGTGCTTCAAACTTGCCGCGGATATCCGAGCTGGCTACCTTCTGGTAGCCGGAAAATACGTCGGGCATCGATCCAAAATCGGAGGTGCCCTGCACATTGTTGTGCCCGCGCAGGGGATAGGCTCCGGTGCCCGGCCGCTTGAAATTCCCGGTTGCCAGCAGCAGGTTGCAGATCGAGGTCGAGGTATCGGACCCGCCGCAGTGCTGGGTCACGCCCATCGCCCACAGCACACAGACCTTGTCTGCGCTCGTAATCTCATCGGCGAGCGTCTTCAGGGTCGCTACCGGGATGCCTGTGACTTCTTCCGCATATTCCAGCGTGTAGGACTCCAGCGATTTCTGATACACATCCCACTTGTTAACCCACTTGTCGATGAACGCCTGATCGTGCCGGCCGGTGTCGATGATGTACTTCGTGACTGCCTGCAGCCAGACCTCGTCGGTTGACGGGTTGGGGCGGATGAAGATGTCCGCGCGCTCCGCCATCTCATGCTTGCGCAGATCGCTTACGATCAGGCGCTGTCCGCGCAGCTTTTGCGACCGCTTCACGCGCGTCGCCAGTACGGGGTGGCTTTCCGCGGTGTTCGAGCCGATGATGACGACCAGATCCGCCATCTCAATGTCGGCGATCGAACCGGTGTCGCCGCCGTAACCCACCGTGCGTGAAAGGCCTTTGCTGGCGGGCGTCTGACAGTAGCGGCTGCAGTTGTCGACATTGTTCGTGCGGATGACCGCGCGCGCCAGCTTCTGCATCAGGTAGCTTTCTTCGTTGGTGCATTTGGAAGAAGCGATGAAGGCCAGCGCGTCCGGGCCATGCTCATTCCTGATGCGCGTCCAGTTCTCGTAGATCAGGTCCAACGCCTCCTTCCACTCGATCTCTTCAAACGTGGCGCTGCCGTCCTCCCGGGCCACCCGTTTCAGCGGCTTGCGCAGACGTTCTTCCGAGTTGGTGTAGTCCCAACCGAACTTGCCCTTCACACACGTCGAAATGCCATTGGCCGCTCCATGTGCGGGTTCCACCTTCAGGATGTGCCGATCGCGCGTCCAGATATCGAAGCTGCAACCGACGCCGCAATACGTGCATACCGTCTTGGTCTTCTTCACCCGCTGGTTGCGCATCTCGGCTTCAATTTCCGAGAGTGCCAGAATCGGTGTGTAGCCGGTGCTGGGCTCAACGGCTTTGACCGCGTCGATCATGTCATCGAGAACTGCGGGCGGCAGCGACGTCAGATAGCCGGCCTGGCCCAGCATCGACTTTTCCATCAGGGCATTGCACGGGCATACCGTCACACAATGTCCGCAGCTCACGCAGCTTGAACCGTCGATCACTTCGCCGCCATCCCACAGCACGCGCGGAATCTCGCGATCCCAGCCGATGGTCAGCGTTTCGTTCACCTGTACGTTCTGGCAGGCTTCCACGCAACGTCCGCACAGGATGCACTGGTCGGGATCGTAGCGATAGAACGGATTTGAATGGTCCTGCACATACGGCTTTTTACGGTAAGGCCGTGCGTTGTGCTCCACCTTGATTTCGCGGGTGGCGTTGTGGATCGTGCAGTTTTGGTTGTTGTTGTCACAGACTGTGCAATAAAGTTCGTGGTTCTCGAGCAGACGATCGAAGCCATCGCGCTGGGCTACGTCCGCCAGGTCAGTGTGTGTCTGCACCGCCTGTCCACCGGCGACCAGGGCTTCGCAGGAACGCACCAGCTTGCCATCCACTTCCACGATGCAGGTATCGCAGGAACCGATGGTTCCCATCGGGGGCAGATAGCACACCTGCGGCACACTGGTTGCGCCGCGCATCGCTGCCGTTCGATTCAACGCTGTGAGCAGCAGTTCGCCGGTCTCGGCGGCCGCTGCTACGCCATTGATGGCGATGGTTGTGTCAGGAACAAAAGCTTTCGGCGTATTCAGCAGCGGTTTGTGCGGATCGACAGGCGATTGCATGACACCCGATAGGATGCCACAAAGTGACTACCAGTGGCCGCATCTGAAGTGTGGAGGAGGCAGGTGTGGCACAAATCACCAAAACGACGGTCGGCAAGAAGCAGGTGGGTGAGATCCGTATCGGCATCTCCGGCTGGCGCTATGCGGGTTGGCGAGGCCGCTTTTACCCGCCAAAGCTCGCGCAACGCCGGGAGTTGGAATACGCGGCGGAGAAGTTCGGCAGCGTCGAAATCAACGGTACCTTTTATTCGCTTCAGCGGCCTTCGAGCTTTCGCCAGTGGTCGCAGGCGACGCCGGACGGCTTCGTCTTCGCGGTCAAGGGCTCACGCTTCCTTACGCATATGTTGAAGCTGCGCAATGCTGAGCAGGCTCTCGCCAATTTCTTCGCCAGCGGACTGCTGGAGCTTGGGCCTAAACTCGGCCCCATCCTTTGGCAGTTTCCACCTCAGCTGCGCTTCGAAACGGAGAGGTTTGCTACGTTCTTCCAGCTTTTGCCGCGCACCCACGGCGCCGCTGCCAGGCTTGCGCGCAAACATGACGACCGGCTCGAAGACCGCGCCACCACGCGAGTGGCTCCCGGCACTGGCGCACGCACGCCTATCCGCCACGCCATTGAAATCCGGCACGACACGTTTGTTACCGCCGAGTTCATGGCATTGCTGCGCAAACACAACATCGGCCTCGTCGTGGCGGATACCGTCGCGTGGCCGCTGCTGGTCGACATTACGTCCGACTTTATCTATTGCCGTCTCCACGGCTCGGAAGAGCTTTACGTCAGCGGCTATGAGGAAGAAGCCCTCGAGATTTGGGCCGACCGGGTTGTCGCCTGGGCCACCGGCCAATGTGCCGAAGGTCCCCGCGCCTGCGACAAGCCGGTTCCCGAAACGCCCCGCGATGTCTACGTTTATTTCGACAATGATGCCAAGGTGCGCGCGCCGTTCGATGCGATGAATCTCCAGAGGCTGGTGGAGGAGAAGCTGAAGGGTCTAGGGGTTAGGGGTTAGGGGTTAGGGTTTAGGGTTTAGAGAACGAGGCCGGATCCGGCTGTGTGGCCAGCGCATTGTGCTTCGAGTTCTAAACCCTAGACCCTAAACCCTAGACCCTAGAACCTAGACCCTGGCCTTTCCCAGCACCTGTTCCGCCGCACGCAACCCGCTCCGGATGGCCGCATGCACCGTACCCCAGTGGCCGGTAACGTCCGTGTGCTCGCCGGCGAAGAATAGCGGTCCTTCCGGCACCGTCATGGCCAGGGGCGCCTCCAGGGCTCCTGCGGGGACGTAGCTGTACGCACCCAGCGCATAGGGGTCGCTGGTCCAGTCGTGGGTGTACGTGGCATGCAATTGCGCCCGCACTTCGCCTTCGTCGATACCGAAAACTTCCGCGAGTGCGGCGCAGGCTTCACGGCCGAGTTCACCCGCGCTCTTGCCTTGCAGCGCCGCAGCACGCGGTCCGCCTACCCATCCGGTTAGAGTGGGGAGGACTTCGGGCTCCGGGTGGCGTGTCCACCACACCGGGGGCATGCGTTGGAACGTAAAGAGAAAACTCATGGCTGCGAGCTTCTTCTGGTCGAGGCTCCCAGAGCGTTCCCACCAGCGCTCGCGAAACACCATGGAGAACCGCACAACATGCCCCATCGCCAGGCGCTGAGCCTGAATCAGCGCGGCTGGTTCCGGCTCAAAGACAATTCCGCCCGGAGAGTTCACCTGTTGCAGAACGCCGAGCGGAAGCGTCACGATGCATTTCGGCGCGCTGAACGCGCCTGCGCTTGTTTCGATCACGACACCGTCCGCACGCCAGCGTACTGTGCGAACCTCACAGCTCAGACGTACGTCGCTTCCCAACTCCCTCACACGCGTTGCGAGGTACTCGGCCAATTGCTGGTACCCGCCCTGCACGTGAAAAGCACGGTCGCCTTCGGTCGCATCTTCTGCTCTTTGCTGTGCTCCCAGCGACTTCACACCAATCCGCGACGCATCGGCAGCGTTGAAGCCTTCGACATAGTTCAGCGCCATGGAATGTTCCTCGGCGGGGACGTCGCTGGTCTTCAGCCACTCCACGAAAGAAACATCCTCGCCCTCGTAGTCTTCCAGCTCTTCGAGAGCGAAAAAGACATCGCCCGCCAGAGGGTCGTCTTCCGCCAGACCGCCCTCCCACTCTTCGCGCACCATGGAACCGTCGCGTTCCGTGGTTTTGACTTCGCACTCATCGATCAAAGCCCACAGTTCCGGAGCGCGGCCATGGACAAATTCCGCGCCGAGTTCTACGGCCACACCCTCTTCGGTCTGCCGGGTAAATATTCGCCCACCAACTCGCTCACGAGCTTCCAGCACCGTGACTCGGAGGTTGCGGTCGGCAAGGGCACGCGCAGTCGTGAGGCCGGCCATGCCGGCGCCAAGAATCAAAACATCGGTTGAGTGGTTTTCTTCCATGCACGCAGTTGGATGCACGGAATGGTGTTCCAAATTCAGAAGCTCGGCAATCCCGCCGTCAGGGATGCGTCGTCCACCACGCGGCATAGTCCGCCAGCACGTGCGCCGGTCCATCGCTGTACCAGGCGTATCCATTGCGCCGTTCCAGAGAAATCTCCTTCACGTCATCGTGGATGGTTTTGTCCCGGTCGCCGAAGATTGGCTTGCCTGTCGTCAGCGAGTAATACCTCGCCCACAATGGTCCGGCGCCTTCTACGGCTGTAAGCTTGCGCCCGCCGGGAGTGCCGCGGCCGCCACTCCACGTGTATCCCATGATTTTGTGTGCCTGCATCCAGTCCGCAGCGGCATGGAGCGACCGCACGACCGCAGGCGACGGCCTATCCAAGGACATCAGGTATTCCATCACGCTGGCCGATTCGCCCGAACTCAGGGCCGCGGGCTCGTAGTTGCGCGCTGCTACAGGCTGCAGCGTCAGCATGTCGGCCTGCTGCGGCCACACGGTGAGCTCGGTCGCTTTACCGTCAGCAGCCGGTATACGCACTTGCGCTTTCAAAATGCAATCGAGCGCTTTTGCGACTGAGGCTTTCGCCCGGGCGCGCAAGGCTGCGGGGACGAAGGTGTAGTCCTCCTCCGGAGTTTCCGCTTCCGTTGCCCGCGCTCCATCCTTATGTTCCGCCCTGGTGCGCTTGCCTTCGGCCACCAGCGAGAGTGTCTGCGCCGACTCCGTCACCGCATCGTCGTTGAAGGTGATGGCATCGTGATAGCCGCCTTCCAGCGGCCACACCTGCGGCCAGCCGCCGTTGGGATACTGGGCGTGCAGCAGGTACTCGATTCCGCGCAGAAAACCTGAACGATAGCTGTCGCCTTCATGTTCAGGGAGTGCCGCGGAAAGCTCAGCGAGAAAGTGCAGCTCCGTGTTGGTCGCGTCGTTGTCCAGCGTGCCGATATAGTGCCACTTCTCATCCTGCGGCTTGTCGAAGTCTCCGCTCGGACTGTCTACCGGAGCCAGGTTCGCCGTCGCGTAGCTCTGGCCTTTGAGCCGGGGCGCGGTCATGGCCAGGTTTTTCGACCACCCGCCCGCCGGAGTCTGGAACGAGAGGATGACGTCGCCGATCTTCCTGGCATCGTCACTCTTATAAAACGCAGCATCACGATGCAAAGGGATCGCGCGCCCTGAAAAACCCTGAGGAGGCAGCGGCGGAATTTCGGTCATGCCTTCGCGTTCTTTCGCGAGAACCGCGCGATCTGCCTTCATCTGCTCTTCCGACCGGTGCAGGTAGGCCAGCCATGGCCCCCGTTGTGAGGCCGGCACAATCGCCCGGATGCGCTCTTCGGTCAGTGGTTCGGCTGGTTTGCTGGTGCCGATCACGGCAGCGTGGAGAGGAAGGACAAGAAACAGCAGAAAGCCGGACGCGCGCATGCGCACCATCCTATACCTGTCTGACAGGTTTGCCGAATCTCTCCTCGATGAGCTGGAGCGCTTGCTCCCGAGTTGAGATCGCTCCTTCGAGCTGGGCGTCTTCCGCCGCCTCGATCATCGTCCGAAAATCCGGGCCGGGCTTGTAACCCGCGGCAATCAGGTCGTCGCCCGCGAGCAGCAGAGTGGGCTTGATTTCGTCCGCGCCGAGACGCTCGAAATGCTCCTTCGCGTAGTCATACATGCCGCGCAGACCGTGCGAACTCATCACATCGGCATAGTGCAGGGCAAGGTGCTCGTCGAATTTGGGCAGCCGCAGAAACCGCTTCAGCGTCGACTGCTTCATCTTCGTCACGTCACCGAACTGCATGTGGTGCTTGACCAGCGCCAGGATCTGCTCGGTGTCGTCATTGGAAAAACGCATGCGGTTCAGGATCGTCCGCGCGACGGCAACACCTATCTCGGCATGGCCGTTGAAGCGGATGCGGTCCCCCGGCTTGGCGGGGTCGGGCTCGGTGAACGTCGGGGGCTTGCCCACATCGTGGAGCAGCATGCCCCAGGCCAGGGTGGGGCTTGCACCCTTAGGCAGATGGTCGAGCAACATCAGCGTGTGAATCCAGACGTCGCCTTCGGGATGATATTGCGGCGGCTGTTCGACGCCTTTCATTTTGCTGATTTCGGGCAGCACGTGGAAGAGCAGGCCGCTTTCGTCCAGCAACTCGAAGCTTCGCCGCGCGGCGCCTCCGGTAAGCATTTTGGTCAGCTCATCACGGACTCGCTCCGCCGAAACGATCTTCACGTTGGCTGCTTCATGCTGGATGGCTGCCAGGGTTCGGGGTTCGATCGCGAAACCGAAGCGGGCGGCAAACCGCACCGCGCGCAGCATGCGCAACTTGTCTTCATCAAACCGGCGCTCGGGATCGCCGATCGCGCGCACCAGCTTGGCTTCGAGATCTGCGCGTCCACCCACAAAGTCGAGGACGCAATTCTCCAGCCGGTCGCCTTCTTCAAATGCCAGCGGATCGAGCAGCAGGCCGTTGATGGTGAAATCACGCCGCAGCACGTCTTCGCGCGGGTCGTCGGAGTACCGCACCGCCTCCGGCCTGCGCCCATCCGAGTAGGCGCCGTCATGGCGGAAGGTCGCTACCTCCGTGCTGACACGCTCGCCATCGATGTGGTCGATCACCATCACCACGCCGAAATGAGCGCCCACGGCTTCCGTGCGCGGAAACGCGGCCTGTACCTGCTCGGGCTTTGCGGAGGTTGCGACGTCCCAGTCATGAGCCTGCTGATTCATCAGCAGATCGCGGACGCAGCCGCCCGCAAACAGCGCCTGCTGCCCCAGCCCATGGAGGCGCTCCGCAATCGCAAACGCCGCCTTATACTGCGGATTTTCCAGCCTTGCCATCGTTTCTTTGGATGCTCGCGTTCCTTTGGGTGCTCGCGTTCTTTAGATGCTCGCATGCGAGGCGGGCTTCGTGATCTGCGCGCGCCGCAATTTACGATAGAGATTGTGCGTCATGGCCTGATTCTCGGCATTGAAAGCTCCTGCGATGAAACGTCCGCCGCCGTGGTGCGGAACGGACGCGAGGTGCTTTCCAATGTCGTCGCTTCGCAGCTTGTACACAGCGACTACGGCGGCGTCGTTCCGGAGCTGGCTTCACGTGAGCACCTTCGCGCAATCGTTCCGGTGGTGCGCGAAGCTATGCACCTCGCTAGCGCGAGCTACACCGACTTAGAAGCTGTCGCCGTCACCGAAGGCCCAGGTCTCGCGGGGGCGCTGCTGGTGGGAATCACGTTTGCGAAGTCGCTGGCTTTCGGCGCGGCGTTGCCTTTGCTGGGCGTCAACCACCTCGAAGGCCACATCCACGCGGTGCTGATGGACGCGGAGGCGAGCTTTGCCGATGCCTCGCCACTGCTGGCGCTGGTGGTCAGCGGCGGTCACACGCATCTGTACCTGGCCAGCCGGACGCCACAAGGCACATGGCAATACCGCAATGTCGGCAAAACACTGGACGACGCGGCCGGGGAAGCGTACGACAAGACCGCGAAGCTGCTTGGCCTGCCCTATCCGGGCGGCCCCTGGATGGACGCGCTCGCGGCCTATGGCAATCCGCAAGCAGTCCCTTTCAGCTTCGCGCAAATCAAGGCCAAGGCTACGGGCAAAACCGCTCCCAAGCTGGCTCGCGAAGCGCCGGCTGACACCACCCGTTTCGATCTTTCCTTCAGCGGCATCAAGACTGCTGTCCGCCGGTACGTTGAATTGCATGGCATGGCGCCGGCCGCCTCACAGCGCTCCACCGCACTACGCAACGCAGGACTGGCGACGGGTAAGCCCGGCAACGCCGAAACGCTCGCCCAGGCGCTTACGTTTTTCGACCGCGAAACGCTCGACCTGATCGCAAGCTTCCAGGCATCGGTTACCGGCTACCTCACCCGGACAACATTCGCCACCGCCGAACACTTCGGCGCGCGAGGGCTGCTGGTCAGCGGAGGCGTTGCCGCCAATCGCGAACTCCGTCGCAGGATCACCCTGGAAGCTAGCCGTAGGGGGCTGCCGGTCGCATTTCCGCCCATCGCGCTTTCCACCGACAATGCCGCCATGATTGCCGCTGCGGCCTGGCCGAAGCTTCTTGCCGGACAGTTCGCGGACGACACGCTCGAACCCACGCCACAACTGCGGTTGGGATAGGGTTGGGCAGGAGCAAGCCCTCGGCGGCTGAAGCCCGAACCTACCGCATATTGCCCCAATGGCGGATATACCGCTCCAAGCGTTGCTTCCCACCACGGAAACGGCGTCCTCCGTCGCCTACCGAAGCCCCGCACTACGGGTCATGCTCTAAAATCACAGGTAGACGAAACCTGCAGAAAGCAGCCTGCGGGGCGGCCTTCAACCTGCCCCCGGCATCCGGAACGCATCTTGCCTCTCGAACTGTTTAACACTCTGACCGGAAAGATTGAGCCTCTTTTCGCCGCCGATGGCCAGTCGCTCCGGTTTTATTGTTGCGGCCCCACCGTCTACGACTACGGCCACATCGGCAACTTCCGAACCTTCCTGCAGGTCGACGTGCTTCGCCGAGTGATCAAGATGCACGGCATGGCGGTGCGCCACGTCATGAACGTCACCGACGTCGACGACAAGATCATCCGCAACGCCGGGCTCGCGGGTAAGCCGATCGGTGAGTACAGCGCCAAATTCGAGGAAGCCTTCTTCGAAGACATGGCCGCGCTCAACGTTGAAAACCCCGAAGCCGTTGCGCGCGCGACTGAAAATATTGAAGAGATGGTGACACTGATTGAGCGTCTCGCCGCCGAGGATATTGCTTACAAGGCCGAGGACGGAAGCTGGTATTTCCGCATCGCCCGTTTCCCTGCGTACGGCAAGCTCAGCAAGAAGGATTTTGAAGGCATTGAAGACGGCGCCCGCGTCAGCGTGGACGAATACGACAAGGATGCCGCGCGCGATTTCGCTCTCTGGAAGGCAGTGAAGCCCGGCGAAACCTCATGGGACACGAGCCTGGGCACAGGACGCCCGGGCTGGCATATCGAATGCTCCGCCATGGCTATGAAATACCTGGGCGAGAGCTTCGATCTCCACGCCGGTGGCGAAGACCTGATGTTCCCGCACCACGAAAACGAGATCGCTCAGAGCGAGTCAGCCTCCCACAAGGCATTCGCACGCCACTGGTTTCATGTGCGTTTTCTTCTGGTCGAAGGCAGGAAGATGTCGAAGTCAGAAGGCAACTTTTATACGCTGCGCGACCTGCTGCTCAAGGGTTATCGCGCCTCCGCCATCCGCTTTCTGCTGCTGAGTGTGCCTTACCGCCATCAGCTCAACTTCACCTTCGAGGGGCTCAAGGAGTCCACCAACGCGATTGAGCGTCTGCGCACCTTCCACGCACGCATTCGTGAGGGTCAATGGCCTGACACGCCCGCAGCCGATGATTCGCTTGCCACCACCATTCGCAAAGGTGATGAAGCCTTCGTTGCGTCGCTGGCCAACGATCTCAACACCGCCGAAGCCCGCGCCGCCATCTTCGATGTGATCCGGGCCGTCAATACGGCTGCCGATCAAAATCACCTCAACCGCACCGACGCCGACGAAACCCTGCGCCTGCTGGCCAAATTTGACTCCATTTTCGCGGTACTGGAAGACCGCGACGCCGAGCAGACCCGCGCGGCGCTGGCATGGGCGGAAGCGGAAGGCCGCCTGGACGAAGCTGACCCGGCGCTGCTGGCCACCCTCAGCCTGAGCGATGCGGATATTGATGCCCTGGTCGCCGAACGCACCCAGGCCAAGCGCCAGCGCAACTTCGCCCGGGCCGACGCCATCCGCAACGAGCTTCTCGAAAAGGGAATCATCCTGGAAGACTCCAAGGACGGAGTGCGCTGGAAGCGGAAATAGCGCCAGAATTCCAAGACACAAGCAAAGCGGCGAGCCATTGGAAAATGGCTCGCCGCTTTCAATTACAGAAATTTTAGTAGCTGAAGAACTCGTTCACGCCGCGGCGCATGCGCAGAGCGTTGGCGAAAAACACCATCGACAGCACAAACAGCAGGATGTCCCAATAAACCATCGGCTTGACCCAGCCAGGCGAATAGGTCATGTCCTGGCCGCTCCACAGCGACACAAAGATGCTGATGAGCAAAAACTGCCAGCCGAGCACGAGATACAGATGACCGTGACGGCGGCGGCGATCAACCGCCTCAACTTCCGCAGGGCTCAACCCGCGCTCCTCAAACGGAACCATAGTGTTCGCCATCGAAATCAAACTCCCGCAAACAAAATCTGCCGGGTCCGGTATCCCGAACGCCTGCGCTCATTAAATCACAACCCGCCCTGTGCACGGATTGGGGGCCGAACTGTTGCCCAACTCCTAACACTTCAAGTGAAGCTTGAACCGGAGTTAATTCTCCTGGTTCGTCCCTTTGACCCTCCGGTCGAACGCAGCCCTGACTCGCGCCGCTCGATCTTCGACGGCGTCCGTCGGCACGTCCTGTAGAAACGACACCGATTGGATGCCGGCCACATCGAAGCGCTTACGGCAGCGGATGTTCTTGCATCCCACCATATCTTCACGCCGGACCATGTAACTTTGCGCCTTCGCGTAGATCGCCTTATCGCGGGCATCCGCGGATTGCGGGAGCCTGGGTTTCTTGCGCCGGATAAGCCAGCTCAGTTGGTACTCCTCGGACTGCCCGCAGTGCGGGCACACCAGGGTGTGGCTTTTGTTCTCCGTACGCTCATCGAAAAAGTCGCGCTCTTCCATGCTGCCCTCCAGCGCTCCTCACAGGAGTTTGATGCTGAACCTGCCTGTCAGGCAAACGAAGTATGCCACAGAGTTGGCCCCTGTGCCGAAGAGCTTCAATGTGCGGAAACCGGTCACGCAAACGTTGGACCTTCGCAAAGGTTTGTGGCTCTTGGCTTTTCTCGCTGTCATCCCGCAAAGGATTCGCTGCTCTCCCGATGCTGGAACCGCAGCGCCTGCGGCTATACAGGACGCCCAGGGCGATAGAGAGCGCCCGCGGCCATAGAGTTGGAACGAACTTGCTGATGCGGTGCTTCCCATAGGGCATGGAGGAGGTTGGTTTCTTCGGAGAAGACTCGCTTGAGGACGTCGTCCTGAGCGATAGCTTCAGGAGAATTGCGTTAGCCTTGGATTCGCGAGGTAGCTGCATTATGGCCAAAGAAAAAAAGCAGGTATTTTCAGCCACGAAAGCGGTGAAGGCGAACGCGCGCGAGCGCCTGGGCTCGCCGCCGCCTGAAAAGGTGCTGCCCAATACCAAAGACAAGGCCGCAGCCCAACCCAAACATAAGGAAACGCTCTCCGATCTGCTGAGCAAAAAGGATGACGAATGAAACTTCCCCTGGTTTGCCTGGCCCTTGTCGCGACATTCGCGATGGTCTCAGTCGCGCACACACAAAGCCCTAAAGAGCCGAGCATCCAAATCAGCAGCAGCAACCGAACGCTGTCGGTCTCAGCCAGCGATCATGCGGAGGTCGATGCGGAAATCGCAGAGCTGCACGTAGGCTACACAGTCTACGGGGCCACCCTCCAGACCGCCTACAAAACCGCGTCAGATACCTCAAATGTCATCATGCAGGCGATGCTCGGCGCAGGGGCGAAGCGCTCCGACATTCAAAGCGGGCTGCAGGACGTTACGCGCCTTGGAGCCACTGAAATAAAAGATCAGAAAGGGGCTCGCTATCGAATCTCGCAGACGTGGACGATCGCGCTCGCCCCCAAGGATGCCGCACTTGTTCTTGATGCGGCGGTGCAGGCCGGCGCCAATGAAACTGGCCGCATCAACTGGCGCTTGAAGAGCAGTGTTGCGCTTGACGCGGAGGCCGTTCGCCGCGCAACGGAGCGCGCTCACGCCATCGCCATTGAATTGGCGAAAGGCGCGGGAGCCACACTGGGCAAGGCACTGTATGCAACCAACAGCGTAAGTTCGGGCATTGCGACGCCGCGGCTCATGAGCAACTTTTCGGACGGATTCACGGGCGGCCTCGCCCGGCAAGCACCGGCGCCTCTCGCTATAGAGCCACAACGTGTCGAAAGTCAGGCGACAGTCCAGATCGTTTACGCGTTGGAATAGTCAAGGCGCCCTATTTTTCATGCACGTCATACTGGAGGATGTATTTCGCGAGCAGATCGCGATGCTCCTTCCGGTAGGCAACGTAATCCTGGGCGATGCCTTGGTCAGGATTATCGAGCAGGATCCAGCTTTCCAGCAGTCCGTTCTTATCGAGCTCGATCAGCAGCTTTGTCGAGGTGCTGAGCTTCGACTCCGGAATCTTCCGCTCCTTCAAAATCGTCAGCATCAGGCGGATGCTGTCTGCCTCTTCGGCAAGTGAATGGCGATAGATCTTTTCGTTTGGGAATGTTTTCTTGAACTTGTCGCCATGCCACGTGGCGGCGCCAAGTGCATAGGCGAACTGGGCAGTCGACTCAGGGTCATCCTTCTTGCCATCGGCCGGCATCGGGATGGTCAGGTTGATGTGACCGTCCTTCCCTTCCGTCACACTACTGCCGGGCAGCTTGATCGGAGGAGCCACGATCATGCAGTGATTCTCGTCGGCCCACTGCTTCAGGCCAACCCGGACGCTCCGCCGGTAAGGTTCAGCGATGATTGCCTCGATGAACTGCCCTCTGGCTTTCTGGTGTTCTCCCGCTTTCTCCAGACTGTCACCCCAATACCGATGTGCGGTTTCCGTATTGGGGTCGATGGCGATCGCTTTCGCAAACCAGATGCCGGCCGCGCCAAAGTGGTCCTGCTTAAATTCCGCGTCGCCTGCGAACAACGCCGCCGCATAATAGTTTGGGTTTTCTTCGAACGCCTTGGTGTAAAACTCAACCGCACCCGGCAAATCACCGCTGGTGAAAGCCTTTTCACCTTTTTCCAGCCACTCGTGTCCCACAGATACCGGCCGGTTTGCAGAGTCCACCGGGGTTTTGTCATCCAGGCCTTCAAGCAGTGTGGCCAGAACGTTGCTGGTGTCTCCAGCGGCCTGCGCCTGCAGCAGAATCTGTTTGGCCCGGGCGGTTGTCAGCTTGGCCTCGGCTTCGGGCTGCTGGGATGCTTTGGCAACCAACGCAAATGCCAGGCCTTCCGTAAACCGGAAATTCTGCGGTTGCTGTGCGTGCAAGTCCTCATAGAGCGGAAGCGCAGCGGCGAAGTTCTGTTTGCGAAGAAGCTCCTGAGCCCGCTGATCTTCCGCCTTGATTTCCGCCTCGCTCTTGCTTGCAACTGATTGCGCGCCCGCAACGTTGACGCAAAGTATTCCTAGAAAACACACCACTCCGGCAAATCGCACATAACCTCCTCGACACTCGCGTGATTGCGCAGTCATCATCGCATAAGGAAGGACATTCACCCCGGGGATTCGGAAGCGGCAATTCGGACATTTACTCTATTCATGTATGCCGCCGTTAATCATCGCCCTGATCGCCTTCGAGCTCGTTGTGATGGTGCTCTCCATTTCCATCCATGATTGCGTGCAAGCCTGGGCCGCCAATCGCCTCGGCGATCCCACCGCTCGCATGCTTGGGCGTATCACGATGAACCCCCTGGTGCATTTCGACCCGTTCGGTATGGTCCTGGCGCCGCTACTCTCCATCTTTCTCTTTCACAATGCCCTGCCGTATGGCTGGGGCAAACCGGTCCCGATGACGTACCGGAATTTTCCGCGAAAGAATGGCGAAGTACTGGCGGTCGCCGCCGGTCCCCTCGCCCAGTTTCTTGCCGCCGTCGTTGCGCTGATCGTGCTCATCGTTCTGAAACACGTACTGCACAACGGTGCAGTCTGGCTGCAACTGGTCCCGTTCATGGCTCACGGCTTCCAGTTTGAAGGTTCGGCCGCTCTGCCATCCAGCTTCCCGCTGCTGCTTTTTCTTTACATCTGCATCATGGTGAATCTGCTGCTCTGCATATTCAACCTGCTGCCGATGCCTTTTCTGGATGGAGGCAGAATCCTTCTCCATTTCCTGCCTTACGAAGCCGCGAAAACCTTTGAGCGCTACAGCCTCTTCTTCGTCATCATCTTTCTCTTCCTCGGTGGATTTCTCGTCGAAATTGTGCATAGCCCGCTGCTTGCGATCTTTACCTTCCTTCTGGACCGTTTTTAGCTCTCTTCCGGTCTCGAAAACCTCCTTTGCAGCGGCGACAGGGCCCGCCCGGCGCTGCCGCTGCGACTGCTCGCAACATGTATCCTTAACTTCTCGAACACTTTCAGGAACGCTTCGGAAACCTTTCACACCTCATGAGCACTTCACCATCACGTACGACTCCGCGACCCCGTGTTCTCAGCGGCATGCGCCCTACGGGGCGGCTCCATCTCGGCAACTACATGGGCGCGCTTCACAACTGGGTTCGTCTGCAACAGGAGTACGACTGCTACTTCTTTATCGCCGACCTCCACGCCCTGACCACGGACTACGCCGATCCCGGCCGCGTACAGGAAAATATCCTCGAGATCACGTTGGACTTCCTTTCCGCGGGGCTTGATCCGGGCCGCTGCGTGATCTTTCGCCAGTCCGACGTCTGGCAGCATGATCGCCTCTTCGCCCTCTTCGGCATGTTCACGCCGTTGGGCTGGCTGGAGCGCGTCCCCAGCTACAAGGACCAGCAGCAACAGCTCTCCAACAAAGACCTCAGCACCTACGGCTTCCTCGGCTACCCGCTTCTGCAGGCTGCCGACATCCTGCTCTATAAGCCGGATTTCGTTCCTGTTGGAGCGGACCAGGTCGCGCATGTCGAACTCACCCGCGAGGTCGCGCGCCGCTTCAATGGCCTTTACCCCGGCGATTTCTTCCTTTCGCCGGAAGCCAAGCCGTGGGAGATGCCCGCGATTTTGGAAAAGGCTCGCAAACTTGCCGGTGAACCCAAGGACTCCACGCGCACTGACTTCTCCACTCACCAGTTGTATGAAGCCGCCACCCAGACCAAAAAGCTGAGCCCTTTCGGACGCCGCGAGATCCTGCCCGAACCGCAGGTTCTACTGACGCCTTCGCCGAAGCTGCCCGGCCTCGATGGCCGCAAAATGTCCAAGAGTTACGGCAACCACATCAGCCTGGCCGAGACTGACGAAGACCTGCGCGCCAAGCTGAAGACCATGGTCACCGATCCGGCGCGCGTCCGCCGTGACGATGCCGGCAGCCCAGACAAGTGTCCCGTGGGCGACCTCCACAAAGTCTTCTCCAGCCCGGAAACGATCGCAAAAGTCTACGACGGTTGCACGACCGCTTCGATTGGCTGCATCGAATGTAAGAGCTGGTGCGCCGATTCCATCCTGCACACGATTGCTCCTATCCGCGAGCGTCGTCACGACCTGGAAAAGCGTCCGGGCGTTGTAAAGGACGTGCTCGCCAACGGTCAGACGCGCGCCAGCAAGCGCGCACAGCAAACACTGGATGAAGTGCATCACGCCATGGGTCTGTCTTAGCAATGGCCGACGATCAACGTATCGACGACGCAACCACCACCGCCGGCCTTCCAGAAGAGGGACGCGATTCGCCCTCCCCTGAAACAGAGCCGCAAAGCGAAGCGGCATCGCAACCCGAAACTGCTTCAACGGACGCGAACGAAGGCCCGTCGGCAGTCAGTGCCAGCGAGCCTGACATCACGGACATCGTTCCGCAGGCCGAACCCTTCGCGCTGGAGTCTCCCAAAGCCGCGCCCGTTCCCGAGCCGAAGAAGCAGCCTGCGAAAAAGCAGGAAGAAGCTTCGCAATCCCCGTTTTCCGTCACCGTGGGGCTGGTGTATGACGGCCCGCTCGATCTTCTGCTTGACCTGATCCGTAAGCAGAACATCGACATCTACGACATCCCCATCGGCCGCATCACCGCGCAGTTCCTCGAATATACGCACCATCTGAAGCAGGTCGATGTCGATGCCGCGGGCGAGTTCGTCTACGTGGCTTCCCTGCTGATCCACATCAAGAGCAAGACATTGCTACCGCGCGATCCCACCGAACTCGGCGGCCTTGGCGACGCGGAAGACCCGCGGCGCGAGCTTGTAGAACGGCTGCTCGAACACGAGCGGTTCAAAGCAGCCGCGCAGATGCTGCTGCAGAAACAACAGATCGAAGAAGCGACGTGGTCGCAGTCCGGGATGAAGGCGTTTCTACGCGAAGAAGGCATGGAGTCGCTGGACGGCGAACGCGAAATCGCCGCCGACACCGTGGACCTGGTGCGAGTGTTTCAGGACGTTCTCGCGCGTCTGCGTGAGCGTCCGGTCCACAACATCGACGAGGACGCAGTCACTGTCGCGCAGATGATCGACTTCGTGAAGCGCCGTCTTCTGATGGAGGACAGGCCCATCAGCCTGCGCAAGATGCTGAGCAATACCAGGTCGGAGCGTGCGCTGATCTGCACGTTCCTGGCCATGCTGGAACTGGTCCGGCTGCAAGCGATTCTGCTGCGGCAGGTGGAAGAGCAGGGCGACATCATGATCAAGAAGACCACCAACTTCGATCAGGTCATCGCCGACCAGGCGCAGATTCGCGACGACTGGGGCTAAGCAATTTCCCGTATTAGGGTCGGACGGAGAGAGCCATATGGGCTATTTTCCCCAAAGTTTGCCACCGCTGATGGGTGAGGCGGACAAAGACGGCAATCATACTTGCTAGCCCAAGACGGCGCCTGCATGTCTCCAATCGACCTTCCAATGTTTCCAAAGGTAGCTGCTTAGTTGACAATTTCCTCCCGATAAGTTTACAAATAGTTCGTGACGCGAATTCGAAAAAATACCGAGGAGATAAGAGTCTTCATCTTGGAACACATCCAAGAAGAGGGAATTGCAGCTAAGGTCGCCGAGAAGTTCAACATCACTCGGCAAGCGGCGAATAGACATCTCCAAAAGCTGACGGGTGAAGGGTCGTTAGTGGCGGAAGGTGAAACAAGAAAGCGCTCATACAAAATCGCCGAGACCGCATCCATTACCTTCCGTTATGTAATCGAGCCCGGGCTTGCTGAGGACGTCGCCTGGAGAGAGGACATCCAGCCATTTCTCGGCGAACTACCAGATAACGTGTTGCAGATTTGGAACTACGCGTTCACCGAGATGTTCAATAATGCCATCGATCACTCAAAGGGAACCCACATTTTAGTGCAGGTCAAAAAGTCTGCCGTCGACTCAGAAATCTCGATTGTGGACGATGGCGTAGGCATCTTCAAGAAGATTCAAGATGCCCTTGGTCTGCCAGATGAACGGCAAGCTATTTTTGAACTCCAGAAAGGTAAGTTGACCACCGACTCCGTCAACCACTCCGGTCAGGGAATTTTCTTTACTTCACGGATGGTCAACGGCTTCGATATTTTGTCCGGCGGGGTTTTCTTTAGTCACGAACTCGGGAATGAAGTGGACTGGATGATTGAGCGCGACGCCGTGTGGAACGGCACTGCCGTTTTTTTGAAAGTAGAGAATCATACTGCACGCACCATCAAGAAGGTCTATGACCAATTCAGCGTGAACGGGTCAGAAGGTTTCAACAAAACGGTTGTGCCTGTGAAGTTGGCCAAATATGGGAACGATCAATTGGTTTCGCGGTCGCAAGCCAAGCGCGTACTCATGCGAGTAGACCGATTCGCACAGGTCATTTTCAACTTTGAGGGTGTGGACATGATTGGTCAGGCATTCGCGGACCAGATCTTCCGTGTCTTTGCAGCAGAACATCCAGAAGTTACTTTGATTCCATCCCATGCGAATCAGGAAATTATGCGATTGATTGGAGCCGCCATCAAATCTGGTCGCCCGGGATTCAAGGGAGAATTGCCCTTCGAGACTTGAACAAGCTTCTCACACTGCTCGGCAGCATCAATATCTATGACGCCTGCTAGGCTGAGATCATCTCGCTTCCATGAGAGGAATCATCATGAGCCTACGCAGCCTTCGTGTCTCCATTGCCATGCTCTGCCTGAGTTTTGCCCTCAGCGCGTCAGCAATGGCGGCCGAAAAGCCGTCGAAGCCCTGGCCCATCCGAGCGGTCATCGTCACGACCTTCGAGGTGGGCAACGACACGGGCGACGCGCCGGGGGAATTTCAGTTCTGGGTGGAGCGCGAACACCTCACCGAAGTCATCGACTTCCCGGGCGGCGTACATCCGCTGCGAACGAATCCCGAACACACGGTGCTTGGCATGGTCAGCGGGACTACGCTGGTGAATGCGACCGCCAGCATGATGGCGCTGGGACTCGATCCGCGCTTCGATCTCACCCACGCCTATTTTCTGATCAACGGCATTGCCGGCGTCGACCCGCGTGCGGCGTCGATGGGCTCCGCCGCATGGGCTGAGTATGTTGTGGGCGATGTCGCCCGCGAGATTGACCCGCGCGATGCTCCCGCTTCGTGGCCCTACGGCATCTTTCCCACCAGCGCACACGAACCCAATCCTGCATCGATCGACGACCCTGTCTGGCACCGCAGCAATCTGTATCCGCTGAACCTGAACCTGGTGCACTGGGCCTACGCGCAAACCAAAGATCTGAAGCTCGGCGATGACCCCAAGGTTGCCGAATGGCGCGCCGGGTATACCGAGTTCCCGGCAGCTCTGAAACCGCCCTTCGTGCTTCTCGGCGACAGCTTCGCCAGCGACTATTACTGGCACGGCACAGTCATGACCAGGTATGCGGAAGACTGGGTCAAGCTCTGGACACACGGGAAAGGAACGTTCGTGATGACCGAAATGGAAGACTCCGGGTACATGGAAGCAGTGGGACGGCTGGCTGCGCTTCACCGCGTCGACCCGAATCGCGTGCTGGTGCTTCGCGGAGGCAGCAACTATTGCATGCCAAAGGCCGGCCATACAGCCATTGAATCGGTCACCGCGCCTTATATCGGCGGACGCCTTGCGTTGGAGTCCGTGTACCTGACAGGGAGCACCGTACTCCATCAACTGCTCGCAAACTGGAAGACCACGGAGAATATCGTCCCGGGGAGTTAAGCAAATCTCCTGAAGGTGTAGCTGAGGGAAAAATGCTCGGATCGTTTTCTCCCACGGAAAACGGCCTCCTCCATCGCCTATCGGAACCGCAGCATCAGGAGATTTGCTTTAGGTTCAGCCTTCGAACAGCAGCCGCTCATAGATTTCGGCGGTTTCCTCGTCGAAGCACACGAACTCCACCTGCTCCACGCCGTTGCTATCTGCGAGGTCACGGCAGGTGACCGTCGCGACGTCCGCTGCCAATTCCCTGGGGTAGCCGTAGATCCCGGTTGAGATTGCCGGGAAGGCTATGCTCTTCACCGCGTGCTCTTTCGCCAGCTCCATGCAGCTGCGGTAGCAACTCTCGAGCTTCTGCGGTTCGCCGACGTGACCGC
Organism: Acidobacteriaceae bacterium; assembly: GCA_036498835.1. Lineage (GTDB taxonomy): Bacteria > Acidobacteriota > Terriglobia > Terriglobales > Acidobacteriaceae > Granulicella. The sequence continues at coordinate 69,186 of DASYEV010000107.1, read as the reverse complement.
CGTTCCAAACCGGCCCGACTGCATGGAAGATCCACTTCGCAGGCAAGCGGAAAGCAGGAGTCGCCTTGGCAGCCCCCGTCCTGCAACCATTCAGCTTCCGGCAGGCCTCCATAAGCTCCGGCCCGGCAGCGCGATGAATGGCGCCATCCACGCCGCCGCCACCCAGTAATGAAGTGTTCGCCGCGTTCACAATGGCGTCGACCTCACGCCGCGTAATATCGCCCCGCACAACCCCGAACTCCGCCACGTTCTCTCCTCGCTGGCTATGGGATGCAGGGAAGGCAGCTGCACTTTGGCCGCGCTTTGCCGTAACCAAACGTTAATCGTCTCTTCACATGGGGAAGATAGCGCCACGACTAGAGTTCTCAGCTAGGTACCCCCGAGATTAAAAATCAAGTAAGGCGGAACACGTTTTCATGGCGACTCCCGCAACTGACCCTGCTGTCCTTGCCGTTAATGCACCCCACGGCTCCCTCCTGGAACACAAGCTTGCCAAGTCCAGCCCCGGCAAATGGGGAGCGATCGTCTTCGGCGTTGCGGTTGTTGCCGGACTCATCTACATCGGCACACACCTCGGCGCCGACCTCGCCGTGGTCCATTCGCCGTCTGTCTTCCCGTTCATTCTGCTCGGCGTGGCCCTGTTTATCGCGCTGGGATTTGAATTCGTGAACGGGTTCCACGACACGGCCAATGCCGTTGCCACCTGCATCTATACGCACTCGCTGGAGCCGCACATTGCCGTGGTTTACTCCGGCATTCTGAACTTCATCGGCGTGCTGCTCAGCTCGGGAACCGTCGCCTATTCCATCGTGACCTTGCTGCCGGTCGAACTGATCCTCAAGGTGAGCAAGGGCTCAGGTTTCGCGATGGTCTTCGCCCTACTGGTTGCCGCCATCCTCTGGAACCTCGCTACATGGTGGAAAGGCCTGCCGGCCTCCAGCTCGCACACCATGATCGGTTCGGTCATCGGCGTGGGTATCGCCAATCAGCTCATCCACGGACGTTCCGGTGTCACCGGCGTCGATATGGACCAGGTCATCAAGGTCTTCAAGGCGCTGCTGGTGTCCCCGCTTGTGGGATTCGCGATGGCGCTCCTGCTCTTCCTGCTCTTCAAGCTCATCGCCAAGGATCCGCGTCTTTACAAGGCTCCGGAAGGCACCGCGCCGCCACCGTTCTACATCCGCCTTCTGCTGATCGGCACCTGCGGCGGTGTGAGCTACTTCCACGGGTCGAACGACGGACAGAAGGGCATGGGCCTCATCATGCTCATCCTGGTCGGAACAGTTCCCACGGCCTACGCTCTGAACCACACCGTTGGTGTCAAAGACGTCCAGACGTTTGCAGCTGTTTCCACGCAGACGGTCTACGCATTGCATAAATATGAGCAGCCAGGCACTGTCCTCGCAGACAGCTCTCAGGAGCTGGAACGCTTCGTCGCCGACAAGAGCTATCAGCCACAGACCATTGTGGCGCTCGAACAGATGGTTGGCGACATCCGCAATGAAGCTTCTTCCTACGGTTCGCTCGGCAATGTCCCTGCGGAAATGCAAGCCAACGTCCGCAACCAGATGTATCTCACCAGCGCCGCGCTGAACCTTATGGGTAAAGCCAAGGGTGCGCCGAAACTCGCTGACGCCGATACCAAAATCCTCACCAACTACCGTGGCTTCCTCGACAAGTCGACGAAGTTCATCCCCACCTGGGTGAAGGTCGCTGTGGCGCTCGCACTGGGCCTCGGCACCATGATCGGCTGGAAGCGAATTGTGGTCACGGTGGGTGAGAAGATCGGCAAAACCCATCTCACCTATGCCCAGGGTGCTTCCGCTGAAATCACGGCGATGATCACCATCTGGCTCGCCGACAGTTACGGCGCGCCGGTCAGCACCACCCACGTACTGAGTTCCGGCATTGCCGGAACCATGGCGGGCAATGGCAGCGGTCTGCAGATGTCAACCGTCCGCAACATTGCGATGGCCTGGATCTTTACCCTACCGGCTGCCGCTCTGCTTTCGGGTCTGCTGTATTACCTGTTCAACCTGGTCGCTCGCTAGAGCAGTTCAATCTTCAAATTGCGGGGTGCGGCTTCTGCCGCACCCCGCAGTTCTTTTAAGCCGGAGAAAACCGCGCCATGGCAAATCGCTCATTTATGGGGTTGCCTTCCCGTGCCCCGAAGCGGCTACAATCCTCCGCGAACTGTTTTAGTAACGCTCCGTTCATCAATTTGTAATATTCGCCCAACCTCCTGACGACCGGAGGGATCCAAACGAAAGCCTGACGATCGACCAACCTATGGCCACACTAGCCCCGCCGCCGCAGCCTGCCAGCATTCTGGAACGCAAACTAAGGAAAAGCAGGTTGAAGAAGCGTTACGTGGTGCCTTGCCTGATTGGGCTGGGCATCGCGCTGATCTACATCGTCACCAAACTCACGCGCGACCTTGCCAATACGCACCCTTCCACGGCCCTGCCGTTTGTACTTCTAGGTCTGGCCTTGGTCATCGCTCTGGGTTTCGAGTTCGTCAACGGCTTTCACGACACGGCCAACGCCGTCGCCACGGTCATCTATACGCACTCTCTGGAACCGCATTTCGCCGTGATCTGGTCCGGCATCTGGAATTTCCTGGGGGTGCTTTACAGTGGCGGAGCCGTCGCATATGCCATCGTTTCACTGCTGCCTATCGAGCTGATTCTCAAAGTTTCCAAGGGCTCCGGCTTCTCCATGGTGTTTGCGCTGCTGGTTGCCGCCATCCTTTGGAACCTGTTGACCTGGGCGCGCGGTTTACCGGCTTCCAGTTCGCACACCATGATCGGCTCCATCGTCGGCGTCGGTATCGCGAACCAGTTGATGCACCCGGAGTCCCTGACCTCGGGCGTCGATTGGGATCAGCTCATCAAAATCGCCAAGGCGCTTTTCTTTTCGCCGCTGATCGGTTTCACCGGCGCCGCCATCCTGCTCTGGCTGATGAAACGCTTCATCACCGATCCCTCGCTCTACCAGGCTCCTGACGGCGAAGATCCGCCACCGTTCTGGATTCGGACCCTTCTGATCGGCACATGCACCGGCGTCAGCTTCGCTCACGGCTCCAACGACGGCCAGAAAGGCATGGGCCTGATCATGCTGATCCTGGTCGGCACCGTACCCACGGCGTACGCCCTCAACCATACGGTTGGACCTGACCAGCTTGTCGATTTCGTCGCCGTCTCGCAGCAGGCGTCCGACACGCTCGGCCACTATATCCAGCCGACAGCCACCCTGCCTGGGCCCGCGGGCATCGACTCCGACACCACACCGCAAGCCAGTGCTGCGGAGTTGCAGCACTTCATCAGCACCCATAAATACGGCCCCGACACGACGCTGGCCCTGCGCCGGATGATCGATACTGTTCGCGACGAAGCCTCCGCTTCCGGCTCACTCGGAAATGTTCCGCAATCCGATCAGGCCAACGTACGCAACCAGATGTACCTTGTCTCCGAAGCCCTCGCCCTGATTCCCAAGTTCGGTGCAGCGGGCGGTCTCAAACTGCAAGCCCTCGACGGAAAAATCCTCATCAACTACCGCGGCTATCTCGACCGTTCTACAAAGTTCATTCCAACCTGGGTCAAGCTGGCTGTTGCTTTGGCGTTGGGCTTTGGAACCATGGTTGGCTGGCGGCGGATCGTAATCACTGTTGGGGAAAAGATCGGCAAACAGCACCTCACCTATGCCCAGGGGGCTGCGGCCGAGCTGATGGCGATGTCGACAATTTTCGGATTCGACCGCATCGGGCTGCCGGTATCCACGACCCATGTTGTCTCGTCCGGCGTCGCAGGGGCGATGACCGCGAACGGGTCCGGCCTGCAGATCCGCACCATCCGCAATATCGCCCTCGCCTGGTTTCTGACCCTGCCCACGGCAGCGATCCTCTCCGGTGTCCTCTACTGGGCTTTCAACAAGATTCCCAGTTGAGCCCGTAAGCGATATTTGCAGCTGATTGCGCTCAAATCTACGATTGCTGACGGGTTTTCCTCATCCCCGCCTTTCCGGCCCGGACCGTCGCGGCAGGTACACTTAAGGGCGTCCCTATGAGTCTTAAAGCCAAGATTGAAGCCGTCATTTACGCGTCCGAAGAGCCTGTAACGCTCGCCCAACTGATCGGCCTTCTTGGGGTCGAAGCTCAAAGTGAGCTCGATGCCCAGGAGGAACACCAGCGTTCGCTCGCTCTGACCCCTGCGGAAGGGGCAACGGAGTCTGAAGCCGGCGATGCCGACGCGCTGAACGCGGAGACCCTTGGCGGAACCGAGGCTGAGCCTGTCACCGATACCGACGGTGCAACCTCCGAGCCCGAAGCTGAGGACGAAGTGCCCGCCGCCACCGAAGCCGTAGCAGATGGGCAGGAAACGGGCGGCGGCGAACGTGAGAGCGCCCGCGTAGATGAGAGTGCGGGCGAGCCAGTCCCGGCTCCGGAAGGCGAAGCGCCCGCAGCGGAGACTCAGGAACCGGCCGCTGCCGCGGATACTGCCAGAGCCGCGGACGTTGCGCGTGATGCCAAGGCTCGCGAGCGCAAGCTGCGCGAATACTTCCGGCAGATGCTCGACCGCCTCATGGCGGAATACGCCAACGGCGATCGCGGGCTGGAAATTCGCGAGGTGGCCGGCGGCTTCCGGCTGGCTACCAAGCCTGAATACCATGACGCCGTACGCGGCTTCGTGAAGTCGCTCAAACCGCCCCTCAAGCTGTCTCTCCAGGCACTGGAGACACTCGCTGTAGTCGCCTATAAGCAGCCCGTTACGGCTCCTGAAGTGTCGGAAATCCGTGGTGTCGACTCGGGCGGTGTGCTTGGCTCGCTGATGACGCGCAAGCTGGTAACGACGGCCGGCCGCAAGCAGGTGATCGGGCGTCCTATTCTGTACAAGACCACCAAGGATTTCCTCGTCCGCTTTGGACTGAAAGACATCAACGAGCTTCCCAGCATCGAAGAGTTTGAAAAGATGGCTGGTGAGTTCGCTGACAACGAGCCAGTCCAGGAGGAAATCCCCATGGACGCGCCCCACGGCAACCGCTCGGAAGAAGCGGCAGATTCGGGTGAATCACCCGCGTTGGACGAGATCAACGCGGTTCCGGAACCTACCAACATGGTCCACGAGAGTGCGGAGGAAATCGTGAGCGACAAGAGCTACGCCCCCGAAGGGGGCAACACAGAACCAGTCCGGCATTCGGAAGAAGCCATTACCGCCGCGGAAGACGTGGAGCCCAACGCCGGCTATCACGAGCCACAGGCTGACGGCGACGACCGCGACACCGGCATTGCGGATGACATCATCGTCGACGGACGCATCTCCGGCATTGATCCGCCGGACAATACCGACGACAACCCTTCCGCACAGGACGCTGAAGAGCAGGAAGCCGAAAAGGAAGGCTGAGAAGTGTCTGACTTCACACAGCGCCATCCTACTGAACCGCCCGACTCGCCGGAGGACGACGAACCGGACACCCTCGCCACGCCGGAAGGCGATAACGAGTATGGCGACGGGGAGATCCTGCCCGCCGTTGAACCTGTCGCCGAACGCCCGCGAGGGAATGAGCCGCATCCCTCCCAGCCGATTCGCCCTGCGCAGGAATAATGGGCACCTGGGCTCATTGTGTGGTGTCTAACCTTGCATGAAGAGCTTGGCGTGTCTGATCGTCTTGCTGGCAATCGCTTCGGGATCCTGCGAACGAACATCTCAACCGAAGCTGGCCAGGGAGCCTTTGAGTTCTGAGCGGATTCAAATCTACCGTGACTTTCTCCAGAGCTATACCAAGGATTCAGAAAGCAAAGCTCTGAACATCTCCCAGGTCACGAAAGCCTTCCATCCAGATGAAATGGATGGGAAGGGCTGCCTCAAGGGCTTTCGCGAGCGGGATATGCGCTCAGGCCCGATCCATCAGTTTGGCTCCGATGCTTTCGACCCGGCCCGGTTTCGTCTGATCAATCCCGCTCTCCATAAGAAGAGCGATCCGGGAGACGCCATCAGGCGTGGCGAAAATGTGGATGACGCTGTTGAGGCTGGCGTCAACGCCGGCGTATTCACCTTCTCTGAAATCATCTTCAACGCAACACACACGCGTGCAGCCTTCTCGTTCTCCTTCGTGTGCGGAGGATTGTGCGGTCACGGCTGGACTGTCATCTACAAGCGAACTGCACCAGGCGGGTGGCGGCAAAGTCGTGCAGCCTGCGCCCATTGGATCAGTTGATCTGTCATTTCCAGGAAGAAGTCCGCTTGTACCGTTCCTCCTCGGCCCATAATGAATAGATGGCTTCTGTAGAAAACAATGAAAATCGCGGCGACCGCCTGCAAAAGATCCTCGCACAGGCCGGCATTGCCTCGCGCCGCGCGGCCGAGCAGATCATCCTGGAAGGCCGGGTACAGGTAAACGGCGAGACCGTAACCGAACTCGGCACACGTGCCGACCGCACCCGCGATCACATCCGCGTCGATGGCAAACTGCTCCACGGCCCTGAGCCGCAGCGCTACTTCATGCTCAACAAGCCGCGCGGCTATGTCACCACGCTCGACGACCCTGAGGGCCGCCCGACGATCCTTAAGCTACTCGGCCAGGAATCGCAGAAGAAGATCACCGGCGAACACAGCAAGCTTCCCCGCCTGTACCCAGTCGGCCGGCTCGACTATCTCAGCGAAGGTCTTCTGCTGATGACCAATGATGGGGAGCTCGCCAATAAGCTTTCCAAGGCAGCTGCCGGTGTCGAGAAGACCTACCTCGTCAAAATTTCCGGCAGACCCGCGGCGGAAGCGGTCGACCAGCTTCGCCGCGGCATCATGATCGACCGTGGCCGCCTGAACGAAGTTCGTTCCGGCCGCCGGGCACGCGTGCTGACACAGCCCGCAAAGATCGAACAGGTACGCGGCGGTGACAATCCATGGTTCGAGGTGACACTGACCGAAGGCCGCAACCGCCAGCTTCGCAAGATGTTCGAAGAGGTGGGTCACCACGTCGAAAAGATTCGCCGCATCGGGTATGGCGCGCTCGTCCTGGATGTCCCCCCCGGGGGCTTTCGTGAACTTACCCAGGGTGAAGTGCAGGCGCTGAACCGCGCCGCTGCCGGCAAAAAGGTTGAGCGCAAAAAGACACTTCCGGAACCAGCTCAACTCAAGAAGCCGGTACCTCCGCGCAAAAAGCCGCGCAAATCTTCATCTCGCTGAGATTGCGAGGGATAAAAGCGCCCCATCATCGCGTCAAAGCGCGAGTTCAGACAACCTTTTCGCGCGCCGGAACTTTCCCCTCCTAATGACAACCTGCATGCAAAAGCCCGCCTCTAATCTTCACTGAGGTGGTTATGCGCAAGCTCAGCTTTCTTTCACTCGTATTTGCCGTCGTAGCGCTTCTTTGCGTCGCGACGCCTTCGTATGCCCAGATTCATTTCGGCATCGGCATCGGTGTCGCTCCCGTCTGCCCTTATGGCTATTACGGGTATGCGCCGTACAACTGCGCGCCCTACGGTTACTACGGTCCGGAGTGGTTCACGAACGGCGTCTTCCTGGGTGCCGGTCCGTGGCACCATGGCCCTGAATTTTATGGCCATGTGAACCGGGCTTTCGATCCCCACTATGGCTATCACGGTGGCTATCCTGCCCGCGGCACGCACTGGGACAACCGCGACTTCCATGACTTCCATGGAACCCACTACAGCGACCACGCGGGTCACTATCACACCGAGGCGCAGCACGGTCACTACGACCATCATCATCACTAAAACTGATGCAATCTCCTGATCTGCTGTTTGTCCCGCACGTTGGTTCAACGTGCGGGACAATTTGTTTCTGAACAGAAGCACGTTTTCAATAGTTCCCGGCTCTGCACCTTTCGGTGCACCTCCTCGTGTTTCGGGGTTTTCAAGAACCGTGTTATCCTAAGGTTGCGTGGAAGTTCACGCAGGCTGCTGCGGGCAGATGACTCCAAGTGGATTCGAGTCTGGCCAGAGACCGCACCGGCATATTCCCATCTAGCGCCCGATGGCGCATTTTGGTTGCTCTGGCTGGATGGCCGTTCAACGGAACAGGCCTCGCCGTGCAGCAGCAGCGTCCCCCAAGGCAATGCTGAGACCCGCGAATCCATGATGCTAGCCAGGCCTTCGTGCCTGTCACAGTATCTCTGCATTCCGTCCGCGATGTATCAGAACTATGAAGGAAACACTTGTCTACTCTTACACTTGACTCGATTTTGAACCCTGCGCCGCTGCAAGCTTCGCGGCATATTACCCAGACCGAAGCCTCGGCGATTCACTTCAATGACTTTGACATTACCGATAGCCTGAAGCAGCGCCTGGCCGCTGCCGGCTTCGTGACACCCACGCCCGTACAGGCCGGCGCCATTCCGCCCGCCCTCGAAGGCGACGACATCCTCGCTACCGCCTCCACAGGCACCGGCAAAACCCTCAGCTTCCTGGTGCCCATGATCGATCGCCTGGAAGAGATCTCCCAGCCTTCGATAAAGGGCAAACGCGGGCCCATCCTCGCGCTGATCCTGCTGCCCACCCGCGAGCTGGCGATGCAGGTGCTCGAGAACTACCAGAAGGTCTGCCCCGGCCTCAAGAACGATGCCGTTCTGGTTTGCGGTGGCCTCAATGAGAATCCGCAGCTCGATGCGCTCGGCCGCGGCCCGCGCCTTGTGGTTGCCACTCCAGGACGTCTGGAAGATTACCTGCGCCGCAAACAGGTTTCGCTCGGACACGTGGACATGCTTGTCCTCGACGAAGTGGACCGCATGCTCGACATGGGCTTCCTGCCGGCCATCCGCCGCATCGTGGGTGCGCTCCCGAAAGACCGCCAGACGATGTGCTATTCCGCCACGCTCGATGCGAACATTCGCGAGATCGTGAAGGACTACGTGCACAAGCCGGTGCGTGTTGAAATCGGCCAGACCTCCAGGCCTTCCGACCGTGTCGAACTCCGCGTTTACTCGGTCATGCAAGACCAGAAACTCTCACAGCTCGACAAGATGCTGAATGAAGAAGAGGGCACGTATCTCGTCTTCTCGCGCACCAAGCATGGCGCCGACCGCATCGTACGCAAGCTGGAAAAGCTCGGCCACGACGCTGAGGTCATCCACGGCGATCGTTCGCAGTCGCAGCGTACCGCAGCCCTCAAGAAGTTCTCTGAAGGCAAGGCACGCATCCTGGTCGCCACGGACGTCGCGGCGCGCGGCATCGATATCCAGCACATTGCCCACGTCGTGAACTATGACCTGCCCAATGGTTCGGACGACTTTGTGCACCGCATCGGCCGCACCGGCCGCGCCGGCGCACGCGGCGTTGCCACCACCTTCGTTACGCCGCTCGAAAAGGGCGATGCACGCAAGCTGGAACGCGAACTGAAGATCAAGTTCGAGTGGCACGAAGCCGACAAGAACCTCGCCAAGGAAGAACGCAACACGCCGATCGACCTGAACGTGAAAAAGGGCGACGACCTGACGACCCTGCTTGCCATGGAAACGCGCAGCTGGAAGGGCGAAGACGGTGGCAACCACGCCCACCAGCGCGCACCCCATCATTCGCACGGTGGCTCGGATGCCGGCCATGGCCGCTCGCACGCCGGCAAGCGTCCAGGCGGAGGCCGCTCCAAGAGCGCCGCAGGTGGCCGCAGCTCGGGCCGCCGCCGCCGGTCCAACTAAGGCATTTCCCATGAAGGTGTACCCCGGGGCAAAGATGTTGAAGTCGTTTTCCCCCAAAGAAAACGACCTTTTCAGCCGCTTCGGGAGGGCACGGCATCATGGAAAATGCTCTAACTGAAGGCTTCCGCCATCGCGTGTTGTTTCGTCTCAGCGCCAACGGCGCGATCTATACCAGCGTGGGGCGAAGCCCCACGTAACGCGCGATGAAATTTTGAGGGCTGAAAGCCCGACCTATCGTGGAACCACAATAGGTCGGGCCTTCAGCCCTCGTTCTCTATCACGCAATCTACCTTGGGCTTCGCCCAAGGCTGGTATAGAGCATTTCCCATGATGCTGTGCCCTCCCGAAGCGGCTGAAAAGGTCGTTTTCTTTGGGGAAAACGACTTCAACATCTTTGCCCCTGGGGTACACCTTCATGGGAAATGCCTTAGATCGCGCCGTTGGCGCTCGGAACTGTTTACCGAAGCGGCCAGTCCGGTGAACCGTTTGGCACCTTGGTCACATACATCGGGTTGATGAGGGGAACGAAGTACTGTACCGACCCAGGACCTTCCTGCATGCCGAGCGCCTTCAGTTCCCCAACGCCCGTGAAACCTGACACCGCGTTCAATGCCTGCCAATCGCCTCGAGCCGCAATGGCCACGGTACGGCGGCCGTCACCCAATTCCATCTTGGCCAGGTAGCGGCACTCGTTCCAACTGGGGTGAACGAACATCAATTGCGCCAGCTTGCGGCACACACCCGCGGCACGCTCGTCGCCCCTCAGCTTCGCGAACTGCGGCTCACTCGCGACTGCCTGCACGGTGCGTTGAGAGCACCACCACCCGCCCAGGGTCTTGGCCATGTTGCCGTCAAACACGCGATACAGCGTGACAGGATCGCGGCTTCCCGGCTCCACAACCACAATGGGATCCACAATCTTGGGCGCGTTCTTCGGCCCGAACGCGTACTTCACACTGCCTGCGGCAAACTCCTCGATCGACTTGTTTTCCGGCAGCCTCAAAGGCTTGCTGGGAGCCTTGCCGTGTAGAGCCGTGTAGGCCGCACGGGCATTCTGCTTGCTCAGCGCTTCGATCTCGCGGTCCAGCCTCTGCTTTTCAAAGAGCAGCGAATACTCCGGCTTGGAAAGCGCGTGGGTCAATAACTGCGTGATGAATTCCTGCTTGATGTTGGGTGTTCCGCTCATCGTTCGCTCCGGCCCTCACGGGCGTCCGTCCTTCAGCATGGTAACCGGACGAATGCTGGTGTTGCGTAAAGACCAGCCGGGATTTTGCTCTATCGGTATTTCAGCGAACAGCGAACGTATGACGACACGAAGCCTACTCCGGATCCCTCTTGTAACTTTCGCTCAACGTGCCCTTGGCCTTCGCAAGCGGAAGCAGCGTCGGGTAGAACTGAACAAATGTGTTGTCAACGGCGCCATGGGCCGCATGACAGGTGTAGCAGCTCGCGGTTTCGGGAATCATCTTCGACGTCTTCACCCCATCGAAGCTGAAGAAGGCCCACTGCCCCTTGAACCGGGCCGAGTCCTTCACGTGAACCTCAAGGCCCATCACCTCATCCTGAAACTGTCCGCGTTTGTTGATCGATCCCTTACCCTTGGCGCTGCGGGCTTCGAGCACAAAGGTTGTTTTGTCCGGCCACGTGCCCGTCTTCACAAAAGCCTCATACGCATCAGGGTTCACGAAGACGTTGTCGAACATATGGTGGTCCGGCTCGCCTGAGGCCGCGCTGTAGCTCATGTCGAAGCCCGTGGTGAGGTAGATCCAGTGCCGGTAGTCCACCGGCAACTTCATCTGACCGTCACTGGTGAACTGGGGGTCATAGCGTTGCGCAGGCTGCTCATAAGGTTTGACGGAGAGCAGCATGGCGCCAGTGAGCAGGACGGCGGTCGCGGCGAGAAAATTGGAAAGGGGTTGCATGAGAGCAAATCTCCTGAATTTGTGGTCCCGATCGGCACTGGGGGAGGTCGTTCTCCCCGGAAGAAAACGATTTGAGCAGTTTCGCCAGCGGTTACATCCTGAGGGGACTTGCTCTAGCCGAGTATCCTCAATCAGCCGGAAGGCCGCTACCCCATTCCCTGCAGCGGGATGTCGATTCCCTGCATTTCTCGAAAGAACCCGCCTAACCGAGTCTAGGATTCTGAGTATGGCCATGTCCTCCAGGAAGCGTCCCATCTATCACTGGAAATGGACCGTCGCCACTTGGTCGGGCTTCGCCCTCGTCGATGCCCTGCAGACCGTCGTGACCATGCGTGCGGAAGGCATGCATCACAACTGGCTCCTGCTTTTCTGTGTCGATTTCTCCTACTGGCTGCCGTGGGTGCCGGCGACACCTCTGATCCTGATGCTCGGCCGGCGATTTCCTGCCGCCGGTTTCCGGTCCATGCGGGGCTGGCTGACACACCTGGCTGCATGTGCCGCGGTCATCCTTGTGTTTTATGGGTGGGCTGCAGGTTTGCAGACCGTCTTCAACCCCTACAACGAGTCCAGTCCGCTACCCTTTCTGACGCTGTATCTCGACAAGGTCTTCAACGGAGTCCTCGTTGGGCTTGTGCTCTATTCCATGGTGCTGATCATTGGGTATGTACTTGAATCCCGTGAACAACTGGTCGCTCAGCAGACCGAAACCGCCAGGATTAACGAACTGCTCTCCAAAGCGCAGTTGGATGCGCTGCGCCGCCAGATCGAGCCACATTTCCTCTTCAACACCCTGAACTCGATTGCCGCACTGGTGCGCGAACAACGCAACGGCGATGCCATCGACATGATCTCCGGACTCAGCGATCTCCTGCGGCGTTCGCTGGACGGCGCTCCTCACCACAAGGTGGAGTTGCGCGAAGAAATCGAGTTCGCGCAAAAGTATCTCGACATTCAAAAGATGCGCTTCGCGGATCGCCTGGAAGTCCACATGGATGTTCCCAAAGATCTTTACGTGGCAGAAGTGCCCAGCCTTATCCTGCAGCCGATGGTCGAAAACGCGATTAAACACGGCATTGCGCAACGTGCGCGTGGAGGCGCCATTCACATCAGCGCTTCCGAAACAGCGGGCACCTTGATCCTCCGCGTCGGCAACGATGGTCCCGCACTTCCGGCGAACTGGCAGAGCTCACAATCGGGGATTGGAATTGCCAACGTTCGGGCTCGCCTGCAGAGTCTCTACGGGGAGATTTCGACGCTGGATCTGCATAACCGCGGCTCCGGTGGTGTGGAGGTTTCGCTCTCACTGCCTTTCGTCCGGCCGGCGGAGAACGAAGCGTGTCTTTAGTGATTAAGCTCAACAGGCCGCTGCGTACGCTGGTCGTGGACGACGAACCATTGGCGCGCAGCAACCTCCTCACACTTCTGCGGGCGGATTCCGAAATCGAACTGCTGGGCGAATGCGGCAGCGGCGCCGATGCCCTGCGGGACATTCGCGAAAAGAAACCCGATCTCGTCTTTCTCGATATCGAGATGCCCGAGTGCGGTGGCTTCGATGTGCTCGAGATGCTTGGGGCAGATCTACCGCCCGCGATCATCTTCGTCACCGCCTACGACCAGTACGCGTTGCGAGCTTTCGAGACTGGAGCGCTTGACTACCTGCTCAAGCCGGTCGACCAGGCTCGCTTCACCCGGGCCTTGGAGCGCGCCAAACAGCGCGTCACAGAGGCCGGGAGCCAGCGGGCTGCCCTGAAGCACATCACGCTCAAAAGTGCGGGCCAGGTGATCTTTCTGAAGCTCACCGAGATCGATTGGATTGAAGCCGCCGACTACTACACCTGCCTGCACAGCGGAAAGAAGCAGCATCTCCTGCGCCGCAGCCTGGCCGAACTCGAAACCGAACTCGACCCGGCGGTTTTCTGCCGCATCCACCGGTCCTCCATTGTTCGCCTCGACCGGGTTCAGGGAATGAAGTTGAATGAGTCAGGCGAATACGATGTGGTCCTGCATCATGGAGCGACGCTGCGTCTGAGCCGGCGCTACCGAACCCAGCTGCAGACACGTTTGGGACTGCTCGACTGAGTCTGGACACTTGCCCTGCCACATGTGCATAGCAGACAATGCCCGCATGAGTAAGGAAAAATCCGCAATCGCCACCCCAGACGCCCCCGCCGCCATCGGCCCGTATTCCCAGGCCATCCGTTCCGGAGATTTCCTGTTTACTTCCGGCCAGATTCCGCTCGACCCGGCCACCGGCAGCATGGTCGAAGGCGCAATCACGGAACAGACCACGCGGGTCATGGAAAACCTGAAAGCCGTGCTTGCCGCTGCGGGCCTCGGCTTCGCCCAGGTCGTGAAGACCACGGTATTCCTGAAGGACATGAAGGACTTCGCCGCGATGAACGAAATCTACACGCGCTATTTCGCGCCAGAAGGCGTCACGCCACCCGCACGCACGACGGTGCAGGTTGCGGCTCTGCCCAAGGACGCGCTCGTCGAAATTGAGTGCGTGGCACGCGAAGCATAGGGCAGGGCCAGACCAGCGTTCTCCTGAACAAAAAAAGGACGGGCGGCGAATGAAATCGCCGCCCGTTGTTTTGGGAGTGTGAGGTTTGAAGTTAGAAGAGAATACGGCCGCCGACCTGGATGATGCGCTGGCTACCACCGCTTCCCGTAATTTGCCCGAAGGTACCGCTGGTTACAGATGCAGTCGGAGCACCGAGGTTGACGAGGTTGAAGACGTTCGAGGATTCACCACGGAGTTGGAAGCGCAGGTCTTCGTGGATTTGGAAGTCCCTGAAGAGAGACGCGTCGACGTTGCGATATCCAGGATCATCGAGCTGCGCCGGACGTGTAAGGCCGAGCAGACCGAGGGGACCTGTGCCGGCACAGCCAGCATCAAATCCGGGCCGGCAGTATGCGGTCGTGTCAAACCACTTCGCTCTCATAGCCTGGCGCGAATGGCCATTGTCGAGAACATGCGCCGTCTTTCCGGCTGCAATACTCGGACGCTGCGTGCCGCCACCGAAGTAGTTGTCGCTGCCTGTGGTTACAGTGAAGGGTTGGCCGCTGTTTGCCGTCCAGATGCCAGCAATCGACCACCCGTTCAGCGCGGCTTTGATGATTTTGTTGGCATGATCGAAATAGTCCGGCTTCCAGATGAAGTGCATCGTCATCATTTGCCGGCGATCCTGATCCGAACGCTGGCGATACTCGAGCTGGGCGTAATTCACATCCTGGAACGTGCCGCTCAAGCCGCCCGTGGTATCCAACGTGTTGCTTTGGAGGGTTTTGCTCCACGTGTAATACCCGCTGGCGCTCAAGTGGTGCGTGAGCCGCTGCGTTACCGTCACCTGCAGACTGTTGTAATTCGAATTCTGATTCGAGCGAATGATGTTGACATTGGTGTACGACGGCGATGCCGCCGAGAGGCCGAACTGCGAGTTCAACGGACGACGGTTGTTGATCGTGGAGGAACTATTCGCATAACCGCATGCTTTTGTCGTATCGGGCACTTTGTGAGCCGAGTCGGTAAAGCACGCCGGACCGGAAAGACCTGTGTCGGGGTTGATGTTGAAGATAGGACCATTGAGATCGTTATAGAGAGGCGACTTACGGTTCAACGAACCTACATAGTTGGCGCTGATTGCGAAACCTTTGCCAAACTGCTGCGAGAAGCCGAAGTTGATTTGCATGGAATACGGCCAGCGGTAATTCGGGTCGAAAGCGCTGACCGCGTTCTGAGGCAGAAAGGTTGCTGTATTGCTTGCCCTATTGAAATTGAGAGAGGGATAGGGATTCGTTCCCGTTGGAAACTCGGTCGGATCGCCGGCATAAGGGTGCGTCAGCGAGACAACTTTGCTGTAGCTGTTGCGAACTGCATAGGGAGCGAAGTTCGATGGGAACTCCCACTGGTTGCCGGAAATACCACCGAAGAACAAACCAGCTGCGCCATGGAATACCGTGCGGCCGTTACCGTAGGGATCGAAAGCGAATCCTACACGCGGCGAGATATGGTTCTGGGGTGAGAAAGCGCCACCTCTGGGAACGCCGGAGTCTCCAGGGAACAGATATCCGACTGGTGCAAGGCAGTTCGAACACTTGCCAATGATGTTCACCGTACCGAACGCATGCGACTGCGCGCCGGGCGTGAAGTTGGTTTGCATGCTCTGCGGATCCGTAGGCGATTGCTGAAAGTCGTAACGTACCCCAAGATTGATGGTCAGATTGGGGAGGATACGCCAATCATCCTGAGCGAAGAGGCCATAGGTATACCAGTTCGCATTGGCGTAAAGACCGGTGTCCTGAGACATGGACGCGGGGATACCCGAGATAAAGTCAGACAGCCCGTTGGTTGTGCGTGCGGCGCCGGTTGCCTTGCCACTGCCCTGGCCGCTGCTGAAGCTGAAGACTCCATAGTTGTTGAGCGATGTAAGCTGAAAGTCCTTTTCCAGACCAGCTTCTCCGCCCAGGTACAACGAGTGCTTACCGCGTGTTGTCGACAACACATCGCGAATGCCATACACGTTCGCACCCGCCTTGGGGCCGGTGATGGCTTGTGTCAGCGTGAAAGCGATTGAGCCACCCACGGTGATCTGTGGCAGTGACGGGGTGCCGATGACTCCAAAATCGGATCCGAAATCGGTCAACGACTGCTTGCTGGGATCCGCGGAAACCGGAATACGTCCGCCGTTCTGGCGAGTGTAGTTGAGCCAGAACTGGTTGACGGTCCGCGAGCTGACTGTCCATGTATCGCTGACGTTCGCATTCTGCTGCTTGTTGGCATAGTTGGAGTACGACCACGCCTGCGTGAAGCCGCCGAGATCCTGCTTGATCTTGTAGTTCAAGAGGAAGTAGCTAAGCGTCAAACGGTGCGCCGCCGTGATCTGATGATCCGTCTTGATGAGGTATTCCTCGTTCTGCTCATTGATTGGCGAACGATTGCGGTAAATATACGGAGTGTCCTGGTTGGGAATGCTGGGCTGCTGTGCGGGAAGAACCTTCCGGAGATAGTTGATGATGTTGACGGCAGTGGGATCCACGGTTGGAAGCTTGTTGTTGGCGTAGGGCAGAAGCGTCACCGGATCGCACACAAGAAAACGCGGACGGGCACCATTTTGACCGTTCATGGCCGTGGTCGTGGGCGCCTGGCAATTTGGCTGCTCGGCTCCGATAGGAAGATTCTCAGAAAAGTCGCCCTGCGTCTGCGCCAGGCTGGGCAAAGACCCGCTGTGATTGGACGAGGTGATATACCGGTACCCGCCAAAGCTGCCGAAGAAGAAGTCCTTATCTCTCCGGATCTTTCCGCCGACCGTGGCGCCGAAACGATGCTGATTGTAGGGCGTCTTGGAGGCGCCGTTCGTGTTGAACCCGCCTGAGTTGAAGTTACGGTCGCGGAAGAACTCAAAAAGAGAGCCGTGGTAGTTGTTTGTACCGCTCTTGGTGACGACACTGACGACGGCTGAGGAATACCGGCCCACCTGTGCGCTGTAGTTGTTGGTCGCTACATTGAACTGGCTCACTGCGTCCGGGTTCGGGACCTGATTGCCGGAATTACGGAGGCCGGTCATATTGAGACCGCCGTCCAGGTAATACGAAACCTGGCCCACAAAGTTGTCGGTCGACCCGTTCACCAGAACTTTGATTTCCTGGTACCCAAGGTTGTTGATGGTCTGGACCGCCTGGACACCCGGGATAAGCTGCAGCAGGCGGTCGACGTTACGGTTGACCAGCGGAAGGTTATCGATATCGCGGTTGTCGATTGTGCTGCCCAGCGTCGAATTACCCAGGTTGACCAACGGCACATCGGCACTGACGTCGACGGTTTCACCACCGCCGCCAACGCTCAACGCCAGGTCGACTTCGGCTTCCTGCATAACGGTCAACGTGATGCCCGTGCGATCCAGCGCCTTAAAGCCGGACGCGGTCACCGAAGCCTTATACGGACCAATCGGAAGGAACTCGGCGCGGAACGATCCGTCCGCCTTGGTGGTGATCGTCCGGGTAAAGTTCGTATCGGTTTGCGTAAGGGTGATGTTGGCATTGGGGACGACCGCCCCGGTGGGGTCAGTCACCACGCCGAACATGGTTGCAGTGCTCAACTGCGCGTGCGCGGTGAAAGACCACACCACGGCCATCAACACACAAAACAAAAGACGTACGGATTTTTTCACAACCAACCTCCTGAAAATGCAGCAATTTTCCGGCCCCCGGGAACGGGGCCAAAACTCTATGCAAAACCGCTTGACTAGGACCGAACGAAACATTACTCCTATTCAACCGCTTTTGGCAATCCCCTCTTTCGGATTGAATCGCAAAAAATATACTCTCCAGTAATCCACCTGGGTAACCACGAAGCAGCCCACGTCACCCAGCAATCTGGAAATTCCACCTTTCGAGGGGGATGAAAGCGATGTAAGCGGTTACGAGCTCTCCGAGGCGCCTCGGGCATCCAATGGAAGAAACTTAACGAAGGAGGTTCCTCATGCCTGAAATTCCCGCCGGCGGTCCGCTCAGCGACGCCGCCATCACCCAGGACAGCCCGAAGACGAAGGTTACGAAAACTGATGCGGAGTGGCGCCGACAGTTAACTCCGGAGCAGTATCGCGTCCTGCGCGAGAAAGGCACGGAGCGCGCCTTCACCGGCGCCCTGGTGAACAATCACGCCGATGGCATCTACCATTGCGCCGCATGCAATGCGCCGCTCTTCCCAAGCGATACGAAGTTCGAATCCGGATCGGGCTGGCCCAGCTTCTTTAAGCCGGTCTCACCCGGCGCGGTCGAACTTCATGAAGATTCGAGCTATGGCATGCGCCGCGTGGAAGTGACCTGCGCCACCTGCGGCTCGCATCTTGGACACGTCTTCCCCGACGGCCCCAACCCTACCGGCGAGCGCTACTGCATCAACAGCGCTTCGCTGGGGTTTGAGAGCGAACAGTGATCCGGGATTACGAGGGGCTGAACCTCGCTCTTCGCTTGGGCTGCGGTGATTGGGCATCTGTGCAGGCCCACTCATCGCGCCAAATGCCGCGCGATGAATGGGGCACCCTCAGTGGTGGCTGAACTGCTTCGACGCAGCAAGGCGGCGTACAAACAAGCACGAAAAACCCCGGCGGCAGCGCAGCCGGGGCTTTCGAGAAACTCTTCCTGAATCTTCCTGAAGCGAAGCGGTTTGCCGCTTAGCCCTTGACGATCTTGCCGCTCTTGATGCAGCTCGTGCAGACGCGAATGCGCTTCGCCACGCCGTTATTGACGGCCTTGACCTGCTGCAGGTTCGGGTTCCACCGGCGGCGGGTTACGTTGTGCGCGTGCGAAATGTTGTTGCCGAACTGCGGACCTTTGCCGCAAAGCTCACATACCTGTGCCATAACAAATCTCCAAAACAAAACTCACGAGTCGCAAGATCTCCCTCAAACTCTGGGTCCGGTTTGGACTTGGGTGCGGGAGTGGTAGGCACGAGCGGATTCGAACCGCTGACCTCTACCGTGTCAAGGTAGCGCTCTAACCAACTGAGCTACGCGCCTGCGGGTGCGTCTATCCAGTTTACCTGTACCCGCCCCTGGCCGCAAGCACGACCGGGAGAAGAACCGGGGCGAATGCAACTCAGCGGCCCCAAAACCATCCTGACCGATCACGGACAGTTGAAAAACGTCCGCTGGGACACTTTTCGCAACTGTCACGGGTTGCTTGCCGCTTGAAATGCTTTAGTCAGCGATCTTGGCGTTATTCGCCGAGGGCGGCGGATGCTGGGCCTGCACCTTACGCAGGGTCACCCAGGCATATTGAGCCGCCGAAAGCGGCGCCAGCACCGCCACCACTTTGAGCAGGAAGTGCTCGATCCCCACCAGGTGATACTCCTTCATCACCTGCGCCGTCATGACCACCAGTACGGTAACGATCTGCACCGCCGTACTCACTTTACCCAGCCAACTCGGGGGAAAGTCGCGCAGGATGTTGGTGACATACAGCAACGATGAGATCAGCAGGATTCCCAGGTCGCGGCTGAATACCAGGACCGTCACATAGCGCGGAATGATGCCCACATGGGTGAGCACCACGAACAGGGTGCTGAGCAGCGCCTTATCCGCGATGGGGTCAAGATACTGCCCCAGCGTCGTTTTCTGGTGCAGCATCCGGGCCATCAGCCCGTCCAGCGCATCGGTGATCCCCGCCACCCAAAGCAGCAGGAACGCCAGTTTCCAGTGACCATCCAGGATTTCGATGACCAGAAACGGCAGCGTAAACAACCGCAGCATGGTCAGCACGTTGGGCACAGCGACGAGTTGGCGGAAGGGCGGCACGTTTTCTTCTAAGTGTTAGAAGATGTTAGATCATCCGCACGCTCCAGAAGCGATTTCCCTCAGGCTGAGATGTTGGAAATATCCAGGCAGGCCGTTTTCCGTGGGAGAACGATCCCAACCGCCTTCTCTTCGCTATGCCCCTTGAGGGGAAACCGCTCGGCCTGGAATCGCATTCGAGCCGGCACGGACCACGCCGAAGCTGGATTTCCGGTGGCAGCCGAGCCCAGGACCATTCCGGGCCTTTCACGGAACAATCATTGCGTCGGGAAACGCACACCCGTACACTTAAAAGTAAGGGACGAGGACCCTGCGTGCTCTTCCGCCTCCCCACCTATCGACATGTTGCGGCTGACCAAAAAAGCGGACTATGGGCTGATGGCCCTGAAGTACCTGGCGGAACAGGCCAGCAATGGCGCGCAGTCCGCCAAGGACGTCGCCGAGGCATATCACATCCCTCCGCAGCTTCTTGCCAAGATTCTCCAGACACTCGCGAAGGCGGGCATCCTGGTTTCTACCGCCGGCACCAACGGCGGATATGCGCTGGCTCGGCCGGCGCGTGACATTTCGGCGTTTGAAGTCATTCGCGCCATTGACGGGCCCCTGTTCATCACAAGCTGCATTACCATCCATGGAACTTGCGACCTTCACGGCACCTGCACCATCAAAGAGCCGTTGCGTAAGGTGAACGACAGTATCAAAGACCTGCTCAGCGGCATCCACATTGCCGATCTCGTGGAGCTCGATGCGGCCACACACGCACCGGTTGCCGGTGGCCTGGTCTCGATCGCGCTCTAGCGAGCGCTCACATTAAGTTTTTGACGGCCTGAGCCGGCGCTCCCGCCTCTCTCGCTTTTAGGAGTAAAGATTATGGCTGAAACCCTCGGAATGAACGTCACCGCCTCCAATGAGCCCTTGCCCAAGGGCGTCAAGCTGCCCATCTACATGGACAATCACGCGACCACGCCGCTGGACCCGCGCATTCTCGAAGCCATGATGCCCTACCTCACGGGCATCTTCGGCAACGCAGCCAGCCGCAACCACTCGTTCGGCTGGGAAGCCGAGCAGGCGGTGGACAAGGCCCGCGAGCAGGTCGCGAAGCTGATCGGCGCGACGGCGAAGGAAATCATCTTCACCTCCGGCGCTACCGAGTCCAACAACCTCGCCATCAAGGGCATCGCGGAAATGTACCGCGAGCGCGGCAACCACATCATCACCCAGGTCACCGAACACAAAGCGGTCCTGGATACCTGCAAGCGCCTGGAGAAGTCCGGCTATCGCATCACCTATCTGCCTGTACAGGCGGATGGCCTGATCGATATCGAAGACCTGAAGCGCGCGATGGACGACCAGACCATTCTCGTCTCCATCATGTACGCCAACAACGAAATCGGTGTGATTCAGCCCATTCGTGAGATCGGCGCGCTGTGCCATGAGAAGGGCGTGCTCTTCCACACCGATGCCGTGCAGGCAGTCGGCAAGATCCCAGTGAACGTCATCGCGGACAACATCGATGTCCTCTCGCTCAGCGGCCACAAGATCTATGGCCCCAAGGGTGTCGGCGCGTTGTACGTTCGCCGCCGCCCCCCGCGTGTGCAGATTTCCGAACAGATCAACGGTGGCGGTCACGAGCGCGGCATGCGTTCCGGCACGCTGAACGTTCCGGGCATCGTCGGCCTGGGCGCAGCTTGCGAGATCGCGATGAACGAGATGGAGTCCGAAGGCAAGCGCGAGTTGGAGCTGCG
Organism: Acidobacteriaceae bacterium; assembly: GCA_036498835.1. Taxonomy (GTDB): domain Bacteria; phylum Acidobacteriota; class Terriglobia; order Terriglobales; family Acidobacteriaceae; genus Granulicella. The sequence goes on along the minus strand of DASYEV010000107.1, from coordinate 47,577 downwards.
CGAATACCTGAAGGCCAAGCTCGAAAAGGCTCTCGACTACGTTCACGTCAACGGCAACATGGATCACCATCTTCCCGGAAACCTGAACATGAGCTTCGTGTACGTCGAAGGCGAGTCGCTGCTGATGGGCATCAATGACATCGCGGTGTCGTCCGGCTCGGCCTGCACCTCGGCGACGCTTGAACCCAGCTACGTTCTCAAGGCTCTTGGCCTTGGCGACGATGTGGCTCACTCCTCCATCCGCTTCGGCCTCGGCCGCTTCAATACCAAGGAAGAAGTGGACTATGTCTCCGACAAGATCATCGACGTTGTGCAGAAGCTTCGTGAGCTTTCGCCACTCTACGAGATGGTCAAGGAAGGCATCGACCTTTCCAAGATCGAGTGGGCTGCTCACTAAACGGGGTAAACGAAAAGGCTCGGCGAAAGCCGAGCCTTTTTCTTGTAATCTGTCTGCGGAGAACTCGAGGGTCCTATGGGGAATATGCGACTCGGTAAAACGTTGACTGTTGTTCCGGCCAGAGATTCGAGCGCCAACGGCGCGTTCTATACCAGCCTAGGGCGAAGCCCTAGGTGCGGCGGATAGAACGAGACAGAGGGCTGAAGGCCCGACCTATCTACCACCACGGACATCTATAGAACGCGCTTTCAGCGCTCAAGGTGCTTTTGGGCGACGATACCTAGGGCTACGCCCTAGGCTGGTATAGCGTTGCGCCTTCAGCGCTCAAATCTTCGCCCACCTCCGAAGTGGTGCAACACGGAAGGGGCCATCATCACTCCGATCAATCTATAGGGTGCGTAGCGGAGTTCTCACCCAGAAACTGCAGCCTGTACTTCATACGAAGAGCGGCAAAGACATCTCCTTCATAGACACCGCTCGCCTCTCCCTCTGCAATGGCACTTCGAAGATAGTGGACATTCAAATCGTCTTCGGACTCCTCGCGCAGAAGTCAGTCTCGATTGCCATATCGCCCTCCATCTGAAGATAAGGTTCGCCCGCGGCGTTGCCAATGGATAGATCCGATGCGATACCCTCATCGCACCATGCGTATACCGCTGCTTCTTCTTTTCCTAGCCACCAACTTCGCCTTCGCTCCTGCGCAGCAAACGGCGTCCAAGGATTCAGTTCCACAAGCTCCCTCCCGCTTCCATGAGCCTGATCCGTTTGACTTCAACGAACACACCGGCTTCACACAGATCTTTGATGGCAAGAGCCTGCAGGGTTGGGATGGTGATCCAGCAATCTGGCGTGTGGAAGACGGAGCGATCGTTGGTGAGTCAACATCGCTCACTGTGCGCCCGCCCAACACCTACATCAGCTATCACGGCGCTGCCGTCGATGAGGCGAAAGCACACGACTTCGATCTCAAGCTGGAAGTAAAAGTTGAGCATGGAGGAGGCACGGGCATTCAGTATCGCAGCACGGTTGGCCAGCCATGGATTCGCGCGCGCCCTGGCCAGCCGCTGCCTAAACCGGCATGGCTCATGACCGGTCCGCAGGCGGACTTCTGGTTTCCGGTCGATCCCGGCCACGAGGCCTACAACGGGCAGTTCTATTCCGAAAACACCGATCTCGGCATTCTCGCGTGGCGAGGCCAGGTCACGCAGTCAGGCGCGGGCAAACCCCAACGCCTGCTGGGTACGATCGGCGATCGCAGTGCCCTGGGCGGCTATGTACACACCAATGGCTGGAACCAGTACGAAATCATTGCTCGCGGCCCCGTGATGATGCACCTCATCAACGGACAGTTGATGGCTGTCTACATCGACGATGATCCCAAATCCTCCAACAATGTATCCGGCCTGATAGGAATCGAGCTCGAAGGAACGCCAACTAAGATTTCGGTGCGCAATGTCTGGCTGCACAAATTGAATTGAGGCGGCGCACCCCGATTTGCAAGCTTGCTTTTGACGGCCTCGGGAACGAAAAACATGCAGTGGGAACTATTTCTTCCTGCTTGCCCTGAAAATCTACTGTGGCTCAGTCCTCGTGGCAGCCGCAAGATTTCCTGCGAACCAGATCCGCGGGCAGCGCGATGAGTTCAGCCGCGTGGGGCGCTTCGGAACCCATGTGCTGGAATAACAACCGCACGGCATGCCGCGCGAGTTGGTCTGTGCGCTGGCGGACAACCGTGATTGGAGGATCCACAATCGTGGCAAAGTCCGGGTCGTCGAACCCGATGAAGGGGAGATAGCGGTTCATGTCCCGCAGGGCTTCCACCACAGCGAAGGTCGCCATATTGCTTAGTGGCAGTAGAGCGGTGACATTCGGCCAGCGCTGCAGCGCTTTCTGAATCACTTGCGAGAGTTCGGCATAGCTCTTTGCGGAAAGCGTGCGCGGAGTGGCGCCGGCCGCCTGCATCGTCTCTTCGAACTGTTCAATACGTTCGCTGAAGGAGTAGATGGAAGGATTCACGGTGATGCACATAATCTCCTTGTGTCCGTGGCCCAGCAAATGCTCCGTCGCCATGGCGGCGGCCTGGCGATGCTGGAGCAGGACCGCATCCACACCGTCCCATAAAGGGCGGTCGAGAGCGATCACGGGGATGCCACTGAGCGCGCCTTCCATCTCTTCGAAATCAGAGTATGGAGCAACCGTCAGGATGATGCCGTCCAGCCGGGATCGCCGCGCCACGGCAAGCTGTTGCGCCTGCCGTTTGGTGTCCTCGCCATGCGTCAGCAGGACGACGGAGTATCCGCGCTCCGCCGCTTCTTTTTCGATGTGCTGCACGCACTGGCTGAAAAACGCATTGGTGATCTGAGGAAAGATCACGCCAATGGAGTGAGTACGCCCGCCGCGCAGACTTTGCGCGACTAGATTGGGCTCATAACCCAACTCCTCAACCGCTTGCAGAATTCGGGTACGCACTTCCTCGCGGACATGGGGGCCGCCCCGCAGACAGCGGGAAACCGTCGAGGGGGATACACCTGCGGTTTTCGCTACATCCAATACTGTCGGCCGGCGCTTTTGCATGCTCAGAAGTGTCTATCAGTGTATCGAGTACAAGGGATTTTGGGGTTCGATTTTGCTAAGTCCCGTGAGCCGGAACCTGGCCAAATGAGACCTTTCCTAAGCCCAGTAGCTCCGGTCCAGCGTGCGGTACTGGATCGCTTCGGCTATGTGCTTCACCTCGATGCCTGTTGTTCCGTCAAGATCGGCGATGGTGCGAGCCACCTTCAGAATGCGGTCGTGAGCCCGGGCACTTAGCCCCTGCTGCTGCATCGCGCGTTCCAGCATACGTTCAGCATCGCTGGCCAGTTCGCAATGGACACGTATCTGTGGCGTGGTCATCTGCGCGTTCGAGAACACGGCGCGGCTGGCGCTACGGCCTGATCCCTTCGTCCGTTCCCCAGCTTCAAGGAATCGTGCATACTGGCGCTCCCGCGCGGACATCACGCGCGCGCGGATTTCCGCAGAGCCTTCCGCCGCACTGCCGCCACGCAGTTCCCTGTATTGCACCGCCGGCACCTCGATATGGATGTCGATGCGGTCGAGCAGCGGTCCACTTACCTTGCTGACGTAGCGCTGGATCATAGGCGGTGTGCAGATGCATTTCCCGCTCTTATCGTTGAAGTAGCCGCAGGGACAAGGATTCATGGCGGCCGCCAGCATGAAGCGCGCGGGAAAACTCAAACTCATGGCTGCGCGCGAAATGGTGACCATGCCGTCTTCGAGCGGCTGCCGCAGCACCTCCAGCACGTTGCGCGGAAACTCCGGGAGTTCATCCAGGAACAGCACACCGTTATGCGCCAGCGATACTTCACCGGGGCGCGGAATCATGCCGCCGCCGATCAGCCCGGCATCCGAGATCGTGTGGTGAGGTGAACGGAAAGGCCGATGCGTCACCAGGCCTTCTTCCGCATTCAACACTCCGGCCACGGAATGGATCTTGGTGGTTTCCAGCGCTTCTTCAAAGCGCAGCGGCGCAAGGATCGAGGGCAGCCGTTTCGCCAGCATGGTCTTTCCGCTGCCCGGCGGTCCGATCATCAGGATGTTGTGTCCGCCCGCTGCGGAAACTTCCAACGCCCTTTTGGCAACGTGTTGCCCACGCACATCTCGGAAGTCAGGGCCGCCGATATCCTGGCCCTCATTCAGGAGCGCCTTGGAGTCAACGGTAAGAGGTTGCGCCGTCAGTTGCCCCAGCACCGCTGCGTTCAGCAGTTCACGGACTTCCAGCAGGCTGCGCACCGGATAGACATTCAAACCCTGAACCACGGCGGCCTCGCGAGCATTGCTTGCGGGAATGACCAGGTTCTTGATGCCCGCCGCGCGCGCCGCCACCGCAATAGGCAGCATGCCCTGCACCGAGCGTAACGATCCATCCAGGCCCAGTTCGCCAACCAACACGAAGTCGCTTACATCGGGATTGGCCAACCCGCCATAGGCGCCCAGGATGCCGACTGCGATGGGCAGATCGAAGCCCGAGCCTTCCTTCTTCAGGTCGGCGGGAGCGAGATTGATGATGATCCTTGTAGGAGGCAGATCGAAGCCGGAGTTTTTGATGGCCGCACGCACGCGGTCGCGGCTCTCACGCACGGCAGCATCGGGCAATCCAACCGTCGCGAACTGTTCTTCGTTGGTTTTGACGTGGGAGAAATCAACCTCCACGTCGATGATGTGTGCGTCGATGCCGTACACGGCTGCGCTGCGTGTTTTGTAGAGCATCCGTTTCGACCTGCCGCTCCCTGGAAGTTCGCCCAGTCTAGCACCCTGGCCCGTCGGTCGCTCGAGAGCGAATACCCCACACACGCGCCTACAATAGCGGAGCGATGAACACCAGCCTCTTTGAGCTTTTCAAGATCGGTATCGGGCCTTCGAGTTCTCACACCGTCGGCCCCATGCGTGCCGCCCTGCGTTTTGTGCGCGAGCTTGACGCGGCAGGCAAGCTTGCGCAGGCGGCCTCCGTCACGATCGACCTCTATGGCTCGCTTGCACTGACCGGGATCGGCCATGGCACGGACCGTGCGGTGCTGCTCGGCCTGCTCGGTGAATCTCCCGACACCGTACCGCTTGCTGAAATCGACTCCATGCTGGCGAGCGTTCGCAGCGGCCATCAGATGAACGTGATGGGGCGACAGCTCATCACGTTCGACGAACCCTCTCAGTTGCGCTTTCACCGCAACCAGATGTATCCGGATCCGGCCCAGACAACGCACCCGAACGGCATGCGCTTCACCGCCGCCGATGACGAAGGGAAAGAGTTGGCTTCCGAAGTCTTCTATTCGGTCGGCGGCGGCTTCATTCTTTCCGCCAGCGAATTCGATCCGTCAGCCGTTCCGCCGAAACGTAATGTGCCTTACCCGTTCTCCAGCGCCGACGAGCTTCTCCGGATTGGCGAACAGCATGGCCTCACCATCGCGGAGATGATGCTCGCGAACGAAGTGTCGCTGCTCAGCGACGCCTCGATCACCCGCCGCATCGACCGCATCGTCTCGCCCTCGCGGCCGGACAACCAGGCGCCTCCCGACATGGCCTCGCTGTCTCCCGAGCAGCAAGTCGAAGCCGCGATCCTGACTCTATGGCAGACGATGGCGATGTGCATCGAGCGGGGCATTCATACCGAGGGCACGCTTCCCGGCGGATTGAATGTACGGCGCCGCGCACCAGGGTTGGCCCGCCGGCTTGAACGCCTGGATGCCGAGGGCCGTGCGCGCGATCCACTTGCTCCTATGGATTCCGTAACGCTGGTCGCGATGGCTGTCAACGAAGAGAACGCCGCCGGCGGACGCGTCGTGACGGCACCTACGAACGGCGCCGCGGGTATCATCCCGGCCATTGCGTATTACTACCTGCACTATGCCTCGCTGGCCGCAAACGAAGAAGAACGCACGCGCGGCCTGTTGAGATACTTCCTTACCGCCGCGGCAGTCGGCATTTTGTACAAAGAGAACGCGAGCATCTCAGGAGCCGAAGTCGGCTGCCAGGGCGAAGTGGGTGTCGCTTGCTCCATGGCTGCGGGAGGGCTTGTTGCCGCGCAGGGTGGAGACAACAACGCCGTCGAACACGCCGCCGAGATTGCCATGGAACACAACCTGGGTATGACCTGCGATCCTATCGGGGGCCTGGTGCAGATTCCCTGCATCGAGCGCAACGGCATGGGAGCCGTCAAAGCGGTGAACGCTGCCCGGCTGGCTATCAACGACCCCGGGGTGCACAAGGTATCGCTTGACCAGGTGATCGACACCATGTATCGAACCGGGATGGACATGCAATCGCGCTACAAGGAAACCAGCCTCGCTGGCCTCGCCCTGAACATTATCGAGTGCTGACATGCGGCTGCACGAGATCATGTTCTTTCCGGTACTGGCCGTATTCAACTACGTCGTCACGCCCAAAGGTCTGATCGTGGGCTGGAAGCATTGGGCTCACCACCGGGTACTCTCATTGCATGGATCCTGAAAACCTGACCCACCCGGCCACGCCGGTTCCCGGCGAAGAGCAGACCACGCTCGCACCGTGGTGGCATACCGCGGCGATCGTTATCGTCGTCGGCGCCATGGCCACGCTTGCACATTTCAGTCAGCATGCCGCCGCCAGCGGAGCCCATGTCCCCGTATACCTGTCGCAGATGATGATGATCTGGCTGATCGTCGGGAGTGTGGTCGCGGGAATTTATCAGCGGCGCTTGTTCTTCTTCCGCACACTGCAACGTAACCGCGCTCCATGGTGGGCCGAACTACTTCGTGGAGCCGGCATCTATTTCTTCATCGTCATGGCATTCGGAGTCGTGATGGTGATCGTGTCTTCCGCTCTTGCGGTTCGTCAACTTCATCAGGAGCGGGCGGCAGGCCAGAGCAAGGCGACCGTTTCCCAAGGCGAACTGCAACAGGATGTGGAAGCAAAGTTGCATCTCGACCGCAAGGTTGTGCGCGCGTTCGCGCCGCAAACCGGATGGCAGCTCCTGCTGTGGTTTGGCGTCAGCCTCACCGCCGGTTTCTGCGAGGAGCACATCTTTCGCGGATACCTCCTGAACCAGGGCATCGCCTGGATGGCTCGCCTGGATGTGCCGCGATGGATTGGCCTCGCTGTTCCAATTGCGGCGTCCTCCCTGTTGTTCGGCAGCCTGCATGTGTATGAGGGCATCGGCGGGGCTGTGCTAATTGGTTTCCTGGGCGCGACATACTGCGTTGCAGCGCTCTACTTCAAGAATCTGCGTGCGGTCATCGTGGCGCACACGTTGCAGGATTTCCTTGCGGGACTCGCCCTGTTCCTCAAACACACCTGAGCATCACGCCCACCACACTCACCGGCCGGGAAATCTTCCCGCGTTGATCCAATACCTCGTCTCCAATGCCACCAGGCCCCCGTGGCTGTAGTGATCGAAGAAGCCGCGCAGCGTGCGTTCAAACTGCGGGAACTCCGGCGCGGTCACACGCGGCGAATGCGACAAGGACAACGTCATGCCAAGCAGTGATTCCCAGTCGAACAACTTTTCCCCCAGGATCACTTTATGGTGGAACTCCCCTCCATCGAAGAAGCCTGGGAGCCGTCCATAAACCGTATACGCGGCGTGGGTGTCCTTGTGCCCAGGCGATGTGGAGCGAAGCACTTGTTCGAAGGCTCCATTTTCTTCGCGGCCTTTCTCCGTGCGTCCGAGCGCCACAACAATCACCCAGCCACCGGGACGCAGCACACGCCGGAACTCTTCCATGGATCGATCGAGATCGAACCAGTGCAGTGCGCGGCCCACAAAAACGGCATCGACCGATGCATCCGGTAAGCCGGTGTCTTCTCCTGTGCCTTCGCGAATCTCCAGGAGTGGAGCGTCCGCATGCAGATGCGCGCACATTGCGCGCATCTCCTGATTGGGTTCAATTGCGATGACTTGATTTTCATTGGCGAGCAGCACATCGGCGAGCATGCCTGTGCCTGCGCCAACATCTGCGACGCGCCACTGCGGCGTGAGATTGCACCACGCGCGCAACAGAGGCAGTACAACCTTCGCATCATAGCGTTCGCGATAGCGGTCGTAGTCGGCTACGCGTCCATCGAATCGGGTTACGTTTGGTTCCATGCGAAGCTCTCCACTACCCTTCCGGGTCGCATTGCTCGATCCAGTGTCCATCCCATCGCTGTGCAGTACCGCAACGCAATGAGGAAAATCGTTCACGAAGCTTAACTTTTTTCTTGACTCTGACTCGCGCAAAAACTATATCTTCGTTAGCCGCTTTAGAGCGTGCAAATTGGGAGCGCAGGCAAACGCAACCAGGCAAAGTAGTAAATCCAAGGCAACACACTCGGGGGACGCTCAACACAGCGTTCCCCGAGGTGTTTAACGCCAGTGTTCATGCACCTTTTCGCGCTTCCTTCTCTGAAGCACTATCCTGATACCTATGACTCGACGCCGCTGGATCGCCGATACATGGACTCCAACCTCCGCCTCGCTCACCGGCGGCCAGGCGCTCCACCTCGCTCGCGTGCTGCGTGCGCAGCCCGGTCAGGTGTTCGACGTAGTAGCAAACGGGTTTCTCCATCGCGCGGAGATTACCTCCGTTACCGAGAGCGAAGTGGTCTTCACCCTGCACGAAGAACTGGAAGCGGAATCAGCATTGCCGGTTCACCTGCTGCTTGCGGTCATCAAGTTCGATCACTACGAGTGGGGCATCGAGAAAGCGACGGAGCTCGGTGCGGCACGCATCACACCCGTGCTCGCACGCCGCACGGAGAAGCATCTCGCACAGGCTGCGGCAAAGCGCGTCGAGCGCTGGCGCAGGATCACGCGCGAAGCTTCGCAACAGTCGCGCCGCAGTGACATCCCCGAGGTCGACGATCCACAACCGTTGAAGTCGGCGCTTGCTGGAATCGACACACCGGTGAAATTGCTGCTTGCGGAAACCGAGCAGGAGAATACGATCGCAGCGGCGCTCCAGGCGGGCGCGTCAGGTAATCACCCCATGCGCTTGGCTTTCGCAGTAGGACCAGAGGGCGGTTGGACGGCAGACGAAATGCAGCTCTTCACCGATCACGGATGGAAGCACATCACTCTTGGCCCGCGAATTCTGCGAGCCGAGACAGCGGCGATTGCGGCGTTGTCGATCTGTTCCGCGTTTCTTTGAGCGCTGAAGGCGCGTCCCATACCAGCCCAGGGTGAAGCCCTGGGTAAGCGCGCGTAGCTAGATCAAGGGCTGAAAGCCCGCCCTATAGATTTGTGACTGGTATAGGTCGGGCCTTCAGCCCTCTCTCTTCCTGTGCACGTGTACCCAGGGCTTCGCCCTGGGCTGGTATAGCGTCGCGCCGTTGGCGCTCAGAGTTGTGGCAGATAGAATGACCGCGCAACTCTCGACCTGTCCGTCTGAGACAACCCTGAATACCTCTCAATCGCCTCTGATATGTCCGGAAAAAGAAAACGGCCGGATGATCCGGCCGCTTCCCTGTTCTCTGTTCTCTGGTCTCTGATCTCTGATCTCTGATCTCAGCTGAACATCTCCTTCACCTTGTTGAACAGGCCGCGCGAGGTCGGCGTGTTCTCCACGGGGAGCGTTTCAGCAAGCTGCTTCATCAGGTCTTTCTGCTGGCGTGTGAGCTTGGATGGAGTTTGTACACGAACTTCCACAACCAGATCACCTTTGCCGTGAGCGTTCAGGTGCGGTACGCCCTTGCCGCGTAGACGGAACTCTTTCCCGCTCTGCGTACCTTCCGGCACCTTCAGCGACTCGCTTCCATCCAGGGTCTGCACCGAGAGTTCCGTGCCCATGGCAGCCTGTGGGAAGCTGATGGGGATCACGCAATGAAGGTCGTCTCCATCGCGTTCAAAGAACTTGTGGGGCTTCACTTCCAGCACAACATACAGATCGCCTGCCGGTCCGCCGAAGCGTCCCGCTTCGCCTTCGCCACCGTAACGGATGCGCGTATCCTGCTCGACACCCGCCGGCACCTTCACCAGAATCTTGTGCTGACGCTGGGTGCGGCCTTCACCGCGGCAGGTCTTGCATGGAGTGCGGACTACGGAACCCGTTCCACTGCAAACCGGGCAGGTGCGCGCGACAGAGAAGAAACCCTGCTGCGAACGGAGTTGGCCGCGCCCACCACACTGCTGGCAGGTCTCAGGTTCCTTGCCGCCTTCCGAACCGGTGCCGGTACAGTCGTCGCAAGCCTCTGCACGGCGAATGTTGATTTCGCGCTCCACGCCGAACACGGCCTCTTCAAACGCCAAGCCCATTTCGAACTTGAGGTCGCGGCCGCGCTGCGCGCGCGAAGCGCGGCGAGTGCCGCCCATGTTGAACATCTCGCCGAACAGATCGCCGAAGATGTCGCCCAGGTCGCCCTGAGCGAATGGACCAGCGCCGGAGAACGGACTGCCGCCGGCGCCGCCGACTGCGGCATGGCCGAAGCGGTCATAGGCAGCGCGCTTCTCCGCGTCGCTCAGGACGCTGTAGGCTTCGCTACACTCCTTGAACTTCTCTTCCGCGGCCGGATTGTTGGGGTTGCGGTCCGGGTGGTATTGCATCGCGAGCTTGCGGTATGCGGCTTTGATCTCCACATCGCTCGCCGTTCGCGAAACACTCAGAACCTCGTAGTAGTCAGCTTTCATCGTCGCTGTCGCCATCACCTGATTCCCATCATGCGGCACACGGGTGCCATACGCGAGCAACAAACCGCTCGCAGAACCTTATTCGTTTACCTGCGCCGGATTGCTCGCAATGCGTACAAGCGCCGGGCGCAGGAGTTTGTCTCGCAGCTTGTAACCGCGGCGGATCTCCTCCAACACCTGGTGGTCGGGATGCTCCACAGTTTCGATGCTACCCAAGGCTTCATGGACTCGCGGGTCGAACTGCGCCCCCACGGCCTCGACCGGCTGCACCTGCAGACCGCGCAGAGCTTCGTCCATCTGCTTGAGGATCAATTCCACGCCGGAACGCAGTTGCTCGACCGAGCCTTCGGCTTTCAGCGCGAGCTGGAAGTTGTCCATCACGCCGAGAAACGGCTCCACCGCATTCTGGGTCGCGTAGTCGCGCGCGTCCTGGCGCTCCTTGATCTCACGTTTGCGGGCGTTGTCGAACTCCGCCTGGAGGCGTGCAAGCCTGTCCTTGAGAGCGTCACGCTCCTGTACCAGTTGCTCGACTTCCGAAAGATTCCCACCTTCGGTTCCCGCTTCCACCTCGGCCTGCGCCGTCTCTGTTTGTGCTTCGTTTTCCTGCATGGTGTCCTGTTCGCTCATTCCTGTCTCTTCCTTATTGTTTCCCATCCGCGACCAGCGCGCGAATGCATTTCGAACGCGGTTCATGGCGTCCTCATTCCTTTTCAAAGCGATGACGGACCGAGGATGCCGTCATTGTCCGTGCTGTTCATCCGCTCAAAAACCTGCGAGATGTACCCAACGGCGTTCATGGCGTTCTCGTAGTGCATACGCTTTGGACCGATGACGCCCACGGCGCCCCGGCTTTCTCCACCTACCAGTGCAGGCGCCGCGATCAGCACCAGCCCTGCCATCTCCGGCGCCTGTGCGTCCAGGTCGAAGACGACGCGCACCGACTCCTGCCGCGCATCGATATAGGCGTTCAGCAGGTCGACCATGCGCTCGCGCGCTTCCAGCGCCATCAACATTTCGCGCAGCCTTGCCCGGTCTTCCGGCATGCCAACGAGGTTCGCCACACCTTCCACGTAGACCGTCTGCTCGACTTGTCCATGCTCTGGAACCGCGCCGTCCCAGAGAGCCTGAGCGGACTGCACCAGCAGTTGATACTCGTTACGCTCACTCTCCAGACGCCGTGCCAGCTCTGCGCGAACCCGCTCCAGGTTCCAGCCCCGGTAGTGCTCATTCAAAAAGTTCGCGGCGGTTTCCAGTTCCAGGAGCGAGAGATCGCGATCCAGAACCAGCACTCGATCACGCACCATGCCACTACGCGTGACCAGCACAGCCAGCACGCGCTTGGCGGCGAGCCGGCTGAAATGCACGTGCTCGAGAAGATCCGCCGTAGCGGCCGCTCCAATCGCCAGGCCCACACCGCTCGAAAGCGTAGCCAGCACGTGCGAGGTGCGTGCGAGCAGCGCCTGCGCTCCCGACACTCCCACAAAACTGTTGTCGATGCGTGACTGCACTTCAGCGCGAGACATGCCCGGCAGGCGGGTAGGCGTGCCGCCGTGCAGAGCTTCCACATACATCCGGAACGCCTGCGCGGAAGGTACACGTCCCGCGGAAGTATGCGGCTGTTCCAGAAGACCAGCGTCTGCCAACTCCGCCATCTCGTGGCGCACGGTGGCTGGGCTCATGGCTCCGCCTTCCGCCACGTGCGTGCGCGCAATGGCGCCTGAGCTCACCGGCTCACCCGTCGCGATATAGCTTTCGACGATGGCCGTCAGGATCTGCCTTTGCCGGGTTGTGATCTCACCTTGCCTTGTCATGCCGAGATCCTTTTGCTTAAACCTTGCCACGCTTCTCTGACTTACGAAATCTCTAAAACGTCTTCACTCTTCGCCGCGGCTTCCTTCGCGCGATCGGCTACCTGCTTCGCGAGAGCCATGAACTCCTGCGCGCGCGGGGATTCTTCACTGCCCAATGCTGCGGGCAGACCGCGGTCACCGCCTTCACGCACTCGCGGATCAAGTTCGATTGCGCCGAGGAACGGCAAACCGAACTGCTTCGCGGTCTGTTCCGTAGCGCCTGCGCCGAAGACATCGATTACCTCGCCACTAGGCAACGTCATCTGGCTCATGTTCTCCACCATGCCCAGCACATCCACGTTCACCTGGTGGAACATCTCCAGCGCCTTACGCGCATCCTGCAGCGCGACGCTGGAGCCCGTGGACACAACCACCGCTCCGGTCAGCGGCACGGTCTGCACCAGGGAGATGACCACGTCACCGGTACCCGGAGGCAGATCGACGACCAGAAAGTCCAACTCGCCCCAGGCCACCTGCTGCAGAAACTGCTTGATGATGCCGTGAAGCATTGGACCGCGCATCACCATCGGCTTGTCGCCGGGTGAGATCAGGCCGATCGACATGAACTTCACACCGTGCGCCGTCAACGGCTCAATACGGTTTTCGGGAAGGATATTTGGCTGGCGCGTGACGCCCAGCATGGTCGGTACATTGGGACCGTAAATGTCGGCATCGATCAGGCCCACCTTGTAGCCGAGCTTCGCGAGGCTTACCGCAAGGTTCACGCTGACCGTGGTCTTGCCGACACCGCCTTTTCCCGAGCCCACCGCCACAACGTACGCCACGCCGGGTAACGGCTGCGGGCCCTGCGGCATTCCTTGTCCACTATGTCCCATCTGTTTCCGAACTCCTATAGGTTCCATACGCTGCCTATGGCAGCTCGAATCTCACGCTTGCGCTGTGTTTCTTCCGCGCGAAGCTCACGACGACGCACCGCATCGTCAAAACGGCGTTTCTGGTGATCGGTTTCCGGGATAACCTGCGGCACCTGCAGCTTGTTGCCCTTCAGATCAACCGCCACATATGTGAGGTAGGCGGAGGATACATGGCGCAACTTGCCATCGCCCAGTACATCTTCCACCATCGCCTTCACACCAACTTCCATGGAAGTCTTGAAGGCGCGATTCACGCTGGCTTTCAGAATCAGCAACTCACCCACTTTGACCGGAGAAACAAAATCCAGATGATCCATGGAGGCAGTCACGGTCACGGCATTGCAATGCCGGCATGCCGCCACCGCACCCACCAGATCGATGAACTGCATCAACCTCCCGCCAAACAAATTACCTATCGCGTTCGTATCGTTGGGAAAAACAATCTCACTGCGCTCGGACTGCGAAGCCGCAACCGTCCGCGCCACCACACCTTCAATCATCCTTCTATTCTAAATAACCGTGCGACTCGCGCTAGAGCAGTTCCGGTAATGGTGTAGGCCGAAGAGAGGGTGCTGAAGCCGTTTTCTCCCAATGAAAACGGCATTCTCCACCGTTCGGGAAGACCACAGTATTACCGGAACTGCTCTAAAGTACCTTGATCGCGATCGACTCAAAGGAAGAGCCGTTCACAGCTGCCGGAAAGCGCCCGCAAACCCGACATGCCGCCAAAAGGCGCTAAACCACGGTATTTCAGTGCGATCTGGGCTGTACGTTGTAGAGCACGACCTCGGCATCGGTGAGCACAGCCAGCTTTTTGTCATCCGCCGAAACCGCGTAAGCCTGCCGGGAAGGAGGAAACCGGTCATTCGCGACGTCGACCACCGGCTGTCCGTCTTTCAGACGAAATACCTCCACGATCTGGCTTTGAAGATCCCCGGAGAATATCTTCCCGCCCAACTCAAGCGGCTGTTTCAGTTTCATCACACCCACGGCGAACAATGAGCCACCCGTATAGACCGCGTTGGGTTCTATTTGGTCCGTAGCGGGTGGATTCTTCAACAGTGTTCGCCCATCACTGCGCAACATTCGAAACCAGCGCTGGCCTGCCGCGCTGCACCCTTGCAATAACAACAGGTCGTGCGCGGGCGCGCTCAACCGTGGCGGGCAGTTTGAATTCACCTCGGTAATTCTATGAAGCTCAGCCCCTTGAGGATTGCGTTCCGTGATGGCCCAGTGGTTCGTCCCCACTGGGCGAACGATCGCTTCGCCTTCATCTGTCAGAACCGGCGCATGCATCGCGCTGCTGCCCACGCGATGGAGAAGTTCTTTGCCAGTTTCATCCAGCAGGATCATCTCGACATCTTCTTCCGGCTCGGCGCCCGTCTGCTCCTTGATCAGGTCATGCGTGCGCTTATCGTGGCGTTCATTCAAGGTGCCCACCGCCATGCGATGTCCAGAGGGTGACACTGCAACCCATAAAATCTCGCCACGAACTGGAATTGCTCTTTCTACGTGAAGGGCCGAGTCGAGCAGGTGTAATCCACCTTGCGTATGCACCAGGATATGGTTGTTTCCTACTCGCCACAGATATTCACTTCCACCATCGACCTGCCAGTCGGCCACTCGCTCCACTCGGCGCTTGTCGGTATCGATCAGCACCACGCGCACAACGCGTCGCGTTCCCGAGTGCCAGGCTTCTCCGGTACGCTCGCGCAGACGATGAGGATCAAAGGTCACAAGCAAGGTGCGTGCGGAAAGAAATGTCAGTGTCGTCTCCCGGTCAAGCACGTTTGCCGAACCAAGTGAGCGTGGCTTGTAACCAAGGTTCTCCAGGTCCACTGCGATGGGAGCTCCTTCGTTGCCGGGAAGAGTCCTGGCGGAAACCGTGTCCGAGATAACATTGCAATTCGCCGCACAGACTTCGGTCATATCAATGGGCGGCGGCGCCTCGGCAAGCTTCAATTCCGGCACGGTGAGAGTTCCGGATGACTTTTCGGAAATCGGTGCGGCGGTCTCTTCGCGCGCAGAAAGAGCCGGTGTGGGTTCTGATCCGCTGCCCGGCTTGACGGCCACAAGCATCAACTGGGTCCGCAAACCGATCAGAAAATCTCCCTTGTTCGAGAGCAGATCGGCCGAGCTATCGCCGGTTCGCCTGCGCAGGCTGACATTGGGTACTCCGCGCACTTCATCCAGATGAAATCCGTCGTTGAATTTGACAGGTTGCGCACCTATGGCAGGAGTCGGCGCCTGCATCTGCAGACCATCGTCAGGCCCCACCCCACTCGTGGAGAGACCTGTTCCTGTCAAAGGGCGGCCGCCACCATTTCCTGAGGCGCCACCCAGCACAACCGTGCCCGCCTGGGTGAGTCCTCCATTGCGAGTGGTCAATGTACCGGTGCCGGCCCCACTCGCCCCGGTTCCCGGTACGGCGCCGTCTTCGAAAATCCCAATCTCGGCGGATAGGACATCGGCTTCCAACTTGATGACAGGAAGATTCACAGCGGCAAGCTGCAGACCAAAAGGCGTCTGGCGATTGCCATTGCAATCCGCGTGGTCGAACAGCACGTTCAGCGTCGTCGGCTGTCCCTTGGCGCGGCGATTGACTTCCGTGATGTGCCCATAGACTGTGGCGCCGGCCCTCAAGAGGCAGTCCGGCCCACGCCAGGTCTTCTCAACGGAAGCAATGATCTCGCTCCCGGGCTTCAGCTTGCGAGTATCCAGCGGGACCTGGAGCTTTGCCTGCAAAGCTCCAACCAGCGGAGGCTCGCGTTCCGCTCCGGCAGACGGCTGCGTGCACCATGCCCACACGAGCAGGCACAGCGGAACGAAATACGCACATCTCCGGCCGATGGTACAGGGGGAACGCACGTGGTAACTCTCCAGAAAGAGCGCCATTGCGGGACCCCGAAACCCTACCAGACACCTACCCCAACGCGATAGATACCGGCACGGCGACGATTCCTCCTAAACAGGAGGAACACCGCCGCCGCCTGCTCTCAGTTCGCTTCCAGCCGTTGTCCGCTTCTGCAATCGGAGCAGTGGCCGTAGAGGAAGAATTCATGCCCCTTCAAACGGAAGCCCTGCGGCAGCGGAGGCGCTTCCATCTCGCAACCCTGAAGCTCGAGAAGCCGCCTGCAGTCATTGCAGAAGAAGTGGTGGTGATGCTCCTTCCCCGACACTTCATAGCGCGGCGTCTCGCCGGGCAGCAGTACCGCTGTCAGCCAGTGTTCCTCCAGCAGGGCTTTCACATTGCGATACACCGTGGCAATGCTGATGCCCTGCACCTCGGCGCCGGCATGGGAATGCACCTCGTCGTAGGACAAGGGGCGGTCAGCTTTCACAAATGCATTCCGGATAGCTTCTTTTTGCCGTGTCTTGCGTGATTGGATTTCCAAGCGTTGCCTCTCCTTCTGTGTTTCAAAGCTTTGAAGTCGGTCCAACAACAACTCAAGCGGTTTGTGCGTTGATCAGGGATGGAACAAGGAACAGAACTGCCAGGATGGCGGTTCTGTTCCCTGCTCGACATTGGTGGGCGCGTTGGGCGCGCAAGGGCGCTGCGCCGGCACATGCGGGGGTGACGCTCCCGGAGGGAGACTGCGAAGAAGCTGTGCCGCAGGCACAGCACAAAAGCAATTTAGGAGAGATGTGCACGTAAGCGGTCCTCAGTGGTTAGGCCGTAAAGCACGGCCGCCGTATTAACGAGGGAGCAGACTTAGAGTGCGGAAACAGGAGGGGGACGAATGCCCAGGGTGTGCGCCAGCCAGACGGATTGCGGCCGCCTGTCGCGCTCACCTTCGAGCAGACGTTTCACAGCTACGGCAAAACACACCAGCAGCAGCAGGCAGGCGCCGACCATCGAAAGGAGTTCCAGTCCAACCGCAGCTCCTTCCGACGCCATGCGCCAGGTCTGCGACGAGACCGGAAGCGCCGCCTGCCGGGCCTCCATCAGGTCATCGCTGATGGAAATCACCGGAAGCAGAAGGATGCAGATCAGCAAGGCCAGGGTCAGGGCCGATGCCGCCGGAAGGCGCACCGCCCCCCGACGGATTCCCCACCAGGTCGACCCCAACACGAGCAGTGTCAGGAAGACCCAGACGAGATTGGATGCCAACTCCACAGGCTTATCTTATGCGAAACCCCGGATTTCGCATAAAGTTTGCATTGCGTCGTACAAAGGATAGAGAGCAGCCAACCCGTCCGCCACGCGATGCATCAAGCCATGACATTTCGCTACACTGGTTTTGCACTTCGAAAAGGAAGGGCCTATAGCTCAATTGGTTAGAGCAGCGGACTCATAATCCGTTGGTTCCAGGTTCAAGTCCTGGTGGGCCCACCAGTCTCTTCATCGCGCTTCAGCATTCCGTTTCACATTCGATTCGCAATAGCTTTAGTATGGCCATTGCTGGATAATGGTCGGACCGCGCCATGGTTGATGTTGATCCCCTCGATGACAAATACACGGACTCCTCAAAGGCGGAGTCGTTTGTCGATTCCACCGCCCTGCTGGAAGCCATCGTCCGTTCGTCGGAAGATGTGATCATTACCAAGGATCTGAGCGGTCGCATCACCAGCTGGAATCCGGCTGCGTCGCGCCTTTTCGGTTATGCGCCGGAAGAGATTCTGGGCAAGTCCATCCTCACGCTGATTCCCGAACGCCTGCGCTACGAAGAACCCGAAATTATCCGCCGGCTTCGCGCAGGCGAACAGATCGAACATTACGAAACCATCCGCGTCAGTAAAGAGGGCCAGGAAATCACCGTGTCACTCACCATCTCGCCTCTCAAGAATGGGCGGGATGAGGTGGTCGGCGCCTCCAAGATCCTGCGTGACATTACGGAGCGGAAACAGCATGACGAGACGCGGTTCCAGCTCGCCGCGATCGTGGAGTCGAGCGACGACGCCATCCTGAGTAAAGACCTTACCGGCCGTATCACCAACTGGAATCGAGCGGCTGAACGCCTCTTCGGCTACGCTCCGGACGAAATCATCGGGCAGTCTGTCCTGCTCCTGATCCCTCCCGAACTGCATTCGGAAGAACAGGCCATCCTGGAGAAGATTCGCGCCGGAGACCACGTGGAGCACTACGAAACAGTGCGGATGCGTCGAGATGGTGGACGCCTCGATGTATCGCTCACCGTCTCTCCAATCAAAGATCGCACCGGCGCAGTCATTGGAGCTTCCAAGATCGTACGCAACATCTCCGACCGCAAACGGATGGAGCGGTCGCTGCTGCAGGCGGAAAAGCTGGCCGCCAGCGGCAGGATGGCCGCCACCATCGCGCATGAAATCAACAACCCGTTGGAAGCGATCCTGAACCTCATCTATCTGGCAAAAGCGAATTCCACCGATCCCGAGCAGGTGGAGTCGTACCTCGGAACCGCGGAAAGCGAACTCATTCGACTGACGCACATCGCGAAGCAGACGCTCGGCTTCTATCGCGAAACCGCGCAAGCCAAATACATCTCTCTCGCAGCCATTGTGGAGGATGCGCTCAGAATCTATGGACCGCGCCTGATCCACGCCAATGTTGCGCTTGAAACCACCATCGATTCGCGCCGCCTCCTGCCGATGAAGCACGGCGAGATCATGCAGGTGATTTCGAATCTGCTTTCCAACGCCATCGCCGCCATGCCCAAGGGTGGCCGCCTCAACGTCCGCGTTCAGGATTTGGTTGACCAGGAACGCGATGGCGTTCTCTTCGCCGTGGAGGATACCGGCACGGGCATCGAAGAAGAGAATATGAAGAAGATTTTCGAGCCATTCTTCACCACGCGCGAAGCGGTCGGCACAGGCATAGGCCTGTGGGTGGCCCAGCAGTTCGTCGAAGGACATGGAGGCACGATCCACGCGCAAAGTTCGACGGATCAGGCCACGCATGGCACAACGATGTCGGTCTTTCTTCCCGTTGAGAACGCGTATTCCAAAGATCTTCCGGCACATCAGGACGGGACGCAGATACAGTGAGCATTGTGCCTGACCCTAACGGCCAATCGATGACTGACAACGCCAACGCGCCCTCAAAACCGAAAGGCGCCTGCTGTGCTCCGCCTTCGCTCCGCGCTACAGAAACAGGACCCTCCGGGAATGCAGCCGTCGAAAGCGACGGCCCACGCCGGCCGCGCGCAGAAACACTCGCGGGCATGGTTGCGCTCCAGGGTGGAACCTTTCTGATGGGCACCGACTACGCAGAATCTTTCGTGCTTGACGGCGAAGGCCCGGTACGCGCCGTCACGCTGGATGCGTTCGGCATCGACAGACATCCGGTCACCAATCAGCTATTTCGAAGCTTTGTCGAAGCGACCGGATACCGGACCGAAGCCGAGCGTTTCGGCTGGTCGTTTGTTTTCTGGTCGCATCTTCCCCAGGCGCGCCTCGAAGAACTCGTGGAGGACACCGTGGCGGCAGCACCCTGGTGGTGCAAGGTGCGAGGCGCATGCTGGCGCACGCCGGAAGGCCCTGGCTCCCATGTCGACCGGCGTCTGGATCATCCTGTCGTTCACGTTTCCTGGAACGATGCCCAGGCGTATTGCCAATGGTCAGGGCAACGCCTGCCTACCGAAGCAGAGTGGGAGTTCGCAGCGCGCGGTGGACTGGAACAGAAACTGTATCCCTGGGGCGACAAGCTTCGCCCGGCAGGCGAGCACCGCTGCAACATCTGGCAGGGTGAGTTCCCACATCACGACACCGCGGATGACGGTTATGCAGGCACCTGCCCCGTGGAGGCGTTTCCAGCGAACGGCTTTGGACTGTATTCCGTCACCGGCAATACCTGGGAATGGTGCGCGGACTGGTTCGATACGGAGTTTCATCGCACCGCGTCCACAGTCAATCCGCAAGGACCGCCTCAGGGCGCCGCGCATGTGATGAAGGGCGGCTCGTTCCTTTGTCACAAGTCTTACTGCAACCGTTACAGGGTGGCGGCGCGCAGTTCCAATACGCCGGACAGCTCGAGCTCCAATATCGGCTTTCGCTGCGCTTTGTAGGGCAGGCTCCGGCGGGCGCTAGCCGGGTTCTTGCCTTTGGTTGTCATCCCCGCAGGGGATCTGCTGTCCCCGACCTTCTCCACAACCCTGTCATCTCGACCGAAGCGGCGCAGCCGCGTAGTGGAGAGACCTGCTTTTGCCCCTGCCCGTGCACCTTCGCCACCACGTGCTGAATACGAAGATCCTTCGGTCGCTACGCTCTGTCAGGATGACCCACGTTAAAAACCAGTGGTGAGGATGGACACGGTCTACCGCCGCGCCTCACTTGTTATCGTCGCCATATTGCAGGATGTGCATCGCCGGATAGGTCATGGTGCCGTCGGCACGGATCACATACATGAAGATCTTGTGGTTCCCGTTCACCCGCACCGCGACGATGATGCCGGTCCCAAACGTGCCGCTGCCGTCGGTCTTGGAAATGTCCACATGGTGCGAGGTGATGGGCCCTTTCACCGGCGACTCCGTCGTCCAGTCCTCGGTAAAACGCTGCAGCGGATAGCCCGAATACTTTTCCGGATGCTGCTGCCAGTTTTCGTCGTTGTTGTAGATGCCGTAGGCCTTGGCGTAGTCCTTATTTTCCAACGCGGTAAAGAAGTGGTCGACACGATGTTCAGCACCGAGGTTGCTGAACAGCCAGCCGTGGCCCAGCATGAATCCAGCCAGGGTCAGAATGATCAGGAGCACAATCAAAACCGCGACACCGATGAGCGTGTTGCGGATCATATTGGCTCGGCGGGCGTCGTAAGCGGGTGCGTTCAGCAGCGTCATGGTCTGGAAGTTTCCTCTTCTCCGAGCATGACTCATGAAGGTGTTTCCAAGGGCAAAAATGCTAACGCCGTTTTCTCTCAAGGAAAACGGCCTTCTCAATTTCTCCCCGAAAGCTCAGCATCATGAGTCACGCTCTAAGCATTAGACACCGGAAGCGCTCAACGCGGACAAAAGCGAAACTGCGGCGAACAAACGCGTTAGAATGACCCATGGCCGCCGCGCCCATTCCGCAGGAGGAGCTTGCCGCACATCCGGTAGACCAGGCACTGGCGTGGGCTCACCCACTGGTCCAGGAATGGTTCACGGCCAAGTTTGGAACGGCCACGGAACCGCAGGTTGCCGGCTGGCCTGCCATCCTGCGCGGCGAAGCCACATTGATCTCCGCACCTACCGGATCCGGAAAAACGCTGGCAGCCTTCCTTGTCTGCATTGACGGGCTGCTGCGCGCGGCGCTCGAAGGCCGCCTCCACGCGCACACGCATGTCATCTACATCTCGCCGCTGAAGGCGCTTTCGAACGACGTCCAGAAGAACCTGGACGGTCCGCTGCGGGAGATCCAGCAGCTAGCTATGCAGCGGGGCTATCTTTGCCCGGAGATTCGCACCGCAGTACGCACGGGCGATACGCCCACCAAAGAGCGTGCAGCGATGCTTCGTCATCCGCCCCACATCCTGGTGACCACGCCGGAGAGCCTGTACCTGCTGCTCACCGCGGGCAAGTCGCGGCAGAACCTCACCCGGGTCAGCACGGTAATCGTGGATGAAATCCATGCCATCGCCGACGACAAGCGCGGCTCGCATCTTGCGCTTTCTCTGGAACGCCTGGAAGCGCTGGTGCGCGGCGAGAACCGGTTGTCTCCTGGCGCCATGCTCACCGGCCTTTCCCAGGGACCACAGCGCATAGGGCTTTCGGCGACACAGAATCCCATCGAGCTGGTCGCGAACTTCCTGGTTGGTTCCGCGGAAGGCCGCGCCCCCGCAACCATCGTGCAGGTTGGGCAGCGCCGCGTGCTGGATCTCGCAATCGAAGTTCCTTCCGATGAGCTTGGTTCCATCACCAGCATTGCGATGTGGACGGAAATTTTCGATAAGCTCGCGGGATTCGCCAATCAGCATCGCTCCACCCTGGTCTTCGTCAACACCCGCAAACTGGTGGAGAAGATCAGCTTTGAACTGACGCAGCGTCTCGGGGAGGATGCCGTTGCCGCGCATCATGGATCGCTCTCGCGGGCCCTGCGGCTCGACGCCGAGCAACGCCTGAAGAGCGGCGAGATACGCATCCTGGTCGCGACGGCATCCCTTGAGCTGGGCATCGATATCGGCACCGTCGATCTTGTTTGCCAGATCGCCACTACACGCGCTGTGGCTGTGGCCATGCAGCGTGTGGGCCGCGCCGGCCACTGGCGAGGAGCGATTCCCAAGGGCCGCTTCTTCGCCACAACTCGCGATGACCTGATGGAGCAGGCAGCCCTGCTGCGCAAGATGGTCGCGGGAGAACTCGACCGGCTTGAGATTCCCGAAACTCCTGTCGATGTCCTCATGCAGCAGATCGTCGCAGCGTGCGGCGCGGAAAGCTGGGAAGAGGATGCACTCTACGATGTTCTGCGCCGCGCCTGGCCCTATCGAACATTGACACGCGCGCATTTCGACGAACTCGTAGGCCTGCTGCACAACGGCATTGAGAGTTCGCGTGGGCGCTACGGCGCGTATCTGCTGCGCGATCGTGTGCAGGGCCAGTTGCACGCCCGCCGCGGAGCACGCATGACCGCCATCGCAAACGGCGGCGCCATCCCCGACACTTCGCTGTATGCCGTGATGCTGCAGCCGGAGAACGTTCAGATCGCCACACTCGACGAACACTTCGCCGTCGACTCCTCACCAGGCGATGTCGTTCTGCTTGGCAACACAAGCTGGCGCATTCAGCGCGTCGACCCACAAGGCAAAGTGCTGGTGGAGGATGCCCACGGTGCGCCACCCAGCATTCCTTTCTGGGAAGGCGAAGCGCCGCAGCGCACGGCAGTCCTGAGCGACGGCGTCGCCGACCTTCGCGCCGAAATCGACGTGCGCACTCAAGGTGTGAAACCCAGCGAGATCAGTGCCACCCATGAAACCGTGGCAGCCTGCATCACATGGCTCAAGGAGAACTGCTTCGTTGCCGACTCCGCGGCGATGCAGATGGTGACCTACATCGTTTCAGGCCGTGCGGCGCTCGGCGCTGTGCCGACCAAAACCACGATCATCGCGGAACGCTTCTTTGATGAAGGCGGCGGACAACAACTGATCCTGCATGCGCCCTTCGGCGGACGCCTGAACAAAGCATGGGGATTGGCGCTGCGTAAGCGCTTCTGCCGCGGCTTCAACTTCGAGCTCCAGGCTGCCGCCACCGACAACGGCATCAACATCTCGCTCGCGGAACAGCACAGCTTCCCTCTTGCGGATGTCTTTCAATTCCTCAGCACGCAGACAGCGCGCGATCTGCTCGAACAGGCGTCCATCCCCTCGCCACTGTTCAAGAACCGCTGGCGCTGGGCGGCAGGCCGCAGCCTTCAGCTTCTGCGCATGCAGAAAGGCAAACGGGTCGCACCGCAAATTCAGCGTTCGCGTTCGGACGATCTGCTGGCCAGTGTCTTTCCGCACGCCTCGGCCTGTCCCGAGACCATGGTTGGAGATATCGAGATTCCCGATCATCCGCTGGTGCGCGAAGTCATGCGCGATACCCTCAGCGAAGCCATGGACATTGATGGCCTGAACGAAGTTCTGGCCGGCATTGCAAGCGGCGTCATCACCTGCGTGGCTGTCGATACGCCCGTGCCTTCAGTCTTCGCGCACGAACTTGTCAATGCCATGCCTTACGCGTTTCTTGATGAAGCGGGTGCGGAAGAACGCCGCGCTCGCGCGGTGACCCTGCGCCGGGCGCTTCCGGACTCGGTCAGTGACGGTGCGGGCAGGCTAGACCAAGCAGCTATCGATACGGTGCGGGAACAGCTTTGGCCGGATATTCGCGACGAACACGAAATGCACGATCTGCTGCTACAGGTGGTGGCGTTGCCGCTGGCCTACCTGGCCACGGAACGCGCGGTTGCCCAGCGAAGCACGCGTCACTGGCCGGCGTTCCTGGAACGACTCCAGCAGCAGGGCCGCGCATACCTGCTCATATTCGACAACGCCGAAGCTTACGTTGCCGCCGAACGGCTCGCCGAGGCCCATCTGCTGTGGCCCGACACCGTGATGCCTGACGATGTGTCCGTTCAGGCTGAGGTAAAGGAGTTCGTGCTCAACGGCACGGAAAGCCGTCCCGCGCAGACCTTCAGCCCACGCGACTCGGCTACTACTTCATTGGTGCAGGGCTGGTTGCAACTGCTCGGCCCAACCACGGCGGAAGCGCTCGGCACACTCGTCCACCTGCATCCGCGTTCGCTGCACCAGTCGCTGCTCGCTATGGAAATGCAAGGGCTGGCGATGCGCGGCGTGATCGAGCGTGGAAGACCCGCGGACGATGCGCCCTTTGACATCGAGTGGTGTGAACGCCGCATCCTGCAGCGCATTCACCGCCTGACGCTCGCGGGTCTGCGCAAAGCGGTCGAGCCGGTGACACCGGCCGTATTCATGCGCTGGCTGCTGGACTGGCAGCATCTTGCCCCGGGTACACAACTCGCGGGCGAAGAAGGCGTGCTCGCCGCCATCGAACAGCTTGAGGGTTTTGAAGCGCCCGCCGTGGAGTGGGAACGCACGCTGCTGCCTGCACGCGTTGCGGGCTATCAACCGCAGTGGCTCGACAATCTCTGCCTCGCCGGTGTCGTCGGCTGGGGAAGGATCTCTCCTCATCCAGCATGGCTTGCCGAAGAAGGCTCCGCGCCGCGACGCGTGATTCCAACCAGCGCCGCTCCGGTTACGTTCTATCTGCGCGAGTCCGCCGACTGGCTTCCCGACACACTAGCCGCCAAGTGTGTCGATGAAAGCGTGCTTGCCCAATCGCTTTCAAACGACGCTCAACAGATTCGCGGACTTCTGCGCGACCGCGGCGCGGCATTCACCGCAGACCTGCAGCGTGCCAGCGGGCTCACCAAGCTGGCGGTCACCACGGCGTTGTGGGAACTCGCGACGGCCGGTCTGGCTTCCGCCGACGGCTGGGATCAGATGCGCGCCGTGATGGATCCGCGGCGAAAGTCCGCCGCTGTGGCACAGACGCCCGCTGTTAGCCTGCGCAAGCGCGCGGCAGCTCGTACGACAGCTGGTCGCTGGTCGCTGCTATGCGATGAATCGAACTCCGAAGCGCCTGTCGCTGCCTCATCCCAAGCCGACAGCAAAGCGGCTGCCGCGCAGGCCGCGATTGCACGCGCAAAGCGCAACGATGCCTCGCTGGAAGCGCAGGCGCGCGTACTGCTGTGCCGTTATGGGGTAATCTTCCGCGACCTGCTTCAGCGCGAATCGAACGCGCCGAAGTGGCGCGACCTGGCCCCTATGCTGCGGCGGCTGGAAGCCCGTGGCGAAGTTCGTGGGGGACGTTTTGTAAGTGGGCCGTTCGGCGAACAGTTCGCCGTGCCCGAGGCCGCTGACGCTCTGCGCAAACTTCGCCGCGAAAACGCCGGCCGCGTGGATGAAGCTCCCATCGCAGTCGCCGGCGCGGACCCGCTCAACCTCGCGGGCATCCTGGTAGCCGGAGAACGAGTGCCGGCCATACCCGGCCGCGAAGTGCAGTTCCTGAATGGTTCCGTAGTCGGCGAAGACGCGGACGAAGTCATCGTGATCAAGCCCAAACGTTCGCGCTCCATTGCGGATATGCTGCGTGCCGACGCCGCGACGCCGCGCGTCGTCAACGACCGGGTCACGGCCTCACCTGGATTGTTCTCATGAGTGCGGACAAGCAGGCGTCCTCGCACGAGTCCGAAACGAAGTCTCCGGAAGTACTCGAGTTGCTGCCCGGTGATTTCTATATGGAAGGACCGTTCCTGGTCTACACGGAGCAATACCATCTGCGCCGGGGATACTGCTGCAACTCCGGCTGCAGACATTGCCCGTACAAGTAGGGTAGAACGGCCAGTGTGCTCTGCTGATGCTGAAGACTTGCAGCATGAGGAATAGGCTGGCCGCCTCTCTTGTTTGCGGACACCACAATATCAAAGGGATTTATCCATCTTCGTGGCATATACTTAGGTATATGTCGAAACTTCGGAGGTCCATCGTGCGAAGAACGGCGAAAATTTTCATGAATAACCGGAGTCAGGCGGTACGTCTGCCAAAGGAGTTTCAGTTCTCCACCGCGGAGGTATTCATTCGAAAGCAGGGGGCAGATATTGTGCTCTCCCCTCGTCCACAGGACTGGTCTGAGTATCTCGCATCGGAACATGTCGCTTCAGAGGGCTTCATGGAGGATGTCGAAGATTTGCCAGTGCAGGAGCGTGAAGGGTAATGCCGGCCTTCATGCTGGATACGGACATTTCGTCGTACATTATGAAGCGTTCGAACGACGCGGTTCTCCAGCGTCTTCGGCGCGTGCCCGTAAGCGATGTCTGCATCTCTGTGATCACGAAGTGCGAGCTGATGTATGGCGTGCAGATTTCACCTCGCCGTCAGCAGGACCAGCTCGCGCTTGATTTGTACCTCCGGCAACTTGTCGTTCTGGAGTATCCAGACGACGCTGCGGTTCAATACGGCGAAGTGCGGGCGTCACTCAAATCAGCCGGAACGATGATCGGCGCAAACGATCTTTTCATCGCGGCACACGCTCGTGCGTTGGGGCTTACGCTGGTCACAAATAACACACGAGAGTTCAGCCGGGTGCCGGGCCTCCAAATTGAGAACTGGACGCTCTTCGTTCCATGAGCGGATCATTGTCAGACAACACCATTGTCTTGAAGACCCCTTGCTGCCGAAGGGATCCTTCGTTCCGTGAACACCCTGATAGAAACCGCTTTTAGAGCAGTTCCGGTACTACTGTGGTCTCCAAAAAGCGGAGAATGCCGTTTTCATTGAGAGAAAACGGCTTCAGCGTTTCGCCTTCCTCGACACATTCAGCGAATTTGCTCTAATCAGTGATGTGTGAGGGCTTCACCGGCGCCGGAGCGGAGCCCAGTGAAGGCGCATTGGCTGCCGCAATGGAGCGCCCCGAGCGCAGGCCGTCGGCGTTCGTCAGCATGATTTGCACTTCGGGGTTCTTCAGCAGCGGGTACAAAGCCGAGTCGCCACGCATGGCCTCGCGCACGTTATATCCGCTCTCCGCCGACTTGCCGAGCCACAGAATCGCATCCGTGAAGCGGCCCTGATGCGCATACAACCGCGCCATTTCGACACACAACTCGCCATAGTTCTCGCTGCCTACGATGTGCGCGGTGATGCCGCCGTTATCGCCGCCATGCATGATGGCAGGATCAATCCGCAGAGCGATCGCAAATTCCCTGCGCGCGCTTTCCATGTCGCGGCTCTCGAAGTAGGCCATCGCCAGGTTCGAGTGATAGACCGCCGATGTCTTGTCGATCTTGGATGCCCGCTTGTAATCCGAAATCGCCGCGCGAAAGTTTTTCACGGAATATTCGGTCACTCCCAGGTTGTTCCATGCAGGAGCATTGTGCTTCTGCACGTGCACCGTCCGCTGGAACATTTCATGCGCAAGATCGGTCTGGCGAAGCTCCAGCCGCACTACACCCATCTTGTTCAGCAGATTGCTCACGTTCCCGCCGCGCGCCATCGCGTAGCCGTAATAATCCAGGGCATCTTCAGGGAAGCGCCGGGCGCGCAATACGTCAGCCGCAGTTTCAAGCTGCGCCGGGCTGGCAAGCTTCGGATCCGGCAGGTGTGGCGCAATGGTGTCCCACTCGGGGCCTCTGTGCAACGCGGCACGTTCTTCGGGAGAGGTCATGGGCGCGCGGGATCGCGACGACTGAGCCAACACAGAAATAGATAGGGGGACGGTCAGGACCAGGGCCGACAGGGTAAACGAGCGGAGACGCATACAGCCTCCTTGCAGATGAGGTCTATATGTTGCTCCTGTAAAACGCTGTAGTCAAGGTACTTCGCCGGTTTTAGGTTCATTTCGTCACAATCCAACCGCCCCGGAGCGGATATCCTGAGAAGGCAAAGGGGAAGCAAATCGCATGCGGGTTTTGGTTACAGGTGGGGCGGGATACATCGGAGGCACGGTTTCTACGATCCTTGCCCAGGCAGGTCACGAGGTAACGGTACTGGATAATCTTTGCCACAGCCGGCGCGATCAAATCCCCGCCGGCGTGGAGTTCGTCGAGGCGGACATCGCCGACCGCGCGCGGGTAGAAGCGTTGCTGCGCGAATGGAAGCCGGAAGGCATTCTTCACTTCGCCGCCCTGATCGAAGCCGGCGAAAGCATGCAGAAGCCGGAAATCTACTTCCGTAACAATACCGCTTCGACGCTGGCCCTGTTGGAAGCCATGCATGCCGCATCGCCCGAATCCGGCACCAACAAGCTGGTCTTTTCTTCCACCGCGGCCGTCTACGGTGAGCCGGAACAAGTCCCCATCGAGGAAACCGCGGCGCTGGCGCCGACCAATGCCTATGGGGAGTCCAAACTCCTGGTCGAGCACATGTTGCGCTGGTTCCACCAGATCCACGGATTGCGTTACGCGTCCCTGCGCTACTTCAACGTGGCCGGCGCTCTGCCCGGCCGTGGAGAAGCGCACGATCCGGAAACACACATCATTCCGCTGGTGCTCGATGTCGCGCTGGGACGCCGCGAAAAGATCTTCATCTTCGGCGACGATTACGACACGCCGGACGGGACCTGCATCCGCGACTACGTTCACGTCGTCGACCTGGCAGACGCTCACATCCTGGCGCTGCAGGCGCTTTCGCGCACGGGTCGCATGATTTTCAATCTTGGCAACGGCAATGGCTTTTCGGTGAAACAGGTGATCGAAGCTGCGCGCCGCGTCACGGGCCACGCCATTCCGGTGGAACTCAAACCGCGTCGGGCCGGCGATCCTGCCCGCCTCGTAGCCAGCTCCGAAAGGGCAAAGGCCGAGCTCGGCTGGGGGCCGAAACTATCGGAGATCGACAAGATCATCGAATCAGCCTGGCAATGGCACCAGTTTCATTACGGCGCCCGATAGAGCACGGACCACAGCGCTGAAGACGACGCCTTAGCCCGATGCCGCGAAGGTGTTATGGCTAAAGTGTCTACGTGAGAACTCGTATGCGCTACCTGTGAATAGTCGAACGAGGATGAGCGATATCACTTTGCCCGATCGCTGGAGATGGAGATGATTTGAGCGCCAAGGGCGCGACGCTATACCAGCCTGGGGCGAAATCGGGGCCCCCGGCGAGAGTTCTTTTCTCGCTGAGGTGGTGAAGCCCCAGGAATAGGGCCATTGAAGATTTGAGGGCTGAAGGCCCGACCTATCGTGGCGCTACGATAGATCGGGCTTTCAGCCCTCCATTTCCTTCGCTACACCTAACCCAGGGCTTCGCCCTGGGCTGGTATTGCGTCGCGCCCTTGGCGCTTGGATTTGTGGTCGACCACCGCCATTGGTACGAAAATTTCACTCTACTGCGGGGCACATCCACGAAATGTCTTATCGTCCAGCGGACTGCGCGGTTGTTGCCGGCGTTGGCGCGGGTTTCGCCGGCGCCGTGATGCGTACCGCCATCCGTGGGAACGTGAAGCCTCCACCTGCATCGTCGATCACGTTCACCTGGCAGATGTAGTCGCCCGGTTTCAACTGTGCCAACGGCACATCGAATTGGAACGAGACCGCACCGCGCACGGGATCGTTGATTGCGTCGGCCGTCACCATCGGCGTTTCGAAGACCTTGGTTCCACCCGAGAGAAACTCGATGCTGGTGAGCAGATGCACAGGGCCGCCGCCTTCACGCCGTCCGAGTCCCGGCGCCGGCGCAGGTTCCGGAGCGCCTTTCTGCTTCGTGGGGTCATACACCTCGTAGAGGAAATACAAGTGCTGATCCTGGCGGAAGATGTGGGCCACATTCGGAATGAACTCCTGGCCATCCTGAATCAGCGGGCTCTTCGCATTCTTGGTCGCGTTGGGAGTGCGCTGGCTTGCGAGGACGACGGAGCTCAACTTCAAAGGCACCTTTTTCAGATCGGGCACGTTGAGGTCGGTTTCGAAGCTGCCCATGTTGCCGCTCTGGTTTTCGCGCACGACAAACTTCAGGTGATAGTGCCCCGGAGCCAGCGAGAAGCCGGTCGAATATTGGATATTCCTGCGCTGTACCTGCTGGGACTGGTCAAGCGCAAGTTTCACGGTATCGCGCACATTCCCTACAGCAACTCCCTGGCCGTTGCGCACCTGGCCCATAATGTCGAGCGTTGCCTTGTCGCGGTCGCCATTCTTTACAAATGGAATTTGCGAACCCGGCACAATCAGGCTGACTGGTATGTAAAACAGGTTGTCGCGTCCATCTCCTTGGCGGAAATAAAGCGCCTGCAGGTAGATCGCAACATCGGTGGCGGGCAGGTCGCTGCGCATCTGGGTCTGCAATGCGAGTTCGCGATCCTCCGTCTTCTGGTGCTGGAAGTCGGCGGGACCGTAATAGCCGGGCCGGTACTCCAGCTTTACATCACTGCGGTTCACCTTGATCGTCAGGTGGCGGTAGACCCCATCCAGCCGCTGGTCGGTCGAGTGGAAGCCAAGGATGTAGTAGGCCTCGGTATCATGCTGCACCTGCTGAAAGGCAGGGCCGAAATCATTGGAGTCAAAGAAGGCTTTACCGCCGGTGTCTGCTGAAAGTGTCGAAAGCGTTTCCTGCGACGATGCGTTGGAGGTGAACGCCGCCTGTACCGCGCCGCCGCTGTAAGCGGAAGTACCGCGCTGACTGCCTTTGCTTGCGTCGCCCAGGGGATTGATCGCCTGAAGTCCCCGCGTGTCCACGGCATAAATCGCGAGGTTCGCCTTCGCGGCCGCGTTGGTCGCGGCGCGCAGGCTTGCCTGGTTCTCAATGCCATTGCGCGAAAGTCCGCCCGAAAAATACAGCATGGACTTGCGCTGGTCCACGCGCTCCAGGCTTTTGGAGATCTGGCGGATCGCGAACAACTCGCGATCGGTGTTCATGTTGTTGAACTCCGTATCGTCGGCGACGAAGCTCGAGGCATCATCGCTGGTCCCGTCCGAAGAGCCGGCCGCTCCAGCAGCGAGACCTGAAGAGTCGGAACCGTTGTAGCCCCCCAGCTTGTGGATCAGCGTGTCCTTGTCTGAAGTGAAATCCTGGTCCATGCTCAGGCTGGTGTTCAGGCTCACCAGGGCAACGAGGTCGGCGGGCTGCATCTGCTCGCGCACATATTTTTGCGCCGCTTCCACCGCGCGATCGATGTCTTCCGGCTGCATCGAGCTCAGATCGAAGAAGACCACGATCAGGCGATGGTCCTTCAACTGCTGCGCATTCGCCGCCATATTGCGTTCGAGCAGGTCAGCCACCGTTGCCTTGCCGGTCACGGTGCTCTTTTCCGCAAGCACGGCTGCTTCGTCGACGTTCTGAAAGTCGAACGTGGAGATTTTCTGCGGCTTGCCGTTTTCAAGGATCTCGAAGTCACTCTGCTTCAGGTCCTTCACGACGGCATTCGTTTTCTTATCGCGGGCCACGACGTTGGTCAGCACGATGTTCGCATTCACACTCAGCGTGAACTTTCCCTGCCCGCCCTGCTGCGGGGTCTGGGCGTCATTTGCCGGCGGCCGGTTGGTTTGTGCCGCGAGGCTCAAGGGTGCAGGGCCTGTCAGCATCACCGTCATCAGCGCCGCCAGGCAGCGGCGAGCCGCGAGTTGTGTCGTCCGAATTCTTCTCATAGCTCGCATCCTTAGAACCTGTAACGCCCGGTAAATTGAATTTGCCGCATGCTGGCCGCGCTGGTTACCTGTCCAAACGTCGCCGAACTGAGGTCCGTATTGATGCCGTTGTACTGCACCGTATTGAAGACGTTCGAGGCTTGCAGACGGCCTTCGAACGAGCGCGTGTCGCCCAGCCTGACCGTGCGCGAAAGCGCGGCGGAGACCGCCACCTGCCCCGGGCCTTCAATGGAATAGCGCGAAGCGGTTCCATAGCCTGAAGGCGCCGTAAACGCATTCTTGTTGAAGAAATTGCGCAGCGTGCCCCCACCCTTGAGAGGCTGCGAGAAATCACGGTTTGGACGCAGCGTGTACTGACCGCCGGCCGAGATCTCCGAAGCCGTCAGGCTGTAGGTCGGCGTGAAGTAGCTGCCGGAAGCGAACGTGAAATTACCGCTGATCGAATAGCCATCGAAGATGCCGGCCCAGAAGCCTCCCTTGTTGAAGAAGTGGCGGTTGGGTCCAACCGGCAGCTCATAGATCCAGTTGCCGGTGAGCCTGTGACGCACGTCGAAGCTGGAGTTCGAACGCTCCAGATCCAGCCGCGCGTCGTTCTGGATGGACGAGTTGTTACTGCCGCCGCCAAAGCTCGAAGCATCGTCGATCGAGTGTGCATACTGATAGGTCGCCGCCAGAGAAACTCCGCCCTGCAAGCGCTTGCGCGCACTCACCGTCAAAGCGTTGAAATGCGAGGCCGCGATCGAATCTTCATAGCGGAAGGCAGCGGCATTCGGCGTCGTCACGCTTGTCGGTGTGTGATTGGGGGCGCGCGTTACGTCCAGGTCGCTGCCCTTGGAACCGTTGTAGCCAAAGTTCAAAAGGATGCCGCCGGGCAGTGTCCGCTGAATATCGGCGTTATAAACGTGCACGAAACCCAGGCGGTAGAACGGATTCACCGCAAAACTGTTCTGGTACAGCAAGCTTGAGCAGTTGAAACCGTTCGCCAGCGTCAGGTTTGCATTGGTGCAGCCTGCCGTATTCAGCACGTTGTTCTGGTTGAGCGCAAAAGGCGGCTGATAGGCCAGCAGGCGTCCAAACGTCGCGAACTGCCCTGTGTTGTAGTTGATGCCATACCCGGCGCGAAGCACCGTGTCTTTCGCCCACTTCGCCTTGGTGGAAGGGTGCCACGCGATAGCAAAGCGCGGCGAATACATCATGCGGTCCGGATGAATCAGCGAACGCCGATCAGCGGCCGTGCAGTTCAAGGTGCCCGCTGAGGTCGTTGTTGTCACACCTTGTGGAGTCACGCAACCCACGCTCGTGGTCATTGAGCTAACGCCCGTAAGATTCACCAGGTGATCGTTCTTCTCAGAGAACGGTGCGAAGTATTCCCAGCGCAGACCGAAGTTCAAGGTCAGTCCCGAGCGCAGACGATAGTCATCCGTTGCATACCAATCGATGACGTTTTCACGCAGGTAGATCTTGTTCAGCCCAGCCTGGATCGTGCTTTGCTGCGGAAGGCCAAGCAGGAAATCCGCAAAGCCGGCGCCGCTGGAAGCCTGCCGCGTCGTGGAACCTGCTGCCGGACAACCCCCTTGACCTGGGTGCTGATCGCACGGAGCTTCGGTGTTGAAGCCTGAGAACGCGAACGTGCCCAGCGGCGTTGCAGCGCCGATCGAATCCTGGTGAACCCGCCGTATGTCCCCACCGAAACGCATATTGTGTTTCAGGTGCCGCCAACTTACGAAATCGGAAAAGCTAATCGTTTGCCCAATCGTATCGACAGGGTTGGTGTTCTGCACGCCCAGAAAGTTTGAGATCGTCATGGCAGGCAGGCCGTTATAAAAAGCTGGATGGGCTCCAAGCGCACCTTGGCTCGGCACATTGATCCCCGCAATCGCCGCGGGATTGACTGAGGTATTCGTAAAGTAGTTGCTCGTATCCGCATGGCTGCGGTTCCAGGTGACGGTCGCATTGTTGCTGATGCGGCCATAGCTGACGCTGTATCCCACGCCCAGGTTGTAGCCCTCGCTCATGCTTGAGCCACCGAGTGCGAGAATCGGCAATCGCTGGTCAGACGCAGAATGCGAGTAATTGAAGTTCGTATTCATGCTCTGCCGCAGCACCGGAGGCGCGTTGGTGTTGTTACGATTGCCACGTCCGCCACCTCCACCACCCCGGCCACCGCCGCCAAACCCGAACGGCCCGGTCGCATTCTTGCCAAGGCTGCGTTGAAACCGCAAGGCGAGGTTTGCGGAGTTCACACCCTGCGTCGTCACCGCGTTGTAGTTGTAGTTCTGTGTCCCGGCGTTTGGCACATTGGCGTGGGGGTAATATGCCAGCACCGCTTTCGCCTGCGAGCTAATGCGCGCGGGATCGATCACGTTGGTTGCGCCGTTATAGCTGAACACCTGCCCAGGGTTGGCGGGATCGTAAATCGGTGTTTGCTGAACCTGGCCGTTGACCGTTTGCGTGAGCCCGGAAAAATCGCCGTTGCGTTCGGCATCGGTCGGCACGGTCTCGTTGTAAACGATAGGCGTCGTGTTGCGCGTGACATTCACGTTCAGGAATGCGAACTGACGCGTGCTCGGCTTGAATAGACCCGGGATGTAAGGCGACCCCGCGATGGAAGCGCCAAAGGTATTGTGCGCATAGGAGGCATTGCGCTGTGGCAGCAGCGTGGTGCTCCAGGGCGCAGAGTCGAACTGCGAAAAGTCGCCCGCGTAATTCAGGCCGCCATGCAGCTGCGTCGGATTGAAGTTGCGGAAGTTTCCGCCTCCACCACCACCGCCTCGCCCTCCGCCACCACGACCCCCGCCACCACCACCGCCGCGGCCCCCACCAGGACCTCCCGGACCACCATTCATCAAGCCGCCCAGCACACCTGCTGCGATTGCCGTGGGGTCAACGTTCGCGGGCAGCAGACCACTGGCTCGAGCCTGGGCCACACCGTCTTCCACACGCTGGCGCAGTTCATCTTCACTCATGCCTCCCAACGCATTTGTCGTACCCTGCTGTCCGTTGACGACGATGGAACTTTCGTCCCCGCCCGGCGTATCGCCCAGTCCAGACAGCGCGGGCGTCACACCGCTGTTGCCACCTGGGACGCTTGCATCTTCGGTATCGAGCCCCGCACCCGCATTCAGGTTCAAACTTTGTACGCCACGGCGCAGCGTTGCATTGCTGGCCGCGGTTGTTGCCGCGGCTTCGGCCGCCGCCACACGGCTGGCAAGTTGAAGACCGAAGTCGGTCGGCTTCACCACGATCGCGATACCCGCCGCAGCGGCGCCGGAGGTATCAATGCTCGAGATAACGACTTCCTGCGTTGCCGGTGCGAATCCTGCCAACTCAGTACGCACGACATAACGCCCGCTGCGCGGAACAGCCATGACATACGCGCCATCCACGTCTGTCGCCGCCGTGTACTTCCGGCCGGTCAGCGTATTCGTTGCAGTAACGGAAACGCCAGGGAGGGGAATGCCACCGGGTTTCCCAACTGTTCCGGCAACTACGGTCCCGCGAATCGTTCCACCCTGCGGTGCCGCCGGCGTTGCGGCTGCAGTTACCTGCTGCGCCGGCTGTGACGGCGTGGCCTGTTGAGGAGCCGCTGCGGACGGATCTGTTTGTGCGCCGGCAACAGACGCCGCCAGCCAAAACAACACAGAGGCCCCAGTAGTTACTACGCTTCGGCTCGTTTGCGACAACGCCACGTACACCTCTCCTGTTGATCGTTTCTGACCTGATCGTTTCGTTCGGATTTCTTTGCGCCTGCGTCGCCTGGCTTCTATGGACCTGCCGGCTTCTATTGCTTAGGCGGACCCTGCGGTTCCGGAGTGCCGGCGGCGCCCGGTCCTGCACCGTTTCCGCCCTGCCTGCGCCCGCCGCCCGTGCGCGGTGTGCGCACCGTCAGTTGTGTCGGCACAAAGACGCCGTTCTTGAGCGATCCTGGCCCGCTCACGTTGTCGCCGACCTTGATGTCTGCCAGCGTGATACTTTCGCCCGCATCGACAGGAGGCGCTTGTGCTCCCGCACCGTTGCCACCCTGGCGCATATTCACGCCGAAACCACCGATGAAGCCGGCTTCCTCAGGGCTCATGCGTCCAGGCGCTCCGCGGCGGAACGACGTTGTCTCATCGAACGCAATCGTCTGAGAGACCTTATCGCCACGTTCCACGGTCATTTTGGCGTTGTCGAGATCGATCGCCGTTACGCGGCCCGCGATCAGCGTCTTGCCCATGTTGGCCTGGGCCTGCTTGCGGGCTTCGGCCATCTTCTTAACCTGCTCCGCATCAACAGCGACAAGCATGGCCGCATGCAGCGTCTTGTTGGGCGCATCGAGATTGCCCGCCGACATGACGCCATCGCCCGGCTTCAGATCCGTTACCTTGAAGGCCGCACCGCCCTGTTTCACCAGGCGGGTATTCGGCGTGGTTACTACCTGGTAGATCGTGCCGTCTTCAGCCTTGATGGTCAGCTTGTCCGCGCTCACAGCCGTCACTTCACCCGAAACCCGCTGCATGCCTGCGAACTGCCCTCGGCCAGTGGCCTGTGGCGGCTCATCCTGCGCGCGCGCGGTCATGAGAGGACTCAAAACGAGCCCCGTGAAAAGTAACGTTGTTGTCAGGCTGCGAATGCTGTACCGCATGTTGGTGTCTTCCCCGGCTGTCTGCATCTACAGACGTAGAGAATCACGGGAAGACGCGGTGAGCCGGGAAAGATTTCCCGTTGTCCACCACATACTTCCCGGAATCGCCTGGGCAACGATGCGAAAACGCTTCTTCGAACAGTTTTACCGATACCTCGCGACCCGAAGCATCTGTGAAACCGCTTACCATTGGTCAAACTGCCCAAAGAACATCTCTTCGCGATATATCTCTAGCCGGGCCTTACGCGTTCAGCTCGCGTTCCGCGCGTAGCCAGTCTTCCGCTTCGGATCCGTGATGACTGCCACGCTGTTGCCAGTAGGTGTGCGCCAGCTGCGCAATCTCGTCATGTGTTGGCGGCTTCCTTTTGCCGGGCAGTTTCGTCACGCTCTCTGCCTCGGCGCTCGGGGCCTTGGTGGCAGCCTTCTTCGCTGCGGGCTTGGGCGCATCCGCCGACTTGGTTGCGGACTTCTTGGCGGGGGTGGTGCCAGCTTTCTTGGTAGCCAAAGGATCACTCCGTAATGCAGATTTTCGTGCTGAGGCGTTCTATCTCAGAATACCAATCCATTTAGATGCCGGCCAAGTACGGACGTTGACTGCCCGTTAAATCGTTCTTCTTTGAAGGTTTTTATGCCGAAACGGCGCCGCTCTCAGCCATCGCAACTGCCCTGTCTAACGCACCTTGAACCAGGGCAAGCGTTCCATCCGGATCATCGGCATCCACAGTCACGTGCGGCGGCCACCCGAAGGTCACGATCGAAAACGGTTTCGGAATCATGAACCGGTCCCAGGACTTCACCAGCCACGCCCGGTCGGCATTGGCGTGGAACGCGCCAATCCAGGTTGCGCCGGTCAACTCCGCAAGCTGCACCGTTCCCGGCTTCGCCACCATGTTCGGCCCGCGCGGTCCATCCGCGGTAAACGCACAGCGATGGCCTTCACCATACGCCTCGGCCATATTGCGCAGGCCGGATGCGCCGCCACGGGAAGATGACCCTCGCATGGGATGAAAACCCAACAGCGCCACGGTACGGGCAATCAACTCACCGTCAAACGATGCCGAGATCAGGATCGCAATATCTTTATTCCGAAAGCGGTGCGCACAGGTAAGCAGCGTGCGGTGCCAAAAGGCGAACACCACGGGGCCTGGGATCTCGATGCCCACCGGCACTCCCGGCGCATTGACGTCGCGGTAACGAAGCGTCGCGCCCAGCACGCGGATCAGCATCGCCGCCAAGGGCGGGATCAGGGCAAGCAGGAAACGCTCTTTTCCACTAAATGCAGGGCGGCTGAAGGCAGGCACCTCAACAGGGTACAAGGCACGGCCGGCAAATCGAATTGCGTCGTGCGGTCAAAGCGAACTAGACTTTGCGCCATGCCCGCCAACTTTGAAGAAGCCTACGCAGCCCTGCGCGACATCTTCGCACCTGTGCTGCCCAATCTCGTGATCTCCCGGGACACGGATACGGAGTACACGCTGGTGACGCGCAAGCCCTCTCCCATGCCGCAGCACAAAGGCGCGCCCATGTTCTTTGGCATGGTTCGCAAAGGCAAAGCATATGCGAGTTTCCATCTCATGCCGCTCTATATGCACGAGGAACTTGTTGCGCAGATCTCGCCCGAGCTGTGCAAACGCATGCAGGGCAAGACCTGCTTCAACTTCAAGACAGCGCCGGACCCAAAGCAAAAGGCCGAACTCCTCAAACTGACGAAGTCCGGCCTGAAATGCTTTCAGCAGCGGGATTGGGCTTGAAGTTTATGCGCGAGAGCCCTCCCTGCGCTCAAAACCGAGTGAGTGGCCATAACGATGTCGTTTCGCCTATTACACTTACATGAGAAGATTCGAGCGCCAAGGGCGCGACACTATACCAGCCTAGGGCGAAGCCCTAGGTACGCACCCAAGGAACGCACAGAGGGCTGAAAGCCCGACCTATCGTGGCGCCATGATAGGTCGGGCCTTCAGCCCTCAACTCTTATGGCGACAGTTACCTGGGCCTTCGGCCCAGGCTGGTATAGCGTCGCGCCTTCAGCGCTTAGAACCATGCAGCGCTCTGACTCTGCGATATCTACACGAGTTCACACAGACTAGAAAATCTAGCTGTACTTCAGCCAGCGCAGAATCTCCGGCAGGTTGGGCTTCTTGCCGTACATCAGGATGCCGACTCGATAGATACGTGAAGACACCCAGACGATCGCCACGATAGTCAGGCCCATCAGCACGAAGGACAGGATGATTTCCCACGGAGCCACATAGGTCAGCGACGTGCGCAGATTCATCAGCAGCGGACTGCAGAACGGAATCAGCGAAACGACACGCGCCAGGGTCGAATCCGGCGCGCGGACGACCTGGAACAGCATCAGCATGCAGAACGCGAGTGGCATCACCAGGAACATGTTCAGTTGCTGCAGTTCCTGTTCGGAATTGGTCATCGCACCCAGGGCCGCGGCAATGCTGGAATACAGGATGAAGCCGAAGAGGAAGTAGGCGAGGAAGTAGGCAGCCTGCAGAAGACTGACCGGGCCATGGCCGCCGCCCATCAGCGACGAGGCATACTGCGTGGACGAAATCGCCAGTGCCGCGGCCATCCAGATGCCGATCTGCGTGAGACCTACGGCGCCGACACCAAGAATTTTTCCAGCCAGAAGCTCGTCCGGTGTAATCGTCGCGAGCAGGACCTCAAAGACGCGGCTGCCTTTTTCTTCAATGATGGACCGGGCCGTATTCATGCCATACAGCATGATGACCATGTACATCAGGATGAAGAAAAAGTAAGCCACGGCAAAGGCCACCTGGGTATTGCCATTGCTGCTGGTGTCGATATCCACCGGCGCCGTAATCCTGTCCACATCAGCCGCGGAAAGCCCGCGGCCAAGCAGCCCTTCACGGGAGACCACGATGTTGACGACATTTTCAATCGCCTCTTCCGTGGAGAGGTCGCCTGCTGAACGTGCGTGATATTCGAAGACCGGACGCTCACCCGACGTGGCCGGAGGCTTGATCCACAGGTAGCCCGCAATCTTCGACTTGCTGGTGTGCAGTTGGGAGTTCAGTGTTGCGCGTGTCTCGTCCGAAGGCTGATACAAGTCCACCTGCATATCGGTGTGCTTGCCGTTCTTCAGCCGCTGCTGCAGAGCCTCGCCCAACCTATTGTCGGTGGTCACCACCGCGATGTGCGAGGTGGTTTTGGTCTGCATCATGAAATAGCTGGTGCCGAACAATAGCGCACCCATCGCACAGGGGATCAGCACCGTGGCGAGCAGAAATCCCTTGGTGCGCACACGTTCCAGGTACTCACGTTTTGCGATCAGCCAGGTGTTATGCATCGACTTTGCCTCCGGCTTCCGCGTATTCCGGCGTCGCCTTCACAGTTTCAATAAAGATTTCTTCCAGCGTAGGCTCGATCACTTCAAAGCGCGTGAGGTGCGTGCCATGGCTCACCGCATCCGCGAGCAGAGCCTGCGCCAGATCGGGCGACTTCAACGTGATTTCGGCAA
The DNA here is from genome assembly GCA_036498835.1 of Acidobacteriaceae bacterium. Classification (GTDB taxonomy): domain Bacteria; phylum Acidobacteriota; class Terriglobia; order Terriglobales; family Acidobacteriaceae; genus Granulicella. Next base: position 7,690 of record DASYEV010000107.1, on the reverse strand, counting down.
TGCCCGCATAGTTCTTCGACTCGACGACCGATGGGTGCTTCAGGAACGAGTCATCACCGGTGAAGACGGCCTGCACGCGGTTACGCGGGTAACGGCCCTTTACATCGCGCATGTTGCCGGAGAGCACCATCTTGCCGCGGTAGATGATTGCGATCGCGTCGCACAGCTTCTCCACCTGGTCCATACGATGGGTGCTGAACAGGATGGCCTTGCCGTTGCGGCGGAGCTCAACCAGCGTATCCATCAGCAGTTGAGCGTTGACGGGATCGAGCCCACTGAAGGGCTCATCCATAATGATCAGTTCCGGTTCATGCAGCAACGCCGCAATGAACTGAATTTTTTGCTGCATGCCCTTGGAAAGCTCTTCCGTCTTCTTCTCGATCGCTTCCGTAATCTCCAGGCGCTCGCACCAGTCGATGGAACGCTTGCGCGCCTCTGCCTCGCTCAAGCTATGGAGTTGCCCCAGGAAGATGAGCTGGTCGAGGACTTTCATCTTCTTGTAGAGACCGCGCTCCTCGGGAAGATAGCCAACCCGGGTCAGCGAGCGCCGGTCGAAAGCCTTATCGAACAACCGCACCGTACCGGAATCCGGCACGGTCATCCCGATCATCATGCGGATGGAGCTGGTTTTGCCGGAGCCGTTGGGTCCGAGGAGGCCAAACATCGTTCCTGGCTCAATCGTGAGGCTCAGGCCCTCAACTGCAACTTTCGTGTCGTAAACTTTACGGATCTTCTGGAGTTCAACAATCGGCATTGGAGCGGAACTACTCTTTCCCCTTAGCGCCGCGGGCGCACCGCGCTGCGAAAAGAACGAATTCTTCGGGCATTTGCAAAATCGGGCTATCCGAAGATGATTTTGACTTCGCAGTATTTACAGGTCTTGAGTAGGAACTCGTTTGGTTTGACCTGTATGGCGGTGGCATATCACCCGGAGGCTCCATTTCATTCTAACGGGTCTTCTACAAGACTTACCTTTGAGCGTAACCTTGGCTCTGGCGGGCACCAGCGAAACACTGTACCGTTGCGAGAACCTCTCGTATCCAGTCAATAGAAGACCGAGACATTTATGAGCACGATCATTCCCGCGACCGAACAGAACGAACCAGAGCGGCTCCTTGCCCTTCGTGACCTCGAAATTCTCGATACGGAACGTGAACCCGAATTCGATGAACTGGTGAATCTCGCCTCTGCGGTCTGCGAAGTTCCCATCAGCGTCGTTTCACTGGTCGACGAAGACCGCCAATGGTTCAAGGCACAAACCGGGATTGAGGATCGCGAAACTCCTCGTACCATCGCTTTCTGCAATCACGCCATCCGCCAGTCGCAGATGATGGTCGTGGAAGATGCAAGGAATGACGCGCGTTTCGCCGACAATCCTCTGGTTACGGGCGGATTGCAGATTCGCTTCTATGCCGGCATGCCCGTCCAAAGCCCGAGCGGTCACGCACTTGGCACTCTCTGCGTGATCGACAACAAACCGCGCAAGCTGACAGATGGCCAGAAAGCTTCGCTGCGTATTCTTGCCTCCCAGGTCAACGCGCGCCTTGAGCTGCGGGTAGAACGCAGGAAGCTCGAAAAGGCCCTGCGCGAAGCGGAAGAAGCCCGCGCCAGGCTTACCGCCAGCGAAGAGCGATTTCGGCTCTTCATGGACAACAGTCCCCTGGTCAGCCACATCAAGGATGCGCAAGGCAACTTCGTGTTTTACAACCAGCTTTTCGCCGAACGCTTCGGGATTGACAGGTCGGAATGGTTGGGTAAATCGGCCTTCGATCTGTGGCCTGAAGAGGAAGCGCGAATCATCCAGAAGACCGATCAGGAGGTCCTGCAGGGTAAGATTCTCCGGGCTGTCCGCCAGAGCATTCACGAGCACGATGGGCATGAGTCGGTCTGGAAGAGCTACAAATTTCCCCTCAACAGCATGGATGGACTGCAGCTCATCGGAGTTGTGGGTGTGGAGATCACGGAAGACCTGCTCCGCGAGGAAGCCCTGCGCAAGTCGCGAGAGGAACTGGAACTCGCCAATGAAAAGCTCCAGGAACTGGCCGCAACCGACGAGCTGACGGGATTGGCCAATCGCCGTGCGTTCGACAAGCGTCTCTCCGTCGAATTCGCACAAGCCAAGCGCAAGGCACGCGTGCTCTCCGTGCTGGTGCTGGATGCCGATAACTTCAAGCGCCGTAATGATCGTTACGGCCATCCGGAAGGCGACGAGACGTTGAGACAATTGGCGCGCGTCATCGAGAAGACGGTGCGGGCAGCCGATCTCCCCGCCCGCTACGGCGGCGAGGAATTCGTGGTGCTGATGCCCGAAACAACCGAAGCGCAGGGCCTTCTGCTTGCCGAACGTCTGCTCACAGCCGTCCGCGCGGAAGCCTGGGCGCATGAGCCTGTCACCGTCAGCATTGGCGTCGCGGCGCTTCACCCTTCCACGCGCAATGAAGACCGCCTGGTAGCCCTGGCTGACGAGGCTCTCTACGCTGCCAAACGTGCAGGCAAAGATCGCGCGGTCGCCTACGGTCAGTATTATGAGCAATTGCTCGAAAGCATGAAGCCGGAAGGCATGAAGGTACGCGTTCCCATCAACTAGAGTAGTTCCGGTAATGGTGTAGACCGAAAAGAGGGTGCTGAAGCCGTTTTCTCCCAATGAAAACTGCATCCTCCACCGTTCGGGAAGACCACAGTATTACTGGAACTGCTCTAGAGTCGCGTGCTCCGTCCTCGGACCTGGCTTTAAAAAGAAAGAACGCGCCGCTGGCGCGTTCTTTCTTTTGTACGTTTCCTCAGAGCTTAGGGCTGAACGTTCGGATCGCCGCCTTCAGTCACGGCGCTTTCTTCCGTCATCTGCTTCTGCAGCTCTTCGCGGCGCTTCTGACGAGCCTCAGCGCGCTTCTGCGCTTTTTCATTCAGCTCGGTTTCGGCTCCCAAAAGCTCGATGAACGCCATTTCAGATGCATCGCCCTTGCGAACACCGGTGCGAACCGTGCGGGTGTAACCACCCTGGCGATCGCCGTAACGCGGCGCCACAGTGGCGAACAAACGATCCACCGATTCAGGGGTCAGCAAATAGGCCAAAGCCTGGCGGCGAGCGTGGACGCTGCCGTCCTTACCGAGAGTGACCATCTTCTCCACCAGAGGACGTGCGGCGCGAGCCTTGGTGATGGTGGTGTGAACCTTATCGTTCAGGATGATGGACGTAACGAGATTGCGAAGCAAGGCGCGGCGATGGCTGGTATTACGACCCAGCTTAAATCCGCCTTTACGGTGGCGCATGGTATGTCTCCTTCGGCTCAGCCTCTGGCTGTAAGTCGGAAAATCAGGGGTTAGGGTCTAGGGATTAGGGTTTAGAAACCTAAGCCTTCGAGCGTCATAGTTTGCGAATCAAAGCGTAGAGCATCTTGCTGACTTCGTTCGATAAATTCTCAAGCTCGCAATGTGCGTGCTTCTCGCAATACCCCAACTCAAAGGCAAAGAGGAGTTGGGTCTGAAGTTCCAACGTGGAACCTCGCGCAATCGCAAGAAACTGTTTGTAATCCTTGCGAGTATTGCGGCCGTATCCTTCCGCAATGTTGCTGGGAATGGATACGGCGCATCTACGAATCTGGGAGGTCAGGCCGAATTGTTCCTCTCGTGGGAACTTTACGGTCACGCGATATACCGCCAAACCAAGCCGCATGGCTTTATTCCACACATGCAAATCCCGGTAGGACTTCACCATATCCGTCACACAAAGCAACGGGTGTAGAGGTCTTCTAAACCCTAACCCCTACACCCTAAACCCTAGAAGTTTTCGGTTTCGGGCTCGAGTTCGAGGTCATCATCCTCGTCCTCTTCTTCCTCATCGAAGTTGCCGTAGCTGGCGGCCAGCGTGGCTGCCGGAAGCACCGACGTCGGACCCGGGACAGGATTGCCCTGCTCGTCGATCTTCATGCCGAGCGAGAGACCCATCTGAGCAAGGATTTCCTTGATCTCATTCAGGCTCTTGCGGCCGAAGTTCTTGGTCTTCAGCATTTCGGCTTCGGTCTTTTGGATCAGCTCACCGATGGTAGAAATGTTGGCGTTCTTCAAGCAGTTGTAGCTGCGGACCGAAAGCTCGAGCTCCTCGACCGATCGGTTGAGGTTCTCATTGCGGATAGCCGGGCCGTCATGACCGTCGCCGCTGCCCGCTTCCATCTCCTCTTCAAAGTTGATGAAGATGGTCATGTGGTCCTTCAGCAGCTTGGCCGAAAGTCCGAGCGCATCGGCCGGGAGTACCGTGCCGTTGGTCCAGATCTCCAGCGTGAGCTTGTCGTAGTCGGTGATCTGACCCAGACGAGCCGCTTCCACCAGGTAGTTCACCTTGCGGACCGGCGAGTGGACGGAATCAACGGGAATGAAGCCGATGCCGAGATCGGCATCGAAGTTCTTATCCGCCGAAACATAGCCACGGCCGCGCTTCAAGCGCATTTCCATGTCGATACGGCCGCCTTCGCTGACCGTGCAGATATAGACATCGGGATCGAGAATCTCGACGTCGCCGTCAGCTTCGATCATGCCCGAGGTCACAACGCCGGCAGCATCCGCGCGCAGGTACAGGGCTTTGGGCCCTTCGCCATTGAGCTTGAACGGGATCTGCTTCAGGTTCAGGATGATGTCGGTCGCATCTTCCACAACACCGGAGATGGACTGGAACTCGTGCAGAACGCCTTCAATCTTGACGGCGGTAACAGCGGCGCCTTCAATGGCGGCGAGCAGCGTGCGGCGCAGCGCGTTGCCGATCGTGGTGCCGAAACCGCGCTCAAAAGGCTGCGCGGAAAATTTGCCATAGTTCTGGGTGAGAGTCTCGTTATCGACTGCGAGACGCTTGGGCTTCTGGAAACCTCTCCAAAGCATGGTGGGTCCTTTCTTCCTTGCCCGGGCGAAGCACTCTGCACGGGTTCAAGGGCACTACGGTTGGGAGAAACAAGGGTCTAGGGTTTAGGGTTTAGACGACTTGCCTTCTAAACCCTATTCCCTAATCCCTAATCCCTCTTACTTGCTGTACAGTTCGACGATCTGCTGTTCGTTGACCGGCAGATGAATCTCTTCACGCTTCGGCAGGCTGACGATCTTGCCCGAAAGGTTGTCGGGGCTGGCGTCGATCCAGGTCACGCGGCTCTGGCCGGAAGCGAAGTCCTTCGCAACCTGCAGCAGCACGAGTTCCTTGGAACCCTGGCGGATGGAAACTTCATCACCCACCTTGCACTGGAAGCTTGGGATATTGACCTTGCGGCCGTTGACCTGCACGTGACCGTGACGCACAACCTGGCGAGCCTGGCGGCGTGAAATCGCAAAGCCCAGACGGTAGGCGACGTTGTCCAAGCGGGTTTCGAGCTGCTGGAGCAACAGATCGCCGGTAACGCCGGTCTTGTTGCTGGCTTTCTCGTAGTACGCGCGGAACTGGCTTTCCAGCGTGAAGTAGATGCGCTTGGCTTTCTGCTTTTCGCGCAACTGCAGACCGTAGCCGATCAGCTTCTTCACTTTTTTGGACTGGCCGTGCTGGCCTGGGGGGAAGTTGCGCTTCTCCACGGGGCACTTGTCGCTGAAACACTTGGGTCCCTTGAGGAACAGCTTCTGACCGTCGCGCCGGCACATGCGGCAGACGGGTCCTGTATAACGTGCCATCTGGTTCTATCTCCTAAATTCAGGTGTCGATCGCTTTACACGCTGGCAGCGCTTCGTCACGATCCGGGTTAGTGTTACTTTTTCGGTTTCTTGCGAGAGCTGGCGTGCTGGAAATAGCTATCGCAAATTCCACAACGATTTTTGCCGGATCCGGCGCAACCTGCGCATACCTCGTCCGTGAACGTGCATTTGCATATATACCCGTGGCCCTCTTCAACGAATGCTTCGCAAATATCACACTTGACGAAGAGGACCATAGATCACACGCGGCGACGCTTGGGAGGACGGCAGCCGTTGTGCGGCATCGGCGTAACGTCGCGAATGGAACGGACCTCGATACCCGCAGCGGCAAGGGCGCGAATCGCGCTCTCGCGACCGGAACCGGGACCGGCTACACGAACATCGACCGAGCGCAGACCGTGATCACGGGCAGCATTGGCGGCATTGACTGCAGCCTGCTGTGCCGCGAACGGCGTGCCCTTACGCGAACCGCGGAAGCCGAGCGAACCCGAGCTCTTCCACGACAGCGTGTTGCCCTGCTGATCGGTGATGGTGACGATGGTGTTGTTGAAGCTGGCCTGGATGAAGACCAACCCGAACGGAACATTTTTCCGCTCGCGCTTTTTGAACTTCTTGCCCTTACCGGCCTTGGCGCCGGCTGCCTTTGCAGGTGTCTTCGCCATGGCTTACTTCGTCGCTTTCTTCTTGCCGGCGATCGTGCCCTTGCGGGGGCCCTTACGCGTGCGAGCGTTGGTGTGGGTGCGCTGACCGCGAACCGGCAGGTTGCGGCGGTGGCGCAGGCCACGGTAGGACTGGATTTCGATGAGGCGCTTGATGTTGAGGCTGATTTCCTTCCGGAGATCGCCTTCAATGCCGCCTTCCTGCTCGATGACGCTACGGATCTTGTTCAACTGATCCTCATCGAGGGTGGCCATCTTCACATAGGGATCGATTCCGGCCTTCTCGAGGATCGAGAGGGCGCGGGGATTCCCAATGCCGTAGATGTATGTGAGGGCGATACGAGTCTGCTTGTTTCCGGGCAGATCGACGCCAGCGATACGGGCCATGGTTTGCCTTTCAGTTTGGGCGCGTGGGCATTGCCGGGCGCGGGGTGATGGGTTGAGCGGCTGACCTGATTGCTGTCTCCTCCGGGTTCATCGCAAGCCTTGACTTCGGCTAACTCGCCCGGTGGGGCCGCGGTTACGAGGGTTTAGGGGTTAGGGATCAGGGTTTAGGAGTTACCGGGGTGTGCTTTCTAAACCCTAGACCCTAAAACCTATTCCCTCGCCTTAGCCCTGACGCTGCTTGTGCTTGGCGCTAGCGCTGCAGATAACGCGCACAACACCCTTACGGTGAATCACCTTGCACTTGTCGCAGATCGGTTTTACAGAGGCACGGACTTTCATTGCAAAGCTTCCCTTCTAATACCGCAGGGCCTGAGACCCCTTGGCTGTAATGCTTGGTGGCTGCACCCGTAAAGCTCTAGAACCTAGAACCTGGTACCTGCTACTTGTACCGGTACACGATGCGGCCGCGGTTCAGATCGTAAGGACTGAGCTCGATGGCGACGCGATCACCGGGGAGGATACGGATGAAGTTCTTGCGCATACGGCCTGAAACGTGCGCGAGAACCTGGTGCTTGTTCTCGAGCTCAACCTTAAACAGCGCATTGGGCAGGGTCTCAACAACCACCGCCATTACCTCAATCGCATCTTCCTTCGACAAACGCTCTCCTTCGAGTGGGCGCGCCGATTCGAAGATCGAATCGCCCGTTCTCTAGTTCCCTGCAACCTGTTTCGTGGGCTTCTGATGACTTCCCGGCAACCGGCTTCAAGCCTGGTGTCAGGGAAGACGGCGGAAGGAACACGCACCATTTGCAAGTGTATAGGAAAATCAGGGCTTTTGAAACCCTGTATCCGCCATGACCAGCGGTTTCCCATTCCATAGGTGGCCCGGCCGCCCGTCGCTTCGTTCCGCGGCCTGGCAGACGAAAGCTGACAAGTGTTCCAAACGGCTCCGTCCGGTCTCAAACATCTAGAAACCACAAAAT
>DASYEV010000106.1:0-5729 GCA_036498835.1 Acidobacteriaceae bacterium | reverse complement strand
GGATGTCATGAGGACATTGGCGTCGACGGCGCCGGCCGATTGGCCGAACAGCGTGACATTCGCGGGGTCGCCGCCGAATCGCTCAATGTTGTCGTGGACCCATTGGAGAGCGGCAATCTGATCCATGAGACCGTAGTTGCCGGATGCATGGTGCCCGGATTCGCGCCCGGATTCGCGCGTCAGCTCGGGATGCGCGAAGAAGCCGAACACCGTCAGACGATAGTTGACGGTCACCAGCAGAACGCCGTGCCGCGCGAGGCTCTCTCCATCGAAATTGTCGCCAGATGCCGTTCCAGCATAGTTGCCGCCGCCGTGCAGCCAGAGCATGACGGGCTTGCGGGATGCTTTGCCGGAAATATGCGAAGGCCAATCGGCGGTCCAGACATTCAGAAAGAGGCAGTCTTCACTGCTGTTCTGGAGCATCCGGCCATTGGAATTCTGGGCGCAGGGCGGGCCCCATGCGGTGGCGCTGCGTTCACCGGACCATGGCTTCACGGGGGCGGGCGGACGCCAGCGCAGATCGCCGGCCGGAGGTTGTGCATAGGGGATGCCCTTGAATACCGCGCCCCCCTGTCCGAGAGGGGATCCGCGAAGGCGGCCGGTGGCCAGGGAAACGACCGGGTCCGGCGGCGCCGCAGTCGCAGCAAGCACGAGCAGCAGCAGGATCGACGGTAGGCGCATGGTTCGGCGCATGGTTTAGCTCCCGGCCGCCGATTGTATCGCCATTCCGGAATTGGATAGGATTGGCTTGGAATATATAGATCGGGCACAACGCCTGGTGAACAGCTTCAATCTCGTCCGGAGCTGCCCTCCAACGACGCGCGGAGTTGTTCCAGCTCGCGCTTACGCGGGAGGGTCACCTTCTCGATTCCTGCTTTGACGGCCACACGCGTGATCCACGAAACGAACGGCATCAGAGCTACCGCCAAGAACCCATCCCATGAGGGCGCTCGGTTGCCGTTCAGCCTCGCCATCTCCCACATCACGAGCGTCACACCGATGGTGAGTAACAGCGGGTTACGAATGACCCAGTGGCCGGCCACCTCGATCTCAAACTCCAGTTGTTCAATGCTGAGGTCTATTTCTTCGCGTATCGTAGGCGCAAACACCTCCTGCCTCCGTTCGTGCCGGCTGCGCACCAGGCAGAGGGGTGCGGCCACTCCCCCCAGTGCCGCGACGCCCACGAAAAACGCCACGCCATCCCAGACAGTCATTGGGAAGTCGTGCGACGCATCCTTGAAGTAGAACAGCAAGCAGGTTCCGGTAAGAATGAGCAGCATGATCAGCAACGCTGCACAGGCCGGAACGTATAGTTTCCAAAACACGTCGCGGCGCGAGCGCTCGCGATGGCGGTAAAGAGATACCATCAATCCCGCTTCGTTCATCCTGAATACAGGCTTGTCGAGTTGCGTATCCCAGATCGCTTGCAGGTTTTCAAATTCCATGGCGGGACTCCTTTTGCGTTCGCGCTGTAAGGCGTGCTTTGATGCGCGTGATCTTCACGCCCACGTTGGTTTCGGTTATGCCAAGCATTGTCGCCATTTCCTTGTAGCTGAAGCCATCCAGCAGCAGCAGGGTCAGCGAGCGATCAATCTCGTTTAGCTGACGTATTTGTTCATAGAGCCAGTCGACACGCGGGTCATAGGCGGACGAGACATGGAGGATCGCCGATTCGACCGTGTCCAGTGGCTTACTGTTTCGATGACGCCGCTCCCTGCGCGTCCAGGCGATGGCGGCGCGCAGCGCGACCCGGTAGATCCAGGTAGTGATGGCCGACTCGCCCCGGAAAGCCGAGGTCGATCGCCATAGCTGAACCGCAATCTCCTGGAAGAGATCCTCCTGGTCCTGTGGGGTGAGAGCGTACGCGCGGACCACTTTGAAGAGCAGGCCCCTGTGCGCAGCCAGCCACTCGGCGAAGATACCTCTCCGGTCAGACTCCCGCATTCCAATTCCATTAGTGGCGACGCCGGGAGATTTCTTACACTACGCGGTGGAGAGGGCTGCGATTTTATCCTGCTCGTCCCTTTGAGGCGGCCAACGCGAAGGCCAGTCGGCGGTCCAGACATTCAGAGAGAGGCAGTCTTCACTATTGTTCTCGAGCATGAAACTATGGGCTGGCTGGATCGCTTGCAGGCGCACGCGCCGAAGAGGCGGCGGCGAAGAAGCAGGATCCTTTCTGACTCGTCAGAAGAAATCGCGGGTTGATTCCGAGGCAGGCAGCGAGAGACGCCGAGAAAAAGCACCTCGATCAAGCCGTTCGAAATTGATTGAAACCCTGCCCGACAAGGGTGCTGATGTTCCCTGAACGCCGTTATAGTCAACTTCTCGTGTGATCTTCGACTCACGGCGGAAGCCAGAATATCCATACACGCCAGGAACACGGTTGAGCAGCCGGGTAGCGGTGAACGCACGTGGAAAATGGGATGCCAATGCCGTGTTCCGTTCGACTCGAGCCTCAGTTCGGCAACTCATTGAACCCACGCCCACTCAGGATCATTGGCAGGCACTTTTCCGCCCGCGCTACTCTGGTTTTTGCCTGCTTCGCAGATGATACGTGGAAAATGTATGACTTCCTCCGACCTGGTGTGAGCTTTGCGAATGCCGACCTGAGAACCGCGTTGTCATCCAGCCTCCTCTGCAACTCCTCCGGAATTGGGTAGTCTGAAGGTTTCTTCAGGTCTATCTTCGTCCCGGACTCTTCCAATTCGATGGCTTCGTAGAGGTAGTCCTTCAGGGTCGATCGTACGGCCGCAATCTCCCGAAGCGAGGTGAATTTAATCCATCGCCCAGCCTGCGTATGCTCTCCAATCTTTGCGAGAACGTGCTTCGAATCTTTGAGAAGTGCGCCCTTGAAGAACGAGAACGCGCACGACCCCTTGAGCGGGATCACGATTGCCACGTTTTTCTTCAGAAAGGTGAAGCACGGTTTGCCCCACTTGAGTTCTTCGGTCAGGTCGCAGTCGAGTGCGATCTGGCGTAGCTTATCTGTTTCCTTCCGCCACTTCTTCGCATAGGGAACTTTCATCGTTTCAGGTCACGGTCCGGGCAAGCCGAGCTTACCGTCGCTATTGGAGGGTATCGCTGACCCCCTATCTTCCAGGCGGAATCACCTTCAGGTCGGCCCCTGACTCAGCCTGGCTCTTGGTCGGAACGACTTTGTCGGGATCGATCCGCACCATCATATAGGTGATGTGATCGGGGATCTCGGTAAACAAATGCCCCGTTCCGGCAGGAATGATCACCACATCACCCGGCTTGAGGTGATGGATCTGAGGGTCCGTAATCGAATCGGAGCTCCAGCCGGGACCATTTTGCAGGCGAACAGTCTTCTCGTCGTCAGGCCTTTTCACCGAATTTACGAGGTCGGGGCCGGTCAGCAGGGTGGCGGAGCCATCGATCACGTGGTACACCTCACTGATCTGTTCGTGCTCCGCGACAGCCCCTTTCCGATCGGTTCCCGGCAGGAGTTTGCCACGGGTGACCATGCCTATTCCGACTTGTACTTTGCCAATGTCCACGGAGCGAACCTGCTGATCCACGATGTTGTATTTGATGGCTTTTGCCGTGTAGGCATCCAGTTCGCTCACCGGGATGTAGGTTGCCTGACAGCGCCGGCAGGTGGGTTGTGGAACCTGTGCAATAAGCGCCATTACGGCGACACCACCACCCAGCAATACTCTTAAAGTGCTTCGTTGATTACTCATGGGATTCTTCTCCTCTCAGGATTCGGGCTGCGCACTTCCCGGCTCGGCTTTGGGCAACGGATGGATCTTAACTCAAATGCCCGCGATGCGTACCATGGTGTGACACGGCAGCCTGTCACTGGGATTGCAAACAACAGGCTGAAGCCTGTCCCACCATCGTACGCTCCGTGCCTGTTGCCGTAAACTCGGGGTTCTTACGGCCGGCCTTTTGGCCATGGCACGCCCTGGTCTTTTTCCACGGGGCCGACACCTTTAAAGAGGAACCGTTGCACGCGTGCGCCGGTGTACGTCTCGGTGACGTAGAGGTTGCCCTTCGAATCGGTAGCGAGGTTGTGGCAGCCGAAGAACTCGCCGGCGGCCCGCCCTCCATCACCAAAGGTCGTCAACACCTCGAGCGTGCTGCGGAGCAGGACATTGATATGTTCGTTCACGCCGTTCGCCTGGTAAATGTAAGTTTGTTTCGGGTCTCTCGAAAAAGTCATGTCCCACACGGAGCCGGAGCGCTTCGTGCGGGGTTCGATAAAGACCTCCTTTACGAACGTGCCATCTTTGTGAAAAATCTGGATGCGGTCGTTGACTCGGTCGCACACGTAGACCAGACCGTCATTCGAGACGATGACACAGTGCGGCGTACTGAAGTTCTTTAGAGCGTCCTGTCCGCCCTGCTGAGGTGTGTCCTCGAGCTTCGCCGGGTCGAAAGGAGGAGTTTTGTCATCGGTTGGCTTGTTGCCATAGGCGCCCCAAAGCCGCTTGAACTTGCCGGTGTCCTCGTCGAATACAATCACCCTGCGGTTGCCGTAGCCATCGGAAATATACACTTCATTCGCCGTGGGATCGTCGAAGATCTTCGTGGCCTGCCAAAAATTCTCCGGGTCGTTGCTTCCGTTGTGGACGCCATGCTTTCCCAATTGCATCAGGAACTTCCCGGTGCTGGTGAACTTGAGGACCTGGGTGTCCATGGTCCCGTTGCCGGCGATCCAGACGTTGCCCTTGTGGTCGACAGTGATCCCGTGGTTGCTGTCGGGCCACGTGTAGCCGGGGCCGGGGCCGCCCCAGGAATTGATAACGTTCCCGGCCTGGTTGTACTCCAGAATGGGCGGGGCAACCTTGCAGCATGTGCCGACGTTGAGGTCGGCAGCCTTGAAATTATTCTCAACAGTGTCAGGCCGGTGGATGGTCCACACGTTATCCTGGGCGTCGACCGCGACGCCGATAGTGGAGCCCGTGACCCAATGGTTTGGCAGCGGCTTTGGCCAAAATGGGTCTACCTCGAATCGGGGCGCCATCACGGGGGCGGCGCGGACTACCGAGTGTTTCCCGGCGGCGCCAATCGTTCCGATAACAGCAGCCAGCATGAAAACGCCACCGAGGATATAGATCATTCGCTTCATCGCTCACCTCACGCAGGACTTTACGGCGATCCGCCGTTCACCGTGCCCAGGTTTCTGAAATTGATACGTCGAGATCATTTGCTGGCGCAAATCGTACCATACAAATCGCTCCTCGGCAGCGCCGGAATAGAGACTGGAAACAGAGGCCTTGAACGCCCGAACGCCATGAGCCCGTTCCCCGTGCCTGTAGTGCGCGCCTTTCTGTCCTTTCGATCCAGGCCCTGGCGAAGCATCTGGTCCAACGGCAATGCGGCGCAGGGGGTACGAGTCTGCGCGGGAAGATCCTGCGGCGGCAACGAAATCAACATCATAAAAGCGGGCGGCAATACGGGTGGCTGCTGGTGAGTTTCGGGCGCGATTACTCGGGTTTTTCCGGAGTGGAAGAACAACGTGCTGGCAGGCGCGATGCTCGGCGGGTCGGTGCCGGGGTATCCGCATCTCGGGCGCATCATCTTCAACGAGAAGTGGGACGAGACCGGGCGGCAGTTGCTGCTGACGGATTTGAAGCGGCGGATCCGCGATGTGCGGCAGGGTCCGGACGGGTTGGTTTACGTCCTCACTGATGAGGGCAACGGGGCGGTACTGCGTTTGGAGCCGGCTCAGTAAAAAGCTTTTGGCCACGAACAGGCACGAA
>DASYEV010000105.1:0-6206 GCA_036498835.1 Acidobacteriaceae bacterium | reverse complement strand
TCAGTTCCGCGGATTGCTGTAACTCGTGCTCCCAAGGTTCGAAAAGCGCTTTGTCGTCACGCTGTGCCGAACGCAGCAATGCGTTTCTTTGCTTCAACGCGCGTTGATATCGACCCCATGCGGGAAGGAATTGCTGTTCCACGTGGAACACGCCCCAATCCATGTAGCGACGCCGTTCCTCCGCCGATCCAGCGATCAGCGCATGCGATCCAGGCTCAAAGCACACCACCGCACACTCTCCGACCATCTTCCCCAAGGTAACGACCTCACCGTCCAGCCTGGCCTCCCAGCGCGCGCGCCTTCCCAAGCCCAAGTGGCTGGTGCGTCCACGCTGCTCCAGCTCCGCGTATATAGACAATTGCGAGCATTCGCGCTGCATCAACGCATTTCTGGCCCCGCTACGGAAGGAGCGGGCATGCGAGAGCAGGAACATTGCTTCCAGCACGCTGGTCTTGCCGGCTCCATTGGCGCCAACCAACACGTTGAGCGAAGGCCCCAGATTCAGTTCGGCTTCGGTCAGGCAGCGCAGTCCTTGGATGCGCAACCGTTCAATCCGCACAATGGAACTCCCGAAGAACAGAACGCCGGGGCTCCTTGAAGGATTCCCGGCGTCCCGATGTTTTGGTGCAAGAAGCGGCTGTCCTCACGAAATCACAGTCGCAGCGGCATGATGACGTGGCGTGAATGTTGGCTATCGTGCTCCTGTACCAGACAGCTTGATTGGGCGTCACGCAGGCTCAACCGCGCCTTGTCTCCCCGAAGTGCAGCGAGCGCGTCGAGGAGATAGCCAACATTGAACCCAACCGCCAGATCGGAGACATGCGTCTCTGCCTCCACTTCTTCTACGGCTTCTTCCTGTTCCGGGTTGTGCGCCACGATCCGCAGTTTCCCGGGAGAAAATTCAAGGCGAACGCCCCGATACTTTTCGTTTGACAGGATCGCCGCGCGCTGCAGGGCGCCACGCAGCACTTCGCGTTCCAACGTAGCGGTCTTGTCGGCGCCGAGCGGAATGACGGCTTCGTAGTCGGGGAAACGACCATCGATCAATTTGGACGTGAAGGTCACATCGCCGCGACGAACACGAAGATGATTGCGACCAAACTCGAGCTCCACCTGCCCTTCGCCAGCCTCCAGCAGGCCGATCAATTCATTGACCCCCTTGCGCGGGATGATGATTTGCCGACGCGTGGTAACTGAACTCTGCAAACTGGTTTCCTTCATCGCCAACCGGTGGCCATCCGTCGCCACGCAGCGCAACGTGTGCTCCTGAAGATCCAGCAACATGCCGTTGAGGTAATAACGAACATCCTGGTTGGCCATCGCGAAAGCCGTTCGTTCCATCAGGTCTCTAAGAACTTCCTCCGGCAAGCTGACCTTCTCGACCAACTCGATACCATCGATCGTCGGAAACTCGCTGGCAGGTAAAGTGGTGAGAGTGAAACGGCTCCGCCCTGCGTTGAGCGCAACTCTCTCCCCGTTCAACTTGAGCTCGATGTTGGCGCCATCGGGCAATGCACGAACGATATCGAACAGTTTGCGTGCAGGGATGGTTATTTCGCCATCGACCAGCTTTTCTGCTGCCGTCGTAGCAACCATCTCCACTTCAAGGTCGGTGCCGGTCAGCGAGAGCCTGCCTTCCGTCACTTTGACCAGCAAGTTGGCCAGAACAGGAAGCGTTTGACGTCGTTCAATCACTCCGACAACTTGCTGCAGGGGTTTGAGCAGCGTCTCGCGTTGAATGCTGAATTGCATGGTTTCGCTTCCCTCTACTGCTGTTCTGTCTTTAGATTAAAGAAGTTTAGTAGTTGCTGTTGGTGCTGTGGGTAACTTGAATGAAGAATTTTTTTATTTAAAAACAGTGGCTTGCTCGGCTTCTTGGTTGTGACTGGAGCCGGTGGTGAGCTGTGTGCGAAATGTGGATAAGTTTGTGCACCAAACCATCCCCACATTATCCACAGCTTGCCCCGTTTTTATCCCGTTCTTCCGTCGTTGTGAGTCCCCCAGCTACCCGGTCAAGGTACGGATCAACTGCTCCCAATCCTGACGCATACGCGGGTCGGTATCCACGAATTTCCGGATGGTCTTGCAGGCGTGCATCACCGTAGTGTGGTCGCGTCCACCAAACGCCTCACCAATTTCAGGCAGGCTGTGTTCGGTCAACTCCTTCGACAGCGCCATGGCGATCTGACGTGGGCGTGCCAGGGAGCGTACGCGGCGCTTGGAAAGCAGATCCTGCAGTCGTACGTTGAAATATTCCGCCGTCATTTTTTGTATGTTTGGAATATTGATGGCCTGGGCGTGCGTGGCGAGCAGATCGCGCAATGTTTCCTCTGCGAAATCGGCGGTGATCGGTTTGCCGTAGAAATTGGCGCGCGCCGCCAGCGTATTGAGTGCACCCTCAAGGTCGCGCACGTTTGAGCGGATGCGTTTGGCCAGCAGCATGGCCACGTCGCCGTCGACCCCCACGCCTTTCTCATGCGCCTTGGCCAGCAGGATGGCGGCGCGCGTCTCGAAGTCCGGCGGCTCGATGGCAACACTCAAACCCCAGCCCAAGCGGGACTTCAGGCGTGGCTCGAGCTTGTCCACTTCCTTGGGATAACGATCGCAGGTCAGGATGATCTGCTGCTTGGATTCAAACAACGCATTGAAGGTGTGGAAAAACTCCTCCTGCGTGGTGTCTTTTCCGGCGAAGAACTGGATGTCATCAATCAACAAGGCGTCGACCGAGCGAAAGCGTCGTTTGAACTCATCCATGCTCTTGGCGCGCAACGCCTCGATCATCGAGCCGACGAATTGCTCCGAGCGCAAATACAGCACTTTGCAATCCGGGTTGCGCTCCCGCATCAGATTGCCAGCGGCGTGCATCAGATGCGTCTTGCCCAGGCCCGTGCCTCCATAGAGCAGCAGCGGGTTGTAAGCGCGCCCTGGATTGGTCGCAACCTGCATGGCAGCCGCCTTCCCCAACTGGTTGGATTTGCCCTCCACGAAGGTTTCGAACGTGTAGTGCGGATCCAGATTGTGGTGATGGACAGTTGCGACAGGTTCAATGCGTGGTGTTGCCGTTTTGGCCGGGACTGCGGGGCGTGGTGAATTTGAACCGACCTCCAGGCGCACGGGGTGCATCTTGCCGGTCAGTTGCAGCAGTACGGCATCGATTCGCAGCAGATAGCGTTCGCGAACCGTGTCTAGTGTGTAGGTGTTGGGCGCAAATAACTGAAGACCATCCGGCCCATCGCGCGCTTGCAGCGGCATCAGCCAGGTATGCAGGTCTTCGGCGCTCAATTCGCCCTCGAGACGCTCAAGGCAGCGCCGCCACAGATCACTCATGAATATTTTCAGCCACAGCCAGAGGCGCATGTGCGCGGACGAATGACGAGTCTAGCAGTAGCACAGGAACGGCCGGTGCCCGCTTTTGCCCAGCGCCATCGTCAAGGATGCGGTGATCACTTCGAGGATTACGGACGTTCTGCCATCACCCGCTGTTCTGTGCAGCGTTGACAGCTACACGGAAAATAACCCATACTTTCCAACCTTTGTCCCACCATTCCCTTCGGAGTAAGCCATGAAGCGGACCTACCAGCCCAGCAAGCTCAAGCGTGCACGCACCCACGGTTTCCGTGCCCGCATGGCGACTGCCGATGGCCGCAAAATCATCAACGCCCGCCGCGCCAAGGGCCGCAAGCGCCTGATCCCGTAACACGGAATCGAGCATGCCGACCGCCGGTCTCCCGCGCGAGGCGCGGCTGCGAAGGCCAAGTGATTTTGCCGCTTTGCGGCTGAGCAGCGGACGCGCAGGCGGCCGCTGTTTTCATGTGCGCTATCGCGCAAACGACCTTGTCCACGCCCGGCTCGGACTGGCGATCTCCAAGCGCGTCTCCAAACACGCGGTGGAGCGCAACCGTATCAAGCGGCTGCTGCGGGAATCGTTCCGGCGTGTGCGCCACCAGCTGCCGCCGATCGACATCATGGTCATGGCGCGCGAGCAGGCGGCGGGTTTGTCCGGTCCGGAGTTGCTCGCGGAAATCGATCAACTGTGGCGGAAACTGCTCATGCGTTGATCGCCTCTTCGCCACAACATCTCTGCACCATTGAAGCCAAGCGGCTCGGCCTCCACAATCGCGTGTTGCCTCGCCTTCCCATCTTTCCGCGACTTCAAGCGTCGTGACGTTACCGGACTTGCCACGCGATGAATCAAACGCGCAATTTCCTCTTCTTTGCCCTGCTTGCAGTGAGCTACTTCCTTTACCTGGCCTGGCAGAAGGATTACTCGCCCCAGCCGGTGGCAGCGGTGACTGCGCCAGCCGCGGATGCCGGCAACAGTGGCGTGCCCGGCGCTGTGCCGGCCACTATTCCGGGAACACCCGGCAATGACGCGGCGGCAGCGACCAAGGTCGAAGGACCAGCTTCGCAACTGATTTCAGTGACGACCGATGTCCTGCACTTGCTGATCGACACTCGTGGCGGCAGCGTGGTCCGCGCCGAGTTGCTGGCGTATCCGTCCGCACCTTCGACGCGAAAGACGCCGAATCCTTCGCCGACCGTGTTGCTGGACAACGACAGCGCAGGTTATTTCGTCGCCCAGAGCGGCCTGGTCAGCAGCAGCGACACGGCCGCGGAAGACCAACCTACGCATCAAGCCATTTTTCAGAGCAGCCAAAGTTCGTACAACCTGACCAACGACAGCAACGACTTGAGTGTCGATCTGACCTGGCAGGATGCCGCCGGAATCAAAGTCACCAAGACTTATGCATTCAAACGCGGCAGCTATGTCGTGGGGTTGAGTCAGCGCGTCGACAACGGTGGCAGCAAGTCATGGACCGGCAATGCATACCAGCAACTGCAACGCGTTGCCCCACCCAAGGCAACGAGCTGGTTCAGCCACTACACCAACCCGGAGTCGCGCAGTTTTCAGGGCGCCGCCTGGTACACCGGAGAGAAGTTCGAGAAACTGTCGTTCGGCGATTTCACCAACAAGAAAGACCAGCTCGACACGCAGGTCAAGGGTGGCTGGGCGGCGATGTTGCGGCTGTATTTCTTCGCTGCATGGATACCGCCGGCCGACCAGACCGATCACTACACCAGCGAAACGCTCAACCCCGATAGTGCGCAGCCTCGCTACCTCGTCCGCGCATTCGGACCGGTGATCAGTGTGGCGCCTGGACAGAGCACCACCAGCCAGGCGCGGCTGTATCTGGGTCCGAACCTGCAAGGCACGCTGGACACCATCGCGCCAGGCCTGGATCTCACGATCGACTACGGCATGCTGAAGGTCATCGCCGTGCCGATGCACGCCGTGTTGTCGTTCTTCCATGGCATCGTCAAGAACTGGGGCGTGGCGATCATCCTGCTGGTGCTGCTGATCAAGGGCGTCACGTGGAAGCTCACGGCGGTGCAATACCGCTCCAGCGCCAAGATGCGCAAACTGCAACCGCGAATCGCGCAATTGAAGGAGCGCTACGGCGACGACAAGGTCAAGATGCAGCAGGCCACCATGGAGCTGTACAAGAAGGAGAAGGTCAATCCGATGGGCGGATGCCTGCCGGTGCTGATCACCATGCCGGTGTTCTACGGCTTGTTCTACGTGCTCGAGTACAGCCTCGAACTTCGCCATGCGCCGTTCCTGTGGATACCCGACCTGAGCGCGGCCGATCCGTTCTACATCCTGCCGATCATCTACGCGCTGGTGATGCTGGGCACCCAGTGGCTCAACCCCGCAGCGGCCGGCATGGATCCGACGCAGGCCAAGATGATGAAGGTCATGCCGCTGCTCTTCACGGTGATGTTTGCGTTCTTCCCCGCCGGTCTGTGTCTGTACTACGCAGTGAACGGCCTGGTTGGCCTCGGCCAACAATGGTGGGTGACTCATCACGTCGAACGCGAAGAGGCGGTCAAGGCCGCCTGAGCCTCGCGCATGTGATCCAATCAGCCGCGTCGGGCGACCGCCGCGGCTGATTCGTTTTAGAGTCCACGTTGCGGAATGATGACGCCATGACCGATCACCCATCCGACACGATTGCTGCAATCGCGAGCGCACCTGGCAGCGCTGGCGTTGGCATCGTGCGTGTTTCGGGATCGGCGGTGCCCTTGATCGCGATCGCGTTGCTCGGTCATCCACCGCTTCCGCGGCACGCGCATTTCGGCGCGTTCCGCGATCGAGCCGGCGTGTTGATCGACCGCGGCCTGCTGCTGCATTTTCCGGCGCCCGC
>DASYEV010000104.1:0-38427 GCA_036498835.1 Acidobacteriaceae bacterium | reverse complement strand
CTCTGCGCGCCTGCGAGTCCTGCGGCGGAAAGCATTGCTCCTGATTGGAGGAACCGGCGGCGATTCATCATCATTTCTCCTGGGAACTAAAGTTTGTCAAAGAGCAAGATGCACGAGGACTGCGTTGGTTCGGACATCCTTATCCTGTAGCGTGATGAGGCTTCGCGTTAGTAGGCGAATGTCGAAGCCGGAAGCACTTCCGCATCCCTCTTGAGCGTGGAATCGCCGGCGGTCAGTGTCACGGTGTATTTGCCGGGAGGCATGGCAGGAGGCGCCTGCGGTCCCTGACCTCTCGGACCGCGCCCTCGCGCGAAGCTCTCGGAGCTAGTGCGATGCAGACCGGCTTTGACGGGTCCAGTCAGCGTTCGCACGGTCTTGCCGCTGCCGTCTGTGATGGTGATCGAAAGCGCGGACACGTCCTGTGCGAGGTAATAGTTAATGAGCAGGCCATTGGGATCGTTCGGCGAGGTTGGGAAGCTATCTCCGCCAAAACGGTAATTGCCTTGCGCGCGATCGTGCTGGATGGCCCGTGGTGTGATGGGAAAGAGATAGTTCGCCTTCAGATGGTCCGCAGTCAGTTCGCGTATGGGCGAGATGTTCGCGACCCAGGTGCCGCGTCCGAACGTGGCCACAACCAGGTCCTCGGCAGCCGGCTGGATGACCATGTCGGTCACCGCCGCCGGAGGCATATTGCTCTGGAACGAAGTCCAGTGCGCGCCTGCATCCAGTGAAACATAGACGCCGATGTCGGTTCCAGCGAACAGCGTGTTTGCATCCTTAGGGTCTTCCACAATCGAGTTCACGGGCCATTGCGGAAGCCCGGCGCTGATGTTCGTCCAGTGCGCACCGTAGTCGGCGGTCTTGAACACGTACGGCTTGAAATCGTCGTTGCGTCGGCCAGCCTTCGCGATATACGCAACGCCGGGTTGAGCGGTGGATGCGAAGACCCGGCTGGTCCAGACGCTTTCTGGGCCACCCGCTGCGACGATGCCAGGGGTGACATCGCTCCAGTGCTGGCCGTCATCCTGGGTCAACTGGACTTTGCCGTCGTCCGTTCCCACCCACAAAACTCCCGATTGGATCGGAGACGGAGAAAGCGTAGTGATGGTGCAGAATTGCACCGCACTGCCCGCGGCGACGTGGTTGATCTTCCTGGGATCGTTGGTCGTGAGGTCAGGACTGATCTCTTCCCAGTGGTCGCCGCGATCCCTGGAGCGGAACACCACCTGTGCGCCTGCATAGATCGTCCTGGGATCCTGCGGCGAGAGCGTGAACGGCGCGATCCAGTTGAAGCGCAGCGGATCGCCGGACGCCCGCTTCGGCCCGACGATCACACGTTCATGCGTCTTCTGGTCATAGCGGCCGAGCTGGCCGAACTCCTGCGTGTTGTAAACCCAGCGGCTGTCGACAGGATCCACGCGGTTGTACATGCCATCGCCCTGGCCGGTTGTGACCCAGTCGCCAATGCCGATGTTCCCTGCCCATCCGTTGCTGGGACCTTTCCAGCTCTCGTGGTCCTGCAGGCCTTCGTAGATGTTGTACGGGGACTCGCGGTCGGTATCGATCGCGTAGACCTCGCCGCCTCGAATCGTGATGAGGTTCGAGCTGGTCTTGCCGCCATCGAAGGACTGGAAGACGCCGCCATCCGAAGTGGCGATCATATGCATCGAGTCTTCGGGATCGATCCACAGCGAGCGGAAATCGCCGAACGCCAACGGGAACTGGCGTTGCTCGCCGCGCACGGACTCCCACGTCTTTCCGCCGTTTGCCGAGTAGTGGTAGTCGGAGCCTGTGACCCAGATGCGGTCGGCATTGTTGGGGTCCACGCGAATCTGGTTAAAGGAATATCCGGCCTTGCCGCTGACATCGACATCATCGGGGTTGGCGCGATGCCATGAGGTACCTGCATCATCCGTGCGGTACACCTGGCCGTTGATGGTGTCGTAGTTGTTGCGCGGGTTCGGGCGCAGGTCGTGATTGTCGTAGACGGCGTACAGCGTGTTCGGTTTGGTCAGGCAGATGTCCAGGCCAATGCGCCCCATCGGGCCTTTCGGCAGACCGTTGGTCAGTTCTTTCCAGTGCGCGCCGCCGTCGGTCGTCTTGTAGAGACCTGTGCCGGGACCTCCGTCCACGATCATCCACGGAAGGCGCTGGTGCTCGTACATCGCTGCGTAAAGCGTGTCAGGGTGGGCGGGGTCCGCAACAATATCCACCGCGCCGACCGTGTCGCCCACATAGAGGATCTTCTTCCAGCTCTTGCCGCCGTCGACGGTCTTGAACACACCTCGTTCTTCGTTGGGCGTGGAGAGATGACCCATGGCCGCGACATACACCGTATCGGGCCTGGTGGGGTGAATGACAATGCGCGCAATGTGCTGCGTGTCGCGCAGACCCATGTTGGTCCAGGTTTTACCCGCGTCGGAAGACTTGTAGACGCCGTCTCCCCAATAGGCGCTGCGCGTCGCGGAGTTATCGCCCGTTCCCGCCCACACAATGTTCTCGTTGGAAGGCGCTACCGCGATCGCGCCCATCGAGTAAACCTTCTCTGCGTCCAGAACGGGCACAAACGACGTTCCACCGTTGTCCGACTTCCATACGCCTCCGCTGCGCAGCGCCGCGTAAATAGTACTGCGGTGCGCATGGGCCGAGGTTGCAGGCACCGCGACGCCGATCGTCCAGGCGCCGGTGCGATACGGCCCAAGATTGCGGTACGGCACTTCCTTCAGCAGAGATTCATTCGGAAGCTGCGCCTGCAAGGGCAGTGCGAGTGCAGCCAGGATGGCGGATGGGATGAGAGCGAGAACGGTGCTGCGATGAAAACGGATCACGAAGACCTCTGATTCTTTGAGTTCATGTCTGGCCAGGAAGCGGTATCAGGTGATGGGAGTGGAGATCCGCGCCGGATCTCCACTCCAGTACTACTCGCCGCCGCGTGGTCGCCGTGGTGGTGCAGGTGCAGCGGGAGGAACGGTCAGGGGGATGGCATCCGCGGCTGAAAGTGTCTGGTTCAGGGCGGGAATTGTCTTACCCACCAGCTCCTTGTACGCAACCTCACCCTTGGCCAGATCCGCTTCGATCTCGGCAAGGACTTTGGGTGAGGTCTCGGTTGGGCCATAGTCGCCCCCACCGGCTACATCACCCGCACCCTGGCCCACTTCGCCATTCAGCCACAGAAGGTTGAAATACACCTTGTACTGCGAGATGTAGGTCTTGTCGTCACTGGCGAGAAGATTCTTCGAGACAAGCTGATACTCGACATCCTGCGTTTTCTGATCGGTTGTCCGCACGGCTGTAAGAGCTGCCGCCTTCGCGGGATCGGCGCCATAGGTTCCCTCAAGATCCTGCAGCTTGCGATGCATCGCGTCGAGCAGGTTGATCATGTCCGCTGTCTTGTTGACGTTGTCACGGATGCGAAGCTGCATCTTAAGCGTCGCCTCCATGCCCTGCTGGGAACCGCTGGTGTGTGGATCGATCAGGATCGTCAGCGGCTGCTGCATGGTCTTGCCATCGACGGTCATCTTGACGGTGTACTTGCCGGGTACAGCCAGCGGCCCGGGCTGCTGCGGCCCCATGCCCCAGTGCGTGATAGGGCGCGTGGTCTGGCCTTTGAAGCGATCCTCCTCGAAGATGTGTGGATCCTCCGGGGGAATGCTGCGAAGCGCCACGCTGCGTGGGCTATCGTAGGTCATATCCCACACCAGACGGTTGAGCCCTGCATGCCCCTGGTTGGTGAGCTTGCGCACGGCCGTTCCGGTGCTATCGAGGATTTCAATCTCCACCGGCTTTGCCGGAGCGGCGGCGAGTGAGTAATTCAGGATCGCCTGCTCGTGTTTGAGAAACCGATAGGCCGGACGGGGCGCAAAGAATTCGACGTCCTGCCTGGTTTTCTCCTTGGCCATCTGTTCGAGCGGAGTGATGTCGTCGAGGATGTAGAAGCCGCGGCCATACGTGGAAATTACAAGATCGTGAAAACGCTTCTGCACCACCGTCCACGTAACCGGGGCCGATGGAAGGCCGGCTTTCAACTGCGTCCACTCGCCTCCGTCGTTGAGCGAATAGTAGAGTGCGTGCGCGGTGCCGGCAAAGAGCAGTCCCTCGCAGTTTGGATCCTCGGAAACGTTCTTCACATAGCCCAACGCATCCTTGGGCAGATTGCTGTTGACGGCTGTCCAGGTCTTACCGAAATCCGTGGTCTTGAAAATGAAGGGATCCCGGTTGTCGACCATGTGATAGTCGACAGAAATGTAAGCCGTGCCTGGATGGAAGTGTGAGGGCTCGATGCTGGTGATCGTGC
This sequence comes from Acidobacteriaceae bacterium, assembly GCA_036498835.1. Taxonomy (GTDB): domain Bacteria; phylum Acidobacteriota; class Terriglobia; order Terriglobales; family Acidobacteriaceae; genus Granulicella. The sequence continues at coordinate 34,133 of DASYEV010000104.1, read as the reverse complement.
CCCAGGCAGGCATCGGGACGTTCTTCGAAACGTCGATCCAATTGGCGGCGCCGTCTTTTGTGTACCAGACCTTGCCATCGTTGGTGCCTGCCCAGACAAGACCCTTCTGAATCTGCGAAGGAGCGATGGCGAAGACAACCTCACCGTAGAACTGGCCGAGATTGTCTCCGATCAGGCCACCAGAGGAAACGACGCGGCTGGGGTCCTTAGTGGAAAGATCAGGACTTGCGGTCCAGCTCTGGCCTCCATTCGTGGTTTTGAAAACGACCTGACAGCCGTAGTAGACGGTGTTGTGATCGAACGGATCGATCGCCAGCGGCGGTGTCCAGTGGCAGCGATATTTGGCCTGATTGGGCGCCGAGTCGAGAGTGTGAAACCACGGGCTGACTGAGCGCGCTACCTTGGTGCGTGCGTCCCAGCGTGTGACCTCATTGGCATAGCAGGAAGCCCAGACAATATTGGTGTCCGTAGGGTCTGGCAACGTGAAGCCAGACTCGCAACCGCCCATGCCGTGATCCCAGCCGACATCGCCGCCGCGTCCACCGCCGCCGGCCGGGATGCTGGGTCCACGCATCGTGCTGTTGTCCTGCATGTTTCCGTAGACTTCATACGGAATCTGATCGTCGACAGCGACGTGATACATCTGCCCAATAGGCAATGTGACGCGATGCCAGCTCTTGCCTCCCTGCTTCGTGATGGAGAGACCACCGTCAAAGGTAATGGCGAAGTGGTCTGGATTCTTCGAGTCGAACCAGATGTCGTGGTTGTCGCCGCCCCACTGCATCTCGTGGAACGTCATACCGCCGTCTGTCGATTCGTGGAAGCCGCTGTTCGAAAGCAGAATGCGATTCTCATCGCCGGGCGAAACCGCGATGCGGATGTAATAGCCTGCGCGGCCGATCAAGGTGCGATCCCAACTGGTGAGCTTCCAGTTCTCGCCTCCATCGTCGGAGCGCCAGAAGGAGCCCTGTTTGTCCGTTTCAATGAGCGCATACATCCGTTTGGAATCGGTTGGAGCAATCGCCACATCGATTTTTCCGACAGGCGGGTGAGGCATGCCGTGGCCTTCGACGTGATGCCAGGTTGAGCCACCATCGTGCGTGAGGTAAACGCCGCTGCCCTGCCCACCGCTGTATTCGGCCCATGTGTGCATTTCCACCTGCCACATGCCTGCAATCAGGGTCTTGGGGTCGTGTGCGTCCATGTTCAGGCCCGAGCAACCGGTTTTCTCGTCGACGAAGAGTGAGAGCGTCCAGCTCTTGCCGCCGTCGCTGGAATGGTAGACACCTTTGGTCTTCTGCGGCCCGGTCATGCGGCCCAGCGCGCATACCCACACATCATTGACATCGCTCGGGTCAACGATGACACGGCCGATTCGCCCCGCTTCCGGCAGGCCCATGTTCGTCCAGGTCTTGCCCGCATCGGTGGACTTGTAGACGCCGTCTCCGCCGACATCACTGTCGCGGATCGCCCAGGCTTCTCCGGTGCCGGCCCAGACAACATTGGGGTCACTTGGGGCAACAGCGAGTGCGCCGATCGCGGCCACGGGCTGGCCGTCGAAGATGGGCTGCCACTGCTCACCACCGTCCGTGGATTTCCATATGCCTCCAGATGCGGCTCCTGCGTAGTACGTAAATGGGTCGCCCGGCACTCCAGCGAAAGAAGCGACGCGGTTCCCTACCGCAGGTCCCAGAAAGCGGAACGCAAACCCTTGACTCCCGCCCCCACGTCGCCGTTGCGCCGTGGACGGTGTGGATACGGAAAGCACAGCCGCGACGGCAAGCAACGCGACAACGGACCTGACAACAGATTTCATGACGCCCCCTCAGACGGTGGAGATATGGTGTACAAGATTGTATACATGTTTGCGTCCGATGGGCATTCCCCCATACCGAAGCTGGCTTTTAGGCGGTTTTCTAAGTTTTGCCGAAAATCCTGGCGTTCACCGGAGGAGGAATTGGATGGATGATTTCAAGACAATTGAAGCGCTTCATCGGCACCGGCAGATCCAAAAAGGTTCCCCTGTCCGGGGTGCCGATCCTCAGGATGATTCCATTCCCAAACAACCTCGTCCATTGTCTTGCCAGAAAGGATGCTGATCGGCTGCACCTGAATGAGGTTCTCGTGGGTTTCTGTTTCAGTTTGAATCGCGAGACTCCAGCGGGGCCGTATTTTCGACGAATCAATCAGGGTGAGGGTGCAGTCGCATTGCAGCCGCTCTCCGCGCAACCTGAATCGCAATAGCCCCTTTTCCAAACTGCTTCCAACATCTTCAAAGTCTGGATGTGGTTCCCACGTCCCGCAGTCCCAGACAATCATCGGACCCGTCCAATGGACGCCCTCAAACTTCCAGTTCTCCACGCGGTGATCGTCCATTTCCACGGCATCGCCTGATTTGGAGAGGCATCCGAGCTCTATTGGAAGAGCCCAGCTCAACAACGCACCGTTCCATTCGAGTCTCAGGTCGAAATGAAGATTCGTGGCATCATGCATCTTCATGACGTAAAGATGTTCACGAAATGTGCATCTGTGTGCTTCTCTCATCACGCGCCAGAATTCCTTTCACTGAACCGTTATCCAAGCCGAGTGCCTAAGGATATCGGAAGTGATCACCTGGAACAGCCCCCAACGATTCAACCTGCTCTCAGAAGAAGCAATCTGCGCAAAATGGTGCTGAAACGGTCATGATCCCAGAGAATGAGCAGCACCGTTTCCGGCCATCAGCTTCCGCTATCTATGAATCGCCTGCCAGCAGAATTGCAGACCGATCACTGTCAGCCAGAGGCTCAAGGCAAGCCTTAGCGATCGATTGGGAATTTTGGGCGCAAAGCCCGAGCCAACCAGGCCACCCAAGACTCCACCGATCGACATCTTGATCAACACATCCACGGCATAGTGGCCACCGATCATGTGGACGCCCGTGCCGACCAGCGCAATGCTCAGACCGAACGCCAGATCGGTACCGACTACCTGTGAGGCGGTGAGATTGGTCATGCTGAGCAGTGCGACTGTTCCCAGTGCGCCGGCGCCTGAGGACGAAAAACCTACCTCGGCACCAATGGGAAACATGATGAGTCCGAGAAATTTGGAGCGGTCATGCACGGGCCGCGCAATGCCGGCTGGCCGGAAGTGACGGAAGATATGCCATCCCGAAGTAAACAGGATGATCCCACCCAGAGCCAGTGTCAGTGCGGAACGCGGCCCGTGCGTCGCGACATGTTTGAAGAAGAGCGATCCCAGGATGACGCCCGGGAGTCCGCCCAGCAGCATGAACCCGAGCACGCGATAGTTCACCTGCCTGCGAACAACCTGGGCAGGCACCACAATCAGTTTCACCACGGCCGAGTAGGCAAGCGCGGTACTGACCGCCACGTCGAGCGGCAAATGCACGAACAGGATCAGCAGCGGTGCCGTAATGACGCCCGCGCCCACTCCCGTGAGTGCAATGACCACCGCGATGACAAAACCGATCAGGAAGTCCATGAGTACCGTGTGACGTCTACTGCGAGGAGCCGGGCAGATGAATGCCGCACTCCTGTTTTTGACCGCCCCAACGCCCTGAGCGAGGATCGTTCGGGTCAAGTGGAAGACTTGTGCAGGGCTCGCAGCCGATGCTGGTATAGCCCTTGTCGTAGAGGTTCAGCAGTGGAATGTCATGCAGGGTGGCGTAGCTCCAGACATCCTTGGCCGACCATTCGGTCAGGGGGCTGAGCTTGCGGATGACGTGTCCGCTGGGCAATGGAAAGTCTTCAACTTCTTTGAGAGCGGCGCGGCTGCGAGCCTGCTCTCGGCGTAGGCCGGTGAACCACACGCTATAGCGTTCCAGCGCGCCGAACAGCGGCTTGACCTTACGAAGCCCGCAGCATCTGCCGGGGTCGGTCTGATTCAGAATGCCGAATTGAGACACCTGCTGTTCCACGGTGAGTTCGGGAAGAAGGCTGGTGAGGTTCAGCGACCACGCGTTCGCCATTCGGTCGCGATAGCCATACACCTCCGCGAAGTGATAGCCGGTGTCCAGGAAGAGGACAGGCACATCGGGCAGCGTCTGACGCACCATGTGCAGCAGCACCATGTCTTCAGCCTGGAAGCTGTTGGTGACAACAATGTCGCCAGTCGCCGAAGCCAGTTCCGCAGCGATCAACTCCCGGGCTGCAAGGACCTTCGGTTCATGGGCCGTTTGCAGAAGTGCTTCGCTCATGCCGCACCTCCCTTCTGCGGCGCAAGCAGGAGGGCCGCAATCTCCGCGATGGAGGAGAACCGAGTTGCGTCCAGGATGGTGAACTCCGATAACGCACCCAGTGTTGCTGACGATGGTGCGCCTTCAACCAGAACGATGAGCTGTAACGCCAAGAGGCTTCGCAGTGTTTTCTCCACGATGATGGCCGTCCGCACAACCTCGGCTTCCGCCCGAAGCAGTTCCTGCTCCAGAGTTGCGATTGCATTCGAGCTCTCAACGCCCGGACGCCGGCCAAAGAACACGATGGCCGGCTTGTACCGCGGTCCCTGGGCAGCCTCGGCCACGCTGCGTCGAATCATGCCGGCGGCCAGCGTTGCGTTTGTATGCGGATCGATCAGGATGAAGCTGCCCGTCGCACGGTTTTCCGCGTAGGCATCGAAGAAGAGAGGGCGCGTCACTTCCAACTCGACTACGCCGATATCGTTCATCGCCAAACCATTGACCGCTTCGTCGACGAGAGACTGGGTATTGGTGCGATGCTGCACTCGCGTCACACGCGCGCTGCTGGTCGTGGCGCCATGCTTCAGCAGGTAGGGTTTATGGGTTTCGAGACGTTGCGCATCGAACCACACCAGCGAAGCTTCCAGAGCCATGCTGTTCTGCGGCGCATGTACGGAGCCGGAGAGCAGATCGCCACGGCTGATGTCCAACTCATCTTCCAGGGTCAGTGCGATGGACAGTGGAGCAGCAGCTTCTTCGAGGTCTCCATCGAACGTCGTGATCGAAGCGACGCGGCTGGCTCGCCCCGATGGATGTACCGTGAGCCGGTCGCCACGGCGCACGGTGCCGGAGGCGATCTGCCCGGCAAAGCCGCGATAGCTCTGATCGGGACGGATGACTCGCTGCACCGGCATGCGGAACGGTTGCGCCGCAACGTCCGTCCACACCGGCACGGACTCGAGATGGTCAAGCAGTGTTGGACCCGCATACCAGGGTGTCCGCGTGCTCGGCTCAACTACGTTGTCGCCTTCCAGCGCGCTGACGGGAATGGTGACAAGATCGGCGCCGCCATACTGCCGCACTAACGCAGAGAAATCGCGCTCGATGCTGCGATAGACATCTTCCGAAAAATCGACGAGGTCCATCTTGTTGATGGCTGCGACCAGATGCCGGATGCCGAGCAGCGATGCGATGTAGGCGTGGCGGCGCGATTGCGGAAGGATGCCTTTGCGGGCATCGATCAGGATGATGGCGAGATCCGCGGTCGAAGCGCCCGTCGCCATGTTGCGGGTGTACTGTTCGTGTCCGGGTGTGTCGGCGATGATGAACTTGCGGCGCTGGGTTGCGAAGTAACGATAGGCTACATCGATGGTGATTCCCTGCTCGCGTTCGGCGCGCAGACCATCGGTAAGCAGGGCGAAGTCAATCGTCGGCTGCTTCCCGCTCGCCTGCGTACCGGTGACGGCGCGAACCTGGTCCTCGTAGACGTTGCGCGAGTCATACAACAGCCGGCCGATCAGGGTCGACTTGCCGTCATCCACGCTGCCTGCCGTGCTGAAGCGAAGCAGATCCTTGGTTTCCTCCGAAGCAAGGAACTCTTCGATGGAAAAGGGACTGTCCTCAGTGATCGCGGTTTCGGTCTGGAACAACTCTTCGACGATCGGCATTAGAAGTAGCCCTCGCGTTTCTTGATTTCCATGGATCCGTCGGTGTCGTGGTCGATCACGCGGTTCGCCCGTTCGGAGCTACGGAAGGACATGAGCTCCGCGATGATCTTGGGCAGCGTATCGGCATCGGACCGGATGGCCCCGGTGCAGGGGCTGCACCCCAGCGAACGCAGGCGGGAACGCACCCAACGTTCTTCCCCAGGCAGGCTCTTCACAAAACTCTGCTCTACCGGGATCAGGCTGTCGCCGCGAACGATCATGCGGCGCTCCTTCGCGAAGTACAGCGGAACGATAGGGATGTCTTCCAGCAGGATGTAGTGCCAGATATCGAGCTCGGTCCAATTGGAAAGCGGGAAAACACGGATGCTCTCACCCGGAGAGATGCGTGCGTTGTACAGGTTCCACAACTCGGGCCGCTGGTTCTTCGGATCCCACTGACCTGCGCGGTCGCGGAAGCTGAAGATACGTTCCTTGGCGCGGGACTTCTCTTCATCGCGGCGCGCGCCGCCAAAGGCCGCATCGAAGCCGCCGTGGCGCAGGCCATCCAGGAGCGCTGTGGTCTTCAGAAGGCCGCAGCAGCGTTGCGTTCCAAGAGCCACCGGGTTGGCGCCATCGGCAAGCGCAGCTTCATTCCGCCACACACGAAGGTCTAGTCCCAGGTCGCGCGCGATATTGTCGCGAAACGTGATCATCTCGTGGAACTTGTAGCCGGTATCGATATGCAGGAGAGGAAACGGAATCGGCGCCGGATAGAAGGCCTTCTGCGCCAGACGCAGCATCACCGAGGAATCTTTGCCAATGGAATAGAGCATCACCGGCCGCTGGAACTCGGCTGCGACTTCGCGGAAGATGTGGATGCTCTCCGCTTCCAACAGCTTCAGATGGCTCAGCGACGGCGTCCTCGGTGTGAGGAATGGAGCTTCGCTACGCTGCGAAGATAAGGGAATAGTTTGCATGTTGCGACGGCGACCTTTGGAAATTGCGAAAGGGAAAAGAGAAAACCCACTGCTCGGTGTGAGAGTGGGTGCTTGATTTCCTGGTTATGTCTGAGTTCGCTACTGAACTTTGCGACATCCACGAGATTCACAACACCCACAGCAACAGACGGAACAGCAACAGGCGTTGCTGTTGATCCGACAGGCGCGGGTGACGTCGAAACTCATACCTTCAGCGTGGACGAGTACGGCGGTTTTGTCAATCAGGCTGCCTCCCGCGGTCCCTCTTGCTTGACACCAGGTTGGATACCGTTTACGTTCGCTTCAGTCATGAAGCTTCCTCTCCAGAACGCCTGTTGCCGTTGTTGTAAGCGCGACCGTGTGGCAGTTTTCTGCGTCGGCGACGGAGCTTCCCTTACGTTCTCTTCCTGATTGATTCCCCAGGTAAGACGATCGATGAAGCTGCAACCCACGCACAGTGCGTGGGTTTTCTGTTTCTCGACCAAAGCGAACGCTATGACCGACCTCCACAATCCGTTGAACGTACTCCGCTCGACCTCTACAGCTTTGCGCTGTTGTTGAGTCGTGCTTCCTACGTGTCGCGCATCCTTTGACGGCTCTCTTCCGGCATTTCTCATGCGCGCGAAATTGCTTCCGCAACCGCTTTTGGAGATACCCCTTGTTTGTGTCCGTTCGTTCGTTCCACTTCGCTTTCCTCACGCTTCTGGCTCCGCTGGCACTGCACGCCCAGGTTGTCGGCGGAAGTATTGAGGGCAGCGTGTCCGATCCCAGCGGCGCAGTGGTGCCCAACGCCCATGTAGTAATCCGCAACGATGACACGGGGACACAGCGTTCGCTGACCACGGGCGCCAACGGCGGCTTTGCCGCCCCTTCGATCGCGGTTGGAACCTACACGCTCTCTGTGGATGCAACCGGGTTTGCGCATTACACGCGCAAGGGTGTCACGCTGACCGTGGGACAGTCGCTGAGCCTGAACCTGACGTTGCCCCTCTCAACCCGCGAGACCGTCAACGTGCAATCCACACCGTCCACCGTAAACACGTCCACCGAAGAAACTTCGGGGCTGGTGGATTCCCGCCAGGTCAAGGAACTTCCCCTGAACGGCCGCAGTTACGATCAGTTGCTCACGCTGAACCCAGGTACCGTGAACTCCACCAATCAGCGCTCAGGCAGTGTGGGCAGTTCCAATTCATCGGTCGGCAATATGTTTTCCATCTCGGGACGGCGGCCTCAGGACAATCTTTTCCTTCTCAACGGCATTGAGTACACCGGCGCCTCGCTGATCAATGTGACTCCGGGCGGGACATCGGGACAGTTGCTGGGCATCGATGGAATTCGCGAGTTCAACGTGGTGACCGACAGCTATTCCGCGGCGTATGGCAAGCGTGACGGCGCCCAGATCTCTATCGTTACCTCAGGAGGAACCAACAACATCCATGGTTCCATCTTCGAGTTCGCGCGCAACAGCTTCTTCGATGCCCGCAACTTCTTTGATGGAGCACGCATACCGGAATTCCAGCGCAATGACTATGGTGCGGCTCTCGGTGGACCGCTGCGAAAAGACAAGGCCTTTCTCTTTGCGAACTACGAAGGCTATCGCCAGAATCTCGGTGAATCCCTTGTTACGCTGGTTCCAGATAACACTTCGCGTGCGAAGGCAGTGGCCAGCGTGCAGCCGTTGTTGAACCTCTGGCCGGTCGCCAACGGACCGGAAGTGCTGAGTAACGGCGCGGCCACCGGCATTGCGGAGTACATCGGCACGGCGCCGCAGCACATCCGCGAGGACTTCGGCACCACGCGGTTCGATCAGAACCTAGGCGCCAAAGATACGTTCAATGCAACTTACACCGTTGACGACTCCACGGCTTCCACACCTTCGGCTGATCCCTACTCGTACGTGAGCGAGACGCTACGTGAGCAGGTGCTCAGCGCCCAGGAACAGCACATTTTTTCCCATGTCGTGAATGTGGCGCGCCTGGGTTACTCGCGCTCCAGCTTTTATTTTTATGGTTATGTACCGGCGGCGCAGCAGGCTTTGACCCCGAGCGCCCGGCCCGGGGTGCCCACTTATGCTGTGGTTATCGCAGGTTCCACGGCTTCCAATGGCGCGTCTTCGATCACCACGGGAGGCGCCAATGTCGGCTCCAATAACGCCATCACACGCAATTTGTTTACGCTCGATGATCACGCGTACTACACGACGGGCAAACATACCCTTCAGGCTGGGGTGTGGGTACAGCGCCTGCAATCCAATGACAATCTCGCGCAGGACCAGTACGGGCAGGCATCGTTCGCCTCGCTGAGCACATTCCTCGCGGGAACCATCAAGACCTTCACGTGTGCTCCTGTGACCACGGAGTTGGGTTGGCGCAGCGTATTCATCAATGCGTTCCTGGAGGACACCTACCGCATCTCGCCTCGGCTGGAAGCGCGCTTCGGTTTTCGCAGTGAGTCTTCGACAGGCTGGAGCGAAGCCCAGGGGCGTGCGGGCGTTTATACCTTCACCAACGGCGTGATCAACACGAACCCTTCCGTGCAAGAGAATGCGCTTACGGACAATCGCGCGCGTTTCCTTCCCGAACCGCGCATTGGCCTGGCGTGGAATGTCTTTGGCAATGGCGGCACCAGTATCACGCTTGGCGCTGGACTTCATCATTCCCTGCTGGATGCCCTGGACTACCGGCTCGACCAGGCTGCGCCCTTCAACACGGTTTATTCCTACTCCAGCACCACCGTGGGTAGCCCTACCAGCGGAACGCCGCTCATCTCACCGTCCACGGTTGACAGCAGCATTGCGACACCGACGCTGCTCGCATATAACCTCAAGATCGAGCAGCGCCTGGCGTCTGCCGCTTCACTCTCGTTCGCGTACAGCGGTTCGCATGGCTATCACCAGATTCTGAACGGCGACCTCAATGAGCCAGCCTACATCCTTCGTGCCGACGGCACGGTGTACTACCCGACAACCACCAAGGCGAATCCCGCGGTCGCCAATACGACCTCATGGTGGGGCGGTGGATCGGGCAGCTACAACGCATTCATCGCCGACCTGCGGCACGATCTTTCGCATCATTTTCAACTACGTGCGAACTACACATGGTCCAGGAATCTCGATGACGGCTCAGCCTGGAACACTTCGGTATCGTCGAACACGCCGGCCTTCGTTTCCGTTCCTTCGCTGCCGCATCTTGACTACGGGCCTGCGGCCACGGATATCCGTCAGGTGGCTGCCATCAACGGCACGTACACTTTGCCTATCGGCCCGGGCGAAGCATTCTTTGCCGGCGCGGGCCCCGCAACCAGCCGCTTGATCTCGGGTTGGTCGGTATCCACCATTGCCAGTCTGCTCAGCGGCTTTCCGTTCTCTCCACAGCTTGGTTACAACCCTACTGGCTCAGGAGACTCGCGCAACCCGGTTCGTCCCAACCTCAACCCAACCTTCAGCGGGTCCCTTTATGCCAAGGGGACGACGGCGCAGAAGGTCGCACAGTATTTCAATCCGGCGGCATTCTCCGCCCCAGCCTATGGCACCGTCGGCAACGTGGGCCGCGACTCACTCACAGGTCCAGGCTATGCGGATTGGGATCTCTCGTTGCTGAAGTCCACCCAACTCACCGAGCGCGCTCGCCTTCAGTTTCGAGCGGAGTTCTTCAACATCCTGAACCACACCAATCTTCAACTGCCCAATGAGGTCGTCTATTCGACGGGACCGAGTCAAGGCACGGCCGCGAGCCAAACGACCGCGGCAACCCTCGGTTCACCGGGAGTGATTTCCGCCACCGCCAATACCAGCCGGCAGATTCAGCTCGCGGCGAAAATCGTGTTCTGAATTACGCCGTGAGAGAGCCGAGTTCATCGAGATTCACTATCGGTTGCTCTTGGGGCTACGGAGTTGGCTCATCCTGGTCGATGTTGAGGATCTATTGGACCCATTGAGGACAACAGGCCCAGCCGTCCTGTGCAGACTTAACTGCATCTATGCGGCGATGCTCATCGGTTAACTTCACGCCGGCGTTGAACTGCCGAGGACAGCTCCCGCAATAAACCAACCGTCTCGCTCCAGTCGATGCAGGCGTCGGTTATGCTCTGCCCATACGCGGGAGTTGTTCCGGGCACTAGCGTCTGAGAGCCGGCAACTAGATTGCTCTCAATCATCGCTCCCATGATGCGCCGCTCGCCGGCTGCCAGTTGCGCTGCCACGTCCCGGCAGACAGTTCCCTGCTTGCGATGGTCTTTGCCGCTGTTGGCATGGCTGCAATCGATCATGATGCGCGGCGCAACGCCGGCCTTCTCCATAAGTGCCGCGGTGGAGGATACCGACTCGGCGTCGTAGTTGGTCACCCCGCGGCCGCCGCGCAGGATGATGTGGCAGTCCTGATTGCCGGACGTGAACAGGATGGAGGCTTGCCCGCTTTCCGAGGTTCCCAGGAAGGTGTGGGGATGGCTTGCCGACAGGATCGCCTCAACCGCGATTTGCACGTTGCCGGATGTTCCGTTCTTGAAACCCACGGGACACGACAAGCCTGACGCCAATTGGCGGTGGACCTGGCTCTCTGTCGTGCGAGCTCCGATGGCTCCCCAGCTCACCAGGTCCGAAACGTACTGCGGCGAGATCATGTCGAGATACTCTGTGCCGCCAGGCACTCCCATTTCGGCAAGGTCAAGAAGCAGCCGCCGGGCGATACGCAGGCCATCGCTGATGCGGAAGGACTCGTCAAAATAGGGATCATTGATCAGCCCCTTCCATCCGAGCGTCGTGCGCGGCTTCTCGAAGTACACGCGCATGACGATCATCAGATCGCCGGAAAGCTCTGCAATCGCCTCTTTCAGCAGGCGCCCGTACTCCCGGGCAGCGGCCGGATCATGGATCGAACAGGGACCGACAACCACGACCAACCGGTCATCCTCTCCATTGAGGATGTCCTCGATCTGGCGACGCGCCTCAAAGACAGTCTGTGAGGCGTTGTCGGTGAGGGGCATTTCTTCCTCAAGAAAGATCGGGGGAAGAACGATTCTGGTGGATCGAATCCTTAAATTGTTGGTCTGGTAAGTCATGTTCCTGCAATCAAGGATACAGGGCTGGTTTTGACAGCGTGTGGACAGCCCTCCAGTCACCTCGCTATTCGAGCCTGCCTCACACGGCAGGCCCGGATTGCGTGATCTGCTTGACCAATGCCTCCAACCACTTCTCCTGCTTGGAGAACAATGCTCCCGTATTGGCGCGGAGGTACTCCTTCTCATCCTGCGTCAGGTCCTTGTTGGTCAGCACGAATACCGGAACGTTCGCGGTGCGAGGCTCGCTTCGCCACTCGGCGAGCAGTTGGAACCCGCTCACCTGGGGAAGATTCAAATCGAGGATCACAAGCCCGGGTAACGATGTCTGCATGTGGAGACGGGCTTGCTGGCCGTCGGTGACTGTCTTGACGGCAAAGCCCCTGTTGGAAAGCAACTCCGCCATGAGCTCAGAGGTCGCCGGATCGTCTTCGACGACAAGGATCGACTTCTCTCCTTCCGACTTTCCTTTGGCATTCAGGCACCGGTCCAGAGCGGCAAGAAGAATCGAGCGGTCTACCGGTTTCACAATGTAATCATCGGACCCGAACAATGCCCCAGTCGCCCGCTGGTCCGTGACAGTGACGATAATTACTGGAATGTTCGCCGTACGGGGATCGGCCTTCAGCGTCGCCAAGGTATCCCAGCCGTTCACGGGAAGCATGAGGATATCCAGCGTAATTGCGTCAGGCTGCAGTTCCGCAGCCATCTCCACCGCCTGTAGCGGCTGCGTGCAGATCACGACTTCGCAGCCGGCAGAGGTCAGTTGGCAGTCGAGCAGATCGGCGGCGGTCGGGTCATCTTCAATGATCAGTACCTTCGCTTCCGCCTGGAAACCTGTTCCCGGCTCCTCCGCGCGCCGTACTCTTGCGGGCGGCATCGAGCCGGAGGGCAAGGTGAAGAAGAAGCAACTACCGCACCCAAGCTCGCTTTCCAGATCCAGGGTTCCACCGTGCAGTTCGACCAGGCTGCGCGTGATGGCCAACCCCAGACCGGTTCCCTCCGCGGCCTTGTCGGATTGTTGCAGGCGGTGAAATGCCTCAAAGATGCGCTGCTTTTCTTCAGGCGGTATTCCCGGGCCGGAATCGCGAACATCGATGCGGACGAATTCGCCGGCCTGGCTGGCGGACACCTCAATTTTTCCGCCTTCGGGCGTGAACTTGATGGCGTTTCCAATCAGGTTCATCAATATCTGTCTCAAGCGCGTGGCATCCGCGCGCGCCACCAGTTCCGGTGCGGCAGAGTGTGTCAATTGATGAGACCGCTTGTCCAGAAGAGGCTGCAGGGCGTCACTGACCTCGGCCAAGGCCATACGAAGTGGAACATCCTCAGGCGTCAATTGGAGACGTCCCGCCTCGATCCTTGAAAGGTCGAGGATGTCGTTGATGAGGCGCAGGAGATGCTGCCCACTCACATGAATGTGGTTGACGTAGCGCCGCTGGCGGTCGGTGAGCGCGCCCTGACGCGCGTCGGCCAAGAGCTCCGAAAATCCGAGCACCGCATTCAGCGGAGTGCGGAGTTCATGGCTCATGGTGGAAAGGAACTGATCCTTGAAATGACTGGCGCGCTGAATTTCACGGCTGCGAAGTTCCAGTTCCCGATTGGACCCGACCAGTTCTTCGTTGATCCGGACAGCTTCCTCATAGGTGGAGACAAGCAGGTCGAGAATCTGCTGACGTCCCGAATTGATGGAATGGTGCTCCCCGGAGAGAACGACCTCCAACTCACCCCGTTTTTTTGCCCCGGCACGCACGTTGCGGTTGGACAGCACAGAGTCGATGCGCGATAACAAATGCTCATCGTCATATGGCTTGCGGAGAAAAAAGTCCGCGCCGCATTCCAGTCCCTTGATGACATCGTTCGGACTGGCCAGGGAGGTGAGGAGAATGAAAGGTATATCGCGAAGTTCCTCATTGGTCTTGATCTCGCTGCAGAACCCGTAGCCGTCCAGCTCCGGCATCACGACATCGCTGATGATCAGCGCCGGCCTTTCCTTCATGGCGGCCTCCAGCGCTTTTCTGCCGTTGGGCGCCATCATCACGCTGTAGCCCCGTTCCTCCAACAGGAAACGTAATTGCTCGGCCTGTGTCGGGCTATCTTCCGCGATGAGGATGCGGACGTCTTTGTCGTTCTGCGTGCTCATGAATGAACTCCCTCGTTCCGGTTCGTCAATCGTGTCAGCATGGAGGCGAGGCGGTCGGCATGGACCACGAAGGTGGCTCCGTCCAACAGGATCGCTTCACCCGGCATGCCATGCACGACTGAACTGCTCTTATCCTGGGCAACGGTGACGGCCCCGGCGTCTTTCATCAACTTCAACTCCTGCGCCCCATCCTTGCCCATACCTGTCAACAGCATGCCGACTGCGTGCGAACCGAATGCACGGGTCACGGAGCGGAAGAGATGAGCCACGGAAGGGCGATGCCCGTTTTCCGCCGGCTCTTGGGACAGGGATAACTTTCCATCGGCCTCGATGCCCATGTGAAAGCCATCGGGCGCAAAGTACACATTGCCGGGAAGCGCACGGGCTCCCTGCGACGCCAGATGGATGGGCAACGCGCAGGTCCCCTGCAGCCACTCGACAAGGCCCTCGGAAAAGCCCGGCGAGATGTGCTGGACAATGAGAATGGGAACGGGCAGATCCGCAGGTAATGAGGCAAGCAGCTTGTGCAACACCGGCGGGCCACCTGTCGATGCACCAATGGCAACGGCCTTAACCGTCGCGGGCAGCGTTCCATCCGTCTCCGCGCAGGAGGACACGGGCTGACCCTGCTGTCCATCCCGGCGAACCCACCTCTTGACGACGGGAACTTCCGACATCGCTTTCACCATCCGGAGTAACTGCGCGGCGCCCGCTTCGTGATCGGGATGCCCGATGCCCCTGGGCCGGTCGACCACCGCGAGTGCACCGGCTTCAATCGCGGTAAACGCGAGCGAGGTCAGCTGCGGATTCGCGCTTCCACTGACAACCACGATGGGCGTCGGGTGAGTCTCCATGATTCTTCGCGTGGCGTCCAATCCGTTCAGCCTGGGCATGTGGACATCCATGGTCACGACGTCCGGCCTCTTGTTCGCCACCGCTTCCAGAGCCTCTTCTCCGTTGCTGGCGGTTCCCACCACCCGGATCGCGGGATCGGAGTTCAACAGGTAGACCAGGAGCTCCTGCACGACAGGCGTGTCTTCCACGACAAGGACCCGGATCATAGAAGCCTCCTGACTACTTCAAGCAGGTTGCTCTGATCGAAATTGCTCTTCACGATGTACGCGTTGGCGCCCGCATCGATTCCGCGCTCCCGGTCCTCGCGCGATCCAAGCGCCGTGACCAGAACCACTGGAAGGCCGGCAATCGCCGATTCGCTGCGGATTTTTGCGGCCAGTTCGAATCCACTCATTCTTGGCATTTCCACGTCCGAGACGACCAAATCGAAACTTGCCGTCTTGAGCGTTGCAAAGGCTTCCGCGCCATCTACCGCGGTCTGTACGTCATATCCAGCAGTTTCCAGGATGTTTTTCAGAAGCGACCTGGAAGTGATCGAATCCTCCGCAACGAGGATGGACTTTTTGATGCGTTCTGTCTGCACGGGAGCAGTCGCCGGGGCCGCCGCACCTGCATTTGCTGCCACTGCCAACAGGTCTGCGATGTTCAAAATGGGAACGACTCTTCCATTTCCGAGAACGGTTGCACCGGACAGGTTCCGCATCTCTGCGAGTTGCTTACCCAGGGACTTTGCCAGCACCTCCTGTTCGTCGATCACTTCATCCACGCAGATCGCAATGCGTTTCTCCGCGGAACCCAGCAGAACTGCCTGTCCCCTTTCGGTCTCGGCCGAGCCGTTGCGTAGGCGCAACTCCAAAGCGTCGCTGAGCCGAACCAGTGCGGTTGCCCGGCCCTCCACTATCAATGTTTCCCGGTTCTCCACTGTTTTCACATCGGAGCGCTGAAAACGCAGCACGCGCTCGACCTGCACGGAGGGGAGAACAAAAAGGTGTTCATCGACCCGCACGACCACGCCTCGAAAGGCAGCCCGTGTAAAGGGCAGGATCATCCGGAATGTGGTGCCGTTCCCGGGAACGGTCTCAATGCTTACCGTGCCGCCCAGCCTCTCCACCTTTTCGCGCACAATCGCCAGGCCGAGACCTCGACCCGAGAGATCGGTGATGATGGGGCTGGTGGATACGCCGGATTGAAAGATCAGGTCCAGCGCCTTCTTCTGATCCGGAGTTGCCGACGGCTGCGTCTCGTCCTCCACAAGCAGGCCAAGCTTCGATGCGGCGGCGCGAACGCCGTCCACCTGGATGCCTCTGCCGTCATCTGAGACGAGCAGTTCCGCCTTGTCGCTGTCTTTCCTGCGAAGCGCGATACGCAGGACACCTTGCTCCGGCTTGTTCGCCCGCTTGCGTTCAATGCCCGGTTCGATCCCGTGATCGATCGAGTTCCGCAACAGGTGCAGCAGCGGCTCTCTCATTTCTTCCAGAATGCGGCGATCCATCTCGATGTCCGCGCCCTGCAGTTCCAACTCCACAGTTTTTCCGCGGTCACGCGCGAGATCACGCGCAAGTCTTGGGAAGCTTTCGAGCAGCGAGGACGCCGGCAACATCACAACCTGGCGGGCGCTTTCGAGAAGCTGGTCGACCATACGTTCCAGGGAACGGCGATCCCGTTGCGAGGACCGGGCAAGCGCATCCAGGCGGTCTTCCAAAGAGCGAAAGAGATCTTCATCCTGCTCCTGCAGAGCCGCAAGCTTTCTGACTCGCGGATCACCCTTCCCGTTCCCATTGGTGGAACCCGCGGAGTGTTCAGCTTTGTCCTGCGGCGAAGCGAGAGAGCGAAGAAGCGGACGTGTCTGTGCGCGCACCTTCTTCCAGGCCACAAGGGCGGACTGAATCTCCTCGACCTCGGCTTCTCTTTGACGGGCGGCCAGTTTGGCCATGAGCAGTTCTTCGGCTTCGAGGAACAACGAGCCAAGCCGCGCCGCCGGCAACCGGACGGTGTCCATCGGCGCAAGCCGCGCTTCCGGGGTCGATGTGCCCGCCTCGGTCAGTGGACTTACCTTGGTGGCTGCGGGAGGTTGCTGTTCGCTTCGCGGCGTGGGCAGCCTGTCATGAAGGGTCTGTTCAAGACTGGCAATCAACGACGCGGTTTCGGCGCTATCGCCGCCTGCTTTGCCGGAGTCGTCGCTTGCGTCCAACGTGAGCAATATCTTGTTGAGCAGGTCTGTCGCGCGATGCAAGACATCGAACAACGCCGGGGATGGAACTGTTTCCTTGTGTTGCCACGAAGAGAAGACATTCTCGAGTGACTGGCAGATCCTTTCAATCGCCGTCGCGTTCACAGCGCGAGCGGCTCCCTTCAGGCTGTGCGCTTCCCTGAAGATTGACTCCAGCGTGTGGGCATGACTCTCGGCGGCTGAAGACCGCTCAAGGTCCATCAGGCCGGAAGACAGTGTCTGGATGTGCTCCGCGGCCTCCACCTGGAAGGTGACCAGGAGTCTCTTGCGGAAGGCTTCCTTTTTTCCATCCATGGGCTGTCCCGTCATCAGATCTGATACTGTTCCACGAGCTGTTTCATCTTCTGGCCAAGGGTGTGCAGATTCATCGCTGCCGACTCACCCTGCTTCGTGCTGGATACGTTCTGCAGGCTTGCTTGCTTGATGTTCTCCATCGCCAGAGCCACCTGATCCATACCCACACGCTGCTGCTGGCTGGATGCGGCGATTTGCGCCGCCGCCTGCGCTGCTTCCGCAATGCTGTCGGCCAGCATGCGGATCGCGTCGCTCGTTTCTCCGGATTGCTTCACACCCAGATCGACAGCTTTCACTCCCTGTTCGGTGGCCAGCACGGCGGCGCTGGTGGCTTTCTGAAAGTCGCCGAGAATCGTCCGCACTTGTGCCGTGGCCTGCTTGGATTGTTGAGCCAGGCTGCGCACTTCCTGCGCGACGACCGCAAAACCCTTGCCATGCTCTCCGGCTTTGGCCGCTTCAATGGATGCGTTGACTGCCAACAGATTCGATTGCTCCGCGAGATCGTTGACACTGGCCATGATTTCTCCAATGGCCTGGCCCTGTTCACTCAGCCGCATGATGCCTTCACCGATCAAGTCCATCTGCTCGCTGATGCGGGTCATGCAGGCAATCGTTTCATCCACAGATTTCTTGCCGGTCTGCGAGATCTGGGCGGACTTCTGCGCGTTGTCCGAAACATAGCGAGCTTTTTCGCTGGCCACCTGGGCAGTCTGCTTCACCTCTTCCACCGTGCTGGTGGTTTGGCTGACCGAAGTCGCGGTTTCGCTGGCCCCTGCCGTCACCTGCGCTGTGGTTGCAAGAATCTCACTGGCAGAACTGGCCAGTACCGTTACGCCTTCACGAATTTCACGGTTGAGGTCTCGCAAGCCGGTCACCATGGAAGCAAAAGCCGTCCCCAGGAGATCCTGGTCCGACTGCGGTTTCACCACCACCGTCAGGTTGCCGATGGCGATCTTCCTGGCAAGCTCCGCCATCTCCTTGAGAGATTCCGCCATCCTGCTGAACGTTCGCGTCAGCGCGCCTACTTCGTCACTGCGATTGGTCTGTGGCAAGGGAGCGCTGAGATCGCCCACGGCAATTCTTTCCGCTGCCGACGAGATTCTGGCCAGCGGACCTGCGATATGTAGTGTCAATACAACGGCGCAGAGCAGCGATACAAGAAAGGCGATAGATGTACCCGCAATGATGACGCGCTTGGCGCCTTCCGCCTTCTGGTTCGCTTCCTGCTGACGGACAACGAGAAGATCGGCTTCTTCCTTGTCCATGTCGGCCACCACTTTGCGAATCTGGTCCATGTAGACCTTGCCTCGCTGGGTAAGCACGACCTTGACCGCAGCGTCGCTCCCTTTGGTCCTGCGCAGCGCGATGCTTTCGCTTTCCTCTCCGAACTTCTGGCTGATCAGTGGTTCGAGAGCGTCGAGCCGGCGCTGCTGATTGGGATTGTCCGCGGTGAGCTGCCGCATCCGCTGAATGGTGACCGGAATCTGGGTGAGGCCAGACGTATACGGCTCAAGGTAATTGTCCAGGCCGGTCAATACGAAGCCGCGCTGTCCGGTTTCGGTGTCCTGCAGGTGGGACAGCAGCTCGGTCAGTGCGAAGCGCACCTGGTTCCCATGCGCAACGAGACCGGCAGTTTCAATGAGTTGAACCGAGCTTCGATAGGAAGTGATTCCAATCGCCAGTAGAAGCAGCCACACCAAGGCAAACGTGCTTCCGATCTTGACTCCGACGGACCATTTCATGCCGTTACTCTCCATTCTCCGGTTGTTTTTTCAACGATGATTCTCTGGTCTGCGAGGATGTTCTCAATGTCGAGGATTGCCAGCCGCTCGCTGTCGATTCCACGCAGATATTCGGCACGGATGCCCGTCATGGTGGGCAAGGGCGGCTCCAGACTCGCAAGCCCGACAGATCGAACGCCGAGAAGCTCATCCGCCAAAATCCCTATCTCCAGATCGCCCTTGCGAACGATGATCAGTTTGTTCAGGTTGGTAAGGCCCTTTGCGGGCAGATCGAAAAAGCGCTTGATGTCCATGACCGAGACGATCCGGCCGCGCACATTGGCGACTCCCAGAACAAAAGACGGCGCACCGGGGAGCGGGGTGAGATCCACCAGCGGATACACCTCGTGGACAAAGGAGGTCGCGATACCGTATCTCTCGTACGCCAGCAAGAATTCCACCACATCGAGTTGCGCTGCTTCGTCCTTCGCAGCTTCGGGCTCGCGGGCCAGCAGCCTGGCACGAGCCTCGAGCGTCATGGCGCGTTCCTCTGCAGAGGGCGTCCACAACTGATCGATGCGCTCCTGGATGGTCGCCAGGCGCTGTCGCGTCTCACTCCAATCGACGTGTTTCCGTGCTGCGTTCATGCTCACCTTGCGTTCTCCATCACCGGCGCCATCGTGGACTCAATGATTTCCGCCAGTCTTTCGGGGGTAATCCCGTCCGATTCGGGGAGCGCGACATTCGCTGGACACGCGCGCAACGCACGCAGCGCATTTCTGAAATGGCGAACCGATTCGTGATGCTTCCCCTGCCGCTGGCGGAGATTGCCGAGCGAGAAATGCGCCAGCACGAAATTTGGATCGAGATACAGTGCGCGCTCAAGAGACGTTGCGGCTGCGGCGAAATGGCCTTCCTCCTGGAGAATGGCCGCGAGAAGGTAGTGCCCGCTCGGGTTCAACTTGTCCGCCGTGATGGCCTTTTCGCACCATCCCAGTGCCTCGGTCAATTTCCCCTGGTTGGCGCGCATCCGCGCAAGCAGCGCCATAGCCGGCGCATCGCGCGGACTCTCGGAGAGTGCCGCGAGAAGAATCTCGGAGGCGCCGGCATAGTCACCCAATTCATACAGGGCGTGTGCCTGTTCTTCGGCAGATATGGGCTGACGTACCGGCGCGGCTTGCAAAGCCGGAACAGGATGCTCTGCCACGAAGTTTGGTGTTGGGAGCTTATCCGGTGGAGTGGGCTCCGGCACTGTCTCTGAAAGACGCCACTCGCTCGGCTGCCACAACGCCGGCGGCGACGCGTTCACTTTCCTTCCGCCCTCTTTTGCGTAAAGGATGGCTCCTGGAGACAGCACTGGAAAGAAATCCGACATCAAGGTCTGCGAGGCTTCGCTGGGACTCACGGTCAACCACCCGTCGGGAGCCAGACTGCCATGCAGACGCTGCACCGTCTTCCTCGCCTGTTCCGGCGAAAAATATATCAGGACATTGCGGCACAGGATAAGGTCCATGCCCCGGACCTCGCCAAACGGTGAGAGATAACTTTCCTCGGCCAGATTGAGGTAGGCGAATGTGACCATTGCCTTGATCTCGGGAAGGATCTCGAAGCAATCCTTTTGCGGGTTGGTGAAGTATGTTCTCTGGAAACTGCTATCCGTTTCCCGAAACGACCAGTCCCGATAGCTTCCGTGCCGCGCACGTTGAAGAAAGTGAGTATTGATATCCGTCGCCAGGATTCGGATGTCCCATTCCCGCCAGTCCAGCAGCGTTTGCTGCAGTAGGATTGCGAGGGAGTATGGCTCCTCGCCCGTGCAACACCCGGCGGACCAGATTCTCAAGCTGCGTCCGGTTTGGCGCCGCGACTGGATAAGCGCGGGAAGTGCGTGCGTCCTGAGAGCCGTCAGACTCGCCTGGTGGCGAAAGAAATAAGTCTCCCCGACCGTAAGGTGTCTGACGATGCCTTCGATCTGGGCTTTCGATGCCGCAGAAGACAACAAAGAACGCACATAGGATTCGGTGTTGGGAAATTGAAGCGCGCGGGCCACCGCAGTGACACCGCGATTCAGGTCCAGCCAGCGTTCTTTCGGAAAGTGCAGGCCGGTGTGAACGGCGAGCCAACTGCTGAGGGGTTCGAGCAGATCATCCGAAAGAGAAGCAGCCATAGCTAACTCAATGACCTCGTGCTTGTCATTGCGGCGTCCAATTCCATCTCCTCATGCAGCGATAGAAAGGACGCGAGGTCATGGATAAGCACAAGGCCGTCATCCAACTTGGCCACGCCTTGCAGATAGGGCACGTCGGGAAAAATGGATGCCGCGCTCTGAACATTTTCTGTCGTGTGTTCGATCAGGCCTTCCACCGCATCGGCCGCGAGAGCAACCGTCCATTTCGGCGTTCGCGCCAGGATCAGCACGTCGCTCAGCCTCATCTCGCGCGGCCCAAGTCCAAATCGGACGCGGAGATTCATTACCGGGAGAACACGGCCTTCCACATTGATGATGCCAAGGACAACGTCCGGAGCATTGGGCAGCGGAGTTATCTTCGATGCCCGTAGAGTCCGGTCCACTGAAGATAAGTCCAACGCATAACGTTGCCTCTCGATGCTGAAAACAACCAAGCGCACACTTGCCTCTTCCGCTTGACCGATTGCCCTGCTCGTATGTGTCCAACCGACCTTGGGCAAGCGCGGTGTTTCGAATGCACAAGATGTCTTTATCGGTATCACTTTCGCATGTGGCAACAAGGGAGTCAAGGAAGCCAACCTATCCGCGATTGTGTCCAGGTACTGGAGAGAATTTCTAAATCTCGTGTTCCCAAACACATGAGAGAGCTCTTGGGGTGTGATGAGCGACGACTCAGCTTTGGTTCGTTGGCAAGAGACACATTGTGATATCGAGGCGGCATCGAGTTTGCGTGGATACCGCGGGTGATATCACTGAACGGTGCGGCTCCTCAGACATGGGCATTCCCGCGCGCTCTCTCTGACCCTATTTCGTCGGGCACGAAAGAGCCGAGCTCAACGATGAGCTCGGCTTCACGTTTCGTGTCCTGATGCGTTCAAGTGATGGCTGGGATGATGTCGAGGGATTCCGTACCGGCAGATGGGATACAAACATGCGGCACATCTGCCGGAAGATGAATGCCAGGGTACTATCAAGTCCGCACCAGATCGAATCCAGCACGTGTTATTTCCCCGACAAAACACTTGGCGAACAATTTTGCCGTGGTACCGCGACGCAGGCGACCCGTAGCCTCTTCGAGCAGGTCTGGGGTGATCCCCATCATCTCGCGAAGCTGATGCGCATATTCATCCCAAGGTTCGGGGGGCGCAGCAAAGAGCGTCTTCGTACCATCCGGGACCGCTGTCATCGATACATACAACTCGCTTGTCGAACCCTGCGGTACGAGGCGGATGGTAAAGGCATTCGCAACATTCAAATTCACGTGATGTACCTCAAATATGGTCACGATGAAGATCGCTATAGGCTTCGGGCCTCTCAAGCTTCGAGGTGAATCGTGAGCGACCGCACCTCGAAGCTTCAGACCACGTGCAGAGACGTAACTACGGCTACGCAACGATCAAGCCATGTCCCGGTAGACCTTGGCTCGGTCCAGGAAGCTTTGGGGATAGGGCTTGCCTCGCGAGATCCTGTCGTCGATGTATTTAACGAGTACCTTAGCCCCTTTGACCATACCTTTTTCCAGACGGCTGCGCGCATCGCTTCCGAGAGCTGTCTGATCGCCCATCCGGTCGAGGAATCCCTTCTTCTTCTGAGGCCCAGAGTTGAAAATCGTCTCGAGATCCGCGATGACAAGTTTCGCGAACGCCTTACGCTTCACCGGATCTGCGATGGTGGTTCCCCAGAACTCTGCCCCTGCTTGACTTGTCTGAGCGGCAAGGGCGGCGTCGGCGTGCTTAAGCATACTGTTCGGATCTGCAAAATCCATACCCGAGATCGTTCTTGCTTTTCCAGTTCCAATGATCATGAGGTTGCCGACGTTCTGAATCACCTCAAGCCTGTATTTCGCACTCGGATAGTTGGTGTTTACAAAATCCCTTTTGGACCTTTGCGGCCTCACGCGATCCTTGTTTCCGCTGAATTGATCGATGGCAATCACCTGCCCCAGCGACTCAAGACCTCCAGATGCTCTGAGAGTTTTGAGAAATGTACGCATAGGTTCGTCGCTCTGTTGCACCGTTGCGAACGTGCCCTCACGTGATCGCGCTTCTGACCCCAGCTTCGCGTCCCAGGCGTCCTGCAATGTCATCATGTTCACGAGCGGCATCTTGTACCAGACCTTATCTGTACCCGAATTCCCGAGCGCGTTTAAAGCGAGATCCAGATCCGCGGTTGCGCCCGGCAACCTGCCCATCATCTGAGTATTCACCTCGTGCTTCTGGTGTGCTACAAAGCCGGTCAGCGCAGCCAACTCCCTGGCCGAAAGCCTGTGCGATGCCTTGACATCTTTGTCGATGACGCCCATCGCTTTCCTGCTGAGATCAAAGTGCTTGGCATCCTTCTCATTTAATTCTTCGCGCTTGACGACAATTTTCGGTCCGTTGCCTTCCAATAAAAAGACCGCGCCTTGCTTGAGGGTTCTGACAGAGTGGATGTCCAACAGGTTGAATTCGTTAGTCAAACTGAGCATTGGGTATTTCCTTCTGCGAACGCTGGTGGGTTCGCTCACGTTTCTGTTGGAAGTTCACGTTCCTAGAGCATTTCTCATGATGCTGTGCCCTCCCGAAGCAACCGAAAAGGTCGTTTTCTTTTGGGGAAAACAACTTCAACATCTTTGCCCTGGAGTACACCTTCATGAGAAATGCCATAGACAGCAGGGTCCCGAGGCCATCCAGGTGGAGGGCCTTTCGTCCGCGTGCGAGCTTCAGCAATGAGGCAGAGTACGGAGTGACGAGCGGCAAGACCTGAAGACAGATCTCGCCGCACGCACTCAATCGTTGATCATGATGAGTCTGGCCCCGTGTTTATCCGCAAAGGCCTGCGCATTTCTCTGCACGTCGGCCCATAACTGTCCGGACAGAGGAGGGTCGTTTGGCTTGCCTAGCCCTTTGGGCGGCATGAGCCGGCTGAGATGAATTTCCTTGATGCCACCTGCGAACCTCATCGGCTCGAACAGATGAGCTTCGATGAGAAGGTAGTCCTGGTCGTCAAAGTTGTCGGGTAACGTTTGCCGATTGAAACACGCGAGATCAAGGGCGCGCCGCAATTTGTCATTCTTGCGAGCGGCTACGCCGTAGATGGCGCCCAGCATATCAAAGCTGACCTGATCCTTCGCCGTCACGGGGTACCCTGGGAGAAAGGTATCTCCCGCAAAGTACAGCGCGTTTGTCTTGAACTTCTCGTTCAGAACGAAATAGCTCATCCCGTAGCGCGGAATCGGTCCGTGGGGCTGCTTGCCATAGTTCAAAGCAGCAAAGACTTCTTTGGTCCGGGGATTGAAATGGGGGTTCTGGATCAGTAAGCCGCCCTTGCCATCGTTCAGATCGCTAATCTGCTGGGTCTTGTGGTCGTAAGTCCTCTCCCCCGTTTTGGTGTAGCCGGCATGAAGGGGGTTCATCGTGCGCTGCACGCCGCCCCAATCGGAATTCATGCCCTTTCCGAAGGTCGCGATGTTGTCCTGCTTGACTCGGGTAGCAGGCGGGTTTTGTGCATTGGGCGCAAGGTTTACCCGGGAACCGGCGACCGGCCCCCGTTCATACATCTGTTGATAGGAAACCGAGTCATTCTTCGCGCTAAAGAAGCCCTGCGCGCCGAAGTTGATGGCCAGATCAAACTGCCGCAGCCTGTCCGTGACGATGGCCCAGGCCTGAAACAGATGGGCGTCACTGGCCTTTTGTCCACCGGGCCGGTGCACTTTGAACGCCCTCTTGGTTTCCTCGATGAGAGGGTTGTCTTCCTTGTCTCCCTTGGCCCTCATCTTGTTGATGGTGCGAAGCTGCGCCCGCACGTAACTGTGCTGCACCATGCGCGCTTGAACGTCCTGGATCTGGGGCTTTTGATCGAGGATGGCGCCCTTTGGCATCTGGGCGCCGAGCCATGGGGAGGGATTGGTGGCCATGAGGTTTCCTTTCAAGGAGGGTTCGTCTACGGGCGAATCCTAGCGCTCGATTCGGGGCTGTGTGGTGTTACATGGGGTTTCCCAAGCCGGAGCAGTCCGTGTATCATTCGGGTAACTGGGGCTCAACATTGGGGTTAGCTGGTAACCCTGCAGCTACATCCAGGTCGGCTTCTCCGGCCCCTTCCCGACTCGAGATCCCTGTGACCCCCCTGGAAGGCGAACACTACCGCACGGCCCTTCTGGAACTTCTCGGAACCGAATCCTTTCAGCGCTCCCCGGCACTTGGCCGCCTGCTCAGCTATCTGGTCGAGCAGGTGCTAGCCGGCGAAGCTGGGACCCTGAAGGAGTCGGTGATCGGTCACGTGCTCTACAGCCGTCCGGCAGGATACGACCCGAAGTTGGATTCCCTGGTCCGGGTCAGCGCAAACCGTCTGCGCTCCCGCATGGAAGAGCACTACCGGCGCCATCCGGATACCCGCGTGCGGCTTGTGCTGCCCAAGGGTTCGTACGTTCCTCTGCTCGAAATCCTCGAAAGCCCACCGCCGGTTGATGTGTCCCATCCTGATCAGAGTGGACCGGTCGATGGCATCTTCCCTGCGAGCACAACCGCGTCTGGCAACACTTTCCACCCGGCTGGACATGGAGACGCAGCGTCAGGACTGTCAGGATTTCGGCTCTACGCCCGCGCCCATAAGGCGCAAGTGGCGTTCTTTTCTGTGCTGGTCGCAGTGGCGGTTCTGGGTCTTCTCTTCCATCTGCTTCAAAGACGGTCCAATGCGACAGCGCCCAGCACTGCCTGGAATGTGCGGCCTTTCGCCCGGCTTGGAGGCTCTCAGCAGTTTGGAGCATTTTCGCCTGACGGAAAGAGCCTTGCCTTTACCTCCACCACCACCCAGGATGACAATAAAGCCATCTATATTCAGGCTCTCGAATCGGAGGATGCCAGGCGTATCGCAGCTGGAGCCCGGCCTGCCTGGTCACCAGATGGAAAACGCCTTGCTTTTCTCCGCCCGGAGGCGAACGGGAAGAAGTTGATCATTCTGCATACCCTGGCCACAGGCGCGGAAACGACATTGACAGAGGTGGAAGCCAGGGGGCCGTGGCTTTGTCAGATGCCTCGCCTAAGCTGGAGCCCTGATGGCAGCACCCTCTATACAAGCGCCAGGACCGGACTCAGCCTGGTATGCGGCATTGTTGTGATCGATGTGTCGACGAGCAACGTTAGCGCGCTGATACCGCCGGAGACCTCGGTCGGCGATCTGGAAGCCGATGTATCCCCTGACGGCTCCATGGTTGCCTTTATGCGCGGACTCGGTATGGGAGCTTCCGACATCTTTGTTGCCAGCAGCCATGGGGGCGAGGTGCATCGGGTGACCTATGACGGCGCCGACCTTCTTGGCTTCGATTGGAGCACGGATGGAAAGGCCGTGATCGTGGCTTCAGGACGCGAAGGAGTGAAGAAGCTATGGCGCGCACCAGTTGCGGGCGGTCCCATGCAGGCGCTGACCGATGGAGCCACCGGGGCAACGTTCCCTTCCGTCAATCCGCATAGCAAGCAGATCAATTTCACGCAGTTCCACACCATCGCACCAATCTGGAAGTCCGTGGCCGGAACAATCAGCGAGATTCTGGATAATCAGAGCAGAAATTTTGATCCGACAATTTCGCCTGACGGCAAGACGATGTTGTTCGCCAGCGATCGCAACGGAAGGCCGGAACAGTGGTTGAGTCAAGCCGACGGAAGTCATTCCAGACCGTTGCTGGCGAACAGTCCCTTCCAATCAGGTCTGGCGCGCTGGTCTCCGGACGGCAGCCAGATTGCCATGGAATGCCAGGTGGACAGACGATCCCACATTTGTCTTATCAGGGCCGATGGTAGCGGCCTTCGGCAGCTCACGGACGGTAATGCAAGCGAGTTTCATCCAACCTGGTCTCATGACGGGAAATTTCTCTACTTCGGATCCGATCGCACGATTCCGGGGGAAGTCTACCGCATGGAAATTGCGACTGGAACGACAACGCAACTCACGCGGCAGGGGGCCTATCGAGCCATCGAGTCCGTAGATGGTAACTGGATCTATGCTGGCCGCGGGCAGCCGCAGGGTGGCATGGTGATCTTGCCGGCGCACGGAAGCGAGCAGGAATGGCGCGCCGCTGAAAACGATCCCATGTTGCTCGAATTAGGGCCGAATACCAGCACCGATTGGGATGTCTGCAAAGAAGGTGTTGTTTATCGCGCGCCGGCTGATAACTCTCCACCGCAAATCGATCTCTTTGATCCCCGCACGCGAAAGTCACGGCGTCTCTTCGTGCTTCGCGACCTGCCGGCGGGAACAGAGCTTTCGATCAGCGTGTCGCCGGATGGGCAAACCATTCTCTACGCCGCCGCGAATACGCACTCCGAACTCAGCATCATGGTGCCACGATAATCACGAGCTTCCTTCGAGCCGCTTCATGGATGCCTCAGGTTTCGCGTCCACCATGGAGAATCCTGGATCGCTCATGCTGGGCCGGCCGCTCTCTACATGCCCGGCGAAGCGACGCATGTAGCTCGGCGATTCTTTCACCGTGATGGAGAGATCGAACCAGCCAAAGCTCGAATTCAAAGCCCAGGGATCTTCCAGCGTCGCATGAGGCGCCACGGTGAGCTGACGAATCGATTGAGTTCCGTCGGGTGCATACGCGTTCCTGGTCTCGATTGAGATCGGCTCCGGGCTTTGATTGACCAGCATGAGAGCCGCATTGCCATCCGGCAGGTCATAGCGGATCGAAGCTTCGAGGGCGGGCCGTGTACTTTCCGCAGGTCCGCGGAAGTGGCTATAGAAACCGTTGGGGCCATGCAGAACGATGTCGTAGTCAGGCTCTTCGATAAGGACATGACCCGGCTTACGGTGAGGCTGCATCAGCGGCCAGAAATCTGAGACGGTCTTTCCCGCAGAGACGGAGTAGCGCCGCGGCGGCACATGCGGTTGAAGACCGTTGCGGGCATGGAAGGAGGCTCCAGCCTTGCCTGCATTGTCGAGGTCGATCCATAGCTTTCCTTCGGGCGCATCCACGCGGCAGCGGGTCGACAACACGTAGGGCAACGGACGCGCAGGCCGTGTGCCCGGCTCCTGCTGGGGCATCGTCTGAATTGCAGGAACGCTGTACGGCCGGTGCTGCGAGATCAGAGGTTGCGGAACCTCAAAGTTTGTAACGGCTGATTGCGCTGTGCCCGCAAAGTCGAAGGCCGAGGTGAGATCTCCACAGATGGAGCGGCGCCATGCGTTGATGTTGGGCTCGGGGACTCCGAAGCGGGCTTCCAGGAACTGCAGGACCGAGGTGTGGTCGAAGGTCTGCGAACACACCCAGCCTCCCGTGGTCCATGGCGAGATGATGAGCAGAGGCACGCGCGGTCCCAAGCCGATAGGCTGCATGCTTCCAGGGTCGCTGCCCGGAACCAGGGGATGAAGCTGGTGTGGGTACCTGTCCATGTCGATTAGCTCGTCCCGAAGCGCGTCGACCAGATCAGGCGAAACAAGCCCTTGTGCGTTTGTAGCCTGGGTGAGCGGAGGCATGGGTGGAACAACGTGATCGAAGAGGCCGTCGTTCTCGTCGTAATTCAGGATGAAGACGGTCCGGCTCCAGACCTCGGGGTTCGCGGTCAACGCCTCCAGCACCAAGTCGATGTAGTACGCGCCATCACGTGGTGAAGCATCTGGATGCTCGCAGTATTTGAATGGAGCTACAACCCACGAGACTTGCGGCAGGCGGCCGCTCATGACATCGCTGCGCAGCCCGGCGAGCGTGCGGTCGGTGACTCCCTGCATCACCAGCGGATCGGAAGGCGAGGCTCCTTCTTCCACTTGGTACTGCGCGAAGAATTCGAGCGAGTTGTCGGTGTAGTTGTCGGTTGGAGAACCGGGTTCTCCCGTGCCGCCCTGGTAGACCTTCCAACTGATTCCCTGCTTCTGCAAACGCTCCGGGTATGTCGTCCAGGTATAGCCGTTCGTTTTCCCGCGCTCTTCAAAGCCCGGGCCGTTGGGCTTGCTGCCCAGCACGTTCCTGGGGTCCATGGTGCCGGTCCACAGATAGAAGCGGTTCATCACCGTGTTCGCGTGGACCGAGCAGTGATAGGCGTCGCAAATGGTGAAGGCGTCGGCCAGCGCGTAGTGGAAGGCTACGTCTTCACGCTTGAGGTGCCCCATAGTCAGAACATCCTGCTTCTGCGTGACCCACTGATCCCAGTGGCCGTGGTTCGCTGCCTGATGCCCGCTGCTCCATCCGTGATCGGTGCCCGCTTGAAATTCCGTAGTCCGTTTGGGATTGAGATAGAAAGGCAGAACATGCCGGGCCTCAGGATGGAGGCCGCGGCTGTGAAAGCGATGTGTTTTCACCGAGGCCGCCGGCTGATACCAAACCGGCTTTCCGTTGGGTAGCCATGCAGGCCGAGGGTCGTTGAAGCCTCGAACGCCGCGCAGCGAGCCGAAGTAATGATCGAAGGAGCGGTTCTCCTGCATCAGGATCACCACGTGCTCGACATCCTGAATGGTGCCTGTCGCGCGATGGGCGGGAATGGCAAGCGCGCGTGCGATGCTGGGTGGAATCGCGGCCGCCCCGGCAGCGGTGGCCATGTATCGCAGAAATTCACGTCTGGTCGTCACGTTCGATCAGCCTTCCCTGCGCCATCATTCCCGCTTATCGCGATTGGCATTCGACACACACCTGACACTATAACCAAGCGCGATGAATGATCTGTTCGCACGGGTTTGCTGCTTGCCGGTATGTCCGATACCTTCCATGAGAACCGCCACTTCCCACGAGGGTCATCCTGATGGAGCGAAGCGACTGAAGGATCCCAGTATTCCGTTGTGGCTGTGATAAAGCCTGCGGAGATCGCGGTTTGTCTCTGCTTCTACCGCTCCATCGAGCATCCCACAATACGGGGATCCTTCGGCTGCGCATCAGGATGACCCTCGTTGTAAGGTCTCGCAGAACCGGGACGTGGCAGGGGCCGGAACCAAGACGCGCTCTGTTGTCGGGCCTGCACCGGCTACTCACACTTTGACTTGCCAATGGTCGTGAGAAAGTCCGAAAAGCCTACTCGTTTGACCTGTCGGTTAGCTGCATCCACGACCACTTGTCTGGGTGGATCAATCCGAATCTTGAACTCCCTCCGGATCCACCGCAGCTTATCTTGACGGAGCTCGCCAGAATCCATAAATTTCGTCAGGTGACTCGGCTGAGTCTCCGGAAAACCTATCTGGGGATCGCTATCCAATATGACCATCCCATCGGGACGTATATGAAAGTCTCGCAGTATCTCGCCATACGGCAAGTCTTTATAAATGACTCGACCTGTGCCGCCGCCGTCCACCTCAGGGGCGATGCATAGGGGGAGCGTCGCCGACCTGTCCATCGGGTCTTTGGTAGTAGTTCCCGCAAAGATGTAGGAACTTTCTTGGGAGTAATCGTATATTTCGTCTACGACAGCTGCGATGACGTCATTAATCTGTTTCGGAGTAAGAGTGCGTGATTGCTCGCGAGAGGGCAGCGAGGCGCTCTGAGCGATTACTGGTCGATTCCAGTAGATCGCACAGAACATAGCAAGGAGCGTCAAATAGGATTTCGTAGTCGTCATCATTTCATTGTGGCCCCGGATACTGCGCTATTGCTATCGCGCCTGTACCAATACCACCTCGGGGGACGGGGAACAAGGGGGCATGATACCCAATTTTGTTGCGAAGAGCTTCTTTGGGGGATCGTCAACACGCAGCATAATACCCTGCCCCGTCGTGAGGCGAAGCGCCCACGGAGCAGATGACCATTTCAGCGTTGGCGGAGGCGGATGAAACTGTATAAAACGCGGCGACAAGATGAGTAGCGACGCTCCCGCAACATGTGCCGCGCGGCGAAATTCGGACCGCGAATGCGTGTCGTGTCCCCCTATTTGCCTGCGTCAACGCCCAAGAATCTCGCGTAATCGGTTGAAATCAATTTTTACTGCCTTCCCGTGAGACGACACTCCGACACCCTCTGAATCGAAAACATAGGATTCGGTCCCACACTTTATCTTTGCGCGAATCATCTTTGGCTCGAATGTCTCATTGGTGTTCTGGATCAGGCTTTGAGCTTCTTCAATCAATCGGTCATTTTTGAGATAAACGACTTTGAATGCCCTCGCCTCGATGTCACCGGGAGTGACGGGAACGAGTGTTTGTATTCCCGGCGGTATCTCAAAGACAACCATATCCGCATGCCGCTGACCGAGCGCAACTGCCGACATCATCCCTAATAGAAAAACCAGTGCAGCTGATCGTTTCATCATTTCACCTAGTATTCTCTTCGCTCCGGCAAACCCAAATCGCGTCTGTCAGGGTTCTCGTGCCAAATCACATTGTTCATTCTTCCTGGTCCCTCATCGGGTCGGCGACTGACCCGATGTCCAAGTTCGTCCTTCCGCAATTGCAGTGGTGACAGGTTGTTTCCCAGCCGTTGTTGACAGAAGAGGGTGGTAGTTATGGTTTAGGTTAATGCTTGCATCATGAGGGTCAAAATACTGATCATCATTTGTAATTGCATGCACTACAAACGGCTCGTCCTGCAACCCAGCCGCTCTCGAATAAGCTCGCGTGTTCGCAGAATGCATTAATACCGTCCACGCTGTACTAAGCGCCGTTACGTCAGCAGCGCTTCCCGTAAACGCTGGAATTACGGCTATGTCGATCGGCGCGGGCGGCTCAGGTAGCGAAGGCAACTGTGGCGTCACCAGCATTGGTGAAGCAGTTTGCTGTTGGACTTGTTGTGGTTGGGCCGCTTGTTGTGCCGCATGCTGCTCTTGCTCTTTCTTCTGTTTTGCATCGCTTTGGACAACCTCGTCATACCATCCAAAATCCGGGTCGCCGCTACTTTCCGCAGCGCCGTTGTAAATATGCCCATCGCCGTCTGCCCGCCCGATCGGACTATTACCCACATACGCATATAGATTCAGCGTATGGGGATTGGTGAGCGTGGCGTAGGGCACGGCTTCCGCTTTATCGGCCCAGTCCGGGTTCATGAATCGGCCCATGCCGCCGGCGTAGTAGCGGGCGCCGAAGAAGTCCAGACCCGATTCCGTGTCGCGCTCTTTGCCGGTAAAGTGCTGCTCCGTCGCCTCCAGGGAGGAGTTGCTGCATTGCTGGTTGTCGCCGAACGGCTGGTTGGTGCAGGTTTCTTCGATGTTGCCGTGACGGTCTGTCTGCACACGGTTCGTCCCCAACCAGTCTGCAAGATGATAGTTGAGGATTTCGGATATGGAGTCAGAGTATCCTGCGACTATAGCTGAACTTTATTCCGGAACATTCGGTAGAAGCTGATGAACATCAGCGCAGCCTCGAAATTTAGATAGGCAGGTTAATGCCAACTCAGAATACCGAGCTCGTTCGGGTTCCTTCGCCGAAGGCGAAATTCTTATAAAGGCCGTAACAGTATGTCTTTTGTCCTCGTCATATCCGGAATTGATGCTAATTGGCGATTTCATCTTCCAAAGAAGAGGAGTCTGCTCCACGATGTCGACTTTGGGATCTCGTGCCAAGGATCCGCGGCCAAAATTCATGCTTGTTTCGACTAAGCGATTACCTTCCACCGTAAAGGTGACTCCTAGTGTCGTCTTCTTTCCGCGCCAGAATTCGGGGATGATTCCGTTATCAATTGTCGACACCCAGGTACAACTTCCGGGAAGACACGCATCGTCGTTAACCTTCGTCGCACCAATAGCAGTCGCAATTCGACTGGTTTCGGAAAAGTCAGAATATCCTACTCTCAAGCGTCGTGATTCAGTCAGTAGCTGGTGGCCTCGAATAACAGGAAGCGCTAACAAACCGGCAAAGCTCAAGACGATCAGAATGGAAATCGCAAATGCTACCCAGCGTCCAGAAATCCTTACACGTTTATTGCACGTCTGTTTTATCGAGTGTGCCATTGAGTGATACCGTCCTTGGCTTCGCATTCAGAATAATGTGGTCTACATTGTGTTTCCCGTGACGATCGACGATCGGAACTACGCCAAGGTTTTGTTTACCTTTCATCACAGTAAAATAGCGGTCAGTGGATCCTCCTGTCGTCATTCCTGAGCCGGGTCCATCAACAAATTGGCCCGTCCCGCTTTCAGGAAATCGAGGACCACCAACGACATCAGGATTGCTCAGGTGTTCAGAAATCACCACGTCTCTGACATCTGCAATATCACCCCCAAGCGGGTGTTGCTTGTCGACTGGCGCTATCCTCAAATCATATTCAATAATTCGTCGACCCAAGCTATCGCGGTTTACCTCGGCTGTGTGCCCCCCGCTATCGTTCTCTACCACCAGCACATATTGGGTGTTAATAGGAGTTCCCGGCTGCGGATTTTGTTCATCGAAACCATGCTGTTCTGCCGCTTCACGTGTGCTTGCGACCGCTGCCATGAATCCGTTGAACCCTCTCTCCGCTGCATCTCGGTCGTCCTGCAACATCTTCTGATATCGTCCAGAGTCGGGATCACCGCCGCTCTCAGCCGAGCCGTTGTAAATATGCCCATCGCGGTCTGCTCGCCCGATCGGGCTGTTGCCCACATACGCATATAGATTCAGCGTCTGGGGCTTGGTGAGCGTGGCGTAGGGCACGGCTTCCGGTTTGTCAGCCCAGTCCGGGTTCATGAAACGGCCCATGCCGCCGGCATAGTAGCGGGCGCCGAAGAAGTCCAGTCCCGACTCCGTGTCACGCTCTTTGCCCGTGAAGTGCTGTTCGGTTGCCTCCAGGGAGGAGTTGCTGCACTGCTGGTTGTCGCCAAACGGCTGGTTGGTGCAGGTTTCCTCGATGTTGCCGTGACGGTCGGTCTGCACGCGGTTCGTCCCCAACCAGTCCGCCAGGTGATAGTGAAGCCCATTGCCATCGTAGGTGGCAAGCAGAGCGTCCCCGGCGCCCAGGTTGGTGTGCTTCCACTGCCCTGAGGAGATTTCC
>DASYEV010000103.1:0-109231 GCA_036498835.1 Acidobacteriaceae bacterium | reverse complement strand
CACGACGTTGGCCTTCATATAGCGCTGTGAAACTTCGGCCATCACTTCCATCTCGCGCTGAGTAAGGGTGCGCATCTGGCGGAATGGATTCACGCCGGCCGCAAACGCGACCTCGCTCTTGTACACATTGCCCAGCCCTGCCATCACCCGCTGGTTCAAAAGCACAACCGCGACCTCGTCTTCCGGATGCGACGCAGCGCGAGCCTTCAACGCGGCCACGCCCATTTCGACGGAGAACTCCTCGCTCAGCACATCCACCCCAAGCTTCGGCACCTGTGAGTTGCGCAGCAGAGAGCGCTCGGTGTGAAACTCCGCTACGGGGACATTGAAGGCAACAGCCTGATAGTCGCCACAGGTGATGGCGCAGCGCATGCGGCTGCGCGGCATCCACCATTTCTCGCTGGTTTTGTAGATGTGCCACGAGCCGGACATCAGCATGTGCGTTAGCAGAATCAGGTCTCCGGAAAAATGAAGGAGGCACCACTTTCCACGTGCTTCGACCTTTTCGACGGTCCGGCCGACGATGCCCTTGCTGTCGGCGACACTTGCCAGCGTCGCTACGTTCGTCTCAAACGCAGTGACGATCTTGCCGCCGAGCGCCTTCTGCAAAGCCCGGGACGCACGATAAATTGTGTCACCCTCAGGCATCGGTTCTCGCTTCGTTCGCGGTTGTCCGTGGCAGTTGTGGCAAAAGCCTCCGCACATTGAAGCCCACCGGCGCAGCCTGGAATCCAGCGTCCAGCAGGTAGCGGGCTAGAGGGTGTTCAGCGACCGGTACGCCGTTGACCGAAGCAATCAACATGCTGTTGCGGCCGCGGCCTTCGGGATTTTCCTGACGCTGGACATAAGCGACCAGAAAATCCGCCAATGCCCTTGCACTCTGCGAGCGCTGCGGTTCTTCCTCGGGCAGCAGCACCTGCATGCTGGGATTGCCGCGCCGGAGATAGGCAGTCAATGCACCATTGACCAGCACCACGCGCGCACCTACGGAGCGCGTCATCGACGAACCTTCTTCAGGCGCTGCCGGCCAACGCAACAGCGCTCCATAGGGATTCGCCGGGTCGGTCGCTGCCAGCATGACGACTTCGGCATCATCGTTTCCACTCTGCTGACGAAGCGAGCGCAAGAGGTCCACGGCTGCGGGCATCGCAAACTGCGTGGCGCCGAGATCCGCGGCGAAATAACCGCGCCGCACACGCCCGCTTTCTTCCAACGCTTTCAGCACGTCATACACGGCAGAGAATCCGCCCGGCAAACCTTCCGCGTGCGCGGTCTCGCGAAAAACCACGCCATAGCGCGTGAGCAACTGCTGCGCGATGGCATGGCTCCACTCGGTCTGCCTCACGGGAGTGCTGCGGCTTTCATCGAAAGCGACAGAGTTCAGACTCCAGCGGCCTTGCGCGGTTGGCGGCGTCGTTCTGCGCGAGCGAAACCCAACCTGATTGTGAACACGCCGTGCCGGCTTTGCGCTTCGACCCGAGCCTTCCGGCTTTTCGCAGTAGGCGCGAAGACAGTTGATCGCATCGTTGGTCACCAGACCGCGCCACACCAGCGACCATAGCGCTTCAATCGTCTCTCCGGGATAGCCGCCACCGACGCCGTCATGCAGCGTCGCGAAAAAGGAAGCTCCATGGCCACGCAGATACTCCACGATCTGCCGCTCGCGTTCGCTTAATTCCGCCTCACTGATCCCTGATCCCTGTTCCCTGATGCCTGCTTTCGACCACAGCACGGGAAGCTTCTCCGCAAGGAACAAGCCGACGCGTCCATCTCGCTCTCCAAGTGGCTCCAGCCCCATCCATACGACCTCGCCCGCCGCGATCAACGTGTCGAGATCGGCGGGTTTGTACCCCGCAATGCGGGCAGGCAGAATTTCGGTTTCCAACAGCGAGGCGGGCAGAGGCGCTCCCTGCAGGTTCTCGATGACATCCAGCAGCGCATCCAGACCACGCCGGGGTTGAAGCACTCCCTGCCACCGAGTGAACAAACGAGCCAGCGTGCGCTGCTCTACCGGCTCGACTTCTTTACGCAGCCTGGCCAACGATTTGCGACGCACCGATCGCAGGACTTCCGCATCGATCCACTCACGCGAGAGACCACCAGGCCGGAAGCCACCTTCCACCATGCGGCCCATTCCCACGAGACGCTGCAGCACGGCTTCCACACTCGCCTTCGGAAGCGCATACCGTTGCGCAACGTCTCCGGTGACGAATGGACCATGCGTACGTGCATAGCGGCGAACGATATCGAGCAGTGCATCCGGAACAGCCTCAAGAAATGCAGTGGGCAGACCCGGCGGCAGAGGCACGCCCAGCGCATCACGCACCCGCGCGGCATCTTCCACCGCGATCACACGCTTCTCGCCCGCAATCATCAGCTCCAACGCCCGCCGCGCACGCAGGAGGCGGTCGATGACTGCATCCGTCTCGACCTCTTCACAGCGCTGTGCCAGTTCAGCGCGGGTAAGATCGCCGAGCCTTAGAAGCAGGTCATGTACGGCATCCAGATTGCGCGCCTTGTAGCCTTCCACCAGGCACTGCAACTGCTCTTCCGTTTCTTCAATGGCGGCAGTATCCAGAAGCTCGCGGAGATCGGCGTCACCGAGCAGTTCGCGCAGTTGATCCTGATCGATGGACAGCGCCTGTGCGCGCCGCTCCGCAAGCGGTGCATCGCCGTCATAGATGTAGTTGGCGACGTAGCTGAACAGCAGAGCACCGGCAAACGGTGAGGGCGTCCGCGAATCTGTCACATGTACGCGGATGCTGCGATTCCCTATCGCACGCAGCGTTTCCAGCAGTGCCGGCATGTCAAACACGTCACGCAGGCATTCGCGATAAGCCTCCAGCAATATCGGGAAACTGGGATAGCGCGCGGCGACACTCAACAAATCGTAGGCACGCTTGCGCTGCTGCCACAGCGGTGTGCGTCCATCGGCACGGCGCCGCGGCAGAAGAAGCGCGCGCGCTGCCGCTTCGCGAAACTTCGCGGCGAACAAAGCTGTGGAGCCGAGTTGCTGCAGGATAAGGTCCGCGGCTTCCTGCGGCTCCAGCAAGAGGGCTTCGACATCCGGCGGCATGTCGGCTTCAGGAAAGCGCAGGACAAAGCCGTCCTCGCTCCACATCGTCTCCACATCGAGCCCGGCAGCCTTGATCTTCGCGGTCGCCGCCATGGCCCACGGCGTATGCACCTTGCTGCCGAAAGGCGTCAGGCAGCACACGCGCCAGTCGCCCAGTTCATCGCGTACGCGCTCGATCACGATGGTGCGATCGTCCGGCACCTGCTGAGTGGCAAGCTCCTGGTCCGCCAGATACCGCAGCACGTTTTCCGCGGCACGTTCATCGAGATCATGCTCACGCACCAACCTCGCGACTGCGGCCGAGCGAGGCATCTCGCGAAGCTCGCGGACCAGACCGCCAATCCTGCGTCCGAACTCGATAGGCCTTCCCGCACCATCGCCATGCCAGAACGGCATCTTGCCCGGCTCGCCGGGAGCCGGACTCACCAGCACGCGATCATGCGTGATTTCATCGATGCGCCAGGTCGAAGCTCCCAGCACGAAGGTTTCGCCCGTACGCGCTTCGAAAACCATCTCTTCATCCAGCTCGCCTACACGCAACGGCTTGCTGGCGCCGCTCAGGAAAACGCCATACAATCCGCGGTCAGGGATCGTGCCGCCATTCAGGATCGCCAGGCGCTTTGCACCCTGACGAGGCGTGATCCAGTTGCGCGTCCTGTCCCACACAATGCGCGGACGCAGCTCTGCAAACTCATCCGATGGATAGCGCCCAGCGAGCATGTCCAGCACGCCGTCAAACACGGTCACGCTCAGATCAGCGAAGGGGGCGGCACTCCGCACCAGCGACAGAAGCCCGTCATACGAAATCCCTGGCGACTCCTCGTCCGCTTCGTCACTCACCATGGCGAGCTCAGCTCTCCGCTTTCTAGCCCCTAAACCCTGTACCCGGGACCCTCGCTCCACTGGCGGGTGCGCGATCACAGCGATCATCTGCTGCGCCAGCACATCCAGCGGATTGCGCAGGAAGCGCGTCGACTCCACATGCCCCTCATGCATGGCCTGCGTGACCGCCGCACACGCAATGAGGTCGGCACGGTACTTGGGAAAAATGATGCCGTTGGAAGGCGCTCCTACCTGGTGCCCAGCCCGGCCAATGCGCTGCATGCCGCTGGCCACGCTGGGCGGCGCTTCAATCTGCACCACCAGGTCCACCGCACCCATATCGATGCCAAGTTCCAGCGAGGAGGTACAGACCAGCGCTTTGATGCGGCCGGCTTTCAACATCTCTTCAATCTCGCTGCGCTGTGCTGCCGCGACCGAGCCATGGTGTGCGCGTGCCAGCGGTTCGCCTGCAAGTTCGTTCAACGCACCCGCAAGCCGTTCGGCGATGCGGCGGGCATTCACAAAGATCAGCGTCGAAGTACGCTCACGAATGATCTCGAGCAGGCGCGGATAGATGGACTGCCAGATACTGGTGCGCTTCGGGCCCTGCGATGCCGGACCGCTGGGCAGATCGTCGATCTCGCCCATCCTGGCCATGTCTTCGACGGGCACTTCCACACGCAATTCCAGCGTTTTGCGTGCACCCGCGTTCACAATCGTGACCGGCCTGTAGCGCGTACCAGCAACTTCCTCCTCATCGCCAAGCGCATCGGTCAAAGCCACAACCGCCCCCGCCGCTTCTCCTTGACTACTTCCTACTTCCTGTTTCCTACTTCCTGCTGTCTGTTTCCTACTTCCTGTACCAGCCGCTCCACCCAAAAACCTCGCCACTTCCTCCAGCGGCCTTTGTGTCGCGCTCAACCCGATGCGTTGAATGGGCCGCCCACACAATGCCTCCAGACGTTCCAGCGAAAGCGCCATATGTGCGCCGCGCTTGGTCGGCACCAACGCATGAATTTCATCGATGATCACGGTCTCCACCGACCGCAGAGCCTCGCCGGCGTCGGAGGTGAGCAGCAGGTACAGTGACTCCGGTGTAGTGATCAGAATCTCGCCCGGGTGGCGTTTGAATCTCGCGCGGTCTCTTTGCGACGTGTCGCCAGTGCGAACGCTGATCTCCGGCACATGCACCGGCACACTCTGGCGCTGAGCCATGTTGGCGATGCCCGCCAGGGGGGAACGCAGGTTACGCTCCACATCGACCGCAAGAGCTTTGAGCGGCGATACATAGAGCACGCGGCAACCTTCGGTTTGCGCCGGCTCCCGCAACATCAACTTGTCCAGACACCACAGAAATGCGGTCAACGTCTTGCCTGTGCCCGTGGGCGCAAGGATGAGTGTCGAGTCGCCACGCGCAATCGCGGGCCAGCCCTCTCGTTGCGGTGCGGTGGCGCCCTCAAAGACCGCACGAAACCATTCGGAGGTGACCGGATGAAACAACTCCAGGACATCCTGCACAGCCTCCGGCGGTGCTACTGCCGTTCCGGGTTCCGCGGGTGGCGATATCCTGGCCTTCGCCGTTCGTCTTGTCTTCCGCTCCGTCAAGCGCTCAAACTCCGGTCTCTACGTGAACTGTTTCGCTCAATATTGGATGCGCTCGCGCACCTCAGGCATCAACGCCGCTGCTTGCCATCCACCACGCAACGGACTACTCTAAGCAACTCTGCTATGCCGCACACTGCTGAATTCGTATCGCCCCACCCCGAAGTATCTGACGACCAACGTGCCGAATTGCGCCGCCTCGCCGCACAAGCTGCCGAACATTCCTATTCACCCTACAGCCATTTTCGGGTTGGGTCGGCACTCCTGCTGGAAGACGGGTCCATTGTCACCGGATGCAATGTCGAAAACTGCTCCTACCGCCTGACGAGCTGCGCGGAACAGGCCGCCATAGCCCGCGCGGTCAGTGAAAAAGGCCCTGGCATCCGTCTGCGAGCCGTGGCCGTCGCCAATCTCAACGAAGCTGCATCCATGCCTTGCGGCGCCTGTCGCCAGACCCTTACCGAGTTCGGCGACGACAGCACGCTCGTTCTCTACCCGGGCGAAAACGGCAAGCTGGAAGAGACCACTCTGGGAGATCTGCTCCCCCATGCGTTTCGCATGAGCTTCCTCAATCCCTAGCAAGCATCCAATGCGCAGCGAAGGCATCCCTTCCCTTCCGGCAGCAATAAGGTCCAGGACCCGCAGGAAATAGCATGAGCACGTTTCATCCCATCGACACCATCATCCGTAAGCGCGACGGCGGAGAACTCAGCCGCGAAGAGATTCAGCAGTTCGTCCGTGAAGTTGTCCGCAACGGCGAAGCCAAACTCGCCGTGGAACGCGGTGAAACGCCACAGCCTCACAATCCTGCCCATTCGCTCAGCGACGCCCAGATAGGTTCCTTCCTGATGGCAGTGTTTCAACGCGGGCTTTCAACCGAAGAACTGGCTGAGCTGACGAAAGCAATGCGCTTCTCCGGCGAGACCTTCGACGCTGGCGCGCTCAACACCTTCACGGTGGACAAACATTCAACCGGCGGCGTTGGCGACAAGAGCTCCCTGTTGATCGCTCCAGTGGTCGCGGCGGCTGGCATTGAAGGCTCGCCCTCCATTTCCGTGCCCATGATCTCGGGCCGATCGCTGGGCCATACCGGCGGGACGCTCGACAAGTTGGAGACCATTCCCGGCTTCGACACCCAGCTTCCGCTGGCGCGCATGACCGAAGTGCTCCGCACCTGTCACGCGGCATTGGTTGGTCAAACACCGCGACTGGTGCCCGCTGATCGCATTCTCTATGCCATGCGCGACCATACCGGGACGGTGGAGTCGCCTTTCCTGATCTGCGCCAGCATCATGAGCAAAAAGCTCGCCGAGGACCTTCGCGGCCTGGTGCTCGACGTCAAGGTGGGCTCCGGCGCCTTTATGCCGACCTATGAGGCGTCCAAGCATCTGGCCGAGTTGATGGTCTCCACGGGCGAGCGCGCCGGCACGCGGACCGCCGCCCTGCTGACTTCAATGAACGAGCCGCTGGGCCGCTTTTCCGGCAATTGGATCGAGGTCTGGGAGTGCGTGGACGTCATGCGCGGCGCGCGCCATCCCATGTCCGCTGACCTGATCGAGCTATCCAACCTGCTCTCGGGCTGGATGCTCTACTTTGCCGGCAAGTCGGCCACTCCGGAAGCCGGCGCGCTGCTGGCCGACGAAATCCTGCGGTCAGGCGCTGCGTACAAGGCATGGCTGCAGATCATTGCGGCACAAGGCGGCGACACCTCAATCTTCGAAAATC
Organism: Acidobacteriaceae bacterium; assembly: GCA_036498835.1. Lineage (GTDB taxonomy): Bacteria > Acidobacteriota > Terriglobia > Terriglobales > Acidobacteriaceae > Granulicella. Next base: position 102,006 of record DASYEV010000103.1, on the reverse strand, counting down.
CAGGAGCGTTTCACAAGCCGCAGGCGACGACCGTCTTTCGCGCTCCACGTGCGGGCTATCTGGCCGGCATGGACTGCAAGGAAGTCGGATGGGCGGTGCAGCGGCTGGGCGCGGGACGCTCGCGGCCCGGCGATCCGGTCAGCGCCCATGCCGGCATTGAATCCCATGCCAGACTGGGCCAGATGCTGGAAGAAGGGCAGCCCATCTTTACGCTGTTTTCCGAAGACGCCGTGCTGCTCGACGAACCCCTCCGTATGCTGCAGGCTACGGTGCAGATTGGGGACGGCGTGCCAAAGCTCGACCCTCTTCTTCGCGAAGTGGTTGCCCGCTCGTAGAAAGACGTTGCGATGACATTGCCCATCCATCGCATCCACGGTCCACATGCATCTAGTGTGTCTGGACGCATACTCGCGTCAATGGGGGCTCACCTGAATGCCGAATCGCCATACTGCGCATAAACTGCTGGTTTTCTTTGCGCTTCTCATTGTGTTTCCTCTCTTGCTTCGGGCGGAGCCGGTCTCTGTTCGCCAATCTCAAGGAGCGCTGCATGGTTTTCTGTCCATGCGTTCAGCTTCAGGAAAATTGATCGCCCATGGCGAATATCTGCAGATTGCTCATGGCGAACACGTCAATGCCCGCCTCGTTTTTCATTTTCTCGATGGATCGATCGACGACGACAACGTCAATTTCACCCAGGACCGGACCTTCCGTTTTGTCAGCGAACATCACATCCAGAAAGGCCCTTTCTTCCCGAAACCGGTGGACCTCACGATTGAACCCAATGGCCAGGTCACGGCGCGGACTACGGAGAAAGATGGGAAGGAAAAAGTAGAAACACAGCACATGGACCTGCCGCCGGACCTGAGCAATGGCATGGTCACGATCCTCATGCTGAATTTCTCGCCCAACAATCCGCAGGAAGAGCTGAGCATGCTGGTCCCCGCGGACAAGCTGCGCATGGTCAAGCTGAAGATCAACCCGGATGGAAATTCTTCCTTCCATGTCAACGGAGTGGCGCACACCGCAGCTCTATTCCGTATCAAGATCGAGATCGGCGGCATCGCAGGTGTCATCGCACCCATCGTCGGAAAAAAGCCGGAAGATGTGATGATCTGGATGCTGGAAGGCGAGGCGCCCGCCTTTATCCGCGAAGTTGGCCAGCTTTATTCGGATGGTCCCAAGGTGAGCATTGAGCTCGCTGGAACGACGTTTCCGCGTGTGACGGCCGCCAAACATTAGCGTGGCTTCGCGTTTGTCATCTCGACCGGAGCGTAGCGAAGCGGAGAGATCCGCTGCGGCTCCCGCCCATTCTTGGGGAAGAAGCATGCCCCCGGCGGCTAAAGCCGGGATCCGTGGTGAGTCTTAATGCCCGGGCTGAAGCACGGGCCTACCGTGTCTTGCCCTAATGGCATACGAACCACTGCAAACGCGATTTCCGAAGCATGCGAAAAGCCACATGATCGAGACGCCCTCGCATTCAAAGCGAAAAGGCGACTCGTTAGAGTCGCCCTTCGTGTGTTTCGAAACGCCGCTAAGAGCATTTCTCATGATGCAGTGCCCTCGCGAAGCAATTGAGGAGGTCGTTTTCTTTGGGGGAAAACGACTTCAACATCTCCGCCCTAGGTACACCTTCATGAGAAATGGTTAGATAGCGCGGACGTTCTCCGCCTGCCAGCCCTTGGGGCCCTTCACGACGTTGAACTCCACGGCCTGGCCTTCCTGAAGCGAACGGAAGCCGTTGCCCTGGATGGCGCTGAAATGCACGAAGACATCGTCGCCAGTGCTGCGGCTCAGAAAGCCGAAACCCTTAGCATCGTTAAACCACTTAACTGTTCCCTGTTCCATTTGATCTTGTTCCTTGTAGTCATGTACCGCTGAACGCAATTTGTACCTTGTTTGCGAGTCGAGCGGTACAGCCAGGACCGAGCAAGAAGATAATCGATGTTCGACGATCCCCTTGATTCTATCACGCTTAGCTACCACAAGCTAGTTCCGGTACTGCAGAAAAGTGGTACCCTCGTCCCAAAGCCGCCTTCCTTTGGCCGTTTTTCCCACAATTTTTCCTCCGGAGACCCATGCAAAAAAATTCTCTACCCCGGTCGGCCGGACGTTTTCTGGCCTGTTCGGGGCTGGCCCTCCTTCTGATTGCCGTCAGCGGCAACGTCCTTCCCGCGCGCGCCCAGTCGCGCGCCATCACGGCCGATCCCGCTCAGGACAAGTCGGCTCCGGCAGCGATGGAGACATTTCAACTCCCCAGCCACGGTTCCCTGCTCAATGCGTTGGTGTATGTCGCTGCCGGCAACGGACCGCACCCTGTCGTGATCCTGTTGCACGGCTTTCCGGGGAACGAAAAGAATCTCGACATCGCACAGACGCTCCGCCGTGCCGGCTATGACGTCCTTTATTTCGACTACCGCGGTTCCTGGGGCTCGCCTGGGGATTTCTCCTTTACCCACTGCATTGAAGACACGCAGGCCGCGATCGCCTATGTACGCAACCCGGCGAACGCGCGAAAACTCCGCGCCGACCCCAACTTCATCCTCCTCGCCGGGCACAGTATGGGCGGATTTATGGCCCGTTACGTCGCTGCGCAGGATCCGGAAATCAAGGCGACCATTTTGATCTCTGCCGCGGGAATGGCTGACCGCCTCGGCTCCTACACACCTGAGCAACGCCGGAAGGGCATTCCCGCCATTGCGAAAAGCCTGGAAGCCGAGGGCATGGCTCCATTGGCCGGCTGCACGCCTACCAGTCTCGCGGAGGAAACCGTCGCCCATGCCGACGCCTGGCAATCCGTGGCCCTGGCGCCGAAATTCGCAGGCCGCCCGTTGCTGGTGATCACCTCGGACGACGGCCTGGCGCCTTCGAACGATGCATTTCGTGCCGCCATTCCAGCCGCCGGCTCAAAGGTCACCGCCGTGCATTTCGCTACCGACCACTCGTATTCCGACCACCGCATCGCGCTGCAGCAGGCTATCCTCGACTTTCTGGCCAAGCTGAAATAAGCTGAACGGCTTGCGGTCTGTGGCGAATGCCGTCCGCAAGCCGTTACACTCTCTTCACTTATTCTTCACAATTGCGGAGTGCCGCCTTTGGGCCGATTTACCGGACTTCTTGGACTTGCCGTTCTGCTTGGCGTTGCGTATGCCCTTTCCACCAACCGCCGCGCCATTCGTTGGCGTACCGTCGCCTGGGGACTTGGCCTGCAGATCCTGTTCGCGTTCCTGGTTATCAAGGTCAGCATCGGGCAGCGAATCCTGAAGGTTGGGGCCGATGCGGTTTCCGGCCTGCTGGCGCATTCAGCCGACGGCTCCACCATGGTCTTTGGCACGCTTGGCGACCCCAAGAGTCCGCTGGCGGTCTTCGCCTTCGCCGTGCTGCCCACCATCATCTTTGTGTCTGCGCTGTTTGCGATGCTCTACCACCTGGGCATCATGCAGCAGATCATCCGGGCCGTGGCCTGGCTGATGCAGCGCACCATGGGTACTTCCGGCGCGGAGTCCACCAACGTCGCGGCCAGCATCTTCATGGGCCAGACAGAGGCTCCGCTTACCATCCGGCCCTTCCTCAATGACGCGACCCGTTCCGAGCTCATGACTATCATGACCAGCGGCATGGCGCACGTTTCCGGCGGCATCATGGCCGCCTATATCCTCTTCGGCATCCGCGCCCAGGACCTGCTTTCCGCCGTCATCATGACCGCGCCCGGCACGATCCTGGTCGCCAAGATGCTGGTGCCGGAAACCGAAGTCCCTGCCACATTGGGCACCGTCCGCATGCCGCCCAATGAAGAGCATAAGAACGAAAACCTCATCGGCTCCATCGCCCGCGGCACCATTGACGGCGGTCAGCTCGCCTTCAACGTCGCCATCATGCTGATCAGCTTTCTGGCGATCGTCGGGCTGATCAACGCGATCATGCTGAGCATTTCGAACGCGCTCTGGGTACATCACATCCCCTTCCCGCACTCCCTGGGCAACGCGCTTGGCGTTCTGTGTGCTCCCGTCGCCTGGATGATCGGCATCCCGTGGCATGATGCGCCGATCGTCGGCAACCTTCTGGGTACACGTGCCGTGCTCAACGAGTTCATCGCCTACAACCAGCTTGGCGATCTCGTGCACAAGGGTGCGATCAGCACCCGCACGTTAGCCATTGCCACGTTCGCGCTATGCGGGTTCGCGAACCTGGGTTCTGTCGGTATGCAAATCGGAGGTATCGGCGCGCTGATTCCACATCGGCGCAACGATCTTGCCCAACTGGGTCTGCGAGCGATGCTCGCAGGCACCATGGCCAACCTGATGTCCGCAAGCATTGTGAGTGTGCTTTTGAAGTAAAGACTCGGTATCCTGAAATCGGAGGACCTCGCTATGAACATCAAGCTTAGTTCGGAAGATCAGGCAAAAGCGGAAGCCCTTGTTGCTGCCGGAAGATTTGAGTCCGTAACAGATGCCTTGCACGCAGGCCTTGAAGCGCTTGAATGGGAAGAGAAAATGTTCCCATGGACTCCTGAGTTGCAACACGCGATCGACCGCGGGGTAACGGCAATGGCCCAAAACGATTTCGCCAGCGAGGCAGACATGGATGCGCTCTTCGAAAGGCATTCGCTCAAATCCGCATGAGAACGTATCGCTTCCTTACTCCGGCGTACATCGATCTTCGCGATATTCTTGACTACCTCAATACCAAAAGTCCCGCGGCCGCCTCGAGATTTTTGTATCGCCTTGATCAACGCCTGAAGCTTCTTTCGAAATTCCCAAACTCCGGCAGAACAAAGATCCGACCTGGCACATGATGATCTTCGCTACGTTGTTTTCGGCGAATATCTCATCGCTTACTATCCCGACGTGAAGCCCCTCGCTATCGCGGCAATTCGCCATGGCTCACGCGAAAACCTGGTGTCTTTTTAGGCGTTCAAGTATCAGCGCCTTGGCATTTTGTTTCCAGTTTCAGAAAGACCCTTCTACTGCGAGGCGATCTTCTTCTCAATATCCGGCACATAGCTGGGTTGTGCGTCCGGTTCAAAATGTTTCGCGATCTGCAGTGCTTGCGACCAGGCTGCCTTGGCTGCTTGCCGGTCGCCTGCCTCAGCCTCCGCATCACCAAGCGCGGTTTGCGCAAACACATTTCCAGGCGCCATCGCGACGGCTTCCTTCGCGATGGCGAGCGCTCCGGCTGGGTCCTTACGCAACGCTTTTTCGCTGATCTGCGCGCGAGCCACCGCGGCCGGATCGGCCATATCGAACGTGCCTCGATACACAAACACGGCGTGGTCGATGGATTCCTCAGGACGCCGCGCCTGAAATGACTGGTACGGATTCACATCGCCCGTCGGCCACTCGCACCCGCTCAGATCGCCTGCGCTGATCAACACCGTTCCGTGAATGGTCGCCGGAATCGGCTCGGCTCCGCCCATCCAAAGTGTGTCTACCGTAGGCAAAGCGTGGCAGTGAATGCCATAGGTTGCGGGATCGATCTCCGGGCGCGCGAAGTAGGCAAACCAGCACTCCTCGCTGGGGTGCCGGTCCTGCCAGCGCTTCACCTGAAGAAGCTGCTGCGCCCAGTCCACGTTGGCATCGCTGAGCAGGTTGTGAAGATTCTCCGGCCCTCCCCAGGCCTCATTCGCATAGGCCATCTGGGTTGGGAAGACAAAGAGGCTCGAAACAATGTGAGCCGCGAGAAGGGCTGGGCATACGATTCGCCATGTTCTTCCCTTTTTCATCAGTGTCGCTGCGCCGGCGGCCGCAAACACGATCCCGAACGCATACATGGGCATCAGGTGCCTCATGCCGATGTTCATTCCTGACAGCATGGCGACACCGAGGTACACAAGCATCGGCACAAGCGCATAGACGAGTTCGCGGCGGACCGGCAAGATGCGAGCGATCACCGCAAACACAGCCAATCCCAGCAGGAACAGCAGACCCAACGTCGTTTTGATCAGCAGAACAACGGGAAAGTAATACCACTGTCCGTGGGAATAGACCTTGCCGAACAGGAACGTGGGATAAAACTCCGCCATGCGCTTCACATCGACGAGTCCCATCAGATAGGACTCAGGCAGCAGGTGCAGGCGCGCAAGCAGCAGCACCGCGCCGCGTGACACATGCGAAAGTGGCGCCGCATATTGCGTCAATGGCGTGCTGAGTTGCAGACCCGCAGGCCGGGCCACATAGCGAAATCCATAGAACGCCCAAAGGATGACCACACCCATCACCGTCATGGAGGCGACCGCGCCTGCCAGGCGCAACGCAACGCGTTTTCGCTCCGGCGGCGCCGCCGTAAAAATCTCCCAGGCAGCCAGCAGGAGGACCATCGGCGCAATCAGGATCCCAGAGTGCTTGGCCGCCAGCAGCAGCCCCACTGCCAAACCTGCCAGCAGTAACCGGCCCGGCGAAGGCTTCACGCAATAGCGATAGAACGCAAAGATCGATGCCACAAAAAACAGCGTTACGCCGATGTCCGTCGTCACGCGCGCGGAATGGGCCATGACATTGGGATCGAAAACCATCAAGGTCAGCGCGATGAGTCCCGCGGTATCTCCGAACCATTCCCTTGCGGCCAGAAACGTAAACAGGCAAAGACCGAGCGCAAGCAACTCAGCCGCTACGCGCATACGGAAAACCATGTGCTGCGATCCGCCGTCGTTGCGCGCGAGCCAGTCCCGCCCGTCGAGATAGGCTTCCTGTTTGAAGTTGCGACCCTGCAGGGGAGGAATCCAAAGCTTCGCGTGCAGTACCGGAACCGTGGCCAACAGCTTCACCAGCGGTGGATGTTCGGGGTTCAGTCCGTAGTCGCCGGTCTTCCACATCATGTACCCGGCGAACATGTGGTTGTCTTCATCGAAGGTCAGCGACTCACGGTGCACCATGGTCAGCGCCATCGCCGCCTGAAGCAGAAGCAACACCGCGACTGTACACCTCAACCACCCACGCCGGATTTCAGTCATGTCGCTCCCTGCGCATGTTACAGGCCACCTGAAACCGCACCTACAACCAGAAAGGGCTCCTCGCCCCGGATCACTTTCTCCGGCAGCAGTGCATCCATGCCAAGGTGCGATAGATCTTCGCCGCAGGCAAAGAACCGCAGGTAAGCGCGACGCTCACCGGTCACCAGATCCCTCACTGTTCCACGCAGCATCGGATAACGCTCTTCCAAGGCGCTTACCAGCGCGTGCTGCGTTGCGGGCTCCTCAACCTCAAGCACGACAGCGCTCTTCACCTTGGCCAGAGAACGAAGGGGTGCAGGCAGTTCCATCCGCACGTGCACGCTCATGGAAGTGTTTGTACTTCTACCGACAGCACCGCAGGCAGATCGTGCACAATTGCAGACCACGTTTCGCCACCATCTGGCGAACAGTACACCTGGCCTCCGGTCGTCCCGAAATACACTCCGCAGTCATCCAATGTGTCGACGGCCATGGCATCGCGCAACACGTTGACATAACAGTTTTCCTGCGGCAGACCGCTGGTCATCGGCTCCCACTCTTCGCCACCGCTGCGGCTGCGATAGACGCGCAGTTTGCCCTCCGGCGGAAAATGCTCGGCGTCGCTCTTAATTGGCACAACGAATACCGTTTCGGGCTCATGGGCATGCACGTCGATCGCAAAACCGAAGTCCGTCGGCAGGTTGCCGCTCACTTCACGCCAGTTCTCGCCGCCATCGTCGCTGCGCATCACGTCCCAGTGCTTCTGCATGAACAATGTATCCGGACGGGAGGCATGGCGGGCGATGTGGTGGACACAGTGACCCACGGTCGCGGCAGGATCGGGAAGAAAAGCCGACTGCAGGCCTTTATTTATCGGCCTCCAGGTTTCACCGCCATCGTCCGTGCGGAACGTTCCTGCCGCGGAGATCGCCACGATGATTTGCTCCGGCTTTGCCGGATGCAGCAAGACCGTGTGCAGGCACATACCACCGGCGCCCGGAGCCCAGTGCGGCCCGGTATCGTGTCCACGTAGCCCGGAAAGCTCCTTCCAGCTTTGGCCGCCATCCGTGGACTTGAACAGCGCCGCGTCTTCAACGCCCGCGTAGACAGTATCCGGCTCTGTCAGTGACGGCTCAACGTGCCAGACACGCTTGAACTCCCAGGGATGGGGCGTCCCGTCATACCACTGATGCGTGCCGGGAATACCTTCATAGGGAAATGAGTTGCCCACCGCCTTCCAGGTCTTGCCTCCGTCGTCGCTGCGCTGCATGACCTGGCCGAACCACGAGCTCGACTGCGAAACGTAGATTCGTTCCGGATCCAACGGCGAGCCTTTCGCGTGATACACCTCCCAACCGGCAAAGTGCGGCTCACTGATTTCCCACTTTTTCCGCATGCCGTCAGCGGTCAAGACAAATGCACCCTTCTTCGTTCCCACCAGCAAACGTACCCGGCTCATGAAGCTGTCCCCCTGCCTGTATCTGAAGTGCTTAACATCTTGCACGCAAAAACATGCGAACTGACAACGAAATTTGCTGTCGAACGGCGAACAGTGACCAGCGGGGTTCTCGCTATCCATCCGCCCACAGCCAGTCGCTGCCGGCAACGAGGTTCGCGGACTCCCGGAACTTCGCTACACTTTCTGGGCAAGCTGAATTTTGCATCAGAACCGACAGGACACCATGGCCGAAACTTCCGCTCCGCCGCAGCAACCCACTGAAAAGCCGCAGTCACCCATGAGCCTGTACGACCGCGCCACACAGGCCTTGGTCCACATCTTCATGAAGACCGATCTCAAGCCTGAGCTCGGTATCATCCTCGGCTCCGGACTTGGCAACTTCGCCTCGCAGGTTGAAAAGGCCGTGGTGATTCCCTACTCGGAGATTCCCCACTGGCCGCAGAGCACGGTGGAAGGTCACTCCGGCAAGCTGGTTATCGGCACCGTGGGAGGCACTGCGGTAGCCGTGATGCAGGGGCGCGTGCACGCGTACGAAGGCTATTCGATGGATGAGGTGACCTTTCCCACGCGGGTGCTTGGCCGTCTCGGTTGCAAGTCGCTTCTGGTCACCAACGCTGCGGGAGGCATCAACAAGGAGTACGGCGAAGGCGCGCTGGTGTGCATCTCCGACCACATCAACCTCACCGGCCGCAACGCCGCCATCGGCCCCAATGAAGGGCGCTTTGCGCGCACCCCCGGCTCAGGTCAGCGTTTCTTCGACATGACCGCGGCGTATTCGCCACGTCTGCGCCAACTGGCGGCCTTTGAAGCAGCCAAACAGGGCATCGCGCTTCCCGAAGGCGTTTACCTGGCCGTGCTTGGTCCCAGCTATGAAACGGCCGCGGAAATCCGCGCGTTCCGCACCCTGGGTGCTGACCTTGTCGGCATGAGCACTGTGCACGAAGTCATCATCGCCCGCCATATGGGGCTGCAAGTGCTGGGACTTTCGCTCGTCACCAATATGGCGGCCGGGGTCAGTGACAGCGTCATCCATCACGAAGAAGTCATGGAAATGGGCAAGCGCGTGGAAGGACAGTTCACAGCGCTTGTCAAAGCACTGGTGCCGCAGATTGCGGCAACGGTCACGCCTCCTTCGGCGTAATTGCTACTTCAGTCGTCGGAAAGTGTTCCCTCTGTCCCGCAATGGCTGGCGTCGCGTGCCCGCGTGCAGACCTGCGGTGCTCGCACGCGCAACACTTCCAAAAGTCCACGTGGCGCTGTCTTCGCCACTTCAACCTCCAGCACCTGCGGCACACCGCTGTCGTCTTTCCACGAGAACATGAACAAGTGCTTGCGTTCGCGCTTTCGCACCACACCCACGGCGATTGCCGGCAGCACACCGAGGTGGCGGGCGATTTGATTGGAATACGCAAAACTCATCATCGTCTTATAAGGCATGGTGATCGTATGGCCTTCCGAACGCCATACCAGGGCATCCGGCTGTGTGAGATCGAATGTCCCAACGCTGCTTTCGGCTATCCCGGGCACAGTCGTGCGCCTGACTTCCACCTCCTTGCCGTCCACCATCGCCCATCCGGCCTGCACACCAGCCACAAACATCAGCAGCAGCGCCGCAAAGCGCCAAACCCTTGGATTACTCATTGCCTTTCCTCCTGATCAAGAAGGTAGGTGTGCTGTTCTAAGCGTGTGATCCAGCCTGTGACAGTTTCTGAACCGTCCCACTGCGCGCTGGCATTGCCTTCGGGCCGCAATGGCGCCTGCCGTACGCTTCGCATCGGCTCAATGCCCAGCGTTTCACTTGAAACCCGCGTCCGCACTACACTGTTCCTCGTGAACCCCGTTTCCACGTCCACTGTTTCCCAGCGTCCAGTCATTCTCGGTATCGCAGGTTGTTCCGGCTCCGGCAAAACCACGCTCGCGCGTGAACTCGCCAATGTGCTCGACGCCACACTTTTTCCTTTGGACTTGTACTATCGCGACCTCTCGCAGTTCCCACTGGACTTGCGCGACAAGCAGAACTTCGACCACCCGGACTCGCTTGAAAGCGAACTCTTCATCGAACACGTCCGCGATCTTGCGGATGGCATCACCATCGAGCGCCCGGTCTACGACTTCAAAATCCACTCGCGAGTTCCCAACACCTTCGACCCCATCGCGCCGAAGAAATTCGTTATCGTGGAGGGCATTCTCGCGCTGCACTACGACGAACTGGCAGCGCTTTTCGATTTCAGCGTGTATGTCGACGCACCCAACGCGATCTGCCTCAACCGCCGCATCTATCGCGACATGCGCGAGCGGGGCCGCACCGAAGAAAGCGTTCGCGCACAATTCGCCGCCACCGCGCAACCCATGGCTGACTTGTACGTGCTGCCTTCACAGGCCCGCGCCACGCTGACAGTCCATGGCACCGACAATCTCGACTGGTCGATCGAACAGGTTTTGCGCGGACTGCGGAACCGTGGGCTACTCTAGAAAACTATTTGAGATACTTGCGCACGTTTAAAGCCATTCTGGTTAGCTCTGACATTTTCTTGGGTGACACCTGGTTTGGCGTGTGCAATAGATTTTCGCGAGGCGTCGTTGGATGGGAGTACGCTTCGTCACGAAGCAATTGTTTAAGCTTTGCCCATGCCTTTTGGATGAACTCGGTACCAGCATTGGCAGCAAGTAGAAACGTCCTCCATCGCCCTCTGAAAACTGATCTCTCATCTCGCTCACCTCGGGCAACAATAGATCATCTGCGACCACCGCGCCGAGGAAACCATGCCCTGGGCAACATATACTCCAAGAGCTTTATCGAATATCGCGTTAACAGCTTCTTCGATGAGTGTGATTGCGATATCGCCGCGAAGGTCAAAACAGCGAGGATGAACGCGATCTCAATGAATGTAAACATAGTTTCCCTCAATATCCTTGCACTTCCGTACCGTGTGCGGACGGCTGGATCTTTAGGTAATTACGCCGCCTGGCTCAATGAAGACAGACCATTTTGACGGGACCGCTACAACCCCGCAATCCATCGAAAATTATCATTGACATTTAAAATGAATAGCTGTAGCTTGAACCGAACAAGACAGCTCCATACGAATCTAGACATATCTGAGAAAGTTGTGAGGTTCAAAATGGTTTGTAGGTTACAAGAGTGCCGCGCCCAGTCGCCTCGATCTTTTCCCCACCTATCATTTCCGCCAGTTGTAGAGTGCGGATAGCTTTCGTCCGAATAGGATTTTTTGGCCAATCCCAACTGGCTCCCAACGGGAGAACTTTTGAGGACAGAGGGCCTATTTGCGTCCAACTGCACCCTGAGCGGAAACCTCTACTTGGCGTCACTTCGCTTCAGACCGATCTGCAGCTCAATGACGATATTGATCGGAGCGGACCAGGATGTTCCTTTTTGGCCATACTCAAGGCAAAGCGTCCCTAGTTGCCAGTGGAATTGGCTTCCTTGCGTGCTTGTTGGGCATCTCGGCTTTTGTCTATGCCTCATCAAGTCCATACCACGGACCGGGCTATCGGGCGGGAGACCGCATTCCCGTCTTGTATTCTAGACGCTTGTGGTTTCGGAAGCCCCTACCTATCGGGGACACACCGACAAAGATGCTCTTTTACATGTCTTCGCCGACCCCGCAAAACCTGCAGCAGATAATTTATGCTGCCTATCTGGTACGCAAGACCCAAGAAACTCCCATCTCCTTTTCTCTGGTCACCCGCGGGCAAATCAGAGAAATCAGCCGCATGCAGGGCGGCGGAGAGCTGCCTTTTCCGGTAATTGTCGACAAAGATAACAGCATCGCGCGTCAGGCTCACATCCGAGAGGGGGAGGACACGTTTCTCGTTTTCGATCGAAAAGGTGTAATTTCGTTCGCTTCGCCCTTGGGGCTTGAGAGCCCTGAGGATCTCAGAGAATTATGGGAATTGCACACTCAAGGCTCAATCCAGTTCTCGGAGGCTCATCGCGATGCGGAGATGCAAGTGGGTCGACATTTCCCTGATGTCATTTTGGCAAATATCACTACAGGAACGACAACAGATTCATCTCATCTCATAAATGATTCACAACACCGTTTTTTAGTGTTCACAGCGGAATGCCCGGTGTGCTCGCTGGAATCGAGCATGACCGGGATCGCTGCCAATCATGACGCTGTTCCAATATTCAGCTCGCATTTTTCAACGAGCTTATTAAAAGAGCTCGTGCTACGAAAGCATGTGCAGGTAGCCGTTTATTCAGCTGAAGGAGAACTTAGTGGGCTGGAAAATTTGTATTCCTCTCATTCGACATTTGAAAATGCGGGCGTCGTGATTGATGTTGATGCCAGCGGCGTAATCATGGCGATCAACCCAATTCCTCTTTCATAGGTGCACGCCATGCCACGAAGGGTTTCGGCTGTTGTTCTCTGCCTGATGGTAATGCATTTCGGGTCTGCGCTTGACGCACAGACAATCACCGCGAGTCCTGTCGAAAGCATGTGGACAGTCGATGGACCACAGGACATCACGGCGGATGGTAAGTTCTGGTATGTTACAGATGATTATACTAGCCGAATATTGCTCTTTCCTATCGGAGCAGGCATCGCCAAGTCTATAGGACACATCGGTAATGGAGATGGAGAATTTCTGCACCCGGCAGGTGCCGAAATCTTCGACGGCAAGCTCGTGGTATTAGATAACTTAAATAACCGTGTACAGGTGCTGTCGCTTGATGGGATTTTGTTCAGCAGCTTTCCCTTGCCGCCCTCACTCGCCCAGCCCCTTAAGTATTGCCTCAGCCGACAGGGGCATCTGTTTATAAACGACCCGACATCCGGCTTTCTCGTGACAGAATATGATCTTCACGGGCATCGTCTGAAGTCTTTTGGGAAGCTGAAGCGTGAAGTGGGCCACACCTCCTTAAGAGATCTCAACGATGCAGAAGTGGGCACAAACTCTGCGTGGCTCTCGGTGGATGACGATGAGAACATATATGCGGCGTTTTTGGCCCGGCCCACGGTTCACCGTTATTCTGCGGACGGCAAGCTACAGTATCAAATAGAATTGGCGGGTGAGGGAGCCGATGACTTAGCTGCGGCCTCCCTTGGTCGGGTGACAGCGGCTCAATTCACACACATGCATGTTCGTAGCGCTGCCGTGACTCTAGTCACTCTTGATATTGCTGTTGACCAAGCCAGGAGTACTGGTTATGTTCTTGGCGGAAATAATCGCGTATACCGCTTCGATCTGCGCTCGGGGCAGGATCGAAATTCCTTAAAGATAGAGGCGCCCTTATTGAGAAATGGCTCCTCTCCCAAGATGCTCAAATTTAAGGTAGCTCGGGGGCGGGGCTATTTTCTGCCACTATATTCATCCGGCGTGTACACGTCCTTGCTGCCATAGCCGCAGGGATAGTTAAACGTGTCGGATGGGAGGCTGAGGGCGAGGCACACAGAAGGGCCTGTCCTCTCTTGACCACCAGACTCATTTTCTGCCGTATGAGTGGTCATAACCATAGCGCTGTATAACCGAAAAGGAGATCCAATGATGAGGTCATCGTTCTCAATGCGAAAGGTCATTTTTGCAACAGCTCTGCTCGCACTTATTGGGGTCCCAGCCGCAACTGCATGGGCTTGTACTTGTACCTCCGGAGGAGCTACATGCTCGGGTAGCCAATGCGCAGCCCGGAATGGTGTGTGTCTTTGCACCTAGTTCGATGCGAAGTCGGGCACCCCGACTACCTGGGGCGCCTGACCTCCTAAACAACTGGGGATATTTGTCAGAACAGTTTTGTCGAAATGTGATCTCGGAAGGTATTTTGTTAGGCGGCTCCATTGAGAGCAGCAGCCTTCTTGGGTACTTCGAGCAACTGCCGCTCTGGCCAAAGAAGGACTGGGATGAACTTTTCAAAGAAAAAGATAGGAGTGCGCTTCAGGCTATTATTGCTCGGAACAGCTATAGCCTGCGGTCATGCGCAGTTTAAGCCGTCCTCCATCACGAACACTCCTCCGGCGGGCATCAGCTACGACGTTGTCCTGATAAAGCCTGGTTCGCCAAACGCACAGGCAATGGAAATAAGTAGGAACGAGACAAGCCTAACGGTTCGAAATGGCTCGATCAAGCAGCTCATCATGAATGCTTTCGGGATACGGGAGGATCTAATCGAAGGTTTGCCTCGTTGGGCAATCGAGAGCCGCTACGATGTGCAGGCGAAGGTTGCTGACCCCGACATTCATCGCTTGAGTTTGCTCACGGAGGACCAGCGACGGGCGATGGTTGCCGAAATACTGCGACAGAGGTTTCACTTGGAGCTTCACATCACGAGGAAAGTGATGCTTACGTACGATCTGGTCATCGCCGGTGGTCCAAAAAAATTTAATGAAGTGTCAGTAGAAAATATTAGAGACATCAGTAATGGCCTATCGCGTGGCGGTATGTTGACCAACGACGGAGAACTGACTGCACATGCGGTACCGATGGCATCACTTGCCTTCGCTTTATCGGATGAGCTAGGCCGGGAGGTCGTCGATAAAACGAACATGCATGGGAGCTATGATCTGCAACTGAAATGGACTCCGGATCGCGAAAGTTCCGCCGCGGACAAAGAATTTCCAAGCATATTCAGAGCCATCCAGGAGCAGCTTGGACTTAAGCTTGTCCCGTCGAAGAGCCCGGTAGCCGTACTGGTGATTGATCATTTGGAAGCGCCCAACATGGATTAGAGCGGCACGTTGGTCCGTTTGAGATCTTAATAAGTGCTGCCAAATTCATCTAGACAAAACGGCGAGGCTTTCGCCCCGCCGCGTTCTAAGCCCTGATCCCTGCTTTTACGCAGTTACGGTTTCGAGCTTTTCTGCGAACGCCTTGCCCGTACGAGCCGCTGCCGCGTTCTTGTGATACGCGTAGCCGACGATCAACGGCACCGCGAGCGTCGCTTCGGAATACACCATCTGCTCATAGGTCAGGTCGACCTTGCCCCACGAGCTGGCTTCCTTCAGCGTAGAGCCGGAGAGCGCGCCGTCGCGAGCGTCGGCCACCGTGACCTGGATCGCGTACTTGTGCATGGACGCTTCCACACCCAGAATGTCCGCAGCCACCACGATGTCCTGCGCGAAGTTCTTGGGGACGCCGCCGCCCAGCATCAGCAGGCCGGTGGTCGGGTTCTGGATCTTGATCTGTGTCAGCTCGTAGAAGTCCTTGGCGGAGTCGATTGAAAGCATCGGCTTACCCTGGCGCGCGTGCTGGTGCGCAACCAGGCCGAAGCCGGCGGAGCAGTCCGAAAACGCCGGGCAGAAGATCGGCACGTTCTTTTCGTAGGCCGCGAAAACGATAGAGTCGTTGTTGCCATTGGCCGGTGTGCGGCCTTCGCGTTCCAGGTAAGCGCCCATCTCGCGGATAAACTCACGCGAGCTGTGAGGACGCGTCGGAAGCGAGTTGGCAATCTTCTCCGTGGTCTCGTCGCAGATGCGCAGCTCTTCCTCATCGATGAACGTGTCATAGATGCGGTCGATCATCAGCTCGCGCAGTTCGGCATCCTTCGCGCCGTACTTGTACTCTTCCGTGGCGACATAGTGACGGAAGCCCAGAGCCTCGAAGAAGTCCTGGTCGACAATGTTCGCGCCGGTGGAAACAATGGCGTCCACCATGTTGTTGCGAATCATGTCGACGATCACCTTCTGCAGGCCAGCCGAAATCATTGAGCCGGCCAGGCAAAGAATGACGCCGCATTCGGTGTCGCGAAGCATCATGTCGTAAATGTCGGCCGCACGCGCAAGGTCACGCGAGCTGAAGGCCATCGAAGCCATCGCATCCACCAGAGCCACAACGTTGTGCTCCTTGATGTCGATGTGCTGAATCTGTTGGTTGAGGAGTTCCTGTTTGGTAGCCATATCACCTCCCAGTTTATCGCGTTTCGCCTAGCATTTATGCGGCAATTCTGTGAATTTTCCGGCTCCCGGCAACGTCAGCAGCGGGTTAGCTCGCTACTCCACGTGCATCGATCCCATGACGAAATCGAAATCACTTTTCGAGGCTGCGTAGACCTTTTCCGTAGCATCCAACATCACCGCATAAAAAACCCTGCCCGGAATGCGCTTGAAATTCGCCACCGGCTTGTAAGCCGTCAAACCGGACGGGGCTCCCGATTGAGGTGGCTGCTGTGGGGTTTCGAAAATCAGGCCGTCGTACTGGGGGACATCGCGTTCGAATCCCACCACGGACGTATGAGCTCCGCCCTCCTTGACATACATGTTCTTGTTGACGGCCTCCAAGGCAACGCACTTCTCCAAGGCACATGAGGTGGAGATGACCTGATCGCCAGACTGCGTCGCGGTGGTGCGAAGAAAGTCCTCCAGTTTTTCGTCTGGCTTCGCGGGATGAACCATCACGAAAATGGAACCATTCGCGGCTTCGCCTCCCTGCGGAGGAGCTTTCAGTACAACGACACAACCCTTCTCCGTCACGGCTCCAATCCTCATGGGCCAATTTTCCTTGACCGTAAACTGCAGGCCACACAACCGGCTTTCAAATACAACGTTTCCGTCGGCCGTCTTCGAGCCAACCCAGGCATCCCGAGTCTCAATGACATGGGCAAGATCCGCTGTCTTATAACGAGACTCGGCAATGCTCCGAAGCGTACGAAACCTATCTGAGTTTTGCCCCGCTTCAAGTTCATGATCGATGGCGCGAAGGGTGTGTGCAGGCATGATTGCTGTGCTCGCACATGACACGTAGTCATCCCAGAAGGCCGGCGGGAGTTTTTTCCCTGAAGATTCGAGGGCAAGAAGATCGTTCATACCCTCGGCGACATGAAGCGACTGGCATTGGTGAATTCCGAGGAACCACTGACCTCGGACATCACCGGGATTCCCATGCATCGCTGCTGTAAGTTGAGCGACCGCCGGGTCATAGGCGCTTTCAACATCCACGTTGTAGGCGAGATGTGCCACCAATCCGGTCAGCAACTGCAACTCATGATTGGTGCGGTCTTGCGCCGACGCAACCTGCAGAGTCTGCAGGCTTTCCGTCAGGCTCGCGACGACTACGGCCTTGGGCGTTCCGTAGCTCCACTCGGGAGACCAGGTCTGCGCGTACTTCTCAACTCCCAACGCCTTAAGATAGGCCGTCTCGATACCGGGAGAAGCGGGGAGCTTGGACACGTCGATCTGGGTCAACTGGCCAAACAGCGTACCGCTCCCACAGAGGAGAGTGGCAGCGATCGCAAGAACACGAGAAAGACTTCTCAGAGGATGGCTCATGTTGCGAGCGAGTGTACACCGTGGACGAAGCGATCAAGCTCAACCTTCAAAGTGCCGTCCACAACGTGACTCAAAGCCCATTCCTCGCAATAACGTTCTTGTAGAACTTCGCACTCAGCTTCGGTGTCCGCTTCTGCGTCTTGAAGTCCACATAGGTGATGCCGAAGCGCTTGCTGTAGCCATCCGCCCACTCGTAGTTATCCAGCAGGCTCCACAGGAAGTAACCCTTCACCGGCACGCCATCACTTACGGCGCGCTGCAGTTGGGTCAGGTAGGCATTCAGGTACATCACGCGGTCGGTATCGTAGACCTCGCCATCCGCAGCGATGACGTCGTCCGACGAACAGCCGTTTTCGGTGATGTAGAGTTCCTTCACGCCCATCTCCTCGGCGGTCAGCTTGGGCACCCAGTACAGCGCCTCCGGGCCGATGGTGAGCCAGGGGCTGGCCATGTGCGGATAGGACGTTGGCTTCGCCATCACCGCATATCCCTTCTCCGAGGCATCCGCACGCACCGGAGTCGCAGTGTAGATGTTCAGGCCCTGGAAATCGACGGGCGCGTTGATGATCTTCAGCTCTTCCGCGGTGAACACCGGTGCATCCGCGCCCAGACGCTTGAGATAGCCCTCGGTGTACTTCCCGGTGCGCATCACGGTGAGGTACTGCGCATTCTCCTCAACAAACGCCTTGCGAGCCGCGGCTATGTGTTCCGGCGCGTTGAATGCCGGAATGATGGAACGCACATTTTCCGCGCAGCCTACCTTCGCCGGTCCATGAGCATTGGCGCGAATCGCCTGCACTGCCAGACCGTGCCCGAGTACCGCATAGTGCCGCGCCTGCATGACCTTGCCCCGAGGCAGCTTCAAGCCGGGCGCGTGGCGGTCGCTGCCATAGCCTGTATCAATGAACGACGCCATCTCGTTCATGGTCATCCAATTCTTGATCAGGTCGCTGAGCTTACCCGCGGTGTAGCCCGAATAGTCCGCAAAAGCCTTGGCCGTATCCTTGTTCACCCATCCGCCCTTATCTTCGAGCGCCTGGGGCAGGTCCCAGTGGTACAGCGTGCAGAACGGTTCCACACCGGCTTCGCGCAGAGCTTCCACATAGCGGCGATAGAAGTCGATGCCCTTCTGGTTCGGCTGGCCTGTCCCGTTCGGGAAGATGCGCGGCCACGCAATGGAGAAACGGCACGCCGCCAGTCCGAGCGACTTCATGATGGCGATGTCTTCCTTGTAGCGGTGGTAGCTGTCGTCAGCGACATCGCCGGTATCACCATTGAAGGTCTTGCCGGGAATGTGCGAGAAGGTGTCCCAGATCGACGGGCCGCGTCCGTCTTCCTTCACCGCGCCTTCCACCTGGTAGGAGGCCGTCGCCGAACCCCACAGAAAGCCGCGCGGAAACGTACGCGCTCCAGTGCCCGTACCTGCGGCGGCCCCAGCCACCTCCGCATTCGCGCCCTGTGCGGGCAAAGCAAAGCCCGCGGCAACCATCGCGGCGAGCTGTCCAAATGTTCTGCGTGTCAATGGCATCGATCGACCCACCTTTCGTCGATCACCAATCTATAGCAATCGGACGATTCAAGCGCTTGTGGGTATTTATTTCAGAAATGCCTGGAGCTGCGCATCCAGCTTCTCCGGCTGGTCATACATGATGAAGTGCCGTGAGTCGTCAATCCGAACCAGCTTCACGTTCGGCATCGCCTTATACGCGGTCTGGTAGACCACATCGATTTTCGCGACATCGGGCACCACCGTCGCATCGTACGGATACAACATCAGTGTCGTGGTCTTGATGCCGGCCACCTCACTGCGCAAATCGGTTTGCAAATCCTCATACATAGCGTTGGCAAACACCGCACGGTCCGTCGCAATGGAGTTGACCGCAATCTGTTTCTGCGCTTCCGCATTCTTCACCATGCCCGCAGCCATCTGGGGCTGCATCGAGGCAAAGTCCGCATCGGGCATGGTGATCATCTGCTGCCGAATGGCTTCCGCCTGCGGCTTCACCATTTCCAGCGTCGCACTGGGATTGAAAACCACCGCATAGAACGGCAGAGCGTCCACGATCACCATCCTGCGCACATCCGCCGGGTACTTGTCCGCCAGCATCAGTGCCAGCAAGCCACCCAGGGAATGACCCACCACTTCCGGAGTCATCTTGTTGGCGGCGATATATTGATGGAGTTCTTCGACGACCGCGGGGAGAATCGGCCCGGTGGCGTTCGCGCCTGCAGGCTGACCGGCAAAGCCGTTGATCTGCACCATGTGAAGACGATAGTTGGGCGCCAGCTTCTGGGCTTCCGCCGACCATACGTCACGCGAGCTCGAAAGCCCCGGGATCAGGATCACGTCCGGTTTGCCGGCCGTGCCCTGATCGACCACAGTGAAACGTGTAGGCGTGAAACCCGCCGCCGGAGTCGCTGCACGCGCCGTCAACGGATGCATCAACAGCACAATGCCTGCCGCTACCAGCACCACGGATAACACCCACTGAATTGCCGCTTTCATGACCATCTCCTTATTCCTATGTTTCTTAGTCTTCACCGAGAAGGCGCACGTATCCAGTGCGTCGAGTCAGCACTCGCACATGACATCTGTCATCCGCAGATTTTGATTTGCTCTATGCTTCGAAAATCGTTTCGATCGTCAGGCCGAAAAGTTTGGCAATCTTGAACGCCAGCGGCAGGGACGGATCGTACTTCCCGGTTTCGATGGCGTTCACGCTTTGCCTGGAGACTTCAAGCTGTTCGGCCAGATATGCCTGCGACCAGCCTCGCTCCGCTCGCAACTCACGCAGACGGTTCGTCATCGTCGACCGTCCTGTCCCGCAGCCTCTGCACAGCCTGCGTGATCCCCATGCTGACGCCGAAGATGACGAAGCCCACAAATGGAGGCAGGCCCCTCACATCCGCGAACGCCCTGAGGAAGTCGCTCACCATCATTGCGCCGACCAGTGCACCCGTACCGATCAGGAGCGATTGCATGACCAGCAGCCGCTGATATTCGTCCTTTTCCTCGCGCAGGTAACGGCCCATACGCACGATCAATCCAATGATCGGAATCGAGGGGAGCACCGACCAGAAGTAGAGATAGAACTTTTCTCCACCATCATGCTTCACAAACCATGCCGAACATAAAACCACCACAAGATACGCCGCCATGAACTTCATGACATCGCGTTCATACCGTTTTCTCGCGACCGTTTTACCGCTGCAAAACATTGTCCGCCTCCCTCTTCTTTGCACCAGCCTGGATTCTCAGGCAGTTTCACAACAGTTGCGCCGGCGCCGCTGGCCCGACAACAGAGCCGCCCACATGACTGCTCCCATCGAAGGAAGAAATACCCTTGCCGAGTGGCCGTTACCCGTGGTCAGCATGAAGGCCACTACGAGCGACCAGCATGCCGCCAGCAACGCCAGCCACAATCTCCGTGACGATCTTCCTCTCAGCCGGGGATCCAGCAACACACCACACACGATGGCAAGTCCCATCACCACAGGCGCCGCGAAGGCCCACAAGCCCAACTTCTCCGTGCGCACTTCAATGAATGACGACAGCAGAATCCCAGCGGCCACCAGCAGACTCGGGCCAAGCTCAATCCAAGAATTACGTTTCATTCCGTCCTCCCTCTGAGCGCCTTGCCCGCCGCTTTACCGCGGTAGAGCGCTCTCGATGACAAGTAGACTTTACGTCAAGTCTCCTTGGCAATAATATACTTGACAAATCAACTCCACAGTCGTAATCTCTGGTTATGGAGAATCTCGCAAACATCCGGACTCTGCAAGAGGCCATTGTTTATTTCAGCGATGAGATGAACTGCATCAAGTATGTTTGCAAGATGCGCTGGCCCGACGGCGTTGTGGTGTGCCCGAACTGTGGCCGCACCGATGTTTCCTGGCTGGAGAAGCAGCGGAAGTTCCAGTGCAAGAGCCGACACTCAAGGCGTCAGTTTTCGGTGAAGGTGGGAACGATCTTCGAGGACTCCCCGATTGATCTTTCCAAGTGGTTGATGGCTGCCTGGATGATCGTGAACTGCAGGAACGGCATCAGCAGTTACGAGATTTCGCGAGACATCGGCATAACGCAGAAATCGGCTTGGTTCATGATGCACAGGCTTCGTCTGGCGATGAAGGATGAGTACACGGAGAAGATGGGCGGCGAAGGTGGAACCGTGGAAGCGGATGAGACCTTCGTGGGCGGTAAGCCCAAGAACCGGCACGTGGGCAAGCGTGAGGGCGCGGACAAGAAGGTTCCCGTGATGGGCATGTACGACCGTGGCACGAGGCAGGTACGGGCGGCGGTGATCCCCAATGTCCGTATGGAGCATACCCACGGTGCTGTGGTGAAGAACGTGAAGCGCATGACGAACGTTTTCACCGACGGCTGGACTGGCTACCAAAACCTGAGCTATGCCGGCTTCATGCATGAGACGGTCAACCACGTGAACGAGTATGTGCGTGGACAGGTTCACACCAACGGCATTGAGAACTTTTGGAGCCTGTTCAAGCGCAACCTAGCGGGCACGTATGTTGCAGTTGAACCGTTTCACCTGCATCGCTACCTTGACGAGCAGACGTTTCGCTTTAACACGTGCAAGAGCCATAACGACGACTCGCGCTTTAGAAAGGTCTTATCACAGGTTGCGGGAAGGCGGCTGACGCTTGCTCAGGTCACTGGCAAGGTGGGAGGGACCCGCTTCTAAGTTCCGATCGATCCGGCAGGGCCGCGGAAAGCGCAAGCCTGTTGCCGAGGTTGTGGACGGTGCGTACCTGGCTCCAGATCCAAAGCGAGCATGGCTGCGCAAACTGTGGGAGAAGCGGTCAGGAATCCCGGGCGCCAGCGTGGAATCATTCGCTGATTACGTGGTGAGATGCCATCCGCATATGCTGCCAGAGAACCTGCGGGACGCGCACGAGTACATGCATTGCGTGTTGAGGGGTCTAGACTAATTGTCTGTGACTCTCAAAGTTCCCTATACGTGTCCAAGTTGTGACCGTTGGCTTTTGCTCACACGCAAATGGCTGGACGCGAGGGTGTGTCGATGTGGACGAATTCTGGAAGGTTTCGAATTGCAGGTTCTTGAGGAGGCCTATCGCCAGAGAGCAGCATTGCGGCGAGTTAGAACTGAGCGACAGTCGGCCAGACTACACGCGCAACGGGTTGCGCGGAGATTGTTGGGCAAGAGTCGCTGTGTTAGGAACCATCGACAATGAGAGTAAACTGAGTGCAAAAGCAAAACCCGGCTGGCAGGCCGGGTCGCTGGTCTTTCCTATTTGTCAAGCCGCGAAGCTCTCTGCGCGAATCATCGCATGGAGTGTGCCTACAATGCAAGACGGCTACCTCAGTCCCGATTCTTATCCTCATCGGATGGAGATAGATCGAACCCCTTCCCTTTCTCAACAAGAGACTCCACAATTTGGTTCCAATCGATTCGCGGCGTTGTTACGTGGGGATGATCCCGAATTATTGCGAATTGGGCGTGAAGCTCTGCGCGAACTTCTAGAGAAAAGCGATCTACAAGTAACTTTTCGATCTGATTCACTTCTCTTGAAGGCCGCAGGTCTTCAAGTAGTACCCGTAGAGCCACAAGTCGGCAAATCAAAGATTCCATGCCTTCGGTCAGGTCATTGACTATTTCACGCTCCTGAACAAGGGCTTCTGCATCGGTCATTCGTGTCTATCCTTTCGTCGAGCCTCAGCGCTTTATGAATGCAAAGGGGAACTGATAAACAGTGTCCCCAACGCGTATGGATAGTTTCATCCCTTGTGCCTTCTTGTCTCGCGCGAACAGCACGAACCCGTGAACGTTTCCGTTTGGCATCACAGTATTTGCTCTTAGGGCATCTTGCGAGACCTTTTCGCTTAGCATCGCCGCTGTGTTGTTGCGCTGCTGGATTATTTCATTGGCTCGCGCCTGGGCCGCATAGTCGGGTGTTGAGGTTGTGGCCGTAGAAGATCCCCGATACGTCCCGGTCGCACTTGAACCATCCGACGCCGTTGCGCTGATCGTTCCGTTGCTATTCGTCGTTGTCGTGGTCTGCTGGCGAGCCATACTGCCGCCCATCGCCGTAAATGCGTTCCCCCAAGCCAAGCGTCTTAATTTGGAGCGCAGCGCCTGATCCGCATCAACATACGCGAGGGGTTTTTCCTTGGGGCTGATTTCTTCAAGACCAAAGTTTGTCGGCAGGACATCGACAGGTGCGGGACTTCCGTTGAAGACGGTCACGTCAGCCCAGATGTATTTATCGTAGGCACCCATTGAGACGAATGCTGAGATGTTGTCGACGGTGAGCAGTTTGTATTTCCGGCCTTCGAAATACTGCTGATAACAGCCTGATTTTTCATCGCAAAGAATGACTTTAGGCTGTGCGTGGCTGTCTTGCACTTGGGCTTGATGGGATGGTGTACAAAAGAGAGCTGCGGCCACGGCGGCGACCGAGGACAAGCGGGAGGTTCTCATGCCGGTCTTTCCTTTCGCTGTTGATGTTCCATAGAACATCAACCCGGCTTCAGCCTAACGCCATGCTTGCATCATGGCAACGGGGAAAATCGCTGAGAACATTGCCGCCCCCTCAATCTGTGTCCGAATTGGCATCAGGGTTCGGGATTTACGCACCGAAAAGGGCTGGTCCCAGCGGATGCTGGCCGATCACGCGCAGATCGAACAAGCCCACCTCGCCCGGCTGGAAAACGGACTGGTTGAACCTGGGGTAATTGTGCTGGAGCGGATCGCCAAGGTGCTGGGCGTGGAAGCGTTTGAACTCCTGCGCTAGAGCGGCAGGTGCCTAGATAGGTTCGTCCACGCATGGACTAAGCGTGCTTGGGGCGCTTCTGTGCGGATTCGATCCTGGCGGTCTGGGGATTCTCTTCCCTACGCTGCCGGTCGTTTTCAATGCGGCGGTTCAGTTCTTCTTTGGAAACGGTTAGGACCTGGCGCATCGCGGTGTCGAAGTCTTCTTTGGCCGTCATGCGGCCATTCTATGCCTTCCGACCGGGCCTCAGCGCAGCGACGAAGTGCCGGATGCGTTTCTTGGTGATGGGCTTGCCTTCACGGCGATCTCGCATTTGCTCAAAGATGCCTTTGTCGAACTCGCGAATGCACCACGGTATTTTGATGATCTCTTGGAGCGGGTAACGGCCGTGCATAGTCTTCTTGCCGAAGTGTTCATCGAGCCATTTCCAGATTTCATATGCGGCCAGATCGGCTGCTTGGAGCGGTACGCAGATGATGTCGTCAGTGAAGGTAATTGATCCCATGCAGAGGCCGGCCAGATTCGGATCCTTCTTCATGTCGAAGTAGGTGCTATAGGCCTCTTTGGCATGTGTATGGCCTTCATCAAAGTAATACCAAATTGGTTTTGTTTGGCCGGAGCGCTTTGCCCACTCGCCAACCTCAAGATACGCACCCGCACAGGCCATGTTGTAGACCGATCCCATGTTGTGTTTCTTCATGATGATCTTCTTGAACTCGTGTTGATGAACGACGGATGCGAAGCCGAGTTGCGCATAGCGGCCAATAATGGCGAGCAGCTTGCTCATGAGCCGCTGGCGCTGATCTTCATCCCATCCGATGAACTCTCCCTGGCGGTGGCAGAAGTATCTGGCGTGGTAGGCAGAGATGCCGAACTCAGCGAGAACGGCTTTCCACTCCGCCTCGAACTCTATCCAGTTTGCGACGGTGGCCACGAAGCCAGCGACGACGAACACAGGCGATTTGTCGGAGTAGCTTTCGTCGAAGTAGCCACGATAGAAGGCCATGAACCGCCCCTGCCAGTTGGTGAAGCAATGCGCCAGCCACCGAACAACTGAGTCGTCCATCCTACTCTCCTCTCACTACCGTTGATTCGTCAAGTAAGTTATTGCCGTCTCCTTGTCATGTCAAGCACCCTTGTCATATTTCTTTTTGAGGCCTGCGGTGGATCACCCGCGTCCGATACCCTAAGGAACACGATCATGAATGTGAACTTCGCGGAACGCGCACACAACCACAACTGGAAGCTCGACCCCATCGTCCGCTCTTTGCTGGACACTGACTTCTACAAGCTGCTGATGCTGCAGTTCATCTGGAAGAACTTCCCCCGCACCGCGGTGACCAGCGAAATTCACAACCGCACGACGCGCGTACGGCTCGCCGACCGCATCTCCGCCGACGGGCTGCGCGACCAGATGGAACATGTGAGGGGTCTTCGCTTCCGCAAGTCGGAACTGGTGTGGCTGGCCGGCAATACGTTCTATGGCATCCGCCAGATCTTCGAGCCGGCGTTTCTCGACTGGCTGGAGCATGGCTTCCGCCTCTCCGATTATGAGATCTCCGAAGACGACGGCCAGCTGATCATCCGCTTCTCGGGGCTCTGGACCGAGGTCACCATGTGGGAGGTTTACTCGCTGGCCATCGTCAGCGAGATGAAGACCCGCGCCGCACTCGCCGAGCTGAACGAGCTGGAGCTCGATGTTCTTTACGCCCGCGCGAAGACGCGGCTGTGGGACAAGATCGAACAACTGCGCCCCGTGCAGGGTCTGGGGCTTTCCGACTTCGGCACCCGCCGCCGGCACAGCTTCCTGTGGCAGGAGTACTGCGTGCAGGCGCTGGATGCCGCACTCAACCACGACGGCTCCAATCGCTTTACCGGCACGTCCAACACCTCGCTCGCGTACAAGCACAACCTGGAAGCGATCGGCACGAACGCGCATGAGCTTCCCATGGCGATCGCCGCCATGGCCTCGCGCGGATCCGATGAAGAGCTGCGCGCTTCTCAGTACCGCGTGCTCGAACTGTGGCAACAGAGCTATGGCGGCGAATTGCTGATCACGCTTCCCGACACCTTCGGGACCACGCAGTTCCTGGAGGGCGCTCCCGCGTGGGTGGCCAAATGGACCGGAGAACGCGTCGATTCGAAGGACCCCTTCGAAGCCGGCGACGAGTATGTTGCGTGGCTGCTGCAACGCGGCCAGGACCCGCGCACCAAACGCCTGATCGCCTCCGACGGTCTGGACGTGCACAGCATCATCGGCCTGCACAACTACTTCCACGGCCGTATCCGCTTCTCGGCCGGCTGGGGGACACTGCTTACCAACGATTTCCGCGACTGCCACCCCCGCGGCGAAGACACCTTCGAACCCATCAGCCTGGTGTGTAAAGTGACCAGCGCGGACGGCATACCCACCGTGAAGCTCAGCGACAATCCCAACAAGGCCACGGGGCCGGCTGACTTCATCGAACGCTACCGGCGCGTGTTCGGCTCGCCCGTGCTGGCAGAGCAACCGGTACTGGTGTAGCGGAAAGCTAGAGATCAGAGATTAGAGAACAGAGATCAGAATGGAACCCAGTTGGTTGAATCCCATTCATCACGGCCTCTCTGTCCAGGCCGTGCTAGGATTTCCGGGATCCCCGGTTCTTCATCTTCGAGCAAGGAACGTATCTCCATGGCATCCGGTAACAAAACTGTCATCATCGTCGTCGTGTGTCTGGTTGTTGTCGGTGTGCTTTTTTCCGGTGGACTCATCGTTTTGTCTATAGCGATTCCCGCGGTGCAAAAAACCATACGGCAAGCGAATGAGACATCCGCGATCATGTCGCTGCGCACATTGAATTCCATGGAAGGCCAGTACTCCGCCACCTATCCCAAACGTGGTTTTGCCTGTTCTCTCGCCACTCTGGGCGGCAAGCCTGGTTCCGGGCAGCCAACCCAGGACGCGGCGCAACTCATCAATGGCGATCTCGCCAATGGCGTCAAGTCCGGTTACACCTTCAACATCACCTGCGGCGCGAAGAAGACCGCCGATAACCAGGATCAGTTTGAGTCCTACACCATCACTGCAGTTCCGAATGCGGCTGGCAAAACGGGCATCCGAGGGTACTGCACCGACGAAAACGCCGTGATTCGCTTCGACCCCAGCGGTGGCACGAACTGCACCGAACTCCTGCAGTAGTCAGCGAGCCTTAGAGCAGATTCCCTGATGTTGCGGTGTCCGTAAGCAGTTGAGAAGGCCGCTTTCAATAGGAAGCCACCATGGCATCGGGAGCCAGGGAATGACCTTGCTGTTTGTGGCGGAACGGGCCAGCGCCAACGGCGCGGTATATACCAGCATGGGGCGAAGCCCCATGAAAGGTCAGCCAGTTCTTTAAAGGGCCAACGGCCCGATATATGCTCTCGTCTATTTAGCCGAAGATACAGACCAGTCCGGCATGTATGTTGCGGCGATCGGCCGGACTTCCGTGGCTGCTTATATGTCGCGCCTTCAGCGCTTTGCTTTCGTAACTACGAGCTTCATGGGGTTTCAGTACCCCAGTGAACAAGTTCACTGGGGACCCCACTTTCACCCCATGCTGGTATATGACGCGCCGTTGGCGCTTGAGGGCTTGCTCATATGCCGAGCTCGTGATCTCTCCGATGACATAGAAGACTGTCACCCATCTCATCTATCAGAGCCGGCAACGACGGTGGCAGACTTGAGAGAAAACGGTCTGAGTGGTCTTGCCTCCTCTACACCTTCAGGGAATTTGCCTTAGCGCCCCGAGCCTCCCGCGCCACTCTGCGACGCGTCCAATTCATGCAACAGAAACGCGTAGTTCATCGCCGTGTCCTTCAGCGAGTCATAGCGGCCGCTGGATCCGCCATGGCCGCCGTGCATGTTCACCAGGAACACCAATGTGTTCTTGTCGGTCTTCATAGCCCGCAGCTTGGACACGTACTTCGCCGGTTCCCAGTACATGACCTGGCTGTCGTCGAAGGATGTCCGCACCATGATGTTCGGGTAGTTCTTCGCTTCCACGTTGTCATAGGGCGAATAGGTTCGCATGTAATCGAAGGCGGCCTTCTCGTTGGGATTGCCCCATTCCTCATATTCCCCTACCGTCAGTGGCAGCGAAGCATCGAGCATGGTGTTCATCACATCCACAAACGGCACCTCGCAGAGGACAGCCTTGTACAGATCCGGACGCATGTTGGTGACAGCGCCCATCAGCAGGCCGCCTGCGCTCCCGCCTTCCATGCCCACGTGCCCGGATTTGCCGTAGCCGCTCTTCACCAGGAACTCTGTGACATCGATGAAGTCCGTGAAGGTATTGCGCTTGGTCATCATCTTGCCGCTATCGTGCCACTCATCGCCAAGCTCTCCGCCGCCACGGATGTGGGCGAGCGCATACACTACGCCGCGGTCAAGCAGTACCAGCCGCGTTGAACTGAAGGTGTCCGGCATGGTGATTCCGTACGAACCGTAGCCGTATTGATACAGAGGATTTTCACCCTTGTGAAACTTGTCCTTGCGATAGACCACCGTCACCGGAACCTGCGTGCCGTCTTTCGCAGGCGCCCACAGGCGCTCCACCGCGTACTTGGTCTTATCGAAGCCGCCGGGTACCGTTTGCTGTTTCAACAGCATCGACCTGGCGACGGTCACGTCGTAATCGAAGGTTGAGTTCGGCGTCACCGGCGACTGGTATGCGTAGCGGAATCTCGAAGTCGTGAATTCGGCGTTCGCCGCACCCGAAACAACGTAGGCAGGCTCCGGGAAGTCGATCGTCTTCGTTGCTGCGCCCGGGCGAATGATACGCAACACCGGCAGGCCCTTCACACGTTCCGTGAGCACGTAGAAGCTCTGGAACACATCCACGTCTTCCAGCGGCACATCCTTGCGCACCGCGAGAACCTCCTTCCAGTGCGCACGCTCCGGGGTTGCAGTGGGAACCGTCACCAGCCGGTAGTTCTTGCCGGTGTCGTTGATACGGATATACCAGAGGCCGTTGCCTTCATCCGCGGAGTACTGCACGTTCTCCTTGCGCGGTTCCAGAATGGTCCACGCACCCATCGGCTTATCGGCGGGGAGAAACTGCACTTCGCTGGTGATGTGGCTGCCGTCCTGCAGCAGCAGGTACTTGCCGTCGCGGGTCTTGCCGACGCCGAGGTCGAAGCGCTCATCCTTCTCGTTGAACACAACCGGATCGGCCGACGTTTGCCCAAGCTCGTGCCGGAACATCAGGTCCGAACGCTTGGTGGTCGCGTCTTCGGTCACATACAACAGCGTATGGTTGTCGGCAGCCCACTCGACCGACGTGACACGTTCGGCTGTGTCCGGCAGAATCTTGCCTGTGCGAAGGTCTTTCACATGCAGCTTGTATTGCCGGAAGCCCACGGTGTCCGTGGTGTAGGCGAGCAGGTTGTTGTCGGGGCTGATCTGGAAGGCGGCCACCGACATGAACTTTTCGCCCACCGCCATGGCGTTCATATCCAGCAACACTTCCTCGGGTGCGGCAAGCGATGCCTTCTTGCGGCAAAGCACCGGGTACTGTTTGCCTTCCATCGTGCGGTTGTAATAGAGGTAGCCGCGCATGGGATACGGCACCGAATCATCCGTCTGCTGGATGTGCGAGAGCATTTCCTTGTACAGGGTGTCCTGCACCGGCTTCAGCGGCGTCAGCACCTTGTCCGCATACGCATTCTCCTGCTCCAGCAGAGCCTTCACCTCGGGGTTCTGGCGCTCGCGCAGCCACGCGTAATCATCCACCAGCACCGCTCCGTTGATGGGGTGTTCCGTGTGGATCTTCTTTGCGACGGGAGCGTCAGGAGAAGGCAGTGACTGCGCCAGAACACCGATAGGAAGGCTGCAAAGAACCAGGACAAGAAGGTTTCGCATACGCGAAATGCTACCGCACTGCCGCGATTCGCGGCAGAAGTTCGATAACCCTGAGTGGCGAATCTTCGTCCATCAGGGTGAGGCCTCTTGAACCAGCCGAGCCAGGTCGTCGTCGCCGGTCTCCTCGCGTTTGTGGGTTTGGGCGCGGCGGTTTGCCTGTTTGTGCCATCAAGCGATGGTTCTCGACACGAAACAGCAGCCATTAACAGCTTAAGAACAATCAATACGGTCCAGCAGCGGTTCGCCGGCCGGCATCCCGGCCATGGTTTCGCGTGCTCTTTGCGCACATTACGTGACGCCGAAACAACCGGCAGCCAAGGGGCGTTGCTCAAAAGCGATCTGGCCGAGGGCCGCGCGGACGGCTACTTCTTCTACATCTCCGAATGCGTCCGCCAAAATGAGCACGTCACTGCATACAAAGCCATAGCCGTTCCAGTCACCGTGAAGGAAGGATCGAAACGCGGGTACTGCACCGATCAGGGCGCGCACATTTACTACGACCCCAGGGGCGGCAGTCAGTGTACGGAGTTGATGCAGTAAATCTCAGGGCCTTATCTCAATGGTGGTTCCATCTGGAACGGCGCGCCACACTTCATCCATCTCACTATCGGTCAGCGCTACGCAACCGCGCGTCCAGTCCACGGTGCGATGCAGCGGCCCCATCCAGGCAAGTCCATTGCGAATGCCATGCACCATGATGTCGCCGCCCGGCGTTACGCCTTCCCTCGCATCCACTCGCTTCTGCTCCGGTGTTGGATATCCCACCCGCAGGGAGCGGTGAAACTCGCTCCGGGAGTTCCGTCCGATGATGCGATACGTGCCTTCCGGCACCTTGTTGTCGCCGGCCTGCATCTTCGGGCCAGCTCCGCCGCGTCCCAGCGCGACCCGGTAGGTCTTCAATGGGCTGTCGCCTTGGTAAAGGGTCAGCGTGTGCGTGTGTTTCTCTACCACGATGCGGTCGGCACGTGCCCCTGCCGGCAACTCGCGTCCTGCCGAAAGAGACCACACCACAATCGCGCCCGCAAGCGCGAGCAGCACTGCAGCCACAATTCCAGCCGACCGAAATCTTCCAACCATGTTGGGAAGACGCGCTTCGAACCGTCGAAGCCGCCAGCGCCCCTAGGAAAGGTGGCGCCTGAAAATTTATGGAACCAACCTACGTAAACCTTCGTACACTTCGGCAAGCACCGTTGCGTCTACTTCCCCCCGTCCTTCCGGAGAACGTGCATGAATCGCATCCTCGCCTCTGCCTGTCTGCTTACCTTCGCCTCGTTCGCCGCTGCCGCGCAAACGGCTGCGCCCCAATCACTTACCGGAACCTGGGACGTGAAGGCTGACTACTACAGTTCCACGCTGAACCTCGGCCTGACGCTGGAGCAGTCGGGTAACAAACTTACTGGCAGATTCACCGGCGACAAGCTGGAAGGCACCATCGAGGGCGCTGCCGTTCACTTCATTTCCAAGGACGAACACGGTACTACCGATGAAGTCAAAGCCACCTTCAAAGGCGGTGTGTTGGCCGGCACGGTGGATGAGATCGATGTCAACGATCCGAAACACCCCACGCACTTCAGCTTCACCGCCACACTGGCCACGCCGCTTCGCCATGGTGTCCCCCAGCGCCACGACTTCACGCCCACGGTCTTCTATCGCCAGTTCTCGCCCTTCTATAAGCCTGTCCTGCATGTCGCGCCCGGTGACACCATCCACACCACCACGGTGGATGCCGGCGGCACGGATGAAAATGGCGTGAGGCGCGTGCTGGGTGGCAATCCTGAAACCGGTCCATTCTTTATTGATGGCGCGGAGCCTGGAGACACGCTGGTCGTGCACATCAAGCGCCTGAAACTCAACCGCGACTGGGCAATCAGCGACGACGGCATTGTGAACCGTGCCGTCAACGGCAGTCTCGGCGTCAAGATCAAAGACAACAACAAAGACGTTCGCTGGCATCTCGATCTCGCCAACGGCACGGCATCTCCTGAAAAGCCCGGTGACCACATGAAGAACTTTTCAATTCCCGTGCGCCCGATGCTCGGCTGCATCGCAACCGCCGTACGGCCAACACAGGCGCCCCCAGGAAGCGGTGATTCCGGGGATAACGGCGGCAACATGGACTTCAACGAAATCACCGAAGGTTCAACCGTCTATCTCCCCGTTTTGAATCCCGGTGCGTTGCTTTATTTCGGCGACGGCCACGCGCTGCAGGGTGATGGAGAACTGAACGGCAACGCGCTCGAAACGTCCATGGATGTCGAGGTCACCGTCGATGTTCTGCCCGGCAAACGCATTGGTGGACGCCGCGTGGAAACTCCTGACGCCATCATCGCGATGGGTTTGCAGGGCTCCGTCGACGACGCGCTCAAAGAAGCGACCGAGAACATGGTGGACTGGTTGCAAAAGGACTACAAGCTCACTGCATCTGAAGTCGCTCAGTTCATGGGTGTGGCTTCCGAAATCAGGATCAGCGAAGTTGCCGACCGCAATGCGGGCATTGTGATCAAGATCGCGAAGAAGCATCTACAGTCGCTTGCGCAACCCCCGCCCCCTGCGAAATAGGCCGTTCATGCAGGCGCATGGGTGCGCCGATATACTGCTCCCATGCGTTTTTCGCCTATTTTCCGTGCCACCTCCGCTTCCCTTTTGATTGCCGTACTGTCCACGCAACCTGCATGGGGATGGGGTCACACCGGCCATGAAATGGTCGACCGTCTCGCCGCGCAATTTCTGCCTGCCGACGTTCCCGCATTTCTGCACAACCCTGCGGCGCTTGACGCCATGGAGTACTACGGCCCCGAACCCGACCGTTGGCACAACAGGGCCGAGAAAGAGCTTCGCGACCAGGAATCGCCCGACCACTTCATCGACATGGAATACGCCAACCTGGTGGGTGAGTTTCCACGTGAGCGCTATGACTACATCGTCGCCGCGCAGAAGGTGGTTGCGGCTCATCCTGAGATGAAGCTTTCCCCGGCGCGGCTGGGCTTCCAGCCCTGGGCGGCCGAAGAGTGCTGGGAGAAGCTCAAGGTCGATATGCGCGAGTACCGCAAACTGCTCGCCGCCAAGGGCAACACAGCGCCCGTCGAAGCCGCCATCGTGTACGACGCCGGCATTCTCGGTCACTACGTGGGCGACGGATCCCAGCCCCTGCACACCACCATCCAATACAACGGCTGGACCGGCGACAATCCCAACGGCTACAGCACCGCGCACACCATTCACGCTCAGTTTGAAAGCACGTACGTGAACAACAACATCAAGCGCGACGATGTGGCCAAGCTTGTGGCCGCTTCCAAGCCACAGGTTGTGAATGACGAGTGGGCGCAGTACCTGGAGTATCTCCACCACACCAACTCCATGGTGGAAAAGGTCTATCAACTCGACAAGGCCCATGGTTTCGATGGCGCCGGTACCCCGGAAGCCAAGGAGTTTGTGCAGGAGAGAATCGCGGCCGGAGCGATCGAACTGCGCGACCTGATCTACTCGGCCTGGGTCCACAGTGGTGATCCAGTGGAAGAGTACAAGGGACCGCAGTAAAGCGGAGGCATTCTCCGCCACGCAGGTCGCCTTCGTTTTTCTGGTTGTCATCCCCGAAGGGGATCTGCTGTTTTTCTGAATCACCTCAACTCTGTCATCTCGACCAGAGGCGCTTTAGAGCAGTTCCGGTAATCTGTGGTCTTCCCGAACGGTGGAGAATGCCGTTTTCATTGGGAGAAAACGGCTTCAGCACCCTCTCTTCGGTCTACACCATTACCGGAACTGCTTTAGCGCCGTAGCGGAGAGACCTGCTTCTGTGCCCCTGCCCATGTCTCGGGCAGGGGCAGGCCCCAGCGCTAAAGCGCACTTCTTTTGTCTCTGTAAGTGTCCAGCCTGAAGGCTGGACCTACCGAGTGATGGTTTCCAGTGACATGGGCACGAGCAACAACGGGTCCCTCCACTGCGCTTCGCTCCGGTCGAGATGGCAGGGTTTGGTGGAAAGGCCGGGACAGCAGGTCTCTCCGCTCGCTTCGCTCGGTCGAGATAACAGGATTTGGGTTGGAAGGCCGGGAACAGCAGATCCCCTGCGGGGATGACAACAAAAAAGGCAACAGCAAAGACGCGCCGCCGCTTACTCGGCAGCACTCACCTTCGGCAGCATCTTCTCCAGCACCGGCTTCAGGCAGATCGCGATCAGCGGCGCCGCCACCACGGCCAACGCCGCCCACACCACCAGCGCGTGCCACTCCCAGCGCCACAGCAAACGCGTTGTGTCCCATGGATGCAGGCGTGCCATGTGGAACATGGTGTCCGGGCCCATCGGCAGAGGCTCGGTGCGAAACACCGCGCTTCCTATGCGGAGAAATACCGGAAACAGAATCAACTCCAGCGGGTAGCACAGGTGATTGGCCGCCTGAGAAGCCACAATGTTCAGCTTCAGCACTGGAGCAACTGCCAATGCCAGCAGCGTCGTTGTCCCTAGCAGCGGGTTGATGCCGATCACGATGCCAATTGCAAGGGACCATGCCAGCCGTTCAGGAGACGTGCCTTCGCGCAGCAGTTCAAAGAGCGGCTCAACCACCCGCCTGCGCACGAACCCCTGCGTCAACTCCTGCTCTGCAATCTCGCCGGTCATCTTTCCCCTCTGACTCTCTTAACCCTACATTCGCTTTCAACAACGGTTGATAAATCGCTATTGACTTCTCCATCACCCAGGCCTACGCTCACTTCATTGTAGGCGAAGAAATGGCGAAACTAAAACAAGAAAATTCGACGCTGCTCTTCCCTATCCTGCAGAACGCACCGGTCGGCATGGCGCGTCTGGCGGCTGAAGCAACGCATGCCGATGACGGCCACCTCATCGAGTTCAAAGCCATGCGTGCCCGCTCCATCCTCAACCGGACTGTTTCCAAGCGCGGCCTGTGGATGGCGCTTTCCATCAATCCCTACCGAGGCTGCGAGTTCGGCTGTAAATACTGCTACGCACGCTACACCCACGAGTTCCTTCAACCCAAGCCTCTCGACCACGTCGCACGGGGCACATACGACGTCCCACAACAGCCGTGGGCGCTCGCCTTTGAGCGAGAAATTTACCTCAAGGAGAATGCCGCCTGGCTGCTGGAGCAGGAACTCCGCCGGGTCGACAAGCGTGAGGAAATTGCTATCGGCACCGCGACCGATCCTTATCAGCCCATCGAACGCCGTGCCCGCATCACACGCAGCCTGCTCGAAGTCTTCGCCCGCCGCGAAGGCTACAGAATCGGCATCGTCACCAAGTCCAGCCTGATTACGCGTGACATTGATTTGCTCCAGGCCATCGCCGAGCGCAACCATCTGGTCGTTCATCTGACCATCACCACCACCGACGCGGCACTGGCTCGCAAGCTGGAGCCTCGCGCTCCGCGGCCGGATCTGCGCTTTGCCGCCGTGCGCAAGCTGAGGGCGGCAGGCGTCCTGGCCGGCGTGCTGTGCGCGCCACTCTTGCCGGGAATCACGGACAGCGAAGATTCAGTCAACGCCGTTGCTGAACGCGCCGCGGCCGCCGGCGCCAGTTTCTTCGCCGCCAATACCCTTTTCTTGAAGTCGTGCTCGCGTCCCACCTACCTGAGCTTTGTTCGCGAGCACTTCCCGCACCTCGTCACCGACTATCAGCGCCGATTCGCCCGCATGGACTTCGCGAGCCAGGAATACGGGGCGCAGATTCGGGATATGGTCAGCCGGGTCTGCAAACGGCATGGACTCGGGCGGCGCTTCTCGGATGCCCTGCTGACCCGGGACGGGAACGAGCCGTTCCCCGGAATCTCCGATGAGCCCATTCTGGTCCCCGACGCGGTTCGGAAAGCTCCGTCAGGTTTCGCTGCAGCGATTCCGCATGCACAGAGAAAACTCTTTGCATGATTCTAAAGCACTTAGAGCAATTTCCTGATACTTGGGGTCTCGATGGGCGATAGAGCAGTCCGTTGCCCTTGGGAGAAAACAGCTTGAGCAGCTTCGCCTTCTCAATACCTCAGGAAATTTGCCAGGTCGCCGCGCGATAAATTCACGTTTTGACAGGCAGTTCTCAGCAAGAAGCAGGCATCCGAAGATGCTAAGGAGAAAGCATGACCTTGCTATTTAAGCGCCTTTCGGTTTTTGCGTGCACTGCAGCGCTCGCGACATTCACTGGCGTTGCCGTTGCACAGCACCCTGACAATCACGGCCATCCCGACAATCACGACAATCGTGACAATCACTATGATCACCACGATGGTCATTTCGGCGGCGACGATCATGACCGCTTCCAGCAGCATTATGGAAACGACGCTCACAAATGGGCGGGCCGCAGGAATCGCCCGCATTTTGAAGCCGGCCGCGCGATCCCCCGCAATTACCATATCCAGCCTGTCCCCCGCTCGTATTGGGGCGGACCGCCTCCGCCGGCCGGATATACCTATGGCTATTACGACGGCTACGTCGTTTCCTATAACCCGACGACCCGGATCATCGCGGATATTCTCGATCTGGCTACAGGTCACTAGAGCATTTCCGGTAATACTGTGGTCCCGAATAGATCCTAGAGGGCCGTTTTCATTGGGAGAAAACGGCTCGGGCGCTTTCCGCTTGGTCTACACCGTCAGGAAATGCTTAGCGCAATTTCCTGACGGTGTGCAGGAAGCCGAGACCCTCAAGTCGTTTTTCTCTCAGGGGAAACGACCTTCACCGCCGTCTATCGGCTCCACAGCATCAGGGAATTTCGTCTAGAAATCTGCCGATTCATGCCCGGCGGCCGGAATTCCCGGCCGCCGGGCATCTTATTTTGTCGCTCGCGTAAAATGGGCGAAACGAAAGTCCTCCCCGGAGCCGCTCCCCTGTTCAGTCTTCTCAACGCGCTCGCCCTGTTCGCGGCTCCCAACGGTTTCATCCACAAATTGACGTCGCAGTTCGCGCGCGGCCAGGTTTTCCACGGCATGTACCGCTGGAACCTTTTTGATATCTGCCTGCTGGTGCCGTACTTCGTCGTCATGATCATCCTGGCGTTCTACGGCATCCACCGCTACCAACTGGTGTGGCTGTACTATCGCAACCGTCGCAACGCCTCCAAATCCGAAGAACCGCCGGCGCATTTTCCTGACGGTGAACTTCCGTTCGTCACCATCCAGCTTCCGATTTACAACGAGCAATATGTCATCGACCGTCTGATCGATGCCTGCTGCCGCATCGATTATCCGCGCGACCGCTTCGAGATCCAGCTTCTCGACGACTCCACCGACGAAACCTGCGAGGTAGCCTCCGCGATCGTCGCCCGCTATGCCGCCGGCACGGAAGGCCTGGAGCCGCAGCCCGTTCACTACATCCATCGCAGCAATCGCCATGGCTTCAAAGCCGGCGCACTGGAAGAAGGGTTGAAGGTTTCCAAGGGCGAGCTCATCGCGATCTTCGACGCCGACTTCGTGCCGCAGCGCGAGTGGCTGATGCAGGTGGTGCATCACTTCGCCGAACCGGGGGTGGGCATGGTGCAGACGCGCTGGACGCACCTGAACCGCGACTACTCCTTCCTGACGCAGGTGGAAGCCATCCTGCTGGACGGCCACTTCGTCCTGGAACATGGCGGCCGTTCACGCGCAGGTGTCTTTTTCAACTTCAACGGGACTGCGGGAATGTGGAGGCGGCAGGCGATCGACGAGGCCGGCGGCTGGGAACATGACACGCTGACCGAAGACACCGACCTCAGCTACCGCGCGCAGCTCAAAGGCTGGAAGTTCAAGTACCTGCAGGATGTCGAGTGCCCCGCCGAACTTCCCATCGAAATGACGGCGTTCAAAACCCAGCAGGCGCGCTGGGCCAAAGGCCTGATCCAGGTCGCGAAGAAGTCGCTTCCCAAAATTCTGCGTTCCAATATCTCCAAACACCAGAAGCTTGAGGCCTGGTATCACCTGACCGCCAATATCAGCTATCCGCTGATGATCGTATTGTCCACACTGCTGATGCCCGCCATGATTATCCGGTCATGGCAGGGCTGGCTGCAGATGATGCTGATCGACTTCCCGCTGTTCATGGCGTCGACGATGTCGATTTCGAGCTTCTATCTCGTCAGCCAGAAGGAGCTCTTCCCCAGGACCTGGTACAAGACCTTCCTGTATCTCCCCTTTCTGATGTCGCTGGGCGTGGGTCTAACCATTACGAACACCAAGGCTGTGCTGGAAGCGTTGTTCGGCATCAAGTCGGCATTCGCACGCACTCCCAAGTACCGCGTGTTGAAGAAGGGCGAAAAATCCCAGGCCAAAAAATACCGCAAGCGCCTGGGCATCATCCCCTGGATCGAGCTCCTGATCGGCTGCTACTTCACCGCGACGGTGTACTACGCCATCTCCACGGAAAACTACTTCACGGTGCCATTTCTTCTGCTGTTCGTTCTCGGCTACTGGTACACCGGGCTGCTGAGCCTTTTCCAGGGCCTGTTCGAAAAGAAGGGCGACCGGGCCGACGAGATGCACGAAAAACCATATCCCGTCGGCGTTTAGAGCATTCTGTCCTTCGTCATACCGCAGAATATGGATGAACTTTTCAAGCTCCTCGCTTCACTGAGTGCCTGGCTGGCGGCGCATTCCTGGCTTATTCTGTTGAGCCCTCTTGGCACGATCGCCAGCTTCATCCTCTTCGGTCCCTCTGTCCATGGGTGGCGCCGCCTGGCTCTCAAATATGCGGCGACGGGGCCAATGCCCGCTGATTCTTTCGAAGCAAGAATGACAATCCGGCAGTTCTTCTTCTCGCGTTTTTCCTATTCCGTCTTGGTAGCCGCCGATGACTCAACGCTGCGATTGCGTTCGTGGCTCCCCTGGCACAGAGACCTTGCGATTCCCTGGACACACATCACCGTACCGTCGAGAAGCGCAGGATTCCCGTTCTTCCAAAAGCGCATCCTTCTAGGCCTGCCAAAACCCGTCACCGCATCCTTTCGGAGCATCGACCTTCAGCGAATTCTCAACATGCAGGACACGGCCTTCAACCTGTCTCCACAAGGTCCTCTGACGCCACATCCGTCGTCGCCAACCGAGATCCACATTCCACCCCACCGCAGATAACCGCGCAAACAGCAAAAGGCCCGCCGAAGCGGGCCTTTATCTTTGCTATTTCCTACTTCCTACTCGCTACTTCCTGCTTTAGAAGCGGATACCAACCTTGACCGGGAAGTAGGTCGTGTCCTGGCTGTTGGCTGGGAAGAAATTCCAACCTGTATAGCCGCTGGACACGCTTGTGGGCGTATTGACGTCAATACCGGGCTTGTAGGTATTGAAAGTATGGACAATGCGCGCTTCCGCGTACAGACGCTCACCGGAGAAGCGTGAAGGCTTGTAGGTGATGCCTATGCCGCCATTGGCGCCTGGCGAATTGCTGGTGTAGTTCTGAATGGTCTGATTCGCGACGTATTGATAGCAAAATCCAGAGTAAGGATCGCAATAGTACCCAGCCGCCGGCACAAAGAAGGAAGCTTCCTTGTGGTAGAAGCCGCCACCCATCACGAAGTAGGCGCCCAAACCTTCATGCGCATAGAAGTTGATGGTCGGGTTCAGCGTGAGAGACCAGATGTGGCTGTTGCCGTCAAGGCCGCTGGTGTTTGTGGGATCGCCGTAAACCGTCGACTGATTGGCAATCGTCTGGCCGGTGAAACCGAAGTTATCCCAATCAAACTGCGCGATCAGGCTCAGCGTCTTGTTGAAGTTGCGGCCGCCGCCCACCTGGAATGCCCAACTGGTCTTCAGGTAGTTGGAATCCTGGGTTACGGGAGCGGTGAAGCCGGCGCCAACGAGAAACGCCCACTTCGGCGAGCCGTCCTGGTTGGTATTGCCGCCGCGATAGCGGGGACGCCCATAGCGTCCACCGTACTGGGCATTCAGGGGCGGCAGCTTCAGGGCATCGGCCGTCAAGACCGGCTGGCCGTTGGCGTCGAGGCCGCTGTCGCTGCTCGAGGAAAACAGACTGTCATCGCTTGTGTTCACTGCGGGAACGTGAAGGTTCATCACAGGCAGCGCCTGGGCGGAGCCTTCTCTGCTCACCGGGGTGGTTTGCGCGCTGGCCATGGCCACGCTTGCGCTCAGAATTGCAGCCAGCGCCAACGAACGGCGCACAAAATCCGAGGGACGAGGGGAAGAATAGGACATCTCTTCTGAACTCCTTATGTCGAGCGGGCTCGACGCCTGTACCAACACACCAGAGAAAAAATTGTTGCGGTTGTGCCGTTCCAGGGGTCTTGCTCGTATGTACTAGGACGGTTAAAACGCTTCACAGGATGCAGAACCGCTCTTGCCCAGAGCGGCACATCTCCCGCATTCCTTTAAACTCTACCTACACATGTCGATTGCAGCCAATCTCGAACGCATCCGGGCGGAAATCGCCGATGCCTGCGCCCGGGCAGACCGCAGGCCGGAAGATGTCAACCTCATGGCCGTCAGCAAGGTACATCCCGCAGAAGCCATTCTGGAAGCCTACGCCGCGGGTCAGCGCCTTTTTGGGGAAAACCGCGTGCAGGAGTGGCAAACCAAGCTCCCCCAGATGGGAAATCTGTTCGACCCCGCTCACAACGCCGACCCCGCGCGAATGCACCTGATCGGGCCGCTTCAGAGCAACAAAACCTCCCGTGCCGCCGAGCTTTTTCATGCCGTCGATACGCTGGATGCCATCAGGATCGCCGAGCGGCTCCACGCCACGGCCCGCAGCCTCGGCAAACAGCTGCCGGTGCTGATCGAGGTCAAACTGTCGTCCGAGGAGTCCAAACATGGCCTCGCTCCCGAAGAACTCCCTGCGTTTCTCGAAGCCCTGCGGACGTTCGACGCTCTGATTCCCAGCGGCCTGATGACCGTTCCTCCGTGGAGTGAGGATGCTGAAACGGCTCGTCCCTATTTTCAGCACTTGCGCCGGCTGCGAGACGAAAATATGGCAATTCATCCCACGCTGACAGAGCTTTCGATGGGCATGTCCAATGACTTCCGGGTAGCGATCGAGGAGGGTTCCACCACGGTGCGTATTGGCACTGCGATCTTTGGCAAGCGGGTATACACGTGATTCTCAAGCTGCGTGAAGCGCCGGGCGGATGCATTCTCCCGGTCCGCGTTCATCCTGGGGCAAAGCGCGATGCAATCACCGGCGTCCATGACGGCGCATTGAAGATTTCTCTCACGACGCCGCCCACCGATGGCCGGGCGAACGAAGCCCTTGTGGCTTTTCTCAGTGAACGCCTGGGGATTCCCCGCGCGCGGATCGAACTGCTTACAGGCGCCAGCAGCCGCAGCAAGGCGTTCCGCATCTTCGGGATGACGACGGTGGAGGTTGAAGAAAAGCTCCTGGTTGATCTTGCTTGAGGCTGTGAGGGCCTGCCTGAAGCATGGGCAGGAGCGGAAGCAGGTTTCTCCGCTACGCTTCGCTCCGGTCGAAATGACAGAGTTGTGGGATGACAAAGAAACAGCAGATTCCCTGCGGGTCCCCATCAGGCGGTTTCTATGCCTGAATGGGGTGAGGCGATGACAACAAGAAAAGCAACAGCAAAGGCTCGAGGACGGCAATCCGTTCTTTGTGCCTTGTTCTTTAATCTCTGTTCTCTGATCTCTGCTTGCTGAACGCCACAGCCAACAGCACCGCGCTCGCCGCAGCTCCGCCCGTGAACAGCCCAGCCATTGCGGCCGATAGGCGCACCTGGGATTCGGGCGTGCCAGCATGCCGGGAATGCTGCTTCACCGCATGATCCACCGCGTAGCCCACACCCACGAACACCGCAAGCACCAGAATGGCGCGCCAGAGGAAACCCACAATACTTACTTCACCTCAACCCTGGCGTTCGGTGCGATCGTGATCGCTTCGCCCTGCGGTACCGTCACATTGACAGTATCGAAGCTTGCATCCGCATACGCAACTTTGAAGCCGGTTTCCGCGCTGATCTGCACGTTCTTGAACGTGATGTCCTTGACCGGAGCCTCGGGCAGCCCGACCAGCACGCCCGCGACCTTGGAGCCGGTGGCTTTGACGTTTTCGATGTGGATGTCATGGAAGAGAGGCGTCAGACGGCCAATGGGAGCCGCGGCGACATCGCCTTCAGGAAAGACTTTCGGGTAGTACTCCGTGATCAGGATGGCCGTCTTCACGTCCACCATATCGATGTCCTTGAAGGTGATATCGCTGACATCGTTGCCGCGGTCGCGATTCGACTTGATGCGGATGCCCTGGTCGGTGCCCTTGAAGTGAATGCGCTCCGCATGCACGTGCTGCACACCGCCCGCGATCTCGCTGCCGATCGAAAGCCCGTGCCCGTTTTCAAAGGTGCAATCGGTGATGGTGATGTTGCGGCTGGGAGCGTCCGGGCCCGGCGAGTTAATAGCTCCCGACTTAATAGCAATGTTGTCATCCCCAATGGACGAAAACACATGATCGATGATGACGTTGCTGGAGCTGAAGGGATCGATCGCGTCGGTGTTGGGGGAGTGCGGCGCGAGGATCTTCATGTTGCGGAAGACCAGATCGTCCGAGTAGTAGGGGACAATCTGCCAGAACCCAGCATTCTGCACCGTAATATCTTCGACCTTGATGTGTTTGGAGTGATCGAACACCAGGCCCATCGGCCGGGGATGATCGTTGCCCAACACGCCCGCATCCTTGACGCCGCGCACATACTCCCACCACACGTGGCCATTGCCGTCGATGGTGCCGCCGCCGGTAATCGTGATGTTTTCCGCGTTCAGCGATCCCACCAGCGGCATCACCGTGGGCTGCCGGGCAAAAGTGGTTTTCGGATAGTCGGCGCGGTCCGGCGACCCCAGCAGGGTGGCGTCCCGGGCAATCACCAGAACGATGTTCGATTTCAACTGGATCGGTCCGGACAGGAACGTCCCACCAGTGAGGCGCACCATGCCGCCACCAGGTTTTCCTTTTTCACCGGCCGCACAGGTATCGATCGCCTTTTGAATCGCAGCGGTGTCTTTGGTCAGGCCATCGCCCCTGGCGCCAAACGTACGCACATCACAGGTCCTGGCCGGACCACCCACAATCGCCCAGCAATGCGCCGAAACCGCCAGTGCCAATAAACCCAAACCCGTCGCAACCCGCATCCCAGACTCCTCAAAAACCTGTCAGACAGCTCGCAGCCATCTTACATGTGATTGGTAGAAGTCGGCGGGCGACGGTGCAGCCCGGACTGTTCCTTCCCCCCGACGGCTGGGTGCCCCATTCATGAGCAGCTCTATCGCTCATGAGTGGGCCGGTCGCGCGGAGGCGCGACTGCTCCCGCCCATCCCTCTGGACGCAACGTGTCCAGCTCCGTCATAAATCGTGGTATCGCGACGTTGGCGCTCCCGGCATCCGAGGTCGGCCCAGTCGCGATACTGCCGCGATGAATGGGGCACCCACCTCGTTTGTTCTCGAATCTATCGTTCGCCGCGCCGGGCCCTGGCCCAGGCGTCCGCCTGCTGCCTTTCTTCCCGCTCGATCTGGCTACGGAGCACCATACCGCTGCCCGGATCGCCACCATAATTTTGCGGCGCTTCGTAGCGATATCCGGCCTGATCGCCATACCCGCCTTGATAGGCGTAATTGTCCCGGGCTCCGTAGTCGGCCTGGGTTCCATAGTCATCCTGAAGCTGGGCTTCGCGCTCTTGCCTGGTCTGCATCAGCGCCAGTGTCGCGCTGATCACGCGGTCGCGCACCGAGTTCTGCACTTCGGTCAGACAGGCGGCGCTAAACTCTGCCGTCACCTTGACGCAGCGGTAGCCGCGAATCATCTTGCGGCCGATCATCTTGTACAAATCGCCGCTGTCCACGCCGACGGTTCCATCCTCGGCCTGGGTCAGGAAGTCGTCAATATTGGTCAGGCTCTGCCTGCACTCGTAGGCAGCATACGAACTGCGCACATCACCGGGCAGCGAATCGAGCGGGATGGGCGCGGTCTTGCTGCGTCCGAACGGGCCCGCGAATTCGCCTTTCAGGCGAAGAGGCCAAATGCGGTAATCCGGCAGCGGTTCTCCCGGAGGGTAACCCAGCGCTTCACACGTCGACCACTGCTCAAGTTGGGTACTGTCAATATGCGCTGCAAGCACCTTGCATTTACGCAGAACTGTGCCGAGGTCCACTTCCTGATGAACGGCGTCCGACTGAATTTCTTCAATGAGTGTTGATAGGCTGGGCGTCATGGTCACGTGACCCCATACTCGGCCAACGGGCTCATCTTGTGCAGTCCACGAAGGTGGTATCAGCCGCAC
The DNA here is from genome assembly GCA_036498835.1 of Acidobacteriaceae bacterium. Classification (GTDB taxonomy): domain Bacteria; phylum Acidobacteriota; class Terriglobia; order Terriglobales; family Acidobacteriaceae; genus Granulicella. The sequence continues at coordinate 57,572 of DASYEV010000103.1, read as the reverse complement.
AGGAGTGTGAGTTGATATGTGATTCATTCGTTCACCGCGCATCGCGAAAGGCAGTGGTGAAGCTGTTCTCGCGAGTCCGTCACCGGCGTAGCCGACCTTAATGAATGAAACGGTGACGGTCTCCCGGTGTCGTCTTTGCTTTTCTTTCTTTGCTCCCATAGCTCTGTCGTTGTGCTCCCATAGCTCTGCCATCTCGACCGAAGCGAAGCGTAGCGGAGAGATCTGCTGTCTCTGGTGGCAGCGAAAATGCCTCAGGTGGTGAGGGTATCCGGAGTGGCGTACCCACGCGTGGTTGCAACCACACAAGAAAGCAGGTCTCTCCGCTACGCGTCACGATGAAACTGTGACGCTCCGGTCGAGATGACAGAGTTGTGGGGATGTTAGAAAGAACACGATAACGGACCTACCGCGTGGTGCCGGATCAAATGAGCGTCATGTGCGGAGGTTTCTGCTTAGGACAGCAGTTCGAGCACCCTACACGTTACAGCATGAGGGAATCCGCTCTACTCCCACTCAATGGTTCCGGGCGGCTTGGACGTGATGTCGTAGACCACACGGTTAATTCCCCGCACCTCGCTCACAATGCGGCTGGAGATGGTGCGCAACACCTCATACGGCAGCGCCGCCCAGTCTGCCGTCATGCCGTCCTCGCTTTCCACCGCGCGAATGGCACAGGTGTACGCGTACGTTCGCTGATCACCCATGACGCCCACGGACTTTACCGGCAGCAAGACGGCGAAGCTCTGCCATAGCTTGGTGGTCAGGCCGGCGCGATGGACCTCTTCCGTGCAGATGGCATCGGCCTCCTGCAACAGGGCAACGCGGTCACGGGTGACTTCGCCCAGAATGCGGACGGCGAGGCCCGGTCCCGGGAAGGGCTGGCGGTCGATGATTTCCGCCGGCATGGCGAGATCGCGCCCGATGCGCCGCACTTCGTCCTTGAACAGATCGCGCAGCGGCTCAATCAGCTTGAGCTTCATATCCGCGGGCAGGCCGCCCACGTTGTGATGGCTCTTGATGACATGGCTGGGACCGTGCACGCTAGCCGACTCGATCACGTCGGGATACAAGGTGCCCTGCACCAGCCATGCAATCTCTTCCCCAGCCGACTTCTCGGCGTCAAAAATCTTGCGGGCTTCATCGTCGAATACCGCGATGAACTCGGCGCCAATCGTCTTACGCTTGTGCTCCGGGTCGGTCACTCCGGCGAGTTTGGTCAGGAAGCGTTCACTCGCATCGACGGCAATGACGTTCAGACCCAATTTCTCGCGCATGGTGGTCTTTACCTGCAGGAACTCGCCTTTGCGTAGCACGCCGTTGTTGACGAAGATGCAGGTCAGCCGGTCGCCGATCGCGCGCGCCACCAGCACCGCGGCCACGCTGGAGTCCACGCCGCCAGAAAGCCCGCAGATCGCGTGCCCTGTCGGTCCCACCTGTTCACGAATCTTGGCCACCGTCGACGCGATGAAATGTTCGGGCGTCCAGTCCTGACTCGCGCCACACACATTGATCACGAAATTCTTCAGCAACTCCATGCCCTGCGGCGTATGCGCGACTTCGGGGTGAAACTGCACAGCCCACATCTGGCGCTGAGGATCTTCGATGGCCGCCACAGCATTGGCAGTTCGCGCGGTGATGCGGAAACCTTCGGGCAGCGTCTCGGCATGATCGCCATGCGACATCCACACATCGAGCGTCTCGGGCAGGCCCTGGAACAACGGGGTGTTCTCAATGACATTCACTTGCGCGTGACCATATTCACGCGCAGCCGCGGGCACAACCTTGCCGCCCAGGTGGTGGGCCATGAACTGCAGGCCATAGCAGATGCCGAGAACAGGCAGACCGGTAGCCAGCACTGCGGGATCCGCCTTCGGCGCAGTGTCGTCGTAGACGCTGGAAGGACCACCGGAAAGAATGATCCCTTTGGGCGTCAGCGCCAGCACTTCGGCCAGCGGCGTGGTGCAAGGCAGCACCACGGAAAACACATTGAACTCGCGGATGCGGCGCGCAATCAGCTGCGTGTATTGCGAGCCGAAATCAAGGATGACGATGGTTGAGCTGTCGTGACGTTCCACACTTCTAGTCTAAGGGCAGTTGTGCTCGCCAGCGGCATATCGCGATTCTCGCTGGCTGCGTGGACATTCCCTCAGCGGCTAAAGCCGCGTGAATTCTGATCGGGCAACGGCGGGACTGAAGTCCCGCCCCTTCAAAGCGCCATGAGCGTATGGACTGTTCGCTGTTAACTGTTCCCTGTTAACTGGGATCCTTATGCCTCGTTGAGCTCACCGCGCCCATGATCCCCGCACCCAGGAGAACCACGGCGATGGCCACCACCCAATGCTGAGGCAAATGCGCCAGGTGGCACACGTACACGACACCCGCGATCAACACGATGGTTCCCAGCAGATAAAGTCCAAATGACATTGACGTTTCTCCAGGCAGAATTTCTTTTAACTTGGCCCTGAAACTTCGATGCGCTTTTCCGCTTTCGCGTCACCGCGTTGTTTCAGGCTCGTTATAAACCCGCCAAAGCGAGAGATACGCTGCGGTCCGCACCACGTGGAAGTAGTCGGACGCCAGCAAATACCAGACCCCGCATCCCACCCACCAGCAGGTCAGGAACGCCTGCGTTTCCACGCTGGAAAACGGCAGCGGACAGGCGGAAAACACCAGGGCCAACACCAGCAATGCGATCTTGACGATGCCCATCACCAGGTTGATTTCGATCAGCTTGCCCTGCAACGGCGTGCGGCGCAGTGACTCACGCATGCTGCGCCATGCTCCCCACTCATTCGCCATGCTCAGTACCGGCGCCAGGGAGAACACGTAGCTCACAACCATCCAGAGCACAAACAAAGCCAGCGTGCCAAAGATGACGACCGCGGCAAGCTGTACGTATTCCGGATCGTGCCGTGCGTAGAACGGCTCAAATGCGAAATGCTGCACAGCCGCAGAGGTTGCGAGCACCCAGATACCCAGCACCGCTCCAAAGCTAAGTACCCGCAGCACGCTCAACACCAGCAGAGAAGGAAGATTCGACTTCAATGCCGGATCAAGGTGGCGGAGGACATTGCCCCGCCCCGCCGCCGACGCAAGAATCCACGCGATACATACCGCAACGGCAAGCTCCGCACTGTGCCTCGTAACGCCAGACAGGCGTGCAACGCCATGCGACTGCAAAAACAACTGGAACGACAGCGCAACGCTTTCGAGATCGTCGAAGTTCAGGCCTTCGAGGTTGCGCAGCACCGCCGCGCCCCACTCCCACACCGCCAAGCCCACCAGCACGAGGCCGAAGCTCCAGCGCCAGACCACTTCGAAGAACACCAGCAGCGGGCGCTTCCACACCCGCGCCATCACACCCACGAAGGACTGTGTTCCACGTATGGGCGCCTTACGGCCGCGCCGCCCGTCGTTGCTCTTTGCGTCGCCCGGCGTCATCTACCGCACGACCAGGTTGACAAGTTTGCCCTTCACCATGATGACCTTCACGACCGTCTTGCCAGCGAGTCTCGCAACGACCTTCTCATCCCCAAGCGCGGATGTCTTGATGGCTTCTTCCTCGCTGTCGGCGGGGACCTTGATCACCGTTACCAGCTTGCCATTGATCTGAACCGGAATCTCAAGCTCGCTTTCGCGCCCGAGCTCCGCGTCCGCTGCAGGCCATCTTTGCCTGAAAAGCACGCCCTTGCCGCCAAGCTGCTCCCACAGCTCCGCGGAAACGAACGGTGCAAACGGCGCCAGCAGCAGGACCAGCGTGCGAAATACCTCGGCCACCGTAGCGGGCGAAACGTCGCCGTTTTCAATACCGCGTTCGGCTGTCGAAATCTCGTTGACCAGGATCATGATCGCGGCGATGCAGGTATTGAAATGCCAGCGGCCGCTGAAGTCTTCCGTAATCTTGGCGATCGTCTGATGCAGCGAACGCAGCAATGCCTGTCCCGCAGGCGTTTGTCCCGCGAAGGCACTGGGCGCAATCTCGTCGCCGTGAACGCCTTCTTCCACGGAGCGCACGATGTGCGCAAACTTCGTGGTCAGCCTGTACACGCGGGCAAGAAAGCGGCTGACGCCGGCCACGCCTTCTTCCTGCCACTCCAGATCGCGATCCGGCGGCGCGGCGAACAGCGCGTACATGCGCGTTGCGTCGGCGCCATAGCGGGCGATCATGTCATCCGGACTGACGACATTGCCCTTCGACTTCGACATCTTCGCGCCGTCTTTGATCACCATGCCCTGCGTAAACAAACGCTGCGCGGGCTCGCTGTTCTTGATCATGCCGAGGTCGCGCATGACCCGCGTCCAGAAACGCGAATAGATCAAGTGCAGGATGGCGTGTTCCACACCGCCGATGTACTGGTCGATGGGGAACCAGTAATTCGCCTTGTCGCTGTCGAACGGCGCGGTGGAGTTCTTCGCATCCGTGTAGCGGTAGAAGTACCAGCTCGAATCGACGAAGGTATCCATCGTGTCGGTTTCGCGACGCGCGGGTCCACCGCAGACCGGGCAGGTGGTGTTCACGAAATCCGGAACGCGGCCCAGCGGAGATCCACCTTCCTGCGTGATCTCAATGCTCTCCGGCAACAGCACGGGCAGCGCGCTTTCAGGCAGCGCCACAACGCCACCGGGCGCGACACCTTCATGCCCGTTCTGGCAGTACACCATCGGGATGGGTGTGCCCCAGTAACGCTGGCGGCTGACGCCCCAGTCCTTCAGGCGGAAGGTCGTGGTCTTCTTGCCGAAACCATGCTCTTCCGCAAAGTGCGCCATCTTATCCTGCGCTTCGAGAGCGGCCTCGCCCGTCCACTCGCCGGAGTCGACGAGTACCGCTTCTTCCTCGCCGGTATACGGCAATGGAAAATCGTCTGTGTCTACATTCGGCGCAACCACGCGCTTGATGGGCAGACCGTATTTCCCGGCGAACTCGAAGTCGCGTTCATCATGACCGGGCACGCTCATGATGGCGCCGGTGCCGTAGTCCGCGAGGATGTAGTTCGCCACCCAGATCGGCACGGTCTGGCCCGTGAACGGGTTGATCGCGTGCTTACTGGTGGCAATGCCGTGCTTCTCAATCCCGCCGATGTCGCCGGCCTCACGTGCAGCCTGCTGCTCCGCGATCATGGTCGCCACGGCGTCCGCGAGCCCGCTGTCCGTCTGCGCCCACTGTTTGACCAGCGGGTGCTCAGGGGCGAGTTGAACCGAGGTCGCACCGAAGATGGTGTCCACACGGGTAGTGAAGACCGTAATCTTGCCTGCACCGGCGCGGCCTTGCTCGGTCTGCGGCGAACCTTCACTGCCCGCCTCATTGACCGCGAAATCCACTAGCGTACCCTGGCTGCGGCCGATCCAGTTGCGCTGCATGGTGCGCACTTTTTCCGGCCAGCCCGGCAGCGTGTCCAGCCCATCCAGCAGTTCGTCTGCGTAATTGGTGATGCGCAGGAACCACTGTTCCAGTTCGCGCTGTTCGACCAGCGTGTCCTCATGCCGCCAGCAATAGCCGTTGATCACCTGCTCATTGGCGAGCACGGTGCAGCACTTGGGGCACCAGTTCACCTTGCTGGACTTGCGGTAGGCCAAGCCCTTTTCCACCATCTTCAGGAAGATGTACTGGTTCCAGCGGTAGTACTCGGGCAGGCATGTCGCGATTTCGGTGCCGGCCCAGTCATAGCTCAGGCCCATGCGGCGCATCTGCTTGCGCATGGCTTCGATGTTGGAGAGCGTCCACTGCCGCGGCGGCGTGTTGTTTTTGAGCGCCGCATTTTCCGCCGGCAGGCCAAACGCATCCCAGCCCATTGGGTGCAGGACGTTGTAGCCGCGCATCCACATAAAACGCGCCAGGGCATCGCCAATGGCGTAGTTGCGCACGTGGCCCATATGGAGTTGCCCGCTGGGATACGGCAGCATTTCCAGGCAATAAAACTTGGGCTTGCCGCTGTCGTGGCCTTCCGCGCGGTAAAGCTCGGGGTCGGCGTCCCACATCGCCTGCCACTTGGGTTCGATTTCGGCTGGGTTGTAGCGGTTTACGGCTTCGCGCTCAGGCGCGGTATTGGTGTCGAACTCCGGCATAGAGTTCTATTGTAAAGAATGAGGCCCGAATGCCCTCGCATTAGGGTGCTGTCGGAGGCGCGACGGTCTTGGTGACTAGTTCCTGGAGGGTGTAATCCGGAGGCGGCACAAAAAGCGAAGGATCGGGCTCACCTTGTTTGAGTTCAACGACTTCTGTCCGCCACTTGCCGGTCTGCGGGTCATCCCGGAGTCTCAACATCGTCAGCCCGCTATCCTTCGCGATCCAGATTTCTTCGGTGGTGGTAAGCGGCAAGGCATTGCCCACCCTTCCGATGGGGAGAGTATGGGTTACTTTACTTCCTTCGGCCTGGACACCCTGAATGACTTTAGTTCCAAGTGACTCATTGTGGAACGTCTCTTCAACTCTCTGTCTACGAATAGTTTCCTGGCGCTTCTGCCGCTCCTCAGCTGTCAGCAAAGGCGGGGCAGGGATATGCATAGCCCGCGACACCGTTACCAATTTGCTATCGCCGGGGCCTAACGTCCAGGAATAGGAGGATCCATTGACACGATCAAACACACTGACGTGGATTCGAGCGTGCATCTCTCCGTCGTCGCCGGGGAAGCAGCCGATTGCCGATTCCGATCGAGTCCTTCCGGATGAATCGCGCCATTGATGCGTGGTCATCGAGGTATGGATGGAGTTGCCATCCAGGAGTTGCTGGTCATGAGTGTCCGTCACTGTCGCAGTAAACGGTGCGTTCCCGTTTCGACCGGCTCCTCCATACACCAAGATTCCAGCGGAGAACGCCTGGCAAGGCTCGAGACCCTGGGCGCGGACGTATTGGGTAGTTGCCAGCGAAAGGACAACGCAGGGAAGGAAACAACGCAAGCTGCTCACACGCATAAGAACTCCGGATACGCAAAACTGAGAAGCGGAACGAGAGTACCACCTTACCTTCAGGTTTACTGAATAGACGAGTACGACGATGCCTCAGTCCCATGCGTCCGCAAATATTCGGGAAATATTTAGCGCTGAAGGCGCGTGCTATACCAGCCCAGGGCGAAGCCCTGGGTGAAAGATTGTCCGATACATTGAGGGCTGAAAGCCCGACCTATAGTGGCGTCACTATAGGTCGGGCCTTCAGCCCTCTTTCTTCTTTATGCACGCTACATGGGGCTTCACCACCCCAGCGAGCCAAGAACGCTCGCCGGGGACCCCGGATTTCGCCCCATGCTGGTATAGGGCGCGCCGTTGGCGCTTGGATCTGTGGCTGGCCATCACGTTCTACGCGAACTCAAAGTGTCTCGCGCGCTATTTACCGCTCGGCACCACCGGCAGACTGATGTAGCTCGCCGTTCCGCCCGTGTGCCAAATCCGCTGCGTCGCCTTCTGATAGTCCCCAGGCTTGGCGTCGAAGATGTTCGGAACAAAGGTCTGCGGGTTGCGGTCGTAAAGCGGGAACAGCGTGGACTGCACCTGCACCATGATGCGGTGGCCGGGTTCGAAGGTGTGGTTCACCATGGGCAGGCCGAAAGTGAACTCGGCAGGCTCGTTGGCGACCAGCGCCGAAGGATGCTCGAAGCTGGTGCGATAGCGGCCGCGGAAAATGTCCGTAGACAACGGAAGTTCATACCCGCTCATCGCGGGTACGGCTTCGAAGCGGTCCGGATAGACGTCGATGATCTTCACCACCCAATCCGAATCCGTGCCGCTGGTCGAAGCAAACAGATGCGCCACCGGCTCGCCGGACAACCTGACCGGCTCGGTCAGGACCTCGGTCTCGTAGGTCATGACATCAGGGCGTCCGTCGACGAAACGCTGATCGGTGACCAGCCATGTGCGCCAGCCCATGGCGTCATCGTCTGCAATCGGACGCGGACGGTAGGGTACCGGCTTCATGGGGTCGGAAACATACTCATCGAATTTGTTGGCGCCGGCGGCGGGCGCGGTAAACGAGAGCTTGCCTGACGCAAGATACAGCGGCTTCGACTTGACCGGGCAATCTTTTTCGCAAGCTTCCGGGAAGGTCTTCAGTTTGTCGAAATGATCCTCGCCCAGCGTCCAGTCGCTGGTGCTGTAGATCAGGGCCTTGGGTGTGTCGGCCTTGGGCGAGCCCGGCTTCAGATACTCGTTGAAGAACGGAAGCAGATATTCGCGGCGCCATACCGAGGCCGTATCGGTCGACCACGTCATCGGTCCCAGTACGCGGCCTTCGCGATTGATCTGGCTATGGAACCAGGGACCCATCACGAGGTAGTTTTTGGAGTTCTTGTCCTTGGCTTCGAGAGCGCGGAACGTGTGGATGGCGCCCCACATATCTTCCTGGTCCCACAACCCCTGCTCCCACATGGTGGGCACAGTCTGCGGCACTTTGGCGAGCAGCTTGTCCAAAGCCTGCGACTGCCAGAATGCGTCATAAGCGGGGTGATGCTCCATCAGTGTCCAGAAAGGGAGCTGGTCTTCGCCCATCGCGCGAGCCATATCGCCCGCGCTACCCACCGCGAGATAGTTCGAATAATCGTCGCGGCCCGCACGGGGCACGGGAGTCCCATTGCCGCGCTTGGTGGTTTGGCCGGTGATGTAGTCGAGATTCGGCTGCCGGAACGCTCCATAGTGGAACCAGTCATCGCCCATCCAGCCATCGACCATCGGGCTTTCGGGTGCGGCCACCTTCAACGCCGGGTGCGGCTTCAACAACGCCATCACCACGGTGAAGCCTTCATACGAGGAGCCGATCATGCCCACGCGGCCATTGCTTTCCGGAACGTTCTTCGTCAGCCAGTCAATGGTGTCCCAGGCGTCCGTCGTATCGTCCGCTCCGCTGGGGTTGAAGCCTGAGCCCAGGGGAGGAGGCGTCATCAGGTACGGGCCTTCCGAACCGTACTTACCGCGCACATCCTGGTACACGCGGATGTAGCCGTTTTCGACGAAGATCTCATCACTCAGCGGCAGCGCTTCGATCATGCGCGGCGAATCCGAACGCGCCGCGCGGCCGGCAGCGTTGTAGGGCGTACGCGTCAGCACAATGGGAGCGCCCTTGGCACCCTTCGGCACCACGATGACGGTGTACAGCTTCACACCATCGCGCATCGGCATCATCACAACACGCTTCTCATAGTCCCGCTGCACCGCCGGCGCTTTGAAGTCCTTAGCCAACTGGTCGGGAACCGTCCCGCCTTCCTGCGCAAACGCGGCGGCTGTTCCAACGGCCAGCGCAAGGCCGGCGAGTACGACACCGAAGCCGATGGTCCACGGCGAGAAATAGCGATTCAACCTATCGATGCGATTGTTCATAAGTTTTCCCGGAAGACTTGCGACATCACAAGTCTGAAAGTGCGCCCAATATACCATCGGCGACGGTTAAGGCCTTCCTCCGAAGGCCGAACGGTGTACAAGACATATCCGAGGGCACAAACCGGAAGGGCCTGGTTTCAACCAGGCCGTACAGGCCTGCGCCAAGCGCGCATTTTCCTCGCTGCCGCAGGCTGGAGTGCAGCCCGCAGGGCGAAACGACTGAATTGCCTTTCACAGATGTTGAATGCGCCATCAGACATTGAGGCATGCGAGGAGTCTCCCAGACACGAGAGAGATGTCATATCTTGCGGATGGAATGCAGAAAGTCTCAGTACTGCTCGGTCTTCGCAGACAGAACGAGTGGGCTTCCCTGTCGACCTTATGGCCCTCAAGCATTCGCAAAAGCAATTCCGTCGTTACGCCCTGCGGGCTTCACTCCAGCCTGCGGCAGCGTAGAAGAGCTTTTGTGCACCCATTTTCGGCCGGGTTGAAACCCGGCCCTTCCGGTTCTTGCCTCACGACTCCAGTTTCACGCGGTCATCATCCACCCTCAACAATGGGTGCCTGATGCAGGAACGCACAGCATTCGCAAACTACCTCACCCCGCCGACAACACCCGTAGCGTCGTGACATTGCGCAGATTGTCGCCTGGCTCATCCGCGGGGGTTTCCGCGATGAACGCAGCGTGCAAAATGCGGTCATCGTGCAACAAACGGCGAAACGCTTCCGCGCCGATGGTTCCTTCGCCAATGTGCTCATGGCGGTCCAACTTCGAACCGAAAGGCGCTTTCGCATCATTGCAGTGCCATACTTTGACCGTCTCGAAATCCACGGTCTCACCCACCTGCTTGAGCGTCGCGTCATAGCCTTCGGTCGAGACAAGGTCATAGCCCGCAACGTGCAGGTGGCAGGTGTCGAGACACACGGCCACCGGAGCGCAGGGCTTCAAACGTTCCACCAACTCCGCGACCTGTTCCAGCGAGCCGCCGAGCGAAAACTCCGCGCCCGGCATGTTTTCGATCAGCACCTGAAAATTCGCTCCCTGCCACGGCAGGCCGTCGACCGCGCGTTCCACACCCTGCACCGTCAGCCGCAGGCCTTCATCGCGTGTGAGCCCTTTCCAGCTTCCAGGATGAAGCACCAGGTACTCCGCGCCCAATGCCAGGCCCTGCTGCACTTCAGCTCGAAACGCGTCGATGGAAGACGCCCTTATGCTTTCCGTCTGCGAACACAGGTTGATCAGGAAGCTTGCATGGATGACCAGCGGAGACACGTCGAATTCGTCACGCAGGGCGCGCATCTTTTCCGAGTCCGCGGGACGCACCGTTCCCGGCTTCCACGTACGTGGGCTGGAGCTGAAAATCTGCAAGGTGTTCGCGCCTGCTTCCACCGCGCGATTCACCGCGGTCCAGGTGCCGCCAGAAGTTCCAAAATGAGCGCCAATGCGCTTCTTCGCCATTCTTCGAGCGTACCGCAGAAGCCCGCAGTGTATGCTTTCCACAATCCACGGGCCCGAGCGATTTGGCTGCCACGTTCGCATAAAGAAATTGCATAGGCCGCTTTCCAGTCGGAAGTGGTATTCCCGGAGTTTGCGCGAACACGGCACAATCGAACCACTCAATTCCTATCTCCGATTTCAGACGAGGTTCTTCATGTCGGCACAAAGCTACAAGAGTCATTCCCGGTGGGATGTCACCTTTCACTTCTTTATTCTCCCGGTCCTGATGCTGAATATCATCGCGGTGGGTCTCTGGTACGGCGTGAATCACGCGGCCCATCCCCGCACCGGTCCCTGGGCGATCCTTGTTTCGATCGTTTTGTTTCTGCTGGCTCTGAAGACTCGTGTCTATGCCACCACGCTTCAGGACCGCATCATCCGTCTTGAAGAACGCACACGGATCGCTTCCATCGTTTCGCCTTCGGAGCTGGCTGAGCTTGAGTCCCTGACCACAGCCCAGCTCGTCGGCCTGCGCTTTGCGTCCAACCCCGAACTGCCCGAACTGGCCCGCCGCGCAGTCCGCGAAAAGCTGACGTGCAAACAGATTAAGGAATCCATCGTAAGCTGGCGTGCCGATAATGATCGTGTTTAGCCGCCGGAGACGGAGAGAACAGAGATTAGAGAACAGAGATTAGAGAACAGGGATCAGGAAAAGCTAATCGCCTGCGGTCCGCGGTCCAACTGCACTTCCCGACACAAGACAAAGGCCGCCCAATGGGCGGCTTTTGTTCTTTCTGATCTCTAATCTCTGTTCTCTGATCTCTAGTAGACATCGCGCTGATACCGCTTCGCCTTCTTCATCGCTGCGAGGTATTCGGCTGCGTGCTCCAGCGTTCCATTGGAGCCCTTCGCGATCACATCCAGCAGGGCCATTTCGACGTCCTTCGCCATACGGCTGGCATCGCCGCAGACGTAGAAATAAGCTCCGCGCTCCAGCCAGTCGTAGAGGTCCTTGGCCTGTTCCTGCATGCGGTCCTGAACGTAGACTTTCTTGCCCTGATCGCGTGAAAACGCAGTGTCCATACGCGCGAGCGTGCCGTCAGCAAGCATCGCGTTGAACTGCTGCTCGTAGAGGAAGTCCGATACACGGCGCTGTTCACCGAAGAACAGCCACATCGGTCCCTTCTGGCCGAGCACCTGGCGATGCTCCATAAACGCGCGGAAGGGCGCGATGCCCGTACCCGGACCGATCATGATCACCGGCATGTCCGTGTCTTCGGGAAGACGAAACGCGTTGTTCTCGTGCAGGAAGACCGGCATGGTGCTGCCCACCGGCGAGCGCTCTCCGAGATGGCCGGAACAGACTCCCTGGCGCTCCGCGTGGTGCGCGTTGTAGCGGATCACACGCACGGTCGTGTGCACCTGGTTGGGGTGCGCTGCCAGGCTGGACGCGATGGAATACATGCGCGGCGTCAGGCGCTGCAGCACGTTGAACAGTTCCTGCGGGTTGAGCACAACGCCGGGGAAATCCTTGACCAGGTCGACGAACTCGCGGCCCCACACATACTCTTCCGCGAACGCCTTGTTCTCCGGACCGAGCAGCTTCTTCAGACCTTCAGGAACATTTTCGCCGCAAAGCTTCGCGTACTGGTTGACGCTGCCGCGGGCCAGTTTGCTGATACCCAGACGGGTGGTCAGCGCCTCATGCAGCGAGATCTCAACCTTGTAATGGTCCAGCACGCGCTCGGTGCCGTTGAAGCCCAGGGCGGCCAGGTTTTCTTCCACCTGGGACTCGCGGTTGGTCGGAATAATGCCTACCGCATCGCCGGGCGTGTAGTGCATGCCCTCTTCAAGCTCCAGCTCGATGTGGATGGTCTCTTTTTCCGATTCAGGACCGGTCAAACGGTCGTTGGTCAGGACTCGGGAAAGGTAGGGCTGATTGCGGGTGTATTTGGGTGCGTGCGCCTTGGCCGGCGTTGGCGGAGTCGCCACGGTCGAATCACTCATTATCTACACATTGTAAATCGGACGGTCCAAGGCCGGAATTCCCTCCCGGCAAATTGAGCAGCAGAAATCCGCTTTCGTTTTGCTTAAGGTCACGGGTTCACCCGTGACATAAAAGCCAAAACGGAGTGTGCTTCAGCCCCTGAGGGAACCGTTTCGAGGCCATCAACTTATGCCTGTAGACCAGCATCTCGGCAACGGCTGACACGGGTACCTCAGCGGCTTAAGCCACAGTCTTACCTCACCATGCGACACGGGTGAACCCGTGTCCTTAAGCAAAACGACCCCGCGTTGAAAAGAACATCTCAAGCCCGGAACCGCCGCCGACCAACACGAGTATCTGGAAGACGTTCCCGCATATTGAACCCCACGCAACCGCGCCCCGTGCTCCTCTGCTCCAACATGTACATGGAAAGCGTCCTCGAGACCTTCCGGTGGCTGTTCGACTCGCGTCGCGGGCCTCGCAGCGGCTTCCTCGCCCGCTGGCTGTTCCTGCGAGCGCTGGGCGCCATCTATTTTTCCGCGTTCCTGGCGCTGGTGTTCCAGATCAAAGGCCTGATTGGCCCCAACGGGATCGAGCCCGCGGGACAATATCTTGCAGCCGTCGGCCGAGCGTTCGGGACATGGAAAGTTTGGGAAGCGCCTTCCCTGTTCTGGTTTTCCTCCGGCTCGTCGATGATGACCCTGGTAGCGTGGCTAGGCCTGCTTGCCGCCATTGCCGCCTTCCTGAACCTCTGGCCGCGGCTCAGCTTCCTGATCTGCTTCGTGTGCTTCCTGTCCTTTGTGACGGCAGCCAACGATTTCTCCGGCTACCAGTCCGACGGCATGCTGCTGGAAGCAGGCTTCCTCGCGCTGTTCTTCTGCCCACCTGGATTGCGGCCGGGACTGGCAGCCGATCATCCTCCTGCAAGGGCAAGTCTGTTTCTTCTGCTTTGGGAGTGGTTTCGGATCTACTTCGAATCCGGCATGGTGAAGATGCTGAGCGGCGATCCGCAATGGCGAAATCTGACCGCGATGCACGAGTACTACCAGAACGGCCCACTGCCGACCTGGATTGGCTGGTACATCGGGCACTTCCCGCACTGGTTCCACGTCACGACCACGGCAGGCACACTATTGCTGGAGTTCGGGATCGTGCTGCTGCTGTTCTTCGGGCGGCGTGCGCGATTGATCTGCTTCCTGATCGTTACGCCGTGGGAGTTCGGCGTGATCTTCACGGCCAACTACGCATTCCTGAACTACCTCGTGCTGTCACTGGGATTTCTCCTGCTGGACGACCGCTATCTGCGCCGCATTGTGCCCGCGAGATTCGCGGCGAGATTTCTTTCGCAACCTGGCCAGGTGAAACTCAGTGGAGAAGAACCCGATCCGTCTGAACTGACCGAAACTCCGGCGTGGCGCAACAGGTTGAGCTCCATCAAGTTCTCCATCGCAACCGTCATGCTTGCGTGGATTGCCTATGCGACTACCTACGAGATGGCTGCGATGGTCATGCCGATGATCCCGCTTCCGGCAGGCCCTGCGAGTGCGCTTCAACCATCGAGGATCGCGAATCAGTACGGTCTCTTCGCCGTGATGACGCGTGCACGCTACGAGATCGAGTTCCAGGGTTCCGATGACGGGCACGATTGGCAGCCTTATATCTTTCGCTTCAAGCCGCAGGCGTTGAACGAAGCGCCCGGCATCTATGCGCCGTATCAGCCGCGTTTCGACTGGAACCTCTGGTTCGCTTCCCTCGCGGACCCCGAGCAGGACAATATCGTGCCTGCCACGGAAGCGCATCTGCTCGATAACGACCCTGATGTTCTCAGCCTGTTTCGCGAAAATCCGTTCGCGGCAAAACCACTGCGTTTCATTCGCGCGGTTCGCTGGCAGTATTGGTTTACGTCCATGGAAGAAAAAGGCCGCACCGGAAACTGGTGGCGGCGTGAAGAAATCGGACTGTATGGCAACGTCTACACCAGAGATGCGGACGGTCAGGTGATTGTGGCCGATCCAGCTAGCATGTGACTGCGCCTATGACCAGCGCTCTTGGCAGGAGCTGAAGAAGCGAATGCCCCAAGTCTCGTGACATGGGGCATCCGGCATACCAAAACCAAATGTCTCAGTGCGATTGCCTGCGATAGCGTCCCGCGTTCTTGGGATAGCGATGCAGGCCGTTGATGCGGAAGCTTAGGCCAGCGCTGACACCATAGGGCCGAAGACTGCCATACGGAAAGTTATGCCAGAGTTGGTATTCGAAGTCCACGATGCGGACCGCGAAACGGTCGCCCAGCGTGTACTCGATGCCTCCACCGGGAGCCATGGTGAAAAATGTGCCTTCCGCGTAATGGAATGGCAGCACGATGTGTCCGGCACCCACCATGAACTTCGCATAAGGACGGAATGGACCGGGACGGATCGAGACACGCGGCCCAATGAAGTAGTTCGTCTCCGTGACGTCTTCATCGGTGTGATAACGCAGCCACCGGCCTTCCGCTTCAATGCCATAGCGCCACGTGGGGTTGATATCGACGAACGCCTGCGCACCGCCGATATCGCGTTTGCCATAGTCTGCCTGGAAGAGCGAAGCTCCTCCACCTACCGCCACGTAACTTCCGGGGCCCGACGCGGTTGCGTAGGCCTGGCCGTTCGCATGGCGCGAAACGGCCGAAAGAGCCAACACAACAGCGGTTGTCAGCAGGAAGTGCGCTGCCTTCTTCATCTGCTTCCTCACTGGGTTACGGTTAGCGTCATGGCGTCGGCTTGCGTAGCGCCAGTACCCTGGCCGGAGGCGGTGACCTTGATGGTGTACGTGCCGGCAGGGGTGCCGGCGGTCTGCAGACCCGAGCAGCCCGTTACGCCCATGGTAAGGGCGAGCGTGAAGAGCGCTAGTAGCAACGCAGGCACCGCACCCTTGCGACGGCGGAACATCGCGAAGCAGCCGAGCAGACCAAGTGGCAGGAACGCGAGGAACGTGCCGGTCGAATTCGACTTCACGCTGGCGTTCGTGCTTGCGCCCGAACCGAGCGGATCGCCGGTATCAACCACCAACTGAACGGTGATCTTGCCGTCGGCCGGCAGCGTGCCCGCGGTCTTGCTGAAGGTGCAGGTTGCCGCATACGGAAGGCCAAGGCAGCCGAACTGCATGGTATCCGTAAAGCCCTTCACCGACGAGAGCGTGAGGTTGAGGGTCGCGCGCTGTTTGCTCTGCAGGCTTACGTTCGGAGGATCGATCGACATAGTGAACTGAGTCGCTGCGCCGCCGGTGATGTCCGTCGCCAGCGAATCGGATGAAGCGTAGTTCACATCGCCGTTATACGAAGCCACGATGGTTTCCGTGCTCGAGCTCAGCGTAATGGTAAGTGTCGCCACACCACTCGCGTCGATCGCGACGCTGCCGATGGTCGTGCTTCCAGTCTTGAAGGTCACCTTGCCCGTGGGAGCGGCGGCCGTTCCATTCCAGTGAACAACCGAGATCAGTGTGACGCTCAACGGATTGGTGGGATCGGTCTGCGTGGAGCTCAGCGTGGTTGTGGTCGGACGAAGCTGCACAACCTGCGTCAGCACGGGAGAGGTGCTGGCGAAATTCGTACTGTCACCTGAGTAGCTGGCCGTGATGGGATGATTGCCCGCCGTCATTTGCGGAACCGTGACCGCGGCCTTGCCTGTCGCGTCAACATTCACAGTGCCCAGGTTGGTGGAGCCGTCGGTGAACGTCACAGTGCCCGTCGCAACAGCGGCGCCCGCATTCTTGATGGTCGCGGTGAAGGTGATCGGGTTCAGTGTGTACTCAGGGTTGTTGCTGGAAAGCAGCACGACCGTGGTCATCTGCTGCACAACCAGACTGAGTGGCGTGGATACCGAAGCGCCTGCCTTACCGTCACCCGCGTAATTCGCGATGATGGTGTGCGTACCAGGGGTGAGCGTTGAGGTCGTCAATGTCGCGATGCCCTGGGCATTGAGCTGCGCCGAACCAATGGACGTGCCACCATCGGTAAAGGTCACAGTGCCTGTCGCTACGCCGCCATCACTCGAAATCGTCGCCGTGAAGATTTCGGCTGTGCCATACACCGCGGGATTAGCGCTTGCGGTCAACGCAACCTGTGTGCTCGCATTGCCGACTGTCTGGGTCAGCGAAGCGGTTGCCGTGGAGTAGTTGGTGTCGCCCGGGTAGTTCACCGTAATGGGATGCGTACCGACCGCGAGAGTGGACGTGGAATACGTGGCTGAGCCTGTCGCATCCAGCGTGACCACCGCCAGAGTGGCCGCGCCATCCAGGAAGGTCACCTTGCCGGAAGGAGCCGCCGAACCCGCTCCCGAGATCTTCGCCGTGAACGTGACGTTGTTACCGGAAATGGAGGGGTTCAGGCTGGAGATGATTGCTGCCGTCGCCTGCTGCACAATCAGTTCGTTCACAACGCTGGACGTTGCGCCCGAGTGATTGGCGTCACCGCTGTACACTGCCGTGATCGCGTGCTGGCCGGCTGCAAGCTGGGTGGTGCTGAAGGTTGCGACACCCGTGCCGGTGAGGTTCACCGAGCCCAGCGAAGCCGCGCCGTCCATGAAGGTTACCGTTCCGGTTGCGGCCGGCGTGCTGGCCGGCACACTTGCGGTGAAGGTGACGTTCTGACCGACGACGGCGGGATTGAGGCTGCTGGCCAGCGTAATGCTGGATCCAGCCTGCGCCACAACAACCGTGACCGTGTTGGATGTGCTGGTGATGTAGTTGCTGTCACCCGAATAGATGGCCGTGATGATGTGCGTGCCGACGGTGAGGCTCGACGTCGTCGTTGTGGTGACGCCCTGAGCATTCAACGTGCCTGTGCCCACAACGGCCGCGCCCTCACGGAAGCTGACCGTACCTGTCGGAATGCCGCCCGTGCCGCTGGTGACTGCCGCGGAGAAGGTCACGGACTGTCCGACGGTGATGTTCTGCGCGCTGGCTGTCAGAGCGGTCGTTGTACCCGTCGCATTGATCTGCTGACTCAGTGCCGACGACGAGCTTGGCGCGTAGTTGGTGTTGCCGCTGTAGGTCGCCACGATGGCGTGGCTGCCCACCGCAAGCGTGCTCACGGCGAGCGTGGCGGTCCCGCCTGCGTTGAGGTTCGCCGTCCCCAGAGAGGCCGCGCCGTCCATGAAGGTAACCGTGCCGGTGATTGGGCCGTCAGCGGTGGCGCCTGTGGCCATGGCAACCTGGGCTGTCAGATGGATCACCGCGCCGGCGTTGGCTGGGTTGGCATCCGAGGTCAGGGTTGTGGTGGTGCCGATCTGTGTGATGGTTTCAGTAAGCGCCGACGACGAGCTGCCCGCGTCGTTCGTATCGCCACCGTAGGTGGCCACGATGCTGTGCGCTCCGGGAGCAAGTGTCGATGTGGTGTACGTCGCCACACCCGAGGTCAATGTGCCTGTCCCCAGGGTCGTTGCGCCATCCTTGAATGTGACCGTGCCGGTCAACACAGCGCCCGTCCTGCTGCTGCTTACATTCGCCGTAAATGTAACGCTGGTGCCTACTGGCACGTTCGCATTGCTGGTCGAAATTGTGGTCGTAGTGCCGGTGGTTGTGATCTGCTGGGGAACCACGTTGGAGGTGCCGGGAGCGTCATTCGTGTCGCCCACGTACTTGGCGGAAATCGAGTGGCCGCCAGGGGTCAGCGTCGAAGTGGAGTACGAAGCGTTGCCTGAACCGTCCAGCGCCATGGTCGCCAGAGCCGTGGTTCCATCAAGGAACGTGACGTTGCCCGTGGGCGTGCCGGTAGCCGCGCTTGCATGCAGCGTGAAGGTAACGTTGGTGCCGACGGGGGCCGGATTCAACGAACTGCTCAGAGCCAGCGTCGTCGACTGCAGCACCGTCTGTGTAATGCTCGCGGTTGCCGTTGCGTTGTTCGCATCCCCGGAATAGTTGGCGGTGATGGTGTGCGCACCCAGCGCGAGTGCGGTCGTGCTGCACACCGCGATGCCATTGGAGTTCAACGCTACCTGATTGCAGATGGTTGTCGCCCCGTCCGTGAACGTCACGCTGCCGCTGCGGCCCGTATCGTCGCTGGTCACGGTTGCGGTGAAGATCACGGCATCGCCGATCATGCTCGGGTTCTTGCTCGAAACCAGGGCAACCGAGGTCGGATTCACCGTAAGCACCTGGCCGGAAAGCAGGATGTTCGCCGGGCTGTTCACCGCATCCGAGTTCGCCTTCACAAAGCCGTTGACGGTGTCGCCAACCACCGTCGGAGCGAACTCCACGCCGTAGTTACAGCCGATCGAAACGGCCAGCGTCGAACCCGTGTTGCAGGTCGTGGTCGCGGCATCCAGTGCCGAGTTGCTGAACGCGGGAGCATTGATCGTCAGCGTTGCGTTGCCGTCGTTTTCGAAGCCTTCCGCCTGCGGCGCCGACACCTTGCTGACGCGGATGGTGTCATAGGTCAAAGGTACCTGGAGAGCATTGATGCGGCGGATGCGGTTGTGGAACATATCCGCGATCAGCAGGTCGCCGACCTGGTCGAAGTACAGAGCATAAGGACCGTAAAAGCTGGCCTTGTTGGCAGGCTTGCCGTCACCATCGAACTGCTGACTGTCGTTGCCGGTAATGGTCTCGATCTTGCCGCTGGTGGCATAGATCTTACGCACGCGGTTGTTTCCCGAATCCGCGATGTAGATATCGCCGGCCGGATCGACAACCGTTGCGGCGGGCGCATTGAGCTTCGCCGCAGGCGCGGCGCCATCGTCACCGGAGAAACCCTGTGTGCCCACGCCGGCTACGGTCGTAATCGTGCCACCCGCGCTGACAGAACGAACGCGATGGTTATTCAGATCGGCAATCAGGAAAGAGCCGTCAACGCGTGCCGTAACGCCCCAGGGCGTATTCAACTGGGCCGAGGTGGCCGCCTGGCTGTCACCGTTGTAACCCTGAACGGTATTGCCCGCGACGGTGTGAATGGTGCCGGTGGTATCCACCTTGCGGATGACGTTGTTGCCGGTGTCCGCAATGAGCATGTTGCCGCTCATATCGAAGGCGAGGCCTTCCGGCAGGGAAAGCTTGGCGGAGGTCGCCGGGCCGCCATCGCCTGCGTAGCCCTGGATCGTCGGCGAACCGGCAATGGTGGTGATGATGCCGGTGACGGCATCGATGCGGCGCACGGCGTGGTTGCCGCTATCCACAAAATAAAGGTTGCCGGCGCCATCCAGCGCGAGCCCCGAAGGTGCGCTGATCTCGGCCGCGGTCGCGGGGCCGCCATCGCCCATATAACCGGGCGTGCCGTTACCGCCGACGGTAGAAATCAGATCGGTCGCGGCATCCACCCGGCGGATGCGGTTGTTGTTCGCATCCGCAATAAACATGTTGCCCGCGGCATCGACCACGACGCCCATGGGCAAAAAGATTTCCGCATTGGTGGCAATCACACCGTCAGCGCGATACAGCCAGGCGCTGCTGCCGACGACCGTATCCATCTGGCCAGGATTCAGAACACCCAGGCCGCCGATACCAATGCCCGAGACATAGCCCGTGCCGAGCACACCGCCGCCGCCATTGGGGATCACAACAGCACCCGCGCGAATGCCCGGATACTTCGGCGCGAAGGTAACCATCGCCGTGCAGGTGGCTCCTGCGCTGTAGCTCGTTCCCGCCGCGCACGAGCCGCCGCCGGCAAGCGCAAAGTCCGAACCCGTGGTGATGCCCTGGGTTTCCGCCTGGGGTGCACCCGCTACTCCCGTACCGGCCATGGTGACCGTGACGGAAACGGGAGCGGACTGCATGCCCACATTGACGGAACCGGCAGAAGCGACGGTGCCCTGCGCGTGCGCCAGGGCTCCCGCAAGGACGAGGACAGAAGTGCTGACGTAACGCAGCATACGCATGGTTGTTCTCCGCGGCTTGGAAGCGAGGCTGGATAGCGAGAATTGAGGGGTGCGAACAGAAGGGCCCAAAGGGATCAAGATCTCCGCCTCTGACCGTATCGAAACGGCGTCGGACATAGTAGTCCCCGTGGCGGTGAGGTACCGCTCCGAAAGTTGTAAAAAATGGTTACTAGTAACTACAACTTTTTGAGAAGAAATAGCCTCTGAGAGCAGCCGGGACAGGAGGCGCTGGCGGGGTCTATCGGGAGTCTGGTGAGGTCATGTGACCTTGGGTGTTCACTCAGACTGTGAGCTCCTAAGCCCGAGGGAAGCCAGTGTCTCAGAACTCGTGCAGCGCTGAAGGCGCGTTCTAAGCCAGCCTAGGCCGAAGGCCTAGGTATGCGTTCAACAAGACATCGAGGGCTGAAGGCCCGACCTATTCGCCCGCAATATAGATCGGGCCTTCAGCCCTCGGTCCAACCGCCGGCCGGATACCTGGGGCTTCGCCCCAGGCTGGTATGGGACGCGCCTTCAGCGCTTGAAACCAAGCCCTTTCGATTCGTGCCCAGCAATTGCATGTTGCACGCTTCTGGCACCGGCTGAACAACTCGTCAGGCAATCACTTCAAACGGCCGCATCATGTCGTTCGCTTCATGTTCCAGGATGTGGCAGTGATACAGGTACTTCCCTGTATAGCCTTCGAACCGCACGATGATGCGCGTGATCATGCCGGCGGGGCACTGCACAACATCCTTCCAACCCAACTCATGAGGATCGGGTGGAATCGCCGGGCCGGTATAGTGCGTTCCTTTTTTATTCTGAAAGGCGAACACGTCAAACTCGCGCCGGTCGAGAATCTGGAAGCGCACCAGATGCAGGTGCATGGGGTGGGTATCTTCCGTAAGATTCACGAACTCCCAGATCTCGGTGGTGTTCAACCGGGGAGTCTCGGTCACCGGTTCGTGCCAGTGCTTGCGATTGAGCAGCATCAGCATCGACCTGCCCTGCAAGTCCATGTACTCGTGCAGGGTAATGGTGCGTGTCGTGATGGCGGATGACTCCGGGATCCGCTCGATCGCACGCAGCGTCTTCGGAACCTGGACGAACGTGGTCTTGCCCTTGGCGGAAGACTGCACGGCTGACTTCGCGACGCGAAACTGCAGAATGTTGTCCGCGGCATGGCGCAGATGAACGGTCTCTCCCGCCACTCCGCTGAAGTCGACAAGAAGATCGATACGTTCGGCGGGGGCCAGCGAGAGATAAGTCATCTCCACCGGCGAGGCAAGCAAACCCTGATCCGAACCGATCTGGTGAACCGGCATCAAATGCGGTTTGGTCGGGGTGCTTCCGGGCAAACCAACTGACAGCCGGAAGAAGCTGCTGTTCGCCGTGTTGAACAGCCGGAACCTGTAAAGACGCGGCTCAACCTCAAAATACGGCGTGAGCTTGCCATTGATGAGGATGGCGTCGCCCGGAAACTCCGGAACCCACGGGCGGTCGTGGATGCCTGATGTCCCATAGAAGAGCTGGCTGTCGGTGGTGAAGTTGCGGTCGTAGAGGATCAGCGGAATTTCGTACTTGCCACTGGGCAGATCCAGCGCATCTTCGTCGTTATCGCGAATCAACATCGCGCCGAACATGCCCGCATAGATATTCAGGCGGTTAATGCTCATCGCATGGTCGTGATACCAGAGAGCCGCCGCAGCCTGCTCCATCGGATAGGTACAGATGCGGCTTTTTCCGGGCACGAACCAGTCTTCCGGATAGCCATCGTCCTTGGACGGCGCACGCGCTCCATGCAGATGAGCCACCGCGCGCACGTCCGGAACATCGTGTCCGCTGCCGTGCAGCGAGTAATCAATAGGGAGAAAGTGCTGGGCCGGCAACTCGTTGACCCACTCCACCTGCAGCGTCTGGTGGGAGCGCACATCGATCAGCGGGGCGAGCGCGCCGGATGCGGAGGTTCCGGTCCCATACGTCCACATGCGCGTCGGCTGCATGTCGCGATGCACCTTGAAGCGGACCTCGCGCATGGCGAGGCGCATTTTCGTGAGGCTGGTTTTCGGATCGCGAATCCCACGCAAGGTTTCGGGAAACGGGAGAGCGTCCACAAACGAGGGAAGCGCCAGGGTATGCATCATCGGCAGATCGGCGTTAGCTGGCGGCTTGGCAGCCTGGCCTGCCGGTTTGCCCGGCATGGGCATCTGCCCGTGGTTCATCTGCTGCGCAAAAGCGTGACCGGCACTCCAGGCGACGCCAAAGGCTGAGGCCTGCTGAAGAAAATTACGGCGGGAAAAGCGCAAGAATGAGACTCCAGGCGGCTGCAGGCGCGCGCAAAAAAAAGCACGCACCCAGTTTGGGTGCGTGCTTAGAGTAGAGGGCGAAAGTAAACGCCCGATGAATGGGAGGTCAGTTGCCGCTTGTGACCAGGCCGGTTGCGGGGTCAAGTTGCACGACGTTGCCGTTGGGTGAAGCGCCATTGATCGTCTGGAAGTTGAACATATTGTTCAGCGAGCCGGCGATGCTGTCGAACGAGCCGCCACCGATGCGCTGACCGCTCAGGAACACGTCCTCGACAAAGCGAATGACGGAGCTCTGATCGGTGACCGTGGAATCGACCACGTTCTTCTTGGCATAGGGCGAGATCACCAACAGCGGCAGGCGAGGACCATAACCGCAGCGGCCCTGCGCGTGCTGCACAATGCCGTCCACACCGGGGAGTGCGGTGGTGGAACTGGCGGAAGCGCTGCTGCACTGGCCGGCTCCCGACAGAGAGTCGGAAACAGTTGCCGAACCGTTGACGA
Organism: Acidobacteriaceae bacterium; assembly: GCA_036498835.1. Lineage (GTDB taxonomy): Bacteria > Acidobacteriota > Terriglobia > Terriglobales > Acidobacteriaceae > Granulicella. The sequence goes on along the minus strand of DASYEV010000103.1, from coordinate 34,213 downwards.
TGTCGATCACGTGGTCGTACCAGCCGTCGGAATCGTCATAGGCGATGATGATCGCCGTGCTCTGCCAGAAAGACGACTTTTCGATCGCGTTGATCGTGTTGACCACGAAGGTCTGCTCATCCAGTGGATCGGAGTAGCCGGCGTGCGCGTCCTGGTAGGCAGGCGCCTTCAGGAAGCTGACGGCAGGCAGGTTGCCGGCGGCCAGAGCATCCGTGAAGTCATGCGTATCGTACTGGTGATTGGCCGCGTCGGCGTTGGTGCCGATCGCCGCGATCGACGTGGGACGGACATGATTGGGGTTCGCGGTGCTGGCGTAGTACTGGAACGGCTGGTGATGGGGAATGTAGTCCGGCTCCAGAACGTTCGTGACCTTGGACGTCGTTGTACGGCTGCAACCGGTCGAACCGTCGGTGTTCGTGACACCCAGGTCGAAGCCGCCTTCAAACCAGCCCCACGAGATGTTCGCCGCGCTGAGCAGGTCGCCAATGTTGCGGCCGGTCATGTGGATGCTCTTGCTGGCGCTTGAGCACTTATCGCCGGTCGGATCGGCATCATTGATGTTGGTGAAGCCACCGCCGCCATCGGCAACCACTGCCGCTGAAGCGCCGATGTCGTTGACCACGCCATTGGTCTGGCCCGAAACGAGATTGATGGCGCCGGGAGTCGATGGACCGAACGTCGAACCGAACGAGTGATCGTTGATCGCGTAGTGCTGAGCGTAATTCCAGAGGCCAGTCACCGTGTTGCCGTCGTAGTAGCCCATCGTCAGACCCTTGGTCTGAGCGGCGGCCGGTGTCGTTGAATTGATCAGGGAGCCGGTATCCGCGGTGCCTACTGAAAAGGGGAACTCGTCCATCTTGCCGTTGTCGAACGCGACTTCTTCAGGGTTATAGTTGTGTCCCTGGTCCGCCGTCGCAGCCTGGCTGCGGTCAAGGCGGAAAGGATTCACCGCACCGGTGCCGTTCACGGCGTTGGTGCTGTTCGGGTTCGCCGTCAACAGGGTGCCGCTCAGGCCGGCAACGGAAGGCGTTCCGGAAGCCGCTGTAAATGTGGGCGAGCCCGACGGATTGGTCGCCGTGGGATAGGTGGCGAAGTAATGGTCAAACGAGATGTTTTCGCCGAAGATCACCACCACATGCTTGATCGCCGTCTGAGGGGTAACCGACGCGACGGTGGGAACCACTGTCGGCGGCGCACTGGTACCGGATGCGCAGCCAGTCAAAACGATCGCAGCTGACATAGACAGAGCGACGACTTTACGAATCATGGGGCGGCCTCGATGCAGGATTGGAATGAATCAACCCAAGGAATACCGGGCCGCTGTGAATACAGCTTGAACGGACGATGAACACTGCGGAGGAGAAGCGGTGTTAGACGAGAGATTGCATTGATAAGAGTTTCCGATACGTAATGACAGGAGCCTCGTTCAACGGGGTGCTTCTCATGGTCTTCGTGTTGTATGGACAACGGACTGTGCGGCTGTCCGGTTGTACAATCACATCAGTCGATAAAGGGCAGGTCGGTAAGGTAAGCCCGGCCACCTCCCGCCAGGGAGGCTCTGTTCACCACATACTGTGTGTGGACCCGCGACAAGCCCGAGTGTGCAAACACTCGGCTCTTGGGCGGGAATCTTTACGATCAACCCATCGTGCCGGGCATTTCTCCCCAAGACATCCACTCAAGGAGAACTTATGCCAACGATTCAAGCAAACTCGGGTGTCATCACCCAAATCAACGTGTTCACGGTGAAACCCGAGAACCAAAATGCCCTCATCGAGCACCTGATCGGTGCTGCTTCCATTGCCAGCAGAATTCCGGGTTGGAAATCCATCAGCATCCACAAGAGCTTGGATGGCCAATCCGTCGTCAACTATGCACAGGCGGAGAGTCTTGAGGCTCAGGCGCCATCTTCCGAGAACTCTCCGACAAGGGATTGATCGAAAAAGGGCACTTGCTCGGTATTGCTCATCCCGGCCTCTACGAGGCCGTCTACACGCTAGAGAACCCATAGAGTGAGGGCGTGGGCGGAAGATTTGTCTTCCGCCCACAATCTCGAATGAGGTGGAGCCTGGAGCTTGGCCTTTCTCAATAGCCTCAGACCTGGGAACCAGGCTAGAACGTGTACCGCACCCCGGCTTCCACGCGCCGACCGTTATCCGCCTTATACGGAACCCCGAACAGCGGCGAACCCAGCACGTTGCCGACCTGAGTCACATTCATGTGGTTGAGAACGTTCGAAGAACGAATGTTCACCACCACCGTCTGCGGATGCGCCGCCTTAGAGCTTTCCGTCAAATGGAAGGTGCGCTGCAGATTGGTGTCGAGATACGTGGTCCACGGCAGCATGCCCTTGTTGCGCGGAAGGCTGCCGATGCCGCCGGAGTTTGTCAGCAGGCCCCACGGTGTCGCCATCGCCCCCGGCGTTCCTGGCTGCGCGTACTGCGGACGGTCATTGAAGATGCCGTCGCCATTGTTGTCGAACCCGGTGGTGATGTTGAACGGCGTGTCGCCGGAACCGTTGAAGTTGCCGCTCCACTGGATCTTCCATGGAAGCGTAATGCTCGCGTTGCCAAAGACATTCCACAAGGGGTTCCCTGTCCGGCGCGCATATTCTCCAGCATTGGAACCTGTCGTCTGGGGGCTCGAAAAGAAGTTGTCGTCGGTATCGTCCACGATCTGCACTCGCACCGCGCCCACAAAAAACTGGACGCGCTTGAGCGAGTGCTGCTCCAGACTCATGAATTCCACGTTGCCATAACCGCGCCCGGTGGACTGCAGCTGCAGAATATTGAGGTTGGCCGGGCCAGGACGTGGTCCGGCCGGTGAGCCGTTCAGCGGAGCGTTGACGTTCTCCGTGCGCACATAGTCCCACAGCTGCGCGAGGTAATAGTCGCCCGAAAAATTCCATCCATGCGGGAAGGAGTGGGTAAACCCGATATTTTCGATGCCGTACATCAGGTTCGGCACACTGGGCGCCAGCGTACGGATCGACTGGATGGGCGTGGCTCCCGTGAACGGGCTGCCGAAGACCGGGTTGTAGATCGTGCTGGTCACACGCTGCACGCCATCCATGCGCAGAACTTCGGCATAGTCGCGCGCACGGTAGCGTGCCGCGAACAGCCCCGCATGCCCATGCACGTTCCAGGTAGCCTTCTTGTCCGGCGACCACGAGATGCCAAGCCGCGGCGTCAGGGCGCCGGTCACCTTCACATCGTTCTGCCCGAAGTAGCGCACACCATAGGCGATCTCGAGATTCGGCAAGACCTTCCAGGCATCCTGAAAGAAAATCGCGTCGCGGGTCTGCACCAGGTTGACCTGCGGATTTCCGGTTACGTCCGAAAAGTCGGTGGGCGTCCCACCCGCGTAGCCATCCAAGGCGCGGCGGTATTGCTCAAGACCCGAGATAGCTTCCGTCTGTCCATTGACCGGCTGGTTGTTGGCATCCAATACCGGCGCGATGCCTCCGCCAAACAGGTACGAACCATTGAAGTTTGTGGTCAGCCGCTTGCGTTCGAAGAACGTGTCGGTCTGAATGCCGAACTTCATCAGATGCTTCTTCGTGTTCAGGATCGCGTCGTCATCGAACTCGATTTCGAACTCGCGCAGCTTCTGCCGCCCCACGGTGGCGCCACCGCCAGTGAACGCGCCTGCCACCTGAATCTGCGCAGCCGAAGACGCCGGGATATCGTCCTCTCCGTTCCAGTCCATCTCCAGGCGCGCCTCGTGCATCAGTTGAGCGGAAGCCGTGGTGATGTTCGTAAGGCGAAGAGTATGACTGAACTGCTGGCTGTCGTATCCAGTCTCCGCGAGCGAGGTTCCACCGACACCCACATTCGAAAGATGATTCCGGTTCAAGTCGTAGGTGGCGATGAAGGTGTTCTTCGGCGTCAGTTGCCAATCGAAACGTAGTGTTCCCAGCCACAAGCGCTGTGGCGTTGCGACATTGCCCACCGTGCTGACCGCGTTCCCCGCACTGTCGAGCGTAATGGCATTCACGACAGCGAAATTGTCGATCAGGCGATGCTCCATCGTTAGAGAAAAGTCGCTGCCCTTCTCGCGAATGGGTCCGGTGAGTTCGAAGCCATATCGCTGCTTGCCAAGTGACGCGCGGCTCACCGAGAAGGGATCGCGCGCATTCATCCATGGGCTGCCGTTGGTCGCGAATGCCGCGCCATGAAACGCGCTCTGGCCGGGCTTGGTGTAGACCTCGATGTGGCCACCGCCAAACGGTGGCTGCCGGTACTCGGATGAAAAGAGATCGGGATTCACCTTGATGTAGGCGATCGAACTCTTGGGAGGAAGGTGGCCGTTGCCTTCGTCGCCCTGGAAACCGTCGACAGTGATCGACGTATTTCCCGGAGCAGCACCGGCACTCGCGCCCAACTGCTGCAGCTCGCGCAGCAGGTCATCGGGATCGTCTGCCAGCGATTGAAGCTGCTTGCCGCTGATGGTCCGGCTGGCGCCGGTAGCGCTGGACGAAACTACTTCCGCTGTGGCCGCATCGACTTCCACGGTGGTCTGCACGCCTTCCGCCTGGAGAACGACGTTCAGGACGCCCGCGCGCGGTGCATTGAAGGAAACATCGGCCGCTGCAAAGCTATTCGCGCTGACATGGATTGCGTGTTTGCCGGCGCGGATACACGGAAGACGGAAGGTGCCGTCCGAGCGGCTCACAACCGTGGCGCCGCCGTCCAGCGAAACACTTGCGCCGGGAATGATCGCGGCGGTTGCATCCTGCACCGCGCCGGTGACGACGGAACCCGTGCAGGCAGACTGGGCCGCGAGGGTCTGGGCCGCAAAAGCCTGCGCCGCGAAGATTGCCGCCGTTACCGCCAATTTCATTCGTGTCATGAGAATCCCGAAAGTGTTGCGTTGGCGCACGGAATCCCTCACCAGACCTTCGTGGTGTGCTTCGGGTCGTTCCTGTCGCACTTGAAGTGTGTACGGCGGACCGTGCTCGACAGTTCCGTAACGGGAGAAGCGTTATTCGTGCCTATGAACCAAGCGGGGCCGATCTATGCCTGACCGGATACCAGAATGCTGCAGGCTCTGTGCTGGCACCGGATGGAGAGCAGTTTGTCCCCAAATCGGCAGTCCATCACAAGCGTTGAGCTTCGATCCGATGCGACGGAAACATTACGCACGTAGGATGTGTCCACATAGCTGTGGGAGTGGCTCTGCTCCCTTAGCTCGTCGACTTCGTTCTGCAGGCGGCTGAAGCCGGACTGTGCCGTGTCAGCAATGCAATTGAGAGATGCAGCCGCGAGTAAGAGAAGGGCCAGATTTCCCGGAGTCATAAGCGCCATCCATCCACAACGTTCGGTGCTGCCTTGCGCTGCATTGAGCGCGGTTCGTCAGGCGCGGCCTGCTTTCCAGGCCGCGCAGGATATTGAAGCGTAGCGGTTCTTAGAGCAGTTCCGGTAATACTGCGGTCTCTCAAGCAGCGGAGAATGCCGTTTTCGTTGGGATAAAACGGCTTCAGCACCCTCTCCTGGGGTCTACACCATTACCGGAACTGCTCTTATTCGTCGAGTTTGAAGATTTTCACCTTGATGAGCGATGCGAGGGTCAGGTCCTTGAGACCTTTCGCGCGCATCCGCTCCACGAAGGGGCGGTCGACCTTGAAAATGCTCATCTGGATCAGTTCCTGCTCCGTCGGATTGAAGCCCATCGCTTTGGCCTCGCGTGCCTTCTCCGGCGTAACACCCACGGCTTTCATCTCGGTCAGCTTGTTCGCGCGCAGCTCGGGGTAACCCGCGTTCGACATGTCGTGAATGTAAGCCGCATCCACATGAAGCGCCCGAAGTCCCATGAGCTTATTCGTGCTGAGGTCCGTGACACCCAGGTCTTTGATCTGCTGCACCCAGGCGGTTGTGACATCCAGCATCAGAAAACCCTGTTGTTTTGAGGGTGTGATGTTGTCGAAGCCCATGGTCCCCATCTTCTGTACGAAGGCTTCATTGGGAGTGAACTGGTAGCGGCCCGCCAGCACACCGTCATGCACGGTCCCCGAACAACTCGCCGTGCCGGCCTCGCCAATCATCCTGGCGTCAAGCAGCGCATTTTCGTGAGACAGCGCTTCCGGCGAGACACCCGTCCAGCGGGTCCACGGGATGTTGGAGTTGTCGGAACTGTTGCAGCTGTGAAGTTCCGGCACGCCACAGTCGCTGCTGCGGAACATGACCTCGGCGTTTTCCGGTTTGAATGATGCAGAAACCATGCAGAGTCCCTTCACCGTCTCCGCGGAAACTGCTGTTGCCCCAACACCCGCCAGGAGCAATGCTGCAAGAAATCTCTTCATGACCGTCTCCATTTCCTTTTCGTGAACGTGCGAGGCCGTTCCCCGCTCCCGATGGACGGGAGCGGAGTTGCTCTGCTGCTGGATTGCGTACCTGGTGCTCTACACCTTCAGGGAATCTGCTTTAATCGAGCAGGCCCGTCATCTTGAGCTTCACCAGTTTGTCGAGACTGGCGTCATTGAAACCGTGTGCCTTGGCCTTGGCCATGAAGGCGGCATCGACGTGAAACACCGCCGCCTGCTGCATCTGGTGGCGGTCCACATCGGGGAACGTCTGCTTCAGCCAGCGGGCGTATTCCGGCGTCATGCCCTGGGCCCGCAGTGAAACCAGATCATGAGACGACATCGACCCAAAGCCCGCCGCCGACATGCCCTTGACGAAGTCCGGCGTCACACCCACGGCCTTGAGGCTGGCCAGTTCGTGAAGATCGGTGGCGTTGATACCGGAGGCTTTCAGCTGTGAGACATACTCCGGCGTTACGCCCTGGGCGCTGAGGCTGATCAGGTCATGCAGGGTCGGGGCGCCGAAACCGATGCTTGCCATGGCTTTCACATACTCCGGCGTCACGCCTACGCTGCGCGCGGCAACTGCTTCGTGAAAGTTGCTGGGAGCGATGCCCGCATTCTTCATGCCGACGAGGTAATCGGGAGTCACACCAACAGACTTCATACCGATCAAATCGTGGACGGATGGTGTGCCGAAGCCGGATTGAGCCATCTCTTTCGCATATTCCGGCGTTACGCCTACGCTTCGAGCCGAGACCGCTTCATGGAAATCGGCCGGGGCAAGGCCCGCGCTCTTCATGCCGGCCAGATACTCGGGCGTCACACCCACCGACTTCATGCCGATCAGGTCGTGGATGGACGGAGTGCCGAAGCCGGCCTGCGCCATGGACTTCGCATACTCCGGCGTCACGCCTACGCTTCGCGCCGAGACCGCTTCGTGAAAGTTGCCCGGCGCAAGGCCCGCGCTCTTCATGCCGGCCAGATACTCGGGCGTCACACCGACGGACTTCATGCCGATCAAGTCGTGGAGTGACGGCGTGCCGAAGCCAACCTGCGCCATAGCCTTCGCATATTCCGGAGTCACACCCACCGAACGCAGCGAGATCACGGTATCGAGGTCCTTATTCAGATCGAGCGGATAGCCGGCCTCACGCATGCGGTTGAGATAGTCCACGCCGCTTCCATGCGCGGAACCTTCCTGCCCCGCCTCAAAATCAGGCATGGGAGCTGGAGCCGCCACGGGAGCGGGCGTCACGATCGGCGCCACGTTCGGAACCACAACCGGAGCGACGTTCACTCCTGGCTCGACCTGCACCGGCACGGCGACAACAGCAGGCGCGGCGAGATGCGCCATCACCACTGCCGGCTCCACAGCTTGCGCAACCTGCGCCTTGGGCGCCGCTGCCTTCAGACCATTCGCTACCGATGGCCCCATCACCAGTGCCAGCAGCACTGTTCCCATGACACCCAGCCGCACACCGTACATTGTTTCGCCCTCCATGGCTATGTCTTCTCCAAGAACCTGTCGTACGCGCTTCAACAGACTGCCGCCCTGCCCGTGAAATGCAGTGGCAAGCTGCAATCGCGTCGTCCTTTGCTCTTCCATCTGCAACAGCGCTTCCACATACACCGCGGGATCCACGCAGCTCCGCGCGGCCACTTCGTCACAGCAGAGCTCACGCAGATCGCGAGTCCGCCGGCTGACCCACCAGACCGCGGGATGGAAGAACAGCAGGCACTCCACCGTGGTCTGCAGCAGATTGCCGAGATAGTCCCAGCGCCGCACATGAGCCAGTTCGTGCGCGAGAACCGCTTCCAGTTGCTCCGGTGAAAGCTGCATCACCGTGGCCACCGGCAGAATGACCGCCGTGTGCCAGATGCCCATGGCCATAGGCGAAATCACTTCTTCGGAAAGCCGCAGCGTGATCCTGCGCCCGATGCGCAGCTGCTGCGCGATCCTCTGGAAGCTCGATTCAACTTCTACCGGAAGCAGCGCCACGGCAGCGCGGCGAATCTGCTGCAATCGCCACCACCCGCCCAGCGCACGCAACGTAAGCAGCAGAACTCCCGCCAGCCACAGCCCCACGACCCAGGGCAGCAGACGGTCCGCATTGCCCGCAATCCAAAGCTCGCCCGACTCTACCGCGGGAGCGGCCACAGGAACCGCGTTGACGATGGTGGTGTGAATCGCGCCAAGCTGCGATGCGACCACGTCCTGGCCTCCGCGCGGCACGTGCACCACCAGCCGTTCCTGCTCAATGAAAGTAATGACCGCAATCAGCGGCATCAGCCCCACGGTGAACATGCCGATGGCATAGCGCAGATTGACGGAAGCACGCGAGGTGAACCGGCTGACCAGAGCGTACAGCGCCGCCACAGCCGCTCCCTGCCAACAGAAGTGGAGAAGCGTCCACCCCAGCACGACTACTTCCCCGCTGCGCATCCAGTTCAGGATTTCCATCGTCGCCTCTCGCTTACTGCTCTGTGCCTACACTTGCCTGCCTGCGGCGCAGCAATTTCCGAATCTCGTCCAGATCTTCTTCGCTGGCGGCTTCCATTTCCAGAGCCCGCAGCGCCAATTGCGCCGCACTGCCTGCAAAAAACCTGTCGCTCAGTTCACGGAGAAAACGGCGCTCGGTCGCTTCGCGAGCCACAGCCGCCTGATAGACATGCGCCCGTTCGCTCTCATTGCGCGTCACCAGGCCCTTTTCGGTCATGATCTGCAGCAGCTTCAGCACGCCCGTATACACCACGGGCCGCTGGTTGTTCACAGCCTCAAATATCTCGCGAACCGTGGCCTGGCCGCGCTCCCACAGAATCGTCAGGAGCTCGAGTTCGCCTTCGGTCGGCTTCTGAATGTCACGTTTACTCGCCATGGGAAGGACGTTATACGAACTCATTCGTACATGTCAACGAAAATCTTCGTAGACGGGAAAGAATATCTTAGAGGGAGCCACCGGCAACGAATAGCCACCGGTCCAAGCGCCAAGGGCGCGCGGATTCGTGGTCGGCAGTTGCGCGATTCACTCAAAACAAATGGGCAGGAGCAAGAAGAGTATCCTCTTCGAGAGAACCTAACGCGGCGATCATTGCGGGAATGCGTTTAGAGCATTTCCCATGATGCTGTGCCCTCCCGAAGCGTCTGAAAAGGTCGTTTTCTTCGGGGGAAAACGACTTCAACATCTTTTCCCCTGGGGTACACCTTCATGGGAAATGCTCTAGCGTGACCAAAGAAAACAACTACGGTGGATCATCGCGCTTCACCGCCGTTGCCGACGACACGCACCACCCTCTCGTCCGGTTCTGCCCACGCACTCGCACCGTTATGTTCCAGCTTGCCGCGCTTGTCCGACCAACGCAGATGCGTGATCTTGCTGCTGCCCTGCTCGTAGGCATAGGTCTGTCCGTCGTCGTTGTAGAGCGTGAACTCTCCATCCGCGCCGGGGTACACGCGCAACTCCGCAATCGCCTGCTTTTCATTGGTGCTCAGAATCGGGGCGCCCAGTGGAAGCACGGATCCCGCGCGCACGAAGATGGGCAAGGTATCGATCGGCGCGGAGGCCGTGATGCGCTGGCCGCCGTGAATCCGCTCATTCGTCCAGAAGTTGTACCAGTCGGTTCCGGCAGGCAGATAGACTTCGCGGCTGGTGCGGCCCTGCTCCGTCACGGGAGCAATCAGCAGCGCTGGGCCGAACATGAACTCATCGCCGATGTTGGCTACCTTCGGATCGTTACCGAAATCCATGAAGAGTCCGCGCATAAAGGGTGCTCCCGTCTCATGCGAGAAATAGCCGAGCGAATAGATGTAGGGCATCAACTGGTAACGAAGGCGTAGATATTTTTCCAGAATCGGTTCGGCCTGTTTGCCATAGCTCCAGACCTCGTTGAAATTACGGCTGCCATGTGCACGCATGTTGGGTTGAAAGGTCGCATATTCAAACCAGCGCACATACAACTCCGGATAGTCGTCGTAGTGCCCCACATTGGCTCGCGCGTCGGAAGGATCGAGAAGTGGCGGCCGCTCCGGCTTGTGCGTCCCGGGAAGATACTGCCAGCCTCCGATATCGGTGCTCCAGTAGGGCATTCCGGACGCTACAAAATTGATGCCCGTCGGCACCTGCCGCCGGAGCGTATCCCAGGTGGGAAAAATATCCGACGACCAGAAGATCGCTCCATTGTGCTGCGCGCCAAGATACGCATCGCGCGAGAGAATCAACGCTCGGCGATCGGGAAGGTCCGCGCGGAATCCGTCATAGAACGCCTTCGTGTGGAAGTACGGATAGACGTTATAGAACTCCGTCCCCGGACCCACGTGCAGGTAGCTGCCGTTGGGGGGCAAGTCAGGCTCGGTCTCGTCTGCCCAGAAGGAATCGAAACCTTTCGCAACAAAGTTTTCGTTGACCCTGTCCCAGTACCACTTCGCCGCGTCGGGGTTGGTTGTATCGATGTCGGAACCGGCGCGGTCATAGGGCAAACCGTCCGTAGGCGTGCCGCCGGCGAGATGCTCGAACCAGCCATTCTTCAGGATGGTGTCGTAGTAGCGGTCTTCCGGCACATAACGCGGCCACACGCTGATCATCGAATGAAAACCCAGCTTGTGCAGTTCATCGTTCATAGCCTTGGGGTCGGGCCAGAACTTGGGATCCATATCCATCTGGCCCATCTTGGTGAAGTAGAACCAGTCCACCACCATGACATCGGCAGGCAGGTTGCGGCTGCGATATCCACGCGCTACGTCGAGCAGTTCTTTCTGCGAACTGTAGCGCTGCTTGCACTGGATGTATCCATACGCCGACTTGGGAAGCATCGGCACGCTGCCGGTCAGCAGACGGTAACCCTGATAGAGCTGATCGTAAGTATTGCCTGTGATCACGAAGAACGAAACGCGCTGCCCAACCTGCGAGGTCCAGCGCGTCTGCTCATTGAAAGCAAAATCCACGCGTGTCCTGGATGGGTTATCCCACAGCAGCGCGTAGCCCTTGTTGGTGACGACGAACGGGACACAGACACTGGGACCGGATGCGGCGTTGTAGTCATGCGCGCATTCCATCGAGCGTCCGCGCAGGTCGAGCATGCCCTGCTGGTTCTGACCAAGGCCGTAATAGTGTTCATCGTCAGGCGCTGTGAAGCTCGCGCCAACTTCGAAGAAGGGATCGTCCGTGCTGCGCCGGTCAGCCAGGATGCCGGCGTTCCCATCCTTGTGGTTGGGCACTGCCATTTCCCAGCCCTGCATCCGAAGCACGGGCTTTCCATCGGCGCGCTCAATGGAAAGGCCAACACCGGGGGTCGATCCATTGAAGTATTTTCCAATGTCGCTCACAGGCTCGGAGGACCGGTGATGTGAAGCTGCAACGCGCACCGTGATCTCGTTGGAACGGTACACGTCACCGGCAGCCGATTCGCTATGATCCCAGCCAGACTCCAGTGGCTTCGCGTCGATGCCAACGCCCGGCCCCTGCAACGCATACTTCTCATCCATGCTCAGCGTGACGCGGACGATGCCTGGCGCGTAACCCTCCAGGACAACCGTCGCTTTGTCACGTTGCAGGACCAACCGCTGCGCTGCGGCATGCAGTGTTACACCAGCCAGCAGGAGAGCGACACATCGCCGCAGAGCCCTCAGGTTATTCTTCACCATGTGATTTCCCCACCTGCTGCTGTTCGAGACCGATTGCGATCGTCCGGCTAAGACGAACATCCGTGGACGAACCCCCGACACGAAACTCCACGTGGTCAGGTTCGACGACAAACCGATGGCTAGCTTCGTCCCAATACGCGAGCCGTGCACTCGGGACATCGAAAGCGATTTCTTTATGTTGTCCTGCTGCCAGAGGAACCCGGCTGAACGCTACAAGCTCCTGCACCGGTCGCACAACTTTCGAGCCCTGGTGCGATGCATAGATCTGCACCACCTCATCGCCATCACGGGTGCCGGTGTTGGCGAGCGTTACTTTTAAGTGAATGTTCCTGCCAACTTCAGCGACCTGCAGATTGCTATAGGCGAAGGTCGTGTAGCTCAGGCCATATCCAAACGCATACAGCGGTTTGGCTTTGGCGTACAGGTACGTCCGTCCATGGCGAATGTCGTAGTCCATCATGGCTGGCAACTGGTCGAGCGAAGCAGGCCAGGTCTGCGTCAACCTTCCTGCCGGGTTGTAGTCACCGAAGAGGACATCGGCAAGAGCGTTGCCCTGCTCTTCGCTGTTGTGCGTGATCTGCAGAATGGCCGCCGCGTGTTCCTGGGTCCACGTCGTGGTGTAAGGGAAGCTGGTCTGCAAGACCACGATGGCGCGCGGACTCGCCGCAAGCACCGCCTTCACCAACACCTCATCTTCCAGCGTCAGGCTTTTGCGGTCGATGGCCTCTTTCCCTTCGCTCTGGGACGCACAGACATTCCACCCCGCATTGCACGTGGGATGATTGCCCACAACCACAATTGCCGCGTCGGAGCGGGACGCAAGCTGCGCGGCAGTGGCGCTATCCGAACCGTCGTTGAACGTCACGGCGGCCGACGGGAGGCGGCGCCGGATTCCTTCCAGCGGCGTCACCACCGCAGGTGGCGTGCCGCTATACCAATCCAGTGCGACAGTGTCGGCCCAACGGCCAATCACTGCAACCGACTTGAGCTTCGAAGCCTGCAGCGGCAGAAGATTTTGCTCGTTCTTGAGCAGCACGATCGATTCATCGGTGGCTTCGCGGACCAGCTTGTGTGCAGCAGCTTCGTTCCAGGGGTCGCCGGTCAGCCGGTTCTCCAGACCGATGCGTGCATAGGGAGAGTCCTCGGATGGATTCAGAAAGCCCAGCCGCAACATCACCCGATAGACCCCGCGCAGGTTACGGTCGAGATCGGACTCCGTGATCATGCCGCGTGACAGCGCATCGCGCACCGCCTTCTGGTAGTCGTCCAGAAACTGGTTGATGCCCGCATGGATCGCGGCGGCAGCGGCCGAGGCCATGTCCGGATACGCATGGTGCTGGGTCACCAGGTTGGTCAGGGCGCCGGCATCGGTGCAGAGAATGCCATCGAATCCCCAATCCTTCATGACCACATTCCGCAACACCGGGTTCGCGGTCATCGGCGTTCCGTTCCAGGCGTTATACGACGTCATCATGGCATTGGCGTGCCCATCTTCAATGGCCATGCGAAACGGAAGGGAATAGTACTCGTGAAATTCCCGGGTATCGAAGTTCGACGACGATCCGCCCCGATTGTCTTCATTGCTGTTGGCAAGGAAGTGCTTCAACAGCGAAGCCGTCATCCAGACATGCGGGTCATCGCCTTGCAGACCGCGGGCGAACGAGGTGGCCAGCGTACCGACGAGGAACGGATCTTCGCCGTAGCTTTCCTCACTGCGTCCCCAGCGTGGATCACGGCTGAGATCGGCATTGGGAGCGCGAACGACGATTCCGCCGCGATGATATTTCCCGAACGCGTAGCGGGTCTCGTAGGCCTCCTGCGCGGCGACTCGTTGCAGCAGCGCCGGATCCCAGGTTTGTCCAAGGCCGCGCGCCTGCGGAAACTGCGTGGTTGGAACCACCGCAAGATTGCGGCCTTCCCAGTGGCCGGGCCCGCCCAGCGCGAGTCCATGCAGGCCTTCCACATGCGTGCTGCCCGCCACTCCAAGCCGCGGTACGGAAGGATCGGTGCTCAGCGCATGAATCTTTTCATCCAGCGTCATGTGCGCCAGAAGATCGGTAATGCGTGCTTCCGCGCTTGCATGGCGGTCGGCATACAGAGGTTCAGGTCCGTGCGCAGCCGTCGCGTTGATCTGGGCGTATGCATTGACCGCCATGCAACTCAGCAATGAGAACCATACGAGATGCAAGCGGCGTTTCTGCGGAAGAATTCCTCGCCGGCGCTGGATCGAGCCGCACGCTCTGCGCCAACCTCTACGCAGGTCCCGGTCAGTTCGAGGAGTCGCCATACTCATCCCACCGTCCACACTCACCTGCAGGGCTCCATTCGAGTTGTTATACAGGCAGAACTTTTTTTCATTCACGCCATCGAAAAGAATTTGTGCTTCTCATGTATGTCTCGAACACCGGCACGGCGGCGCTACGTCTGCCATGCGACACAACCTTGCGTGCCGGGGATTCTATCCTCGTCACGCATGGGGGTCAGAAGTTGTACTTGAGCATGAGCTCGACGACGCGCCGTCCCACTTCGTATTGCGCGGAACCGAATCCCAGCGAAGCTGCATTCGCTCCCAAGCCCTGGTTGAACGTCGTCCCGGAAGGATTCGAGAGGTTCAGCGTGTACTGGTTGCTGAAGTTGCCGTTGAAGGATGGAAGCGCATGGTTGATGAAGTTGAACGCGGAGAGGCGCAGCAGAAGGCTTTGCTCCTTGAAGGTATGGAATGACTTCTGCGCGCTGAGGTCGGAGTCGAAATAACCCGGCCCACGCAAATCCGGATATTGATACGGGCCGTTGTTCAACAGGTTCGGCGTACCGAAGCAGTTGCCGTTGATGTACTGGCGGGATCGCAGGTTGGTGTGGGGATCGCAGGTCAACACCGGCTGCAGACTGACATCCGGCGTGCCCAGGAAGACCGTACTGTTGATGGCGATCTGGTTCGGCGAACCCGCCGCTCCGATATTGCCATTCACCCCGAAGCCTGGGTTCGACGTGGTCACGACGATGTTAGGGCCGCTCTGGTAGTTCGTGATGCCTGAGAGCTCCCAGCTATTCGTGAAGCCTCCGACGAAGCGGTTGTGGACCGGCCGTCCAACCTCGAATGTATAACTCGCATTGAAGATGTGCCTGCGGTCGAAGTTCTCCGGCCCATAGTTATCCCAGATACTGAAGGGGTTTCCAGGCTCGCCGTTGTTGAAGCCTCCGCGAATGCCCATCGCCCTGCTGAAGGTGTAATTGGTATTGAACATCATGTGGCCCGTCTGCCTGGTCAGGCCGAATTGCAGGCCGTTGTAGTTGGCGAACAGGTTGTGCTGCGGAACGTCGATCGCCCCGTATTGCACGCCAGCCGTGTTCAACGGGCGGTATTCATTAAGCTGCGCCGTGCTTGTGCTGGTAACAACAGTATTGAACCCGTTCCCGACCACAGTATTCGTCCCTACCGGCGCCAGCACCTGGCCGGTATAGGGATTGGGCTTGTACAGACCACCGATCGGAATGGCGTTCACGTTGTCCAGCGCGACCGTCTGGTTGCTGCCGTTGTTGAGCAGGAAGCGGCTGTTATTGCCGACGTAACCCACCAGCATGTTCATCTTCCATGGAAGCTGCTGGTTCAGAGTCAGACTGTAGGTGTCGGTGAGCGGCTCTTCGTTATCCGTCGCGTTGAGTGCGGAAATCGCTCCAGCGCCGCCGTAACTTCCCGGCGCCATCACATTGACCCCGACGGGATAGGTGCTGGTGTTCTTGAGCGAGGTCGTGGTGGGATTCACAGCAGGGCTGCCGATCGCCGCCAGCGTCGCATTGCCGTAGCTCACGCTCTGCGAGTTCTGGGTGATCGCCGCTGCATTGGTGGCATCGTTCCATGAATCGTGCGCACGATACTCGCCCCAGCCTCCGCGCAGTACCGTCGTGCCATTGCCATGAACATCCCAGGCGAAGCCTACGCGCGGATCAAGGTATGCCGGCTTGGCACTCACGCCTGAAGTAGGAATGCTGTTGTCGATTGCATGCCACAGGAAGCCAGGAAACGGCGAACTCGGCGTGCTGCTGCTGATCAGTTGCGGCTGGAAGATGGCCAGGCCAGTACCGTAAGCGTCCGTCCACTCGCCAATGTGTTCGACACGCAGGCCGAAGTTCACGGTCAGCCGCGGACGTATCCTCCAGGAATCGTTCGCAAAGAAGTCGTTGTTCCAGAAGTAGAGATTCGACTGCGGCAGGATGTTGGTCTGCCCATAACCGCCGAACACGCCTTCATAATAATTCGCCACCCAGTTGCCGGAGAGCGTCTTCGTCGTTCCATCAACATCGGTGAATGTGCTTCCCGCGCCGCCGAGGTAGTAGTTGTTGACGAATCCGTTGGTGGCTACGAACGGCGTCCTCTGGTTGTTGGTCACACGAGCGATGTACACGCCAAAGCTGGCGGTGTGTTTCCCCCAGAGCTTGCTCACCGTATCGCCGCCATCGGGATTGAACTTGTGCGCGAAGATGGGGCCCAGCGAGTAGTCAGGCGTCAATTGCCGGGGCAGGCCGCTCTGGTCGTCATAGTTTTGCAGTTCCGGCAGCGCATGCCGTCCGTTCTTGTAGGCGCCCTGGTACGGATAGGCAGACAACACACTGGGATTGGGGCTCACAAAAGCGGAGTTGAGATATCCAAGGCCGCCGTACAACTGGTTGGTCAGCGTCGAGGTAATGACTGTGGTCAGGTTCGCCGCCGCACTTTCTGAGTTGTTGCTGTTCAGGCCGCCGCCCGGTGTATTCAGTTCGCCCGGGTTGTAGTACGGAACGGCGGGAACGCCCGATGCGCCACGTTCAACCGAGTAGCGTCCGAACAGGTGGTTCTTCTGGGAGATGGCGATGTCCATGCGTCCAATCGCCTGCCACATGTTGTTGTTGATGAAGTCCTGGGACTGCCAATTGTAAGGATTGGCAACCGTCGCCCGCTGGTTAGGCGCCGGAAAGGTATTGAAGATGGCAGCCGCCCCGGGGTCTTTGAGATTGGAGGGCAGCATGCCAGGCACGGCCAGTGTGGTTCCGTTCAGCGCGACCGTAGGAACGGACGCGATGTTGCCGTATGCGCCCTGCGTATACAGGTCGCCGAGATAGTTCTGCAGCTCCCCCGCTGAAAAGTTGCCGTTGAGCATGTTCCGGGTTGGCACCAGGGCATGGACCAGCGCACCCGCGGCGCCGCCGTAGGCATAGATGTTGCGCTGCGCGTAGTCCTCGACGCCGGCGAAGAACGTCAGTGCGCGGTTCTTATTGAAGTTCGTGCCCGGAATCAACACCGGTCCGCTGATCGCAAGACCGGGGTAAACTTCGCGATCCGGATCCTTGGGCTCGTTGGTCGCCTTGCTCAATGCGTCAGCCGAGTCCAGTTGATTGAAACGCGCATAGGTATAAAGCTGGCCGTGAAAGTGGTTGCCCCCCGATGTAGTCACTGCGGTTACCACCACTGGTCCGTTGGCAATATCCGCCCCGAAGTTCGAGACCTGCACCTTCACTTCGGAGACCTGGTCGTAATTCACGTTCTGGATCGCGGCGCCGTAGTTGCCGGGGTCTGTGATGTCCGCGCCGTCAAGCTTCAGGCTGATGCCGTTGAGCGGGTTGCCGTTGGCCGCGAAATTGCCCAGCGCACCGTTCACGTTGACCTGCGAGGGGTCGAAGGTGGTGTTGCCCACACCCTGGTTCGCGATGGCGAAGCCCGGCAGAATCTTGAAAAGTTCCGTGACATCGCGGCCTTCCACGGAAAGATGCTTGATCTCCTCCGCGGTGATCAGTTCGCTGCGTTCCCCGGTATCGAGCGGAACGTCGGCTTCGGCCTCGACCGTAACAGTGGTTCCCTCGCTGCCAGCCTTCAACATCAAGGAAGGCAAGGTGCGGCTGTCGCCTGGGTCAAGGTGGACGTGCGACTCCGTGAGTTGCTGGAAGCCCTTGTAGGTGATGGAGACGCTGTAGTCTCCGGACGAAACGCCGGCGAAGGTGAAGAAACCAGCCCCGTTCGCCAGGACCGTCCTCTTGTCCCCGCTCTTCTCATTAACAAGGGTGACCGAAGCCGAGGGGATCAGGGCTCCGGTTGTGTCCTTCACGGTTCCGGAAAGGGATGCCGTAATGACCTGGGCCACGCATCGGACCGGTGCGGCCCACCCGGCCAGCAGCAGGAACGCGGAAAGAAGGGTCGTCCGGAAGGTCTTTCTCCTCAACACACTCTTGCTTCGCCTCGACATCATTCAGCTCCCCCTCAAAGTGACGCGTCGCCGGGATGACCCGGTCAACTGCCTGTTGTTCAGTTGCGTTCCTGAACTGGGACAAGGACGATTCCCGTCCTGTCCCTCCTTCGAAACACACTTTTTTTGATTCCTTCGGACGGCAACACAAGACGCCTTCCGAACAGGAACGCGCAAGGCACTTTACTGTTCGGTACATCCCTAAGCTGTTGAGCTTGCGTGCGTTGACATGCCTTAATACGGGGGGTAACATACCGTCTCGATGGCCTATATTTGTTTATGGAGACGCTGACTCCGCCGCTTCCAAACCGCCATCCTCCCAACCAGCACACCAAAGGAGAAGGCTCCACACCCGACGCTGCCGGCATTCAACTGGTGTTGGAGGAAGTGCTTTTAAGTCCTCCTTTCTGCCACACCCAGCAGTGCCAGAATCTGCTTCGCTACATCGTGAAGCACACCCTCGCGCAGGAAGAACACCTTCTGCGTGAGCGAGTGATCGGCGCCGAAGTCTTCGGACGCCGGCCCGACTACGAAACGGGCGACGACCCCGTCGTCCGCATCCGCGCGGCGGAAGTTCGCAAGCGGCTCGCGCAGTTTTACCAGTCCGTGACCGACTCTCCGTCCGCGCCTGAAATCCAGATCGAAATTCCGCCGGGCTCCTACCGTGCCTCCTTCCGCTGGCGCGAGGGAGCCAGGGCTCTCCACGAAAGCAATGCGGCCCTGCAGGCCGCCACCGCGCAACCCCCTGCGTCGACCGAGCTCGTGCCGGCAACGCAACCCGAGGTGCTTACCGCGATCGGCAACCCGCAACTGCCGGTGCAAAGCCGCACGCGTTGGTCAGCACGTTCCCGCGGCCTGCTGGCACTTGCGGTAGCCGTTTGTCTTCTCGTGGCAGGAGTCGTTACCTACAGGACGGTGGGTTTTGGGCAGAAGCGAACCTTCCGCCAGTTCTGGCAGCCATGGATCAGCAGCACCAAGCCGGTCATTATCTCCGTGGGCAGTAACGCGGTCTACCGTCTTTCCGACCAGGTCACCGACGCGTACGCTCATGCGCACAATCTTGAAACCCAGGGCATGGAGTTCTTTGTCCCCATCGACCCGAACAGCACGATCAGCGGACGCGACATTCAGCCCTCGTTCAACAGCTTCGTTGCGCTGGGGGACGTAGCGGCGGTTTCGACTGTAGTTTCCGCGCTGACCTCGCATGATCAGGCTTTTCAGGAACGCTTCCCAAATGACATCTCGTTTGCGGAGCTGCGCGACAGTCCAACGGTGCTGGTAGGTGGTTTCAACAACCCGATGACGATCGAGTTGACCAAGCACCTGCCGTTCGTCCTGCGGGCACGCAACGAGATCGATGAAACCAATCCTTCAGGCGCCTCCACGCGCCACTGGATGCTGCATGCGTCCAACGACTCGCATGACACCGAAGACTATGCCATCATCACGCGGCTCGCGGAAAGCAACGGCGATGCTCCGGTGCTGATCGTTGCCGGCATGGGCCAATACGGCACACTGGCCGCAGCGCAGTTCGTGTGCGATCCCGCATCCGTCGCAGCACTCGCCCAGAGCCTTCCCAAAGGATGGGAGAAGCAGAACCTGCAGGTCGTGCTGCACATCCGCGTCGTGGACTTCAAAGCAGCTTCGACGGATGTGGTTGCCGTGAAGACCTGGTAATAGGCTTCGACTTCTCTGATTGTTGCCGCCGCCGGTCCTGCTTCCTCGGCCTTCCAACCTACACTCTGTCATCTCGACTGGAGCGAAGCGAAGTGGAGATCTGCTTCTGCCCCTGCCCATGTATGAGGAACACGAAGGAATCGGGTGGCCCATCCTTCGCAGTTTCATCGCGAAGGGTGGGGTATCGCGCGAAAACGCGACCGCTCCCGCCCATGCGTGGGGAGGAGTTTGGCCCCTCAAGCGCTGAGGCAAAATTCTCGCATGACCACGTCGCCTGCGTGAAAGACCGGACCTGACCGCGTGAGTCCGATGGATGTTTAGAAATGGGCGGGAGCGGTCGCGTACTTCGTACGCGATACCCCACCCTTTCACAAAAACGTGAAAGGATGGGCCACCCGGTTCGTGGCGACCTGAATCACGCGCCGGGGCAACGGCAGATCTCTCCACTGCGCGACTACTCCACTCCGGTCGTAATGACAGAGTGTAGGAACGATAGAAAGAAAACCAGAGTCTTTGTCTGTTCCTGTTAACTGTTCGCTGTTAACTGTCCCCTGCCCTTAGGACACTTCCCTCCTAACCACGAGACTGTACCAACCCTTCACCTCGCATCTCGGAAACACGTCTAGCCTGAATATGTCCTGAGGTTCAGGACCGGCCAACGTATGCGACCTCACCTTGCCAGCCTCGTTACGGACTTCCACACTCATGCGAAAGAGACAGCGGTCGTCTCTCACCGCGGTGTTCGGCGCTACGCCACAACCTATGGTGAGCTGGCGCAACTGGCCGGGCGCTTCGCTGCAGAGCTCATTGCCCGCGATATACATGCAGGAGACCGGGTTCTCCTGTGGGGCGAAAACTCCGCGGATTGGATTGGCGCATTCTTCGGCTGCCTGCTTCGTGGGGTGCTCGCCGTACCGCTGGATGCGTCCGGCACGCCCGCCTTCGCACAACGCGTGATCGAAGAGGTTAGACCGCGGCTCGTTCTTGCGGACGCGGGTCTGCTCCAGTCGCTCCCTCAGGAAATCCCGGCGCTGAAGTTTTCCGAACTGGCTGCAAGCCTCCCGGCAACTCCGAACTTTGCCGTGGAGGCGAGCGTGAGGGAAGACACGCCGTTCCAGATTGTCTTCACTTCCGGCACAACCTCGGAACCGAAGGGGATCGTCCACACGCATCGCAACGTCCTGGCCAGTCTGCATCCAATTGAAAACGAGATCGGCAGGTATCGCCGCTATGAACGCTGGGTGCATCCCCTGCGATTTCTTCACACCCTTCCGCTGAGCCATGTCTTCGGACAGTTCATGGGCCTGTGGATACCGGCCGTGCTGGGCGCCGAGCTGCACTTCACCGACACACTGGAAGCTGGAAGCATCACGCAGCTCATCCGCCGCGAGCGCATCTCGGTGCTGGTCGCGGTACCGCGCATCGTCAGTCTGCTGCGAACCTACCTGCTTGCACGCTTCCCCAAACTCGCGGCAGAGATTGAGCACGCAGCAGGTCTATCCATACTGAAACGATGGTGGCGTTTCCGTGCTGTGCATCGCGTCTTCGGCTGGAAGTTCTGGGCAGTGATCTCCGGCGGCGCGGCATTACCCGCCGAGCTTGAGCTCTTCTGGAACCGCGTAGGTCTGGCGCTGGTCCAGGGTTACGGCCTGACTGAGACTGCTGCGCTGGTCACGCTGAATCACCCCTTTCGTATCGCGCGCGGAACGATAGGTAAGGCTTTGCCGGGGCGCGAAGTACGGATCAATGAGGCGGGAGAGCTTCTGGTGCGCGGCGACATGGTCGCCCGCAGCACATGGCAGGGCGGTCAACTGCGCCAGCGTGAAGATGAGTGGCTCGCGACCGGCGACCTGGCGGAACAGAACGAGGCGGGAGAGTTTCGCTTTCTGGGCCGCAAAGGCGAAGCCATCGTGACCTCGAGTGGGCTGAACATCTTTCCATCCGACCTCGAAGCCGCGCTCGTGCGGCAACCTGCCGTACGCGCCTGCGTAGTGATTCCCTGCGACTTCCCGACAGGTCCTGAAGCCGTGGCCGTCGTGGTCTTCCAAGGCGACGAGGCAGCATTGCAAAGAAGCGTGCAGGAAGCGAACCGCACGCTTGCGGAGTATCAACATATCCGGCGCGTGCTGCGCTGGCCGGAGCTCGACTTTCCCTATACGTCGTCCGGCAAACTCCTGCGGCGCACGATTCACGAGTGGGCCTGCAAGGTATCGCAGAATGCAGGGACGAAGACGACTCCGGAAAACACAACCATCGATCCTCTGCTGGCCATCATCGCGACGATCACTGGAGAACCCGCACCTTCCCCAGATGACACTCTTCGCCTCTCGGAAGACCTTCATCTCGACAGCCTGGGCCGTGTGCAACTGGCTTCCGCGCTGGAAGAAAAGACAGGGGCGCTTCTACCTGATTCCGATCTCGCCGCCGCGCAAACATTGGGCGACCTTCGCCGGCTAACCGGGTACGCACCCAGCACGGCCGCGCCTGCATGGCTGGCGCAGGACATTTCGCACACAACCAAACCTGCGGAAGCCGCAGCACCGGCTGCGCCCATTGCAAACACTTCGACAAAGACGGGACCTCGCCATCGATATCCGCTGTGGCCCTTATCCACACCGGTAAAGATTCTTCGCGCCATTTTCCTTGAAGCAATCGCACAACCGTTGATTGGCGTACTGCTCGCTCCGCCTGTGATCCGCGCTCAAAGCTCTCTACCTGACGGACCTATGCTGATCATCGCCAACCACATTACGCAGCTCGACGGCCCCCTGGTGCTCTATGCGCTTCCATCGCGTTGGCGCAGGCGAATTGCCGTGGCGATGTCCGGTGAAATGCTGATGGACTTCCGCACCGGCAAACGCGGAAGCGTGTTCGGCCCCGCGGCCTATTGGCTGCTGACCGCTTTATACAACGTGTTTCCGCTGCCTCGCCTTCAAGGCTTCCGGCAAAGCTTTGCTCACGCAGGACAAGCGATGGACCGCGGCTATTCTGTCTTGATCTTTCCTGAAGGAACCCGCAGTCAATCGGGCGAGATGGCTTCGTTCCGCCAGGGCATTGGGTTATTGGCCATTCAGGCTCAGGTGCCGGTGTTGCCGGTCTTCATCCGCGGCATGCATGAGATTCGCACGCGCAGGGTTCGCTGGCTCCGCTCCGGCAAGCTCAGCGTTCGTGTGGGTGAGTTGATTCCAGCCAACGTGGAACGTTCCGCGGAAGAATGGACTGCGCTGCTGGAGTCGGTGATGCGAGAGATGTCAGTAACCTCTGTATCGCTGTAAGGCTTATCCCACACCCTTAGATATGGTCATTCTGAGCAGCTTCATCTGCTATGCGCGAGTTACGGACGGGATGAACAGTGATGTCTGTTCGTGTGTTTTTCATTCCTAACCCTGTCATCTCGACCGAAGCGCAGCGTAGCGATACCGCCGAACGGATTCGCGCCTGCTCTTGCGTGTTGTGCCACAGTGTCACTGGAGGCACACATACGGTAGGTCCGGGCTTCAGCCCGGACATTAAGACATGGGGAAAAATCCGGGCTTTAGCCCCTGAGGGCTATTCTAGACTGCTATGGTGCAAAGCGAGACTTCCAGAGATGGCACATTTTTCGTTACGACCGTGGCGAATGAACGTCGGCGAATATTTCAGGCTGAGCGGACTGCCCAACTCCTCATCGAAACGCTGCAGCATTACCGTCACGAAGGCAGATATCGGCTACATGCCTTTGTTGTCATGCCAGATCACGTTCATCTTTTGATTACACCGCAGGATACAACGATCGAACGCGCAGTCGGTTTGATCAAGGGTGGTTTTTCGCATCGCCTTCGATCCAAGCTGCAGGTGTGGCAAACGGGGTATGTCGATCATCGCTGCCGTAATGCGGAAGAATTCATTGCTCGTCGCGAGTAGATCCACCTGAATCCGGTTCGAGCAAGGCTCGTGTCTGAACCTCACTTGTATCCATATTCCTCTGCATTCAAGCAGGAGCAGGCCCTCAGCGGCTAAAGCCGATTGCTTGTGACCGCTTTGATGTCCGGGCTGAAGCCCGGACCTACCGTATCGTGCCTCAGTGACTTAGGTGGAGGAACGCGCCCGCTGCTGCACAACCACCGGTGTTATCGCGTAGTTCCCGTCCCGCACACATTGCATGTGTTGTATTGATCCGGCGTGTCACTGACGATGGCGCACACGTATGCGCTCCAGTTGCTTGTCGCGCCGCTCTCGTAATACTGCTTGTAGTTCCCGGCTGCCGTGCCTGTGGGATCGGTCTTGAAGATGCCGGTCAGTGCCGTGAGTGATGCCGCCGAATAATCCGGCTGCCCATACGCATCGCTATAGGTGTACTTGTTACTGCTCCAATCCCCGGCGGCGCCAGTCTTGTCCACCGAGTGGTACACGGTGAAGTCGACAAGCAGAGCCTTCGCAGGATCAACACTCGCCACCGTAAACGCCGGGTAGTTTCCATTCCATGTCGAGATCGAAGGGTTCAGGCGGCCGGCTACCTTTCCTTGGCCCGCGTTGTCCGTGATCAGACGCATCTCGTCCATGTGGGTGTGACCGTAGAGCGCGAGTTCGATATCCGAGGTGGAGTCGCGCAGCGTGCCGGCGAGGTCGTTACCCTTGAGCGTTGCACTACCCGGGCATCCGGGGCTCTGCTTGCTGCGGTTCGACACGATGGTGCCGTAGGGATCGACGCCCGGAGCGATATGCGCCATGATCCAGAAGTGCTTCACGCTTGTGTCGGCGAGCTGCGCCTTGAGCCACGCGATCTGGTTCGCGGCTGCGCCCGCGCTTGACCCACCAGGACAGGATCCGTGATAGCTTGCCGACTCAAACATGTCCTGCAGAACGATCAGCTTGGTGTCCGCGAACGGCTGCGGCAGCATGACGCTGTAGTCGCCGCGCGTGGGCACTGTCGCGAGAATGCGTTTGGCGTTGCCTGCGTCGAGCGCCACAGCCGCAAACGCTTGGGCAAGTTGATCCAGGTAAGGATTCTTCTGCTTCGGTGTGGCTTCGGTTTCAAAATAGTCGGTACAACCGGAGTCGTTGTTGCCCAAGGTCAGGTAGATGGGAGCCTTAGGGTAAGCAGCGTGCAGCTTGATGGCCATGAAAGTGCCGGTCTTGGCAGCGAAATCGCTGAGGCCCGCGGCGGTGTGATTCTTGACCAGCGAGTTGTACTTGCAGTCGAAGTTGTGCGTGATGAGGTCGCCTGAAACCGTGATGAAGAGCGGATCCGGCATCGCCGCCTGCTCGGCGATTAGAGAAGACGTGAGCAGGTTGTAATCGGTGTCGAGCTTGGTGCTATCGCAGCCAGTCCTTTTCAAGGCGACGGCGGCAGCATCCTTCTGCTCCGCGGCGGACAGCGGTCTGCTGAGAATGTCATCCCACTTCTCAGGGGGGTCCACCGTGAGCTGTTTCAAGCGAGCTTCGGTGATGTTCCGATACGGGTCGAAATGAAGATCGGAAAGCATCAGCACCGGCACGGTGGCGGGCGCCGGAGTGGGAGCCTGGGCAAGGGCTGCTGGAAGGATCGCAACAAGCAGGGATAGACAGAGACGCGGTTGGCGCATGGAAACCTCAACTTTCGGGTAACGGAGGCGCGACCAGTGTAGTCGGAATTACCGACGCGCCGATGGAGTTTTCTCATGGACCGCGAGGGCCGGACGGAGTTCCGGCGCCATGTTTGCCGCGATTCCAGGCGGCGATGTACGATAGCCCAGCCCCATGGAAACGTTTCATTGCTGGGTTTCCATAGGCAAAACACTCTGGGATTGGCTTAGCTTAACTTCCCGGTTGTCACTCAAGCAGGCCATGCGCCGGGAATAGCGGGCAGGCCATTCCCGGGAGAAATTGTGGACACCAGGTTCGACAGGCGGCAGTTCTGTACCCTCGCAGGTCTCACGTGGATCGGTGTGCAATCCCGAAGTTTCCGTGGCGAGTCGTGGCTCCCTGGATCATCGTTACCGAATGCTGCCGACTCCGTGCTTCGCCTCCAGAGCCCCATCCCGAACCCTTTCTACCGCTGGCCACGCACCTTGCTTTCCGTCTCTTTGCCGGGAGGGCTGCCTCCTGCAGCGAACACCGGCGCGCTGTTCTGCGTGGAGACTGGCGAGGCGGTCCCCTTTCAGGTTTCCGAACTCTCATCAGGCACCACTGACCATAGCTCCGAAGAAGCCGGAGAACTGCTTCTCTTCTCCGATCTCCCAGCAGGCTCGACGCGCAGCTATCGCTTCGACTCTGCAGCGGTTCCCACCCTAGTTACACCGCACATCAACATCGCGAACGAAAGAGAAAGTCTGGTGATCGACACAGGCCCCTTGCAAATCCGCATCCCGGCTTCCCAGGCAATTGCTGGCGATGCGCCCGGACCTCTGCTTGCGGTCTCGCGGGGTGGACGATGGAGCGGCCTCTCAAGTCTGAAGGTTGCCGGCGAACGGGTTGTCTCTATCCACACGGAGCAACTCGAAGCTGGTCCCTTGCGGTCGACGCACCGGATCACCTACACCTTTGCGGGCGGCGGAAGGTACGTAGCGACCGTGCAATGCTCCGCGGGTACAGACTTTGTCCGGCTCCAGGAAAACATGGAGGATGTTCCCGACGGTGTCCATGGAGAATTCGATTTCGCATGGACCGGCTGCGAGTTCCTCCACCGCCAGGCGCCCAATCATCCGTACCGGTTCCCCGCTGTGCCGGCCGGCGACTATGCGAAATACCCATGGGAAGCCATCGCTCCGGCGTTCATGGACACACAGTTCGGCGTGTCGCCAGGGCTCACCGCATCGGGCAGGATGCCGTTTGCCCTTCGCATCTTCGATCCGTGGCAGGATATGGCGGCGGCCTCCTTTGCGAACTTCTGGGGCGACGCCTCTCAGGACGCAGCCGCGATCTTTATCGATCACGCGGAGATGTGGGAAGACCATGAGTACGCCATCTGGCATTCCTCCTCGCGTATCGCTGTCGAGTTCGCGTTCCGGGACGGAACCCTGCATTTTGTCTGGAAGATCGCGTGCGGCACCCGCTCCACCTGTATTGCGTTCTATGACCACGCGAAGGACATGGAGGCCATGCGCAGGATCGAGCAGGCATATGACGGTATCGAGTTTGGCGGCTCTCGTTTTCGCAGCGGACTGTTCCCTGCTTCGTATGCGCTTGAGTTGCAAAACTGGCATGGAACCCTGGGCCTGGACAAGGTGAAGGATTGGGTGCTCTCGTATCCGGAAACCGCAAAGCAACCGAAGCGGCTCTTCACGCAAGCTGCATGGGATACAGCCGAGGCTTTCTACCAGGCGGTCTCACGCTCCGACTTCGTTACGCAGCTTGCGATCTCCGGCGTGCGTCAGAATCACGGCTTCGGCCCCACATCAAGCCGGCCCCTGCTGGAGAGCTGGATTCCCTGCTACCAGATCTATCGATCGAATCTCACACAAACACAGCGAGCCCATATCGAAGGCATCCTGCTGCTGCTCGCCTATGTGCATGCCGGCGAAGACTACATGCCCATGCAGCGCATGCTGAGTGGCCACCCGAACTTCCTTTCGGATGTGAAGTCGACGCCCTGCGGCATGGCGTATCTGTTCCCGGAGCATCCTGCCGCGGACACCTGGGCCGATGAGTGGGAAGCCTATCTACATCTGAACACCCGCTATCACACACGGCCCGCGGTGCATGCATGGAATGCCCGCGGAGGCCGCTGGACGGAAAACCTCGGCACCTACGTCTGGGCATTTCTACGGCCCGCGACACGCGCGTCGTTTCTGCTGAAACTGCGCGATGGATATGAGCGCCTGTGCACGGCCCAGTTGGTGAGCCTTTCGGACTGGCTCGTCAACGCGCTCAGCGCGCCCTTCGCGGGAGAGACTCCAGCGATGATGCAGCGCATCGCGGAAGAGTCCGAGCTGAATGAAGGCGCTCGACGCCACTACTGGGGCGTGGTTAATCCGGCCGACGGTCCACGCCGCATTCATCCGCCTCTGGGTGCGCACTCCGAGAGGCGCAAACCACCCAGACTGATGTGGTACATGGGCACCGCGCTACGGAACTACTCGCCGCTCACCGCAGAGTACCTTATGTGGGCCGCGCGTCCTTCGGACCAGGACATGGAGACTCCGGCCGATGCCGTGGATCCGTACCATGTGATGCTGGAGCAGCCTGCCAACCACGGCACCAACCCGCACCTGCAGACATCAAAGTTCACCGGCTATGGCATCACGTTGCGCGCCGCGGTCGATCGCCCGGAAGAGCTTTCCATCCATCTGCTGCAGATCGATGACGGCCCCAATTACCGCTGGGGCGGCGCCAGCGAGGGCTCCTGCGGCATGATCTATTTCTATGCCAACGGCAAAGGCTACAGCCACAACGGCGTGGAAGATGCCGGCGACAGAACGGACCAGGACACAGACTTCGGCTCCAACTTCGGCGTGTGGAAAGACAAGGCGTTTCGAAGCATCGGACAAAATGTGCTCTCACGTCCTCTCTACGACCTGGGATACGCGCAGTTTGCCGAGATCGTTCCGCGCCAGGGTCCAGAGGCGTATTCATGGCCGGAGTATGTGGGACGCAGTGTGATGCTGGCGGGAGACGATTACTTCGTTGTCCATGACCGCGTCTTCAACGCCCAGGTTGCGCATCGCTTCTCATGGTTCGTCCGCAAGGGCGATGAGTTCCCTTTCATGACATTGCTTGGCGCAGACAAGCGCACCGAAGGCGGCCTTCTCACAACGATCGAGACCGAAGCAACCTCAGGACGGTGGGCAGACGGCACGGGAGATTCGATCGCGATCATCACCCACAAGCCTGGAATTCATGCGGAGACAACTTTCTTTGGCGCACGCATCGCACGGCCTGACGGAGGCACCGACCTTGTCTTCTCTTCCCAGGCCCCGATCGAATTTCGAAAGGGAGACATATCCTTCCGCGGCTATGCCGGCATCGTCAGGGAATATCCCCATGCATGGGAGTTCGCACTCTTCCACGGCGGCCACATCGCCGCAGGCGGCGTGAGCTTCACAACCAGCGACACGGAACTCGGTCTCTCAGCGAAGGTGCCGAAGAGTGGATCCCAGCGCCCCCTGGATGGATGGTTCCATGCCCCTTCCTCGTCCTCCGTTGAGATCAGCTTTCCAACGACATCCGCAAGACCCGCGTTGTATGTCGATGGAGCGAGAGTCACCAGCACGTGGAATGGCGACCGGATGGTGGTCGAACTCGCCGCCGGAACCCATCGATGGGAGTTGACTTCCGCATTGCCCGTACCTCTCTCACCTTCTATCGAGCGAACGGAATACATGGATGGCGGAGCCATCGTCCACGGCACGCCCGTCGCGTCAGCCTCCAGCTATCATGCGGAAATCAGCTTGGATGAAGCTGTGAGCTGGAAGACGGTGAGCACCGCGTCTATTCCGGTTATCACAATCACCGGTCTGGCAGGTGGCCGGAAGTACCACGTCCGATTGGTAGCCAGGAACGAGGAACACACCAGCCAGCCCGGGCCTGAGTATCCGCTGTACATCACAAACGCGCCTCCTCCGCCACCTGACGGTTTGCATGTGGAACTTTCTCAAGGATCTGCGGCGCTCGCATGGGGCGAGGTCCTGGGCGCCGCCGGGTATCGCCTGCACCGCAAGCGCCATGACGAAGCGAACTTCAGTGTCGTGTTCCAGGGATCAGCCACCGCATGGACCGACACGACTCCCGGGATCGTGCCTCCGGCACATTCGCCACGGTCCGCCGCGCGTGGTCCCGCAGACACCGCACCCGTCTGTGAATATTTTGTCACCGCGATGAACCACAATGGTGAAAGCAGGCCGTCGCGCGCCGCCAACACGGACCCCTATTCCTGGAGAAACTGGAATCCTACGGGTGCAGAGCCGTTTCGACGCACAGTGGAGCCGCGGGACGGTCAACTGCCGAACGACGGCGCCGGGCGCTATTACCCGGAGTAGACAGCCTGGGAGAGTGGCGCCTGGAGGCTTGGCCTCAATACTGGAAACGCTTCCGAGCACCGGAACCCATGCTTTGGGCAACGACCCGTTTTCCGCATCCTGGAAGCGCTGAAATGGGGAAGAATGCGGTCTTACAGCAGGAGAAAGCATGGTTTTCTTGCAGGCAGCTTCGCAAAAGACTTGCAAATTCCACGAGCCGGAGGCTATATTTGTGCCGCTCCATGGAAACGTTCCCACTGTCTCCTTAAAAAAGGACAGACATCTGGTAAGGCCAACTGCGCGGGCAGTCAAGCCGCGGTGGAGACGGACACGGAAATGCATGATCTTCTGGAGGACATAATGACTTCGAACACTTCAACACGGCGGCCCAGCGCAGTCCGCTGGTGGATGCCTATCGTGCTACTGGCTGCATGGCTCATCGCAGCCATCCCGCAAAGCGCTCTGGCGCAGACCGGTCAGGGTTCCATCACGGGGCGGGTTACCGATCCCAAAGGCGCGCTCGTCGGCGGCGCCAGCGTGGTGATCACCAACACCGAAACCAATGTGCAGAACACCACGAAGACCAACGGCGCGGGTATCTACAACGTCCAGGCCCTGAACCCCGGCATTTATTCCGTCGCGGTCACATCGCCGGGCTTCCAGCGCGCCGTGATCGACAAGGTGACGGTCAGCGAAGCCAACACCGTTCAGACGGATGTGCCCCTTGCCGTTGGCGGAGAGACCACAACCGTCACGGTCTCCGCCCAGGCATCCCTCCTCTCGAATACATCCGACGTTGTCACGACAGTCGACCACGAACTGGTGGAGAGCCTTCCCTATCCCGAGCGTTCTTCCCTGGAAGCTGTGCTGCTGGTACCTGGCGTCAACGGCGATCCCACGAACCCCGGCGGAATCAGCACGGAAAATCCCGGCTATACAACCGGCTTCACGCTGCCCGGCGCCAGCATCGCCGTTGGCGGCACACCTCCGGGCGGAACTGGAATTCTGGTGGACGGCTCGGACGTGACGCAGGCCAGCTATCCGCGCACCGGTGTCAACCTCTCAGGCCAGAACGTCGGGGAAACCAGCGTGATCGTCAGCGGCCTTTCCTCCAAGTACGGAAGAACGGGCTCCGGCATCATCATTCAAGGCAGCCGCGCGGGCACCAATATCTACCACGGCGGAATCAGCTGGCGGCATACCGACCCGTTCTTCAATGCCTTTCCGCTCGGCGGAACCATCAAGAACGACATTCACCAGAATTTCTATGGCTTCTATCTCGGCGGCCCCATCCGGATCCCCAAGATTTATAACGGCCGCGACAAGAGCTTCTTCTTCCTGGGCATCGAGCCGGCACGTCTGGCCAACCGCGTTGGCTTTCGTGGAACGTTCCAAACGCCGGCAGACCTTGCCGGACATTTGAATGATTCCCTGCCGTTGCTGAACCAGACCATCCTGCGCGCCAGTGGATATGCTGCCGCACTCGCCGCGCCGCGCGTGGGCGGACTCTACTATCAGTCGGCGACCAATGCCGATGGCTTCCCGACAGGCCCCGCGTATACCAACAGCGGCCTGTACCGGCCGATCACAGGACCGCTTGCGGATTGTGGGCAGGCTTACATCGCAGCAAATCCCACAGCGACAAGCTGCCCCAATGATGTCGCGCCTCAGCTTTCCAAGAACACATTTGCGCAGTACGTTCTTTCCCAGTTCCCCAGCCCCAGCAATCCGGGACCGTTTGTGACCTTCGATTCACCCGATGGCGCCTACAAGAACGACGGCACCAACGGCTCCTACCTTCGCGGCGTACAGAACATCGACAACCGCTACTCCTTCCGTATCGACCACTACTTCAATAACAGCAATCGCATCTTCGTCCGCTACACCGTCATCCCGGTGATCGGTAAGCGCTACCTCGGCCTGGACACCAACAATCCGCTGAACAACACACCCACGGACTCGGCCAACGCGCACGACATCGCCTTTGGGTATTCGCACGTTTTCTCCAACAACATCGTCAACGACTTCCACTACTCCTTCATGCGCGACAACCAGCAGCGCCTGCCGCCGCCCAGCGCATTGAGCACGGATTTCTCCGCCAAGTACGGCCTGACACCAGCGGTTCTCGGCAAGGGCTTCCCCAGTCTGGGCAACTTCAACACGGGCGGCAATGCGGTGAGCTACACTTTGCAGCCGGCCAACCTGAGCGGGCTATCGATCCAGGTGGACCAGAACTTCATCGCAGGCGATGACATCACCTGGACGCATGGAAAGCACCTCTTCCAGTTCGGAGCGGATATCCGCTGGATCCAGTCGAACCAATATGACCTGAGCGGTTTGTACGGAGGCAAATACACCTTCGCGCAGGCAGCAACCAACAATGGCGCGACGGGCGGTATGCCGCTCGCCACCTTCATCCTGGGTAACGTCAGCGGCTACAGCAATACGCCGGTTTCGATCCCTGGATACTATCGCTGGCACTATTACGCAGGGTACTTCCAGGATGACTGGCGCATCACACCGCGGCTGACGATCAACGCCGGCATGCGGTATGAGCTCGAAATGCCGCGCCAGGAGAAGTACAACAATCAAGGCTTCGTCGCACCCTTCGCGGGCAGCCTCAATGGAATGCCTACCAGCGTCGCGTTCTGTTTCTCCAGCGCCTGCGGCTTCCAGAAGAGTCTCTGGCCGGCAAACTACCACGGCTTCGAACCGCGCATCGGATTCTCCTTCGCCGCCACCCGTCGCACCACCCTCCGCGCTTCCTACACCCTGACACGCGTTCCGCTCAGCGGCTACGAGAACATTCCAGATCCCGACTACAACGTCGCGTCCGTCAGCGTCGGCGGCATCAATGGCGGTGTCACGGCAAACCAGGTCGTGAACTACATCACCAATCCTGTGGGTCCTCTGACTTCGGCCTACACATCTCTGAACGGGGCGCGGGGACCTCTTCTGTTTTCAACGGGCATTGCGCCCAGCTTTGTGACGCAGAAATCCGCGGTGCCCTACATCCAGACCTACGGCCTGACGGTACAGTTCCAGCCCGCCAGCCGCACACTGATCCAGGCAACCTATCAAGGCGTGAAGGGCACACACCTGATCGGCGTATTCAGCAATGCGTTGAACGTGCCGTCCATACCGACGGTGATCGCGGCCATCCAGCAGCAGCAATATCTGGGAGGTGTGGGCACGACCAACACCTATGGCATCACCCAGAATGGTGCGTTGATCAAAGAAACCAACCTGCAGAAGCTCTACCCTTACCAGAACTTCTTCAACCAGAACCTTCCCGAAATCTATCCCCGCAACGGAACGCTGGAATATAACGGCATGTATCTCAGCGTGAACCAGCGTATGACCAAGGACCTCACGTTCCTTGCCAACTACACATGGTCCAAGAGTCTCGACAACATTCCGGATACCAATGGAGCGACGGGCGGCGGTTTCGGTGTGGCTCCCCAGCAGAATCCTCTGGACATGCAGCACGAGTACTCTGTTTCATCGTTCGACCAGCCGAGCAAGTTCCGCGCCGGCTACAACTACAAGCTTCCCTTTGGCATCGGGGAGCAGTTCCGCACCGGCAATGGCTTCATTGATCGTCTGATCGGTGACTTCTCCACTTCCGGCATCATGGGCAGCGCGTCCGGGTATCCCAACTTCGTAACCCTGGGCACAGCGGGATACTTCACCTCGTTGACACCCGGAGGGCTCAACGGCTGCACCGCGGCGAAAGGACAGTTCTGCCAGAGCAACGCGCTGCCTTCCACCTACACCCTTCGTCCTGACATCATTCCCGGAGTTCCGCTCATCAATCCGAAGTGGAAGAACAATCCATTCGGCCTGGGAGGAACGGGCTCCGTGCCCTACATCAATGCAGCCGCCTTTGCCGTGCCTGGAACGATCAACAATCCGGCACTGGGCAATGCGCCTCGTACACTGTCGAACGCTCGCAGCCCGCGTGAGTTCACCTTCGACGCTCACGTTCAGAAGGGCATCACGATTCGTAACGGGTACAAGCTGAGTCTGACCGCGAACCTCATCAATGCATTCAACCACCCGGTGTACTTCGGCATTGCCAATCACACCATTCTTTCCACCACCACGGTGAACGCCACCACTGGGTCCATCACCAACACCAACAACGCGAACTTCTCCGTACTGAACCAGGGCACGACAGCGGGCATGTCACGTGTCGTGCAGTTCGGAGCGCAGTTCACCTTCTAACAGCTCCACAAAGTAACGGCGGCGCACATTGTGTGCGCCGCCGTTGCCTTTTAAAGCTGGGATTCAGGAGAAGATCGTCGGAACAGTAGTTTCTTGTTGGCTCCCGGAGCTGAGAGAAATCGGTCAGGAGGCGGCTACGCAGGTCTGGCGCTGTTTCCCGAGGTGTTCGATTTCGAGCTCAACCACATAGCCGGCGCGCAGGTATTGCGGAGGCTTCATGCCAAGCCCTACTCCCGGA
>DASYEV010000102.1:0-10662 GCA_036498835.1 Acidobacteriaceae bacterium | reverse complement strand
GTATCCGGGAGTCCCCAGCATGGGTCCGCAACGCGAGCCTGCAGTGGCTGCATCGCCTGATTCAGGACCCGGGTCGGCTCTGGAAGCGCTATCTTCGCAACAACACGACCTTTCTCTGGCACATCGCGTGGCAACTCATCGGACTGCGGAATTATCCTTCCCAGACCGATGCGGGAATTGCCCGCCATGGCTCCGCGATGGCCAAGCCGGCTCATGAAGGCGGTTGGATAACTTCCGCAACCGGCAAACTCCAACCACAAACACCGGCATCCCAAGTGGAGCCCTAATTCATCGCGTAACCAACCTGCCCGGCCTGCTTTCCTGCGCAGCCCGCCCGAACGTATACCCTTCTTCGGAGGAGACCGTATGGAACCCGCAGTGCAAGTCTGCATCGACCGGATCGCGACCGCGACGCCGCCGCACGATGTCCATGAAGCTTTTCTTGAGTTCTGCTCGGGGTCGCTCGAGGACCTGCGCGCCCGTTCCCTGCTTCGCCAGATGGCACAGCGTTCGGGAATCAAACATCGTTATTCCTTTGTGCAGCCGCTTCGCGATGTGTCGCTGGGTTCAGTCGATGGGCTGTTTCGTCCGGGTAATTTTCCGGCCACCGCAACCCGGATGAAATTGTTTGAGCAGTTTGCACCGGTAGTGCTTCGCTGCGCGCTTGACCGCCTGGCGTTGAATGAAGAAGAGCGTCGCAACATTCGACACGTGATCGTCACCTCGTGCACAGGCTTCTTTGCGCCGGGTCTTGACTTCGTTGCCATCGATCATCTGGGGCTCGATCCCGGGACGGAACGTACCTTTGTCGGTTTCATGGGCTGTTACGCCGCCGTCAATGGTCTGAAGCTGGCACGCCATATCGTGCGCTCCGAGCCCGATGCTTCCGTGTTGATGATCAACCTGGAGCTATGCACGTTGCACTTCCAGGAAACGCAGGACCTGGCCAAGGTCCTGTCCTTTCTGCTCTTCGGCGATGGATGCGCCGTAAGCCTGATTCGGGCAGGCAAACGTGGGTTTGCACTCGACAGCTTCCGCGCGTACACCATTCCTGAAGCTCGCGACCTGATCCTGTGGGGCATCGGCGATCAGGGTTTCGACATGCATCTCTCCGGGCAGGTTCCGGTGGAGTTGCGCAAGGCTCTGCGCAAACACGCCGACGACCTGGACCCTGATAAGAACGTTGACATCTGGGCGGTACACCCGGGTGGCCGCTCTATTCTCGATTCGGCGGAGTCAGCTCTGGAGCTCCCGCCGGAAAAGCTTGCAGCCTCGCGATCGGTGCTGGACCGTTTCGGCAACATGAGCTCGGCGACGATCATGTTTGTTCTTCACGACCTGATGGCCACGGCACTCCCTGGCCAGCGCGGCCGAACCCTGGCCTTTGGACCCGGGCTTACCGCGGAGACGATGAACTTCCATGTTGCCTGAGACTGCGCCTCCTTCAACAGCCGCAGCCAATCCTCCGGCTGAGGCGCTCGACTTTTCGCAGCGCGCCTATCTGGACGAGTTGATGGACGGGCCGTGCACGTTGGAAGAACTACGAGAATGTCTGCGCGATCTTGCGCAGTGCAACCAGGTCACGTTAGGCCATCGGCCTCTCCTGCAATGGCTGAAGCAGTTCGCGGGAGATTCGCCCGGCGGATCACCTCTCCATATCGTCGACGTCGGCTGCGGCGGTGGTGACACCCTGCGCCACATTGAGCGCTGGGCACGGAGACGGAATATGCCGGTCTGGCTGACTGGAGTCGACCTCAGCCCACTCGCCACTCGCGTTGCCCGCGAATTCTCGCGAGGAAAAAGCAGCATCCGCTGGGTGACCGGCGATGCATTTTCCTACGACACCGAATCGAACCCCATCGATCTCGTGATCAGCTCACTCTTTACGCACCATCTCAGCGACGATGACCTCGTGCGTTTTCTTGCATGGATGGAGCGTGTCTCCCGGCGCGGGTGGTTGATCAACGACCTTCGCCGCAGCGCGAAATCGTACAAGCTGTTCCAATGGCTGGCGAAAACCATGCGCTGGCATCCCTTCGTACAACATGATGGACCCGTTTCGATCCGTCGTGCTTTTCGTACTTCGGACTGGCAGAAATACCTCACCGCAGCGGGCGTCTCACTGAACGATGTCGAGATTGCCGACAGCTTTCCGGGAAGGCTTTGCGTTTCCCGCATCCAACAATCATGACGACACCTGATCTGCGCGAAGCTCTAATCGCCGGCGGCGGTCCAGCCGGATCGGTGCTTGCGATCACGTTGGCGAAGGCAGGACGTGATGTGGTGCTCGTAGAAAAGAGCAGTGGCCCGCACCACAAGATATGCGGCGAGTTCCTCAGCCCGGAAACGGTGCCCCTCTTCGCAGCAGTGGGGATCGATTTGAAGGCGCTGGGCGCCAAGCCGATTCGGCGTGTCCGATTTGCAACCCGCGGTGTTATCGCCGAAGTTCCGCTTCCTCACCCTGCCCTTTCACTGACTCGTAAGACACTCGACGAGGCTCTGCTCGATCGTGCACAGGCCGCGGGCGTTGATGTGAGGCGCGGCACCAGTTTGGAGCATTTGACCCATCAGAGTCATCCGAGCTATCAGAGTCATCAGAGTCATGCCGGCGGCTTGGCGCATTGGCACGGAACGCTCATCACCAACGGGCAGGCATGCGATCCGATCCTTGCACGTGAAGCCTTTCTGGCCACTGGGAAGCACGACCTTCGTGGATGGACGCGCACGAAAGCCAGGACGCAAAGCAACCTGATCGCGATGAAGATGTACTTCGCGCTTGCGCCCGATCAACAGGATGAACTGGCTGACCATGTTGAGCTGGTTACCTATCCTGGAGGCTACACGGGGCTGCAGCCTGTAGAAGGCGGCTGGGCCAACCTTTGTGCCCTGATCACACGCGATCGCTTCCAGACCCTGGGCAATCGCTGGGAAAATCTGCTCGACCACATGGAGCAACACTCGCCACACCTCGCGAAGCGTCTCTGTGACGCGAAGCCCCAGTTGGACCGCCCTCTTGCCTTGTCCGCCATACCGTATGGCTACCGCGCGCCCTCCTTGGACGAAGGGCCCTGGCGGCTCGGAGACCAGGCGGCAGTGATCCCATCCTTCTGCGGTGAAGGCATGGCCATTGCGCTGTACACGGCTCAACGTGCCGCGGAGTTCTATATCGCCGGCGCGAATGCATCTGCATTTCAGGCCGAGATGCGCCGTGAGCTAGGCCGTTCCGTATGCTTCGCCGCCTTACTCTCGCGAGCTCTGGTTGCGGCACCCTCGATTGCCCACGCGCTACGCATCGCCCCATCCATGCTGCGCATGATCTTTGCGGCGACCCGCCTTCCCGGAACCTTGCCACAACCCACCATGAGCGCTGGCAAATTCCCTGTAGATGTAGAGGGAGGCGAAACCGCTCAAGCCGTTTTCTCCCAAAGAAAACGGCCTTCACTACCTCCGATCGACACCACAGCATCAGGAAATTTGCTCTAAAACAACCGGGAATCAATATGAAAGGACCACTGTTCGCGATCCTGTTCGCTTCGCTTTACCTGCCGGCTTCAGTCCCTGTGCAAACCGCACGACTCATGGGAGATTGGGCTGAACCAGGCGGCTCCGTGATCCGTGTGGAGACATGCTCCACGGGTTTGTGCATGAAGCTGGTCTTCATCAGTCCCACTGCCAAAGGGACAAGCGACTTCAACAATCCTTCAGAAGCGCTGCGAAAGCGCCCGCTTTGCGGGCTGCAGATCGGATCGAATTTCAAAGCGGAAGATAGCTCACGTGCGACAGGTGGGACTCTCTATGATCCGAAGACCGGCAAAACGTATCGTGGAATCATGACCCTCGACGGCGCCAATCTCAAGCTGCGAGGGTATGTCGGTACGCCCATCTTTGGACGCACAGAGGTTTGGCCATCGCGCCCCTGCCGGCACAGCCACATGCCATGCCGGATCAGCGCGCTGAGAAAGCGAAGCTGCCGCATTCGACTCTATGACGGGAGACGTGGGGAAATGCCTCGGTTGCCGCAACGAAAAGCCCTGTGCAAGTGTCTGCATAGAAGCGGCGGGATTTCAGTCCTGCCGTGATTGCCCCGCTCCCCGTGGCGAACGATGCATTCTTCGCCAAAGGGAGGGAGCAGTGACCTTCAGGCGGCTGATTTCCTTCTGGCGAAGAGCCGGCTTCAGAGGGTGCGTGAGAACTCCTTCGAGCCCGCAAACCGACAGAGAAAATGTGATCATGATGACGGTCCTTCATCGTCGGAATAGCGAAGGAAGTAGCGCTGAAGGCGCGTTCTATACCTGCCCAGGGCGAACCGGGGTCCCCGGCGAGCGTTTTTTGGCTCGCTGGGGTGGAGAAGCCCTGGGTGAGAGATCGCCCGATACAAAGAGGGCTGAAAGCCCGCCCTATCGTGGCGTCACTATAGGGCGGGCCTTCAGCCCTCTTTCTTCTTTGCGTACTTTACATGGGGCTTCGCCCCATGCTGGTATAGGGCGCGCCGTTGGCGCTCGAAACCATGCTCGGTTTCTCAGAACAGTTCTCACGCACACACTTCAGCCGCGGGTTTTCTGTAAGTACCACCGTGGACAATCCTTCGCCACATCCGCTTATCCTGCGAAGGCGCAAGCAAGGAAATCGAGTTGCTCCTGCGTGCCGCTCGTCATTCGTTCTTTGCAGCATGTAAGAGAGCCCATGGCTAAAGCATTTCCCATGAAGGTGTACCCCAGGGGCAAAGATGTTGAAGTCGTTTTCCCCAAAGAAAACGACCTTTTCAGCCGCTCCGGGAGGGCACAGCATCATGGGAAATGCTCTAAAGCCACCTCCGAGGTGCAATCGGATTCAGTGGCCTGAAGGCCACTGCTCCTTCCCATGGGCGCTGCTGTGCATTGTCTCGAGTAGACGCCTGAGAACCTGCGAAAGCCAGCGGACTTGTGCTGCAACTACCCGAGGTGTCTCTCACGCTTCGACGAGACAAAGCGCCCCGACCTGCTCCGCGATCCAGTCGTAGGTTCGCTCCAGACCATCACGCAGTGAAGCAGATGGCGCCCAGCCCAACGTCGCGCGGATCAGACGGTTGTCCGAATTGCGTCCGCGCACACCGAGTGGCCCGGGGATATTCCTGATGGCGAGAGGCTTATCCGCGATCTCCATAATCATCTGAGCAAGTTGGTTGATGGAAACCATCTCCTCCGATCCGATGTTCAGCGGGCCGGGAGACGCTCCAGTCATCATGCGGCGTACCGCTTCAATGCATTCGTCGACGTAGAGGAAGGATCGCGTCTGCTTGCCATCACCCCATACTTCAATGCAGCCACCCTCAGGAGCCTCCGCAATTTTGCGGCAAAGCGCGGCAGGTGATTTCTCGCGGCCACCACGCCATGTGCCTTCGGGGCCAAACACATTGTGAAAGCGCCCGACACGAACTTCGACTCCGTAGTTCCGCATGTAGGACAGATAGAGACGCTCACTGAATAACTTCTCCCACCCATATTCCGAGTCCGGCTCGGCTGGATATGCGGAGTCTTCCGAACACCTGGGATTATCAGGATCCATTTGGTTGTAGGCGGGATAGATGCAGGCGGAAGAGGAATAGAAAAACTTCTCGGCACCAGCCTTCCGCCCCTGCTCCAGAACGTTCAGATTGATCGTCGCAGAATTATGCATGACGCAGGCATCATGCTCGCCAGTGAAGATGTAACCCGCTCCTCCCATGTCGGCAGCGAGCTGATACACCTCGGAGATACCATCCACGCATTCCCGCACGAACGCAACGTCGCGCAAGTCGCCCATGAAAAATTCATCCGCGGCGGAATGCCGGAACTCGGACATCTTAATGTCGGCGCCTCGGACCTGATAGCCCTCCGACTTAAGCCGCCGTACAAGGTGTGCTCCGATAAATCCACCCGCGCCACATACAAGAGCAGTTCGCGACATCATTTCCTCCAGGACAAAGCGCCGCTGGATGAACTCCTTCTCCAGCCCTGAAACGCTCACGCTACGGCTCTAAAAATAACCGACAATGCGTAAGAAAAGTGGCTGTTTTAGCGTGCTTTTGCCCATTGCGCGACAAAATGACATTTGCAAAACATTTGCATGACATTTGGGCCGATAGACGGTTCTGAACCTGCGCTTAAGCCGTTTCTCCCGCAGGATGCGCAGAGGGAAAGATGCCGTTGGTCACTGAGCGAGCACCTGCGCCTCGACCTCGCCCGAAGCTAATAATTCGCGCGTTCGCAGCTACCAGATTGCGGGAGACAATCCGATGACAAACCTTAGACCCTTTCGTGACACCCACTGGCAGGCTCGCCGATAGCGTGAGTTTCATGAAGACTTCTTTCCCTGGCCGGCATGCTCAACATCTCCGCCTCGCCGCCTTTTCGCTCCTGGTCTGTGTCTTCGGCAGTGTGATGCCGCACGCAAGAGCCCAGGACACTCCGCTGATTTCGGGAGGTGTGGGCTTTCTTACCAACACAAACCGCGGCAGCACAAGTTACACGATGACCATCGCGCCGGTTGCGGAAGTTCCGCTCGGCCAGCGTGTGTTGATTGAGTCCAGAGCGAATGTGCTCGAAGCCGTGTTCCCGACAAACCCCGGATACAACACCGCCCACTTTGCCGGCATCTCCAATCTTGCCGCTGATGTCCAGGTGAATTCACACGTTACCCTGGTAGGCGGGCTGTTCTATACGCCCTTCAATACGGTGAGTGAGCGCCTCTCTCCGATCTGGATCAATAACTTTCAAGACTTTCCCATCATTGCGGGAATCGGTGTTGTCGGAAGCGGCAATTCACTGGGCGGGCAGGTTCGGGGCAACGCCTTCAGCAACGACAACGTTTCCGTCGATTACACCGCCTACTTCTCAGCGAAGACAAGCAACGAACAGTTCAGCGCCAGACGGACCAGTGGCGAGCGTGTGACGTTCTTCTTTCCCAAGTCGGGTGTTGAGGTTGGCGAGTCGGTCAACTTCATCCTGGAGGGCGTTCACTCGCACAACGTTGGCGCGCACCTATGGTGGTCGCCCACCAATTCGTGGTTCCGCTTCAAGTCGGAATATGCACACGCCGCACACGCGCAAGGCTATTGGATGGAAGGGGCCTGGCGCCTGACCGCCTTCGGCGGCCCCGACACAGCCCTTGGCCGGCTTGAGCCGGTGGCACGCTGGCAGCAGGTTTTTCGCAATCAGGCCGATCCCACAGATGGACTTCCGGGGCAGGATCAGAACCGCGCCGACTTCGGCCTCGATTATCACCTGCAGCATGAGGTCCGCATCAACACCAGTTATGCGCGCGTGTTTACAGCAGGCCGTAACGGCAACATTTGGGAGACGGGACTCATCTACCGCTTCCTGTTCCCTGCCTGGAAAGGAAAAAAGTAAATGCGTCCCAAGGTCATTCTGTTGAGTCTTCTCCTTTCCACACCGCTTTCCCTGCCTGCGCAGGCAAATGCCGGCCAGACTCCGCCTCCAGCCAGGAAGGCGGGCGCACAGGCACCCCATACGGGCACACCCGATCGTGGACAGGTTGTGTTCAACACGAACTGTTCACGTTGCCACAACGCTCCTGAAGGCTTTTCTTCACGCATCTCCGGCACCATAGCCAAGCACATGCGAGTACGTGCGAACCTCAGCGAAAAGGACTATCAGGCGCTGATGCACTTCCTCAATCCCTAGAGCCGATTCCATGTCTCTTGCACATCCCCTGCGGCTGACGGCCAATGTTCGTGCACGCTTGAAAAGCCGCATGGAAATGCGCAGCCGCGCCCGTGAGGCGCGGCAACATTTCAAGAACGACCCGCGCTTCGACCCGCAGTTGCTCCAGGACGGCTTCCGCTCCCGGCTAGCGGACAAGAGCGACGACACGGAGTTACTGCAGCGCATTGTCTCCGCATATCGCCTGGCCACCGCGCAGGAAGCCAATGTGCCCACAGCCTATCGCCCCACAGCATGGTGGGAACGTGTGCGTGCAACCAAACTTGGTCCAGTTCGCCAGGCGCTATTTGATGGCGACATTCCTGCGCTGAACCGCATGTACAGCAACTTCTTCCGCGATCCGTGTGGAGCCGGTTTGACCGGCCTTCCCCAGTTCATTGCGAAAGACTGTTTTGGCACCGGACTCAGCAAGGCACACAGCCACTTCATCCTTGGCGACGCCTTGCATCGTCTCGATCTATGGAAGCAGCGCAGCCATGGTGAGACTCCCTTGCAGGACCTTCGAGGGACGGATGTCGGCAATCCCTTCGGAATCCTTTTCGAAGACACGCTGGTGCGCACGCGCAGTGAGTATCACCACTTCACAGCTCGCCGCCTTGCCTCCAGGATGAAACCCGGAGCCTCCACGGTAGCCGAACTCGGAGGAGGCTATGGAGAAACGGCCTACTACCTTCTTCGCGACACGCCCGGGATCACTTACATCAACTTCGATGTTCCCGAGACCATCGCATTGGCCTCGTACTACCTGATGAAGACCCTGCCCGGTCTTCCATTCACGCTGTATGGTGAAGGCGATCCTCACGAGGCATCGCGTGAAGGCGCACGGGTCATCCTGATGCCGGTATCCGAGCTTCCCCACTTTCCCGGCCGCAGCGCCGATGTGGTTCTGAGCGCTCACACGCTTTCGGATCTTTCCGCAGAAGCCGTGGACGAGTATCTCCGCCAGGTGGAGCGCATCACTCGCTGTTACTTTCAATCCATCACAGTGGGACCGGCAGCGGAGCGGATACATAGCTGCATCCGTTCTGCATGTCCTCGCCTGGGCCTTGTCGAATGGATCACCGCGAATTGGAACGGGCGCATGCACGGCCGAATGGACGAAATGGAAACGCTCTATCGGCTGACTGCTCCCAGGGTTACCGGAGCCACATCGAAAGATCTCTATCCAGCAGATCCTGCAACTTAAGCACCCCGTCGCGGTAGAAATGCACCAGACGCATTCGATCGTCTTCCCGCAGCTTTGGGCATTCACCTGCCGGAAACTTCGGCTTCGAAGGTATGGAAACCGGTTGAGGTTGAAAACTCTCTTCGACATCCAGAAAGCGCAACACGCTTCGGAACCAGCCTGCCCTGTCCGCCACCATGTCGTCGTAAAGAGAAATGTATAGCTGATTCGCGGGAAAATGCTGCTTGCAACGCTGCACCTGTTCGAGGTAGTCGCCGAACTCAAGAAACGGGTAGAAGGGTGAAAATTCCTTCGGCGCGATCGCGACTGCATCGAGGTGCTCGCAAAATGAATGAGACACATTGCCGTCGGCCAGACTCTTGAGGTATTGCCGAAAGGCACGCTCCGCTGGATCCATCAGGACAACAATGACTCTGGCTGCGGGTACAAGTCCCGCGATCGCGGCAGGTGCGCTTTCAGACCACAGATAGCAGACGCTGCCTTCCCCTATGGCTTTCTCGCCGCGGACGCCTTCGAACAACGACCGATAGTCACTCTCGTTCTCTACGATTCCGCCAAACCTCTTTCCCTGTGCCCCATCGGCAATCCAGCGCCGCGTTCGCTGCACCATCTCCTCGCCGAATGGCCGGAGTTCCGGGGTGAAACTCCCTGGCCGAATCTCCGCGGCGAAGAAGCACGGTTCTTTCAGGGGGCTCATATAGATTTCGGGATGCTGGTCGAGGTCGTAAAAGAGCTCGTCCGTATGCGCCTTCGGCGCGCCCACGATAAAGAAATTTGGTAGAGGCATACGGTCAACCGAAGTCTAGAACGACAGCGTCGGCAAATTGTCATCGCACTGTCAAAGTGGCCCGCAGTTGTCACTCGTGCCAGCAGGAACCTCCGGCAGAGCGACAAAATCATGACAATTGGCTGACACACACATGACACGCAGCCCCAGCGTGATTCGCTACCGTGAGTTTGGCTCAGTCGTTCGGCTGCGTTGCACCCGCCGTGGCATCAGATTTCGATGCTTGCCCCTTCCACCGATCCAACGCAAAAGAGGAAATTATGAAGAAACGGTTCATGCTGCTGGTCGCTCTCGCGGGAGTTCTTTCGGCCGGTGCAGCTTTGGTTCGTTCGACACCTGCTCAGGATGCGCCTAAGCGCGTCGAGATCGTCTCCAAAAAGTTTGCATT
This sequence comes from Acidobacteriaceae bacterium, assembly GCA_036498835.1. Classification (GTDB taxonomy): domain Bacteria; phylum Acidobacteriota; class Terriglobia; order Terriglobales; family Acidobacteriaceae; genus Granulicella. Next base: position 601 of record DASYEV010000102.1, on the reverse strand, counting down.
TGAACCCGGCGAGATCACGCTCAAGAAAGGCCAGCCTGTCATCCTCGTGCTCAAAAGTGAAGATGTGGCCCACGGCCTGCGCTTCCGTGAGCTGAATTTTGACATCAAGGTCGATAAAGGCGGCACGGGCGAGGCGAAGTTCACCCCCGACAAGACCGGTGACTTCGTTGGCCACTGCTCCGTGTTTTGCGGTGCGGGCCATGGCTCGATGACGCTGAAACTCCACGTGGTTGACTAAGGCATTTCTCATGAAGGTTTACCCAAAGTCGAAGATGTTGAAGCCGTTTCTCCCTGGAGAAAACGACCTTTCCGGTTGCTTCGCGAGGGCACAACATCATGAGAAAGGCTCCAGTGCCATGCATCGTCTCTCCAGCTTTGCAGTCCTGGGTTTGCTCGGGGTATTTGCCCTGGGCGGCTGCAAAGCCACGCCGCCTGCAAAGCTGGAAAGAAAGTTCATCGTTGCCGCCAAGCACCACATGACGGTTGGCAACAAGAAACAGAAGAATCCGCTTCCTGACAACGCGCAGACGCTGGCTGACGGCAAGGAAGCGTTTGGCCACTACTGTGTCGCCTGCCATGGCAACGACGGCCAGAATACCGG
>DASYEV010000101.1:0-13134 GCA_036498835.1 Acidobacteriaceae bacterium | reverse complement strand
GTCGGTGTTGGCGCCCTTGAGCAGGTTGCCGACCTGTTGATCGGCGCCGCCGTTCAGTTCATTGACGGAGGAGATGGCGTTCTTCAAGACATCGCCGAAGCCGCCGCCTTCACTCTGGTTGGAGGTGCTGCCCACGGAGGGAAAGTTGAAGTTGCTGATGGGGCCGAGGCCGCCGAAGTTGGTGTTGATCCCGTTCATAGTGGCTCCTCGTCTAGCTCTTCAAAATGTCGATCGACTGCTGAATCATCTGCTTGGTGGCGTTCACCGCCGAAGCGTTGAGTTGATAGGCGCGAACCGAGCTCATCAGGTCCACCATTTCCGTGGCCGGGTTGATCGCTGGGTAGGCGACGTAGCCGTCGGCGTTCGCGTCGGGATGTCCTGGTTCGTAGCGCATCACCGGAGGTGTCGGGTCGTCGATCACCTGGGCAACACGCACGCTGCCTGCGGGCGGGCCGTTGGAAACCCCGCCGGCGCTGGCCAGGGCGAAGCGAAAGGGCTGAGACGCAGAGCGGAAAACAACTTCGCGGCGATGGAACGGGCCGCCGGCGGCGGTGTGTGTGGTCTCCGCATTGGCCATGTTGGCGGCGATGATTTCCGCGCGCTGGCGCTCTGCCGCGAGGGCCGAACCACTGACTGAGAGTACGTCGAAGAGTTTCATGACTAGTTGCCTCCTCCGTTGATGGCGCTCATTAATCCGTGGAAGTAATGCTTGATCAACTGGACGCCCATCTGGTTCTGAAGCTGAGTCTGGGCGAGCATCAGGCCTTCGCGGTCGAGATCGACGTTGTTGCCGTCGGGCCGCTCCAGCAGGCCCGAAACTTCCATCGTGGCCGGGGTGAGTTCGGCGGTGGTTCCGCCGAATTCAGTCTGGGTCATGTTGGCTTCGGTGGCGCGCTTGAGTTCGCGTTCGAAGTTGATGTCGCGTGTGTGGTAACCGGGCGTGTCGACGTTGGCCATGTTGGCCGCGATCAGTTGTTCACGCGAGGAAGAAAGCTTGACGTAGCTTTCGAGCGAAGACATCAGAGAGGTCTGCGGTGTCATGCGTAGCTCCGGGGAGGAAGTCCGTATTCTTTGATCTTGTTGCGCACCGTGCGCAGGCTGATGCCGAGCATCGCGGCTGCGTGGGTGCGGTTGCCGCCGGTAAGGGCCAGCGTGTTTTCGAGATGAACCTTTTCGAGATCCGCGATGCGCAGGCTGGGCACGGTCATCGGGGCCGCGGGAGCCGTAGGGGCGGGAGTGGGCCTGGCGATCGGACGGAACTCACGGCGGAAGCAGGAAGCGTCGATCAGGCTGCCGGCGTTAAGTGACAGGACGCGGCGCATGAAGTTCGCGAGCTCACGGATGTTGCCAGGCCAGTTGTGCGTCTGCAGCAACTGGATGAAGCCGGGGTCGAGCACAGGAACCGCGCACTCGGAGGAAGCCGCGAAGCGTTCCGCGAAGTGCCGTGCAAGCGCGGGGATGTCGTCAGTGTGCTCGCGCAGCGGCGGCAACGACAAGGGAATGACGTTGAGGCGATAGTAGAGATCGCTGCGGAAGGTGCCGTGTTCCACCATGGTGGCCAGCGAAGCGTTGGTGGTGGCGATGACGCGGACATCGACATGGATCGACTTGGTTTCGCCGAGGCGTTCAAAGGAACGCTCTTGCAGAACACGCAACAGTTTGGGCTGCAGGTTCAGCGGCATTTCGCCAATTTCATCCAGCAGCAGGGTTCCGCCATGGGCTGACTCGAACTTGCCCATCTTGGCGTTGGTTGCGCCGGTGAAGGCTCCGCGGGCGTGTCCGAAGAGTTCGCTTTCAATCAGGTTCTCCGGAACGGCCGCGCAGTTGATCGCAATGAAGGGCTTGTTGGCGCGGTTGCTTTCATCGTGGATGAACTTGGCGAGCAGCTCTTTGCCGGCTCCGCTTTCCGCTTCCACCAGGACATCGGCGGAGGTTGTCGCGGCGGCGCGAGCGCGCTGGAGAGCCTGAAGCAACCGGGGCGAGCGGCCGACGATACCGGAGTTGGTAGGCTGAGCGATCAATGCGGGAGCGGTGGCCAAGGCAACTTCCTTGGGCTGCTGTTCCTGCTCCTGCATGCGCTGCATGACGCGGGCGGCGGCAGCTTGAAGCTGATCGAACGAGACCGGCTTCGTCAGATAGTCGAACGCGCCATTGCGCATGGATTCGACGGCTTCCGATACACTGCCGTACGCGGTGAGGAGAATGACGGCGGTCCGGGGAGAATCCTTGCGAACCATCTCCATGACTTCGAAGCCGTCGCCATCGCGCATGCGGACATCCGTGACCACGAGATCGAATTCGCGGCGTTCCATGGCGCTGGTCGCGGCGCGAACGCCGTCCGCGGTTTCTACCTGCCAGCCGTGGCGGAGGAAGTTGGCGCGCAGAGCGGTGCGCATGCCGGGTTCATCGTCGACGAGCAGGACTGACGAGTTGTTGAAATCGAACGATTCGCTGTTCACGCTGTGACCGACTCCTGTTGACCCTGTTTGTTCTCTTGAAATGCGGGGAACTCGATATGGAAGCAGGCTCCGGCGCCCGGCTGGTTGAAGACCGAGACCGTGCCCTGGTGCTGACGGATGATGCGGTCGCAAACCGCGAGGCCGAGGCCCGGCGTGTCGCCGCTGCCGCTGAAGCCGGGCTCAAAGAGCCGGGCGATTTGATCCGCGCGAATGCCGCTGCCGGTGTCGGTGCAATCCAGCACCAGCTTGCCGGTATAGCGGTCGCTGCGCAGCGCCACGGTCACCGTGCCGCCCGGAGGCGTGTGGCGAATGGCATTGGTAACGAAGTTGAGCAGCACCTGCTGCAGTGCGCCTTCGTTGCCGAGCATGCGAAGATCGCCACCCTGGCAAACCCAGCCGAGCATCACGCCCGCCTGGTCGGCGAGCGGCTGCATAAAGCGAACCGTGTTGCAGACGACTTCGGGGAAGGAGAGCGGCGCGAGTTTCAGTTCGCCGGCGTTGTGCAGGCAGAGAACGTTGTTGACCGTGCCTGAAAGCTGGCGGATGCCGGCGCGAAGATTAGAGACCCATTCGGGGCGGCGGGCGTCGTCGGTTTCCACCAACTCGGCAAAAAGCTCCAGGCTCGCTAAGGGATTTCTAATTTCGTGAGCGAGCATGGTGGTGATCTCGGCGAGGGCCATGGCGCTGCGGCCGGCTTCGCGGTCACGCTCGGCGCGCTTGTGCGCGGTCACGTCGCGGAGGATGAAGATGGTCTGGCTGTTCTTGCCGTCGGCAGTTTCATGAGCGGCCAGGCGGCGGTTGCGAATCTGCAGCCAGCGCTCGCCTTCGGCGGTGCGCAGGCAGAATTCCTGCTCGACGTCCGCAGCCGAACCTGCAAGGCGCAAGCCGCTGAGCAACTCCATCTCGGCCAGTGTTTGCGGAGCGCGGGAAAGGCCGAGAACGCGGGCGGTTTCAGGATTAATCGTGGAAACACGGCCATCGTTGTCGACCACGAGCACGCCGCAGGGCATGGATTCGATGGTTTGCTGCAAGGCCAGCCGTACCCGCTGGTTGTCGGAGAGGCTGGACTTCAGAGCAGCATTGCGTTCGGCCAATTCCACACGTAAGCCTGAAACTTCGCCCTGCAGATGCCGATAAGAGTCTTCAAGACGGGATGACGTAGCCACAAACTCAGCGAACGCTTCGGCGAGCGCCATGGCGCTGCCGTGTGAAGCGAGGGCTGTATCCGTGGTACGGCCGTCGAGCCGCATTGCGTTGAGGGCAGCGGTCGTCGCGTCCCCGTGCTGGTCCTGGAACTGATCCAGGAGCGGGCTAATTATTGGTGCGGAATGAGAACTAGGCAGCATCTGCCTATTGAGTAAGCACGGCTCGTGCCAAACTCCATGAGTTTCTGGTGTGACCCGGGAAAACTTTGCCGGGCTGTTGCCGGGTGGCGATTGCGGCCCGTTACGAGAGCCTTTGCTTTTCTGGTTGTCATCCCCAATCTCATTTGGGCAACGTTCGCCCGACGGGGCCTCGTCCGCAAGGAATCTGCTTCTTTGGCCTCCCCACCCATACCCTGTCATCTCGACCGGTGCGCAGCGTAGCGGAGAGATCTGCTTCTGTCCCTGCCCATGCTTCGGGTAGCGGCATGCCGCGACGGCTTATGCGGCGCCACCGTTTTTTGCTTTTGCCTTTGCTTTTCTTGTTTGTCATCCCCGCAGGGAATCTGCTGTTTGCGGCTGTCACCCCGATTTGTCTATCGCCACGAAGAGGCGTAGAGGCAAGCTTTAGCTTGCCGTTCCCGCGACCCAAGGGAGAGGCTTTAGCCTCGGGTTCTTTAGCGAATGGGCTGATCGGGGCGTTCTTGGGTCGGTCGCCAAAGAACCCAGCCCTGAAGGGCTGTCTTGTGGCGCGTGTTCATCCGCAAGCTGAAGCTTGCGGCTACTCCTCAAAACCGGCGACGCGCCCGTTCGGACGTGAGGCTGCAAAGGCAAGGCTAGCCATAATGTCGGCCTCATTCAGAAACGGGAAGTCGCACAGAATTTCGTCATGTGTCATGCCGGCTGCCAGATATCCGAGGACATCGGCGACCGCGATGCGCAGACCGCGTATGCAGGGCTTTCCGCTTCGCTTTCCGGGCTCCATCGTAATGATCTTCGAATCATCCATACCGGAAGGGTAAGCCATGCGCAGGCATGGGCAGGGGCAGAAGCAGATCTCTCCGCTACGGCGCTAAAGCGCCTTCGGTCGAGATGACAGGGTTGTGGATGGGGAAGCCGGGACAGCAGATCCCCTGCGGGGATGACAACCAAAAAGGCAAAGACAAAGACCACCAACAGTCGCAAATGCAGAAGAGCGCCGGATTCTCCGGCGCTCTTCTCACCTCGAAAAGAAACCACAGATTAGAGCAGGATGTGCCGTGGCAGGACTTCCGGTTCGCCCGCCGCCAGGATGCTGCAGCGCTCTAATACATTGCGCAGCTCGCGGACGTTGCCTGGCCAGTCGTGGGCGCGCAGCAGGGCAAGCGCTTCCGGGCTCATCCGGGTTCCGGGAGAGAACTTGGCCAGGAAGGATTCCGCCAGCTTGTCGATGTCGCCGTGACGATCCCGCAACGCCGGAAGCTGGATGGGGAAGATGGCCAGGCGGTAATAGAGGTCTTCGCGGAAGAGCTTCTGCTTCACCAGCGTCTGGAGATCGGCGTTGGTTGCGGCGACCACGCGGACATCGACCTTGAGGTTGTCGTTGCCGCCGATGCGCTGGACTTCGCCCTGCTCCAGGAAGCGGAGGATCTTGCTTTGCAGCGAAAGCGGCATATCGCCGATTTCGTCCAGGAACAGCGTGCCGCCATGGGCGGCATGGATGCGGCCGGTCCGGGCTTGGATTGCGCCGGTGAAAGAGCCCTTGGCATAGCCGAAAAGCTCGGCCTCCAGCAGGGACTCGGGAATCGCGGCGCAATTAATGACCACCAGCGGCTGCTTCTGGCGGGGGCTGATCAGGTGGATCGCCTGGGCGATCAGGTCTTTGCCGGTACCGCTGGAGCCCGTGATCAATACGGTGGTGTCGCGGCGGGCGACCATGTGGGTGAGTTCATACACGCGCAGCATCTGGGCGGAGTCGCCGACGACACCGCGGATGCCGGCGGGACGTTCTCCCGCAAGACGAAGGCGATGAGTCTGGGTTTCGAATGCCACAGGCGCCGGTGGAGCCACGGGTGTGTGCAGCATCTCGGCGAGCTGTTCGGAAAGCGCGGTCGGGGAGGTCGAACCAAGAACAAGCTGGCCGGTCTGGGCGTTGACCGTCAGGATCTGGACGTTGGGAAAGCGCTCGCCCACCATCGCGCTGAATTCATTGAACTCCAGATCGGCGATCTGCGGGTCGAGTAGCAGGATTTCGCAGGACGCCTCGTGGAGGTGCTCGATGGCTTCCGCGCCGCTTCCGGATTCGCTGAGGTTCCAGCGCGGATGGCGAAGCTTTTCGCGCAATGTGTGGCGCAGGCGTTCGTTCGGGCTGACGAGCAGGACGCCGATGGTCGTCGAGTCGGCGAGCCGCTGCTTCATAAGGGGAAACGCACTCATAAGGAAATCGAATCTGATTGTTGCATCCCGCTATGTGCAACGGTGCTGCTTTCGAACGGGGAGGGAACTAGTTCTGCAATAGAGCCGCCGGCAGACGTACGGTGACGGCGAAGGGTTGAAGTTCCAGGGAGAAGTCGCCCCCCTGGCTGCGTACGTACGTTTCGGCAACGGCCAATCCCAAATTCGATTCGCCGCTGAGGGATTTCGGTGCTGAATTTTGATTGCAGACCGTGACCTGCACACCGTCCGGTACCTCGGACGCGGTCATTTCGAGATGGTCGCCGCTTGTGGAAACACTGTGGGCAATAAGCAATATGGAAGAGAGGGCCTGCCGGGTCCGTTGGGGATCGATGCTCACAGGCGGCAGAGCGCCCTCGGTAAGCAGCTTCAATTGCATCCCGGAATCCTGAAACCAAAGGTCCATACCTTCGATGACATATTCAAGTAGTGATTGGACTTCCGTGTTTTCAACCTTTGGGTGGGCCGTGCCGGCTCCGACCAGTTGCTGGAGATTTGCGAACAGGGTGCACAGGCGTTCCACCTGGGCTGTCGTTGTGGAAGCCAGCTCACGGAGCTCCTCCTCGTTCATGCGCTCCACCAGCTCGGGGTAGAACTTCGCGCGAAGAATGGCAAGGGGCTGTGCTGCGGTATGCATACCCTGCAGCAGGCTTTCGTGAAACGGGTCGGACGTTGGAGCAGACATGAGAAGGGGTCTCCGGGGCTCAGTCATCCCCCCTCACAGTCTAGCGAAGGGAGGGCGCCCAAAGGGAGTGGGTTACTCCACGCTCAGGACATAGCCGACGCCGCGGACGGTGCGAATGAGCTTGGGTTCACCTTCCACATCAATCTTGTCGCGAAGGTACTTCATGTAAACGTCGACGATATTGGTGTTCGGATCGAACGGCATGTTCCAGACTTCCTGCATCAGGGTACTGCGCGAAACCGGCTTGCCCATATTTTCCATCAGGTGCTCGAGCAGGGCAAATTCGCGCGGTGTGAGATCGATGCTGCGGTCTCCGCGGACGATGCGGCGCTCCTGCTTGTTGATGGAAAGGGTCCCACGGCGCCGCGGGGCGGGCAGAGCGGCATGCAGATCCGTACGCCGAAGCAGTGTGCGTATGCGTGCGAGTAACTCCAATAAAGAGAATGGTTTGATGAGGTAATCTTGAGCCCCATGTTCAAGTGCCTGGACCAGGTCTTCGGTGGTGTTGCGGGCGGTCAGAACCAGGATCGGCAGTTGCGGGTGAGTGCCGTGGATCTGCTGCAGGAGGTCCATGCCGTCGATCTTGGGCAGGTTCATGTCGAGCAGGATCAGGTCATAGGAGCTGGCGTCGATCCTGGCGAAAGCTTCCTCGCCATCCTGGCAGACCTCGACGGCGAAGTTCTTGAGTGTCAACTCGCGGGTGAGAAAGCGGCCCAGGGCAGCATCGTCCTCGACGATCAAAATCTGCTTTTTGGCGGGGACGGTCGCAGAGTCCTGCAATAGCTCGCCACCGAGGGGGAGGGAGGGGGCGGGCTTGAATTCGATTTCGCTCATCATGGAACCTTCACCTGCATGTTTGCGCTAACAGCGCAGAGTTGTTTTTCAGAACATAATTGCAACCGGTAAACGAAGTAATGCCACAGGGGTTACTTCCATACAACTTCAGTGGAAGAAATGGCATGTATCCCCCTGAACAAACGCTTGAAAGTTGCCGATAAGGCAAACCTGACGTGTCCTTACGCCTCCAAAGAGGTGTGGGGTCAGACACGTTCGTACGTGAACGAGGGGAAGCAGACATGCGCACATTCGAATACCGGCAGCCGCGGATAACCGCAAACTTCGGTCTGGAGTTCAGCCTGGAGCGGCATACCGTCCATGGCATGTGCACGGACGTGAGCGATGGAGGCATCCGTGCAGTATTTGAAGAGCACTTAAAGGTTGGCGATACGGGTTCGCTGCTTCTGCGCCACCCCCGGCGGTCATTCACCCTGGACGCGGCAGTCGCGCATATTGAAGGCGACAACGTCGGTTTGACATTCCTGTGCCAGACCAACGAAGACCGGGTACAGTCGGAACTGTTTGCCCAGGTAGCGGCCGCGCATCCTCGTCACTTCTGAAGGAGCAATTCAGGTTAATTTTGTATTCAATTGATAGTGAAAAGTTTGCAGGCGCGGCGAAGAGAATCTACTTCGCCGCGATTTCTTTGGTCTCTTTGCCAGCTTCAGCAGGCTTTGACGCAGGTGTTTCTTTGGCTCCGGCAGCCGGAGAAGCCGCCAGTGCAGGAAGCTTCCCGTCGAAGGTGGCGCCGGGCGCCGCCGGCTGGCCGGGCCGCTGGATGATGATGGATACCCGGCGGTTGGAAGCGTCGAAAGGTTGTAGCGGCTTGCGCAGGTCGCGGTCGGCATAGCCGCGGACCTGTACGACCTGTTCGGAATGGACGCCGTTGCTTTCCATGATGCGGCGGGCCATGTTGGCGCGGTCGGCGGAGAGTTCCCAGTTGCTGTAACCGTCGGGCGACTTGTATTGCGCGGCGTCGGTATGGCCTTCGATGGAGATGGGATTCGACAGCTTGCCCGCTTCCGCGGACAGCACCTTGAGGATCCGGACGAGTGCCTCGGTCGGTTGGGCCTTACCGTTCTCGAAGAAGGTGCCGTTGGGCGACTCCATCATCTCGATGCGCAGGCCTTCGGGCGTGATCGTGATCTCGATCTGCTTCTTGAGCTGATCGATCCCCTTCACCTGCGCCAGGGACTTTTGCAGGTCTTCCTTGAGCTTGTCGAAGTATTCGGTTTTCTTGGTCGCGTTGGTATCGCTGGCGCCATTGGAAACGGAGCCCTTCTTTGCGGCGGTTCCCTTGGGATCGCGGAAGTAGCCGGAGACGGCGTCCTGAACGGGTTTGCTGGTATTCATCAGCCAGAGCACGATGAACAGCGCCATCATCGCGGTCACGAAGTCGGCATAGGCCACCTTCCAGGCGCCGCCATGGTGCCCGTGGCCGCCCTTCTTCTTCTTGATGACGATGATCTGGTTCTCTGCCATGGAAAGCCCTGTCGATTCTTGTGTTTATGCGTAGGTTGGTACGTTATGCCGCCGCAGGCATTTCAGTTGGCGCCGAGTCGCCCTTGGAGCGGCAGGCCTTTTCAACTTCCGCAAACCCTGGGCGGGCGTGGCCGGGAATGGCGCGGCGTCCCATTTCGACGGCCATGATGGGCGACGTGCCCTTCATATAGGCGAGCATCACGACGCGAAGCACCTGGTAATAGCTTTGTTCTTCGTCCACAATCTTGGCCATGCTGGCGGCCAGCGGACCGATCATGCCGTAGCAGAGCAGAATGCCAAGGAAGGTTCCGACCAGGGCTGCGGCGACCTTGTGGCCGATTTCTTCCGGCGGTCCGCCCAGCGAGCCCATGGTGACCACGACGCCTAATACAGCGGCTACGATGCCGAGGCCGGGAAGGGCATCGGCCATGCTGGTCAGCGACTGGTTGGGCATGGAGGCCGAGTGGTGGTGGACTTCCATGTCCGCTTCCATCATCTGGTCGACATCGAACGGGTTCACGCCGCCGGTGATGACCATGCGCATGGTGTCGCACACGAAATCGCGGATGTGGTGGTCTTTGAGGAAGGCCGGGTACTTCTTGAAGGTTTCGCTCTTTTCGGGCTCTTCGACGTCGGCTTCGATTGCGATGGCGCCTTCCTTGCGCGCCTTGGTCAGCAGGTCGAACAGCATCTTCAGCGTTTCGGTGTAGCGCTTGGAATTGAACGGCGAGCCCTTCAGCACGCCGAGCACGCCACTGATCATTTTCTTGAGTACGTGCATGGGGTTGGCGGTCAGCACGGTACCCAGGGCCGCTCCACCAATGATGATGAGCTCGGCCGGCTGGATCAGAACGGCCAGCTTTCCGTGCTCCATGGTGTAGCCGGCGATGACGCAGCCGAAAACGACAACAATCCCAATAATGGCAAACATGCTCGGTCCGTCCCCTTCCGGTGCATCCGTTGCACCGGAACAGTTGGTATGGCCGCCTGCGCAGTGGCAGCAACAGCGGAGAATTCCTGCGCAGTTCCTCTATCGGCCATCCGTCGCTTTTTTTGAGTTCGAAATCGATTGCATGGCCGGTTTGTTGTACGGACCGCGACCCGGAACAGCTCCACCAAAGTTGTATCGGGAACCACGGCTCTTGACGCCGTTTCTTCCCCGGAGGAAACGACCCTCATGGTCGCTTCACGAGGACAAAGCGTCACGCGGAATGCTGTAAATGAGAATGTCTGGTAACGTGACACTCCAGCAAAATGGGCCTTTTTCGAGGTTCGAAAACATTTATTAGAAAACTTTTGGAAAAGGTCTAACCACAACGGGAGTCCTGCCGATAGGGTGCAAGCGAACCGTTCCAAAGGAACCACCGGGCTGCACAACGGTCAGCACAGGATCCCATTTTTATGACCCCGAACTTGGAAGCCGTTGATCAGGTGGCCGTGGATTTGAGTGAGCTTCTTACCCGGCTGGAAAGCGATCGCGATCTCTTGCAGGTGCTGTACGACACCTTCGCGGATCAGTCAGCGAAAACGATGACGAATCTGAAACGCGCTTGCGAGCGCGACAATTTCCTTGATGTGCAGCGCCACGCGTACACGTTGCAGGGCGCATTGGCAACGCTGTCCTGTCTGCGCGCCAAGGCATGTGGAGCGCGCCTGGAGTGGGCTGCCTCACGGTATGACCGCGACACGGTCGCCATGGAAATGAAGCGGCTGGAGCATGAACTGGGCATTGCCTATGCGGTGTTGGAGCGGACCTGCATGGAGGTTGCCGCGTGACCGTCCTGCTTGTCGACAATGATGACGTCTCACGGGTGCTGATGCAGCACACCCTGGAGCGCAATGGATTTGACGTGATGAGCGCGGACAACGGACACACCGCGCTTGAGATGCTGCTGGCACATGAAGGCCCCTGCATTGCTCTCGTCGATCCTGACACCCACGGCGCCGAGGGGCTGGACATCTGCCGCGAGGTGCGTTCGTCTTCCAACAACCCGTCGGTCTACCTGATCCTGCTGAGCTCGCGCGAAGCCATTGAAGATATGGTGGCGGGGCTGGATGCGGGCGCGGACGACTACCTGACCAAGCCGTGGAATCCGAAAGAGCTTGCCGCCCGTCTGCGTGTAGGCGAGCGCAGTTTGAAAATGCATGACTCGCTGTTGCGCCAGGCGCACTTCGACCCATTGACCAAGCTGCCCAACCGCGCGTTCCTGAACGAGCGCCTCACGGCCTGCGCCAAGGAAGCTCGCGAGAATCCCGGCTACCAGTTCACGCTGCTGTTTGTGGATATCGACCGCTTCAAGATGATCAACGACAGCCTGGGACACACCGCTGGCGACGAATTGATGAAGCGCATTTCGCAACGTTTGCTGCAGGTGGTGCGCACGCGCAAGACCTTCCCGGTCGGCGATGACCGGCGGCGCCTGGGTACCGGCCCCTCGGACATGGTCGCCCGCTTGAGCGGCGATGAGTTTGTCGTCCTGCTGGACCACTTTGCGGATATTGAAGACGGCGCACAGGTCGCGGACCGCATTCATAGCTCGCTGCAGAAGGCGTTCCAGGTCGGCGGTCAGGAGATTTTCCTTTCGGCCAGCATCGGCATTTCCACCAGCGGTGGATCGACGACGGATGCTTCCGAGATCCTGCGCGGCGCCGACAACGCCATGTACAAGGCGAAGCTGCTGGGGCGGGCGCGGTCCGAAGTCAATGAACCTACCGGCAACACCGCTGCCGTGAACCGCCTGAAGCTGGAAACCGATCTTCGCCGCGCGCTCGACAATGATGAGTTCGAGGTGCACTACCAGCCCATCATCGATCTGAGCGGCTGCCGGATCACTCGTTTTGAAGCGCTGATGCGCTGGCGTCATCCGGAACTGGGGCTGATCCCTCCCGTATCGTTCATTCCGCTGGCGGAAGAGATTGGCTTGATTCTGCCCATGGGGTCTGCGCTGCTGCGCTCCGCCTGCCAGCAGATGCAGCGCTGGAACTCGCAGTTTTCCAATAGCGTGCCAGCCACGATGTGTGTGAACATCTCGCCGCGGCAGTTCATTGAGGGCAACCTCGTGCGCCAGGTGACCGATACCTTGATCGAAACCGGGCTCGACCCCAAACTGCTGGAGCTCGAAGTCACCGAGAACCTGACCATGAAGGATGCGGGTCTCGCCGGCCAGGTGCTGCAGGAGCTGAGCGAAGCGGGCATTGCGGTCAGCCTGGACGATTTCGGTACGGGCTATTCCTCGCTCAGCTATTTGCTGAGGTTGCCGATCGGCACGCTCAAGATCGACCGCTCCTTCGTGGCGGGGATCGAGCAGAGCAGCGAGAGCCTCTCCGTGGTGCAGACCATCATCGCCCTGGGCCACAACCTGGGCATGAAAGTGATTGCGGAGGGCATTGAGACGGCGGCGCAGTTTTCGTTGCTGCAGATGCTGAAGTGCGATTTCGGCCAGGGCTACCTGTTCTCGCCGGCGCTCGAGCCTTGGAAGGCATCGGAAGTGTTCGCAAAGGACCGCGTCGACGGACCCATCTCCGGAAGCCGTGCCATTGCCCAGGGCTTGCCCGCTACCTGGGTGTTCTAAAAGATCTGAATGTGGGGGGAGAGCAGGCAGCGCGTGAGTGCGCTGCCTGCTCTGGCTTTTGGGGGCAACAGTTTATCTGGCAATCAAAGAATCTCGATTGTCAGGGATCGATTGCGGGGCCGGATTCTCGGCATGCTCGGCACAAGTTTGGGTGGGTACCCCTGACTTCAGTGACTGGAATAGGGCGGGCTTTCAGCCCTTGCAGCCTGTTCGGTGCAGGTGACCTAGGGCTTCGCCCTAGGCTGGTATAGATCGCGCCTTCAGCGCTCAGAGCAAGGCAAATACTGAGGCAAGTGCAACCCTCAGGCGGCTGGAACCACCGAGGACAGCCGGGGTGATTCGCTTGGTGGTCGAGCGCCAACGGCGCGTTCTATACCAGCATGGGGCGAAGCCCCATAAGCGTTTACTTAAGATGAAATCGCTTGCGTTTACGCTTTGTTTCAGCCAACTGGCTAGCGATCTTGGGCCACTGCGCCAGGGTCTTGGCGATTCCCTGCGCAGGCAGCACAGCTGCACATACTTCT
>DASYEV010000100.1:0-11482 GCA_036498835.1 Acidobacteriaceae bacterium | reverse complement strand
CTCTCTACAACGACAAATCGAACTCGAAACATGGATCCACGACTATAACTTCCATAGGCCGCATACTAGCCTCAACCTCAACACCCCCGCCAGCAGATCAGGGCTGAACCGGAACAACCTCTTGACCCTCCACATCTAGAGCATTTTCGGTAATACTGTGGTCCCAGAAAGATTCCAGAAGGCCGTTTTCATTGGGAGAAAACGGCTTGGGCGTCGTCCGCTTGGTCTACACCATTACCGAAAAGGCTTTAGAGCATTTCCCATGATGCTGTGCCTCCCGAAGCGGCTGAAAAGGTCGTTTTCTTTGGGGGAAAACGACTTCACCATCGTTGCCCCTGGGTACACCTTCATGGGAAATGCCTTAGCCGCCGACGGAATGCTGAACAATCGATCAGATCTTTTTGGAAAATTTCCATTAGAACTGGCGCAGTAATCTTGGATTGAAAAAGGGCCGTTCCCTTCCAAAGGAAACGGCCCGCAAAGAACCACCGTGGCTCACCGCGTCAGCAAACTTGTCTAACTGAATAGCGTTCCACCGTTGATATCGACGCACGCCCCGTTGACGAACGAGGCTGAATCGCTGGCGAGATACGCTACCAGATCCCCAACTTCGTTTGCCTGTCCTTCACGCCCCAGCGGCGTCATGCCCGCGACCTTCTGACGTATCTCGGGTTTGGTGAACTCATCGTGGAAACGGGTGGCAATCATCCCCGGACATACAGCGTTCACGCGAATCTTCCGTTGGCCAAGTTCCTTCGCCAGACCACGCGTCATCGCCATCAGTGCGGCTTTGGTGCTCGAATAGGCGATTGCTCCGCCACCACCTCCGTCGCGGCCCGCCTGGGAGGAAAGATTGACGATGGCGCCGCCATCGTTCATCAGCGGCAAGGCAGCCTGGGTCACCGCGAAGACACTCCTCACATTCAGCGCAAAGACCCCATCCCAGAAATCATCATCCATCTCTTCCATGCGCTTGCGTGCGACCATGCCGCCCACCACGTTGGCCAGGATGTCGAAGTTTCTTCCCGCCTTCTCTCGCGCTTCCTTCACAAACGCCCGCACGGCCGCGGTATCGGTCGCGTCGACCTTATAGGCCGTTGCGAGGGCTCCCTGGCTCTTCACTTTCTCCACCACAGCGGAGGGATCGCTGCCGTGATAGCTCAACACGACTTCCGCGCCCCTGGCGGCCAGCGCTTCCACCACAGCGGCGCCGATATCGCGTCCGCCTCCAAATACCAATGCGAGTTTGCCTTTCATTTCCATGTTGCTCGTCTCCTTACTTTCAAACTTTCAAAACTTACCCGTCAGGCTTCGCCCAGAGCATCCGCCGTAAGGTCCGGCGGTGCGTGCGAGTCATCCAGCCTGCGAATCGTGCCGGCCAACACCAGCAGCAGAACTAAACCGATTGGCGCCAGCAGACCTGCCAATGTGAGCACGAACCCGTAGCCGAAGCGGTGCGCCATCGGCGCGGTCAGCAGGTTGAACATCAGGCTTGCCACACCGGCGGCCGTTCCGCCCATACCCGCGATCACTCCGACCGAGCGATGCGAAAAGAAATCGCTGGGCAGCGTCTGCACATTGGAGATCCACATCTGAAATCCGAACAGCACCACGGAGATGCAGGCCAGGGCGGCGTATGCCGAATGGGCGCGCGCGGCAAAGATGCCGAACGGCATCATGCATGCCGCGATCACAATCACCGTCTTGCGGGCAGCGTTGACGCTCATCCCGCCACGAATCAACCGCCCCGAAAGCCATCCGCCAAACAAAGCACCGGCAGCGGCCGCAGCGTAGGGCGCCCATGCTGAGATACCAATGTCCTTCAACGAAAAGTGGCGAACATCTTTCAGGTAGGTCGGGAGCCACAGCATGTAGAGCCACCACACCGGGTCCACACAAAACCGCGCCAGCAGAATTGCCCAGGTCTGCTTGTAAGCCAACAACGCACGCACCGAGACGGGCTTCACGTCATCCACTGTCTGCGAGGGCTGGCCTTCACGAATCAGCGCGCGTTCCCGCGAAGTGAGATGTGGATGCTGAAAGAGTGGGTGATACACGAACAGCCACGCGGCCAGCCAGATAAACCCAAGCAAGCCAATGATGGCGAATGTCACACGCCAGCCGAAGCGCGGCTCCAACAGACCAGCGACCAGCAATGGGCCGAGCACAGCGCCCATCGAGGCGCCACCATTGAAGATGGCCATGCCGATAGCACGCTCGCGCTGCGGAAACCATTCGGCAATGACCTTCGCCGCCCCAGGCCAGTTGCCCGCTTCACCCAGGCCAAGAAAGAAAGAACAGAGCGCAAAGCTGACGACACCGGTCATCAGTGAATGAGCCATCGCCGCGGCGCACCACACCACGATCGAAACCGTGAATCCGGCACGCGCCCCGAAGCGGTCGTAAAGCCTGCCGCTCAAGCTCTGACTGACGGTATAGGCTGCCAGCAGCAGGCTGCTGATATAGCCGTACTGGCGCGTCGTGATACCGATGTCGCCGCCGAAGCGGGTAACCAGCAGACCGATCGAGCTCCGGTCGATATAGTTGATGCACGTGACCGCGAAGATCAGCGCGAGGATCATCCAGCGGATGCCGTTCCACGGTGTTCCCTTCATTTCGCGCGCAGCCGGCATGCCGATTTCCCCACCCGGACAAAGCCTACGTATGCGCTATCCAGCCGCGCAATGGCTATGGTATCGTCTCGATGTGCTAACGCTACCACATACCGCTAACACCTGGCAGCCGCGCTTTTTGTGTCGCACCCCGAGCGCCGCCGCATTGGCTGTGCTGCTTGTTTTCGGCTGCTTCTCCGCGAACCTCGCAGCGCAGGCGGCGAACGAATCGCTTGGCCCCGCCGACTCGCATGGCAAGGTCAAGGGAACTCCGCTGCTGGCCGAGATGAAGACACTGCCTTCCTCGGTGAAGCCGGTGCTGGCCAATGTGCATCCGCGCGTGTATTTCACTGGCGCCGAGATTGATGCGCTTCGCACCAAGATTCACACGCATCACGCCGCCGAATGGAAGCAGGAACTCGCCCACCTGCGCGTGTTTGGCGGCGACCCGCCGCCACCTCCCGCGGAGAAGCGCCGCGCGCAGAACGATGTCGCATTCGCGATTGCCGAAGGCGCGTTTGCCTATGCCATCGAGCGAGATCCAAAGATCCTTGCCGCGACGAAAAAGTACATGGACGCCGCGGTCAGTTATGACATCTGGGGCTACGCCTTCTCCAAGCCGAATACAGACCTCGCCGCGGGGCATCTGCTCTACGGCATGGGCGTAGCCTACGACCTGCTTTACAACGATCTGTCGTCAGCAGAACGCGCCAGGTACCGTGCAACGCTCGCGCGTCACGGTGAGTTGCTCTATCAGTACTTCGCCCCCAAGCCCGGCCGTGCATACGCGTACTCGCAGAACCATACGTTCATCCCGATGTCCGGGCTCGGTGTCGCAGCGTATGCCGTCTACGGCGAAGTGCCGGAAGCGAAGCAGTGGGCGGCGCTGTCGCGTGCAATCTTCGACCGCGTGCTGGCTACCTATTCACGCGATGGCTATTACTACGAAGGCTACGAGTATTGGATTTTCGCAACGCCGTGGATCATCCATTACCTCGATGCGCAGCGGCACGCCACCGGCGAGGATCTCTTCGATCAACCGGGACTCAGGCAGACCCACCTCTATGCCGCGCATGCGCTGCTGCCGGGCGGTGAGTTCATGTTCGACTTCGGCGACGTCTTCGAAGGGCCCATCACCCGCGCGCGCCAGGGCGAAGACTATGAACGCTCGCATCCCAACGGGCATCTCGAATCGAACTACAACATCCTCTATGATCTGGCGGCGCGTTTTCATTCCAGCGAGATCCAGGGTGTTGCCGACTGGATGAAGTCGCAGGGACACACCGGCCAGGAGCCGTGGTGGACGCTGGTCTGGCATGATGACGCGCTCCCCGCTGAGTCCATTACGAAGCTGCCGCCCTACCATCGCTTTGAAGATCATGATGTTGCCTTCTGGCGTTCAAGTTGGAATGCCGACGCGACGGCGTTTGCGTTCAAGTGCGGCCCCCCGGAAGGCCATCACACCGAGGCCAGCGCGCTGAAATATCCCGACTTCCACATGGAACAGGGACACGTCCATCCCGACGTGAACAGCTTCATCCTCTTCGCCCATGGCCAATATCTGACCGGCGATTCCGGTTATGCGGGCGTGCCACGCACCGTCGAGCACAATACCCTGCTCGTGGACGGACACGGACAGGGCAAGGAAGGCGGTCACGATGCCTGGGCAGGCATGGACTATGCCCGGCTCAACAGCGTGCGTCTCACCGATGTGAAACTAAGCCGCGAAGGCTTTGACCTGACCGGCGAAGGTGCGGGCGCCTACGATCCTGCAACCGGCCTGACGCGCTTCACCCGCCACATTCAGATGTCTAAGGCTGGGGAAATTCGCGTCTCCGACACCATCGAAACCTCCAGGCCTGAACACCTGACCGAAGTGCTGCACACCGATGCGGCATTCAAGAAGGTCGCGAAGGATACCTTTACAACCGATGTTCATGGCATTGTGCTGCACGCAAGCGAAGCTTCTTCGTCGCCTGCCGCCGCCAAGGCTGAGGCCAACGTTGTGATGGGCCCAGGCCGGCCGGGCTCGGTCGACAAAGGCACGCCCGAACCGCGCGGCGAACGCGTCGTCGTGACGACCGATCAGCCCGTAACCCATGAAGACTTCCACTGGACGCTGACATGGTGAAGCCGGCGGCCAAGATGCGCTGCATCCGGCTCGCCCTGATTCCCGCGCTTCTGTTGCTGGCAACGCTCCCGGCAAATCCACAGGTGTCAGCGAACTGGATGGACCCGGCAAACTGGAGCAAAGTTCCGGCACCCATCGAGGCGCGGAATATTGTCTACTTCCCCGCGGACGCTCCCGGTTTCGCGCCTAAATCACAGGTTCTGGACGTCTTTCAGAATTCCGCCGGAGCGAAGTCGCCGGTACTGGTCTACATGCACGGTGGCGCCTGGAATCACGGCGAGCGCCCGGCGAGTTGGCAGGGTTTCAAGCCTTGGCTGGCTGCTGGCTTTACGGTGGTCAATGTCGAGTATCGTTTGGTCGATGTTGCGCCTGCGCCCGCCGCGGTTCAGGATGTGCGCTGCGCGCTCAATTGGATTGTGCGCAATGCGGCCGCCTATCATTTCGACACATCGCGCGTCGTCACCTACGGCACCTCCGCGGGTGGACATCTTGCCCTGATGGCTGCAGTTCTGCCCGCCGCCAACGAGATCGATCTGCCTGCATGTAAGACGCAACCGCATATCGCGGCCGTGCTCGACTTTTACGGGCCATACCACCTGGAAGCCAATGCGACCGGAACCTTTCCCAGTCCGTCGGTCGCGCGCTGGATGGGCCCTGATCCCCAGCCTTCCCTGCTTGCGAAAGAGCACGCCATGTCGCCTTCGACCTATGTTCGTAAGGGCATTCCTCCGGTCTTCTTCGCGCACGGCGACGCCGACCCTGTCGTGCCCTACCAGAGCGACCTTGAAAAGAAGAAAGACCTGGATGCCGCAGGGATAAAAAATCAGTTCGATACCGTGCCCGGCGGCGGCCACGGCAAATGGACGCCGGAAGAAAACCAGCGGGTCGAATTGGACTCGCTCAAGTTTCTCCAGACCCTCCACGTAATCCAATAGAGCAATTTCGAGCTCGCCAATTCCCTGGCACTTTCCTACTTCTCGCGGAGATTTATCCTAGGGTGGTTCCTCGTCCGGACGTCCTCGTGTTCCCAAACGCGGACGTCACGCCGTTTCGGAGATATCGTCTGCGCATCGCTCTTTTCGTCGCTTGTTATAACGACACGCTGTTCCCGCAAACCGGAATCGCGGCGACCCACGTCCTGGAACGCCTGGGTCACACGGTCGAGTTCCCGCTCGCACAAACCTGCTGCGGGCAGATGCATTACAACACGGGCTATCATTGCGAAGCCGTTCCCCTGGTGCGCCGTTTCGTCGAGATCTTCGGCAATGCCGAAGCCGTTTGCGTGCCTTCTGCTTCCTGCGTGGCGATGATGCGCGAACACTACGAAATGATCGCCGAAGCGGAAAACGACCAGGCTTTTCTGGCAGATGTGCGCAGCCTTCTGCCCCGCGTCTTCGAGTTCTCCGAACTGCTGGTCAACCGGCTCGGCGTGGAAGATGTCGGCGCTACCTTTCCACACACCGTCACCTATCATCCCTCCTGCCACTCGCTGCGCATGTTGCACGTTGGCGATGCGCCGATGAAGCTGTTGCGCGCAGTCCGTGGCCTGACCTGCATCGACCTGCCCAACAAGGAACAGTGCTGCGGTTTCGGAGGCACGTTCGCCGTGAAGAACGCGGACGTTTCCGCTGCCATGCTCGGCGAGAAAGATGCGTGCGTGATCCAGACCGGAGCGGAAGTCGTCACGGCGCTCGACAACTCCTGCCTGATGCAGATCTACGGCGGCTTGCACCGCGCAGGCTCGGCGGTCCGCACCATGCACCTTGCGGAGATTCTCGCCTTCACAGGAGCGGCTCAATGAGTGTTCGCGTTGGAAAGACGTCCGCGGCAGCCGCGTTTCCGAAGGCCGCGAAGTCGGCTCTGGCCAACGATCAACTGCGCCGCAACGTGCGTCACGCCACCGACGTCATCCGCAACAAACGCGCGTTGCGCGTCAGCGAGATGCCCGACTGGGAGCAGCTTCGCGACACTGCCAGCGCCATCAAAGCGCACACGCTGACGCATCTGGATCACTACCTGCTTGAGTTCGAACATAACTGCCAGGCCGCAGGGGGCAAGGTTCACTGGGCGCGCGATGCCGATGAAGCCAACGCCATCGCCATCGGCCTGCTGCAGCAGTATGCGAATGAAGGCCTGGGCCGCGAAGTCATCAAGGTCAAGACCATGACTTCGGACGAGATCCAAATGAACGTGGCGCTGGAGCATGCCGGCTTCACACCCATTGAAACCGATCTCGCCGACATGATCGTGCAGATGGGCAACGATGAGCCCTCGCACATTGTTGTGCCTGCGCTGCATAAGAACCGCGTGGAGATCCGCGATATCTTCCGTCAGAAGATGCATCGCGACGACCTGACGGAAAACCCGGAAGACCTTGCGGACGCGGCTCGCCGCTATCTTCGCAACCGCTTTCTCAACGTCAAGATTGGCGTCAGCGGAGCGAACTTCCTGGTCGCTGAAAGCGGCGCCGTCTGCGTGGTGGAATCCGAAGGCAACGGGCGCATGTGCGTCACGCTGCCCGAGGTGCTGATCACGCTGGTGGGTATCGAAAAGGTCGTTCCCACGTTCGCCGACCTCGAAGTGTTTCTGCAGCTTCTGCCGCGTTCGGCCACCGGCGAGCGCATGAACCCCTACAACTCGCTCTGGACCGGCGTCACGCCGGGTGATGGACCGCGCGCCTTCCACGTCATCCTGCTGGACAACGGTCGAAGCAAGCTGCTGCATGAAGAGATCGAACGCGAGACGCTGGCCTGCGTTCGTTGCGGAGCATGCCTGAATGCCTGCCCTGTGTACCGCGAGACCGGCGGCCACGCCTACGGCTCCATCTATTCCGGGCCTATCGGCGCGATCCTTTCGCCGCAACTGCAATCACTCGAACACTCGCGTTCGCTTCCCTACGCCTCCACGCTTTGCGGAGCCTGTTATGAAGTCTGTCCGGTCAAGATCAACATCCCTGAAATCCTGATTCATCTTCGCGGGCGCGTCGTTCGCGAAGAACAGAAGACATTGGGTGGAGCGTTCTCCGCGGAGAACCTTGGCATGCAGGCCGCAGCACTGGCCTTCGGCAGTACACGCCGCTACGAGGCTGCGCAACGTGTGGCGCGTACCGGACAGGGCCTCTTCAAACACAACGGCCAACTGACTGGTCTGCCCGGCATGGCCGGCGGCTGGACACAGTTTCGCGATCTTCGTCCTATCCCGCAGCGAAGTTTCCGCGACTGGTGGAAGGCTCGCGAACGGAGCAAACCCACAGGGCCCGCTCCAACGACCGGAGGTGCTGCGTGAGTTCCACCCCGTCCGCTCGCGACGCCATGCTGGCGCGTATTCGCGCGGTGTTGCCGCAAGCTTCCGATTCTCCCGAAGCCAACCACGCAGCCATCGCTCGTACGTTTCGGCGTGTGGGTGAACGGAGTGCCCACGATCGGCTGGAGCTTTTCCTCGACCGCTTGATCGACTACGACACCGAGATCGTACAGATTGAGAGCGAAGCGGAATTACCGGAAGCGATTGCCGGAGTCCTGCGGCACGCGAACGAGACGCATGTCCTCATCGCTCCCGAGTTTCCCGCTACGTGGCTGCCGGAAGGTTTCGAATTCCAGCCAGACCACGCGCTTCCCATCCCCGTCATGGAAGAAGCAGAAGCTGTGTTGACCACGTGCGAAACAGCCGTAGCTGCCAGCGGCACGATCTTCCTGCTGCATGGAGGCGCACAGGGGCGCCGCGCGATCACGCTTCTCCCCGACCATCACATCTGTCTGGTGCGCCGCGACCAGGTTGTAGAAGTTCTTCCTGAGGCACTCGAAACCATCGATGGCAAGACACGGCGGCCGATCACCACCATCTCCGGCCCTTCGGCGACTTCGGATATCGAGATGACCCGCATACGCGGTGTCCACGGTCCGCGCAGGCTTACGGTCATCCTCTACGCCTGATCGGCCGGCTCTCGTACACTGCAGTCAGGAGACATCATGGCGCGCGAAATTAACTGGAACGACACCCTGGAGATTGGCATTCAACTGCAGGAGAAATTTCCGGATCTCGATCCGTACACCGTGCGTTTCACCGACATGCACAAGTGGGTGACGGAACTGCCGGGCTTTATCGGCGACCCCACGAAGTCCAACGAAGGCCTGCTCGAAGCCATCCAGACTGCATGGCACGAAGAATACGAAGACGCGAAGAACGGCTAGGGAACCTGGACACATTCTGCCTACAAACGTAGGGCCGCAAACACTGTAAAGCGCTGAAGGCGCGTTCTATACCAGCCTAGGGCGAAGCCCTAGGTAAGAAGCGCACAGAGGTCGAGGGCTGAAGGCCCGACCTATTCGTCTGCATATAGATCGGTCCTTCAGACCTCTTGGTTCTTTACGAACTGGACCTAGGGCTTCGCCCTTGGCTGGTATAGCGTCGCGCCGTTGGCGCTTGAGTTGATTTCTACCGTGTAGGTTTCCTCCGCACGAAACCACCTGTGCATCGGCCCAATGACAGTTGAGGTTACGCTCCAATCGCCTACCCATAACCCTCTACGCCTTGCGCCGAAGCAACTGTTGCGGCAGCTTGGACTTCGTCAGCAGTAACACACCAGCCGCAACCACTCCCCACATGACGGTTCCTGCAGCAAGGATCCAGAAGTCGCCGTTGTGGCTCGTCACCGGCGGCAGCAGGTGCACAAGCACTGCCGCAGCTCCATAGGCGGCAACGGAAGCTACGATCGCGCGACCGAGTTCACCGAACTCCAAATCCAACAGGCTCACCAAACGTTTGCGATGCAGCAGCACGGCGAGGGCCACGGTATACGCGGTCATGCCGATGTCACTCGCATACGAAAGACCCGTGGTCCCGATCATCTGAAACAGGCCCCAATACACCGGCAGGCTGAGCACGGTGATGATGGTGCCGGCAATCAAAGGCGTGCGCGCATTACCGGCCGCGTAGAAGGCCCGAGCATAAATTCCTTGCGCGGACCAGATCCCGAGCGTGACCGCAAAAATTGCGAAATACTGCGCAGTTTCCGCGGCATCGCCACGGTGAAACTTGCCTCCACGGAATAGATCCAAAAGCCAGGGCGCCAACGCAATCATCCATGCCGATACGAGAGCACCGGCCGCAAGCAGACGTGAAACTGAGCGGCCCACGGAGTTGGAAAAGTCGTACTCCCTGCCCTGGGCATGCAGACTGGCGAAGAATGGCAACGAGGCCGCACCCGCGGCCGCGCCAATCACTCCCAGCGGCGCATTAAACAGGCTTTTGGCAACGGTCAGTCTCGATATGCCGCCTACATCCGCGGATGCGAAGTAGGCCAGAATCCACTTGTCCGCCATACCCACCGTAAAGCCCAGCATCAACGGCAGGTTCAGACGCAGCCATTCCAGAAACGCGGGATGCCGAAGGCTCAACACCGGGGTGTAGTGGAGACCGTTGCGAAAGGCGCCGACTGCCGTCAGCAGGCCTGGACCTAACGCCACACCCAGCAGCACGCCCACGGGCAGAGAGTACACGCCGATGCGTCCGCTTAATGTCACCGCTCCAACGATGATGCCCAGCGTATAAATCAGCGGTGTGACTGCCTGGTAGAGAAAAATCTTGCGTGCCAGCAAACGAGCGCCGAACACTCCACCGGCAAAGAAAAAGATCTGGCCCGGCAAGAGAAGGCGGGTGAGCTTTGTGCAGAGCGCCGCTCGTTCCGGATCGAAGAGCGGAAACATGATGCGGGTGTACAGCGGCGCCAAAAATTCCGCCAGCACGATGGCCACCGCCAGCACGGCGAGCATGGCGTTCAGCACGGCGCTCAGCGTGCGGTCTTCGCCTTCGACATCTCCCTTCTCGCGAAACCGCGTCAGCATCGTGACGAGTGTTGCGGAGCCGACTCCACCGACAAGGAAGTACGAGATCATGTCCGGGAGTTGGAACGCCGCGTTGTAGGCGTCAATTGCCGGGCTTGCGCCGAAGATGTGATTGATGTACTTGGTTCGCACCAGGCCGAGGACGCCTGACAGCAGGTTCGAGGCCATCAGGATCAACGCGGCATGTTTTGCGCTTTGACTGGAGCCGGTGCGGAAGAAAGAAGAACCGGCCGGGGATGGCGCCCCACCGGCATCGGGAACAGCCGTCATTCGGGGCTGTCGCCGCTATCGAACGCAAACAGGTCGCGCTGGGCGATCTGCATCCGCGAGGGCTCTGGTTTGGGAGCCGGCTTCGGCTCCACCACCAGCCGCGGACGCATGGATTGAACCTTGGTCTCTTCCGGCTGCTTCGAGGGCTTGGCCTTGCCGGCAGCTACCACCCCGGCAGCCGCAGGTTTCGAAAGCAGCTTCAACAGGGATTGCATTTCGTCACGAAGGCCGCGCAACTGCGCATTGCGCCGCAATGCGGCTCCGGAGTCCACAACCGGTGTAGCCACCTGAGCGAGGAATGGAGCAGGCATCTCGACCGGCGCGGGCTCCGCCGCGGCCACCGCAGCCGACTCCTTGACCTTGACTTCGGTTTTGAATACCTGACGGGCACCCGGGATGGTGTAGCCCTGGTCGTAAAGGAGGCTCTTGATACGCAACGCCATTTCCACGTCGCGCTTGCGATACAGCCGCTGCCCCGTGCCGCCTTTGTTTGGTTTCAGTTGCGGGAACTCAGTTTCCCAGAAACGCAGCACATAGGCGGGAACTTCGCACAGGCGCGCCACATCCCCGATCCGGAAGTAGAGCTTGTCGGGGATCTCCGGTGTGACCGTTTTCCGGATTGGCTG
>DASYEV010000099.1:0-42590 GCA_036498835.1 Acidobacteriaceae bacterium | reverse complement strand
AGAGCCGGGATAGTCAGCGAGGGAAGGGTCTGTGTGCAGCATTTGCTCGATTTTTACGTGTACGTTACCGACTTCCAAAAATCTTGATACACTTCACCCCGACATGTCAAACGAGGCTTCGACAAAGCCGGTAAACGGCGCTGTTTCACAACCACGTGAAAATGGCGCGGAGAGGTCGCCGTCACTCGACCGCCGCAGCTTCCTCCGCTGGGGTGCCTGCTCGATGACGCTTGCGGTGCCCGGGATTGCCAGGGCAATGAGTTCTCGCGAACCACTGATTTTCGGACAGCCCATGTCCGTGCGGGCTTTTACCGGCGACGACCACCAGCAGGAACGCAACCTTGTTCGCAGCGGCGAGCGGTGGAGTAGCCCCGGCGTGGAAATCACGCTGCACGACTCCGCGGACAGGATCGACGTTCTGGTGTCCTCTCCTGCTGAGCCGCTACAACGCATTCATATTCGCTGGCCGCTGCGTTTTTCGCCGGAAGTGAAAATTCTGGGCGACGCCTGGGAACGCAGCTATGGAGAACTGGAGTGGCTCCCCATTCAGCCTGAGCGCATACTGCCCTGGTACTGCCTCGTCGCTTCCGGCAGCACAACCCGCGGCTTCGGTGTCATGGCGGGCGCAGACAGTCTGGCTTTCTGGCAGGTGGACCGCGAAGGCATTTCGCTCTGGCTCGATACACGCAACGGTGGCAACGGCGTCTCTCTCGGGGAGCGCCAGCTACACGCTGCGTCAATTGTGACCATCACAACCCGGGCACCCGTTTCCACGTTCGAAACAGCGCGACAGCTCTGCCGCCGCATGGCCGGAAGCATTGCAGTTCCGGGCGAGCGCGGCGGAATGAACGTCCGCACTATGATCGGCACCAACGACTGGTATTACGCGTACGGCAAGAACAAACCGGAAAACATTCTTCGCGACGCCGAGTTCGCGCGAGAACTCGCCCCCTCCGCCGTTCGCCCATTCACCGTCATCGACGATGGCTACCAGGATCACCGTACCTTTCCGGACATGGCCGCTCTCGCGCAGCAAATTGGCAAGGTTGGAACCGTTCCGGGCCTATGGATCCGCCCTCTGCGAGCGCCCGAAACTACCGCCAAAAACCTTCTGCTGCCGACCGAGCGCTGGGGCTGGCGCGTCAACCGCCAATCCACGCTCGCCTACGACCCCACCATCCCCGAAGCGAATGCCGCCGCCCTTGCTGTTGTGTCAGAAGCTACCGGCTGGGGCTACCGCCTGCTCAAGCACGACTTCACCACCTTCGAAATGCTCGGCATGTGGGGCAACGAGATGGGCCCGAGTCCCACCACCGGCCACTGGCACTTCCACGACCGTACCCGCACGAACGCCGAAATCATCACCGGCTTCTACAAAGATCTGCGCCGCACCGCGGGCAACGACACCGTCATCCAGGGATGCAACACCATTGGCCACCTCTCGGTTGGCCTCTTCGACACATCACGCATCGGCGATGACGTCAGCGGGCGCGAGTGGGAACGCACGCGCCGCTGCGGCGTGAATACCCTTCCCTTCCGCCTGCCTCAACTCGGCGCCTTCTTCTGTGTCGATCCCGACATCGTCCCCATCACCGAACAGGTTCCGTGGTCCTTCACTCGGCAATGGCTGCACCTGGTTGCGTCCACCGGCACCACGCTGCTCATCTCCGCCACACAATCCGCGCTCGGCGTAGAACAGAAAGCGGCCGTCCGTGAAGCCTTCGCGCTTTGCACCGAACGGGGCACCGCGTCTGGCTCAGAGAGCGTCCCGCTCGATTGGATGGAAACAGCCGCCCCCACACGCTGGAGCGGCGAAACGCAGCCCTACCACTGGGATGATCCGCAGGGGGCGACCCCCTTCGAAGCCAGTGCGCAACCTGGCTCTATGATGGTCGTGGCATGAGCTCAGGACAGGATTTCAAGCCCGCAGGGATTCACGACATCGCCAACGCGCTTGGCGTCTCCATCGGCACCGTCGACCGTGCGCTGCACAACCGGCCCGGCATCAGCCCCAAGACGCGCGACCGCGTCCTCAAGACGGCAGCGAAGCTCGGCTACAAGCCCAACACCGCGGCACGCAACCTCAAACTCAATCGACGCCTCCACTTCGGCATTTTCCTTCCTAAAGAAGTCTCCTTCTTTTTCGACACACTCCGCGACGGCATCCGCGCCGCGGCAGAACACGCCGGCGAGAACGTCCGCCTCGAGTTTCACAGCTATCCCCGCCTCGGCGAAGGTGACGTGGAAGCCATCAAGGCTGCCGACTGGAAGCGCTTCGACGGCCTGATCCTCGCCCCTGCCGAAGCCGAGCGCATGTCCGAAATCACGCGCCCTGCCGCGCAGTCAGGCAAACCTGTCATCTTCGTCGCCACCGACTCTTCGCGCCTTACGCGCACAGCCTCGATCGCGGCCGACTCCCTGGTCTCGGGTGACATCGCCGCCGAACTGCTCGGACACTTTGTCCGCGAACCTGGCGCTGTCGCGCTCTTTACCGGCTCGCTCAAGGTCGAAGACCATGCCGAGAAACTGCGAGGCTTCGCGGGCACACTCGCGACGCTCTCCAGCCACCTGACGCTGCTCCCCGTCATCGAAACCCACGAGTCCGAAGAGAAAGCTTTCAAGAGCGCGATGAACCTGCTGCAAACGCAGAAAAGCCTGCGCGGTATTTACATCAACACCGCCAACAGTCTCCCCGTATTACGCGCTCTCCGTGAAGCCGGCACCGGCCGCAACATCCGCGTCATCGCCACCGATCTCTTCCCGGAGCTTGCCTCGCTCATCGACAACGGCCAGGTTTCCGCTTCGCTCTACCAGCGCCCGTTCACGCAGGGCCGGCTTGCCTTCGAAGCATTGCGCCAAAGCCTCGACGGCCGCGAGCCACCTGCGACGGTCACGCGCCTTGCGCCGCACATTGTCCTGCGTTCCAACTTATCGCTCTTCACCAACACTCTCGAACGCGACGAAACCCTCGACGCTTCCAATACCGCCTAGCCCACTGGGAGAAAACATGCATCTTCGCCGCCTCATTGTTCCTGCCGCGCTGCTTTGTGCCGCCTCACTGCAAGCCCAGGTAACGCTGCCTTCCCTCTTCTCCGACCACGCTGTCCTTCAACGCGAAGCGCCCATCCACATCTGGGGTCAGGCCACCGGCGGAGAGCAAGTAGAGGTGCGCTTCCACAACCAAAAGGCCGCCGCCGTTGCAGACACGGTCGGTTACTGGGAGCTTTGGCTCAAACCGGAACCAGCCGGCGGCCCCTACAAACTTGCGGCACAGGGAGCAGGGGAGCCACAAGCCGTTGAGCGCACCGACATCCTCGTCGGTGACGTTTGGGTCGCCTCCGGCCAGTCCAACATGGAGTTCCCACTCAAAGGCTTCAATGGCGCTCCGCTGCAAAACGGCGCCGACGAAATCGCCCATGCGACGCAGCCGAACATTCGCCAGATACTGCAGCCGCGCCGCACCTCCGCTGCCGTCGTGATGGATACCGACGCGAGCTGGACGCTTTGCACGCCGGATACTGCGAGCAATTTTTCCGCAGTCGCCTACTTCTTCGCCCGAGAAATCTCCGCGAAAGAACACGTTCCCATCGGCATCATCGACTCCACATGGGGCGGTACGCCCGCGCATGCCTGGATGAGCTCTGACGCCATCGCCTACTTCGACCTCACCTCCGTCCTCACGGATGCCGCCCTGATCGCCCGCGATCAGGGCTTCGCGGACAAGCTCAAAGCGCAATACGCAGTCGAAGATGCAGCCGCCAAAGCTGCGGGCAAGGCCGCCACACAACACCCGCGCATTCCCAATGACCACGCCGGCAGTTGGGCGCCCGCCACCCTCTATAACGCCATGATCGCGCCCTATACCCGCTTCACCATCAAGGGCGCCATCTGGTATCAAGGCGAGGCCGACGCCGCCGTACTTCGCGCGCCCAACTACAGCCGCGTCTTTGGCTCGATGATTCAGGACTGGCGCACGCAATGGAACCAGGGGCCGTTCCCCTTCTTGTTCGTGCAGATCTCCAGCTTCGGCAGCAACGATGCCACCTGGGGCACCACGCGCGACCAGCAGCGCCTCGTTGCCGAAACTGTTCCTCACACCGGCATGGCCGTCACGCTTGATATTGGGCTCCACGGCAATATCCATCCGCCGGACAAGCAGACCGTGGGCCATCGTCTCGCGCTGCTCGCGCGTTCGCAGGTCTACGGAGAATCCATCGCTTCGGAATCTCCGACACCCATTTACGCAACCAGCGAATCTGGCCAGGCCCACGTCTGGTTGCAGCACGCCGAGGGACTCCACGCAGTTTCAGGAACGCTCGGCGACTTTGAAATTGCAGGTGATGACGGCAAGTTCGTCCCAGCGACGGCTTCTATCGATGGAACGACGATCGTCGTTCAGGCGGCCACTGTCCCGAACCCTCGTATCGTCCGGTACGGCTGGAAGGGCACCGTCACCAGTTACGTCGCAAACGGAGCCGATCTTCCGATCGGTACATTCTCCATAGCGATTCGCTGAGGCAAATTCGAAATCATATCAACTTGCCATCCGAATAGAGGCCGAAGCATTTCCCATGCCATTGAGCTCGCCCTCATACCGATCCTTCCTCCTGTTGCTCGCCTTCATGGGTGCAACCGTTCCCGGTCACACTGCGCCGCCTGGCGATACGAAGACTGATCTCGCCGCAGTCCGCGCGAATTGGGAAAGGTGGGAGGCGGGGCAATCAGACGGGGGCATGGTGACGAAGGCCCGCACCTTAGCCGCGTCCCAGCAGACAGATGGCTGCTGGACGAATGTTGACTATGGCGACCAGCATGCCTCCGAGTGGCGTGCCGGCGACCATCTCGGAAACCTGGACACACTCGCGGCCGCGACGTCTCTCCTGAGGCGGCAACACTCCGCCGATCCCGCGCTCGATCAAGCTGCGCTTCGCGCATTACATTGCTGGCTAACGAAGGATCTTCACAATCCGAACTGGTGGTGGAACGAAATTGGAGCGCCCAAGGCCGTCGGTCATGCTGCCTTACTTCTCCAACCGCTGCTTGACGCCGGCGATGTGTCCCACGTGACAAAGGTCCTGCAACGCGCGAACTGGAGCAGGTGGACAGGCCAGAACCTGGTATGGGGCGTCGACATCCAGCTCATGCGCGGCCTTCTCAATCAGGACACCGCACTCGTGCAGGAAGCTTTTGCTCGCCTCTACCAGGAAGTCCGCATCGCACCGCTGTGGCTTCCCAATGGCAAGCCGGGCGAAGGCATTGAGGCGGATGGATCCTTTCATCAGCACGGCGCGCAGCTCTATTCCGGAGGTTATGGTTTCTCCTTCGCAGGCGACGTGGGCCGTGAGCTGGTGCTCTCGTGGAACACCTCGTTTCAGGCGCCACCGCAGGTCCTGGATGTCTTTTCGCACTTCATGCTCGACGGCGAACAGTGGATGATGCGGGCCGGGGTCTTCGACTTCCTGGCGCGCGGCCGCGAGATTACACGCCGGGGCGAAACCGGATCGGCACACACGAACGCCGGCTTTCTCCGCGTGGTGCGGTCGCTGGCCGCGCTCCCGATTCCGCGGCAGACAGAGTATCAGCGCTTCGCAACAGCGTTGGCTTCAGGGACCGGCAGCGACGAAGTTGCGGGTAATCGCGCCTTCTGGGATTCTGACCTGATCGTGCAGAAACGGGCTGGGTATGCCGTGTCCGTGCGCATGCTCTCCACACGCAGCAAGAATGAAGAGACTCTGAACGGCGAAGGTATGCGCTCGGTGCATCTCGCGGATGGAGCCAGCCTGCTCTACAAAAGCGGCCAGGAATACACCGGCATCTTTCCGGTTTGGAACTGGAACCAGATTCCCGGCACCACCGCTGTGCAGTGCACCGACATGAACGGGGTTCCCGTAACCGGCGAGCCACAATCCATTGGTCAGATGGGCCGGTCACCGTTCGCGGGTGAAGTCTCAGACGGTACCTACGGCGCGGCTGCCATGATCCTGGATCGTGGTTCTCTCGGGGCGAAGAAGTCCTGGTTCTTCCTGGATCATCTTTACATAGCGCTGGGCGCAGGGATTCAAATGGGTGATGCTGTCTGCCAACCCGAGGCTGCGGTCGTAACGACGATCGAACAAAGCCGGCTGCAAGGCGATGTCATGCAAAACCGTTTGCCGGATGGCCGTCTTCTTGTCGCGCACGATGGCACGGGCTATCTCATCGCATCGGCTGCGAAGTGTGATGTGCGATCGGACCCGCAGACCGGGCGATGGTCCGATATCGGTACAGGCCCCAGCACTCCGGTGACAATACCTGTCTTCCGCCTGACCTTGGACCACGGTGTCACCCCCCGCAACGGCCAGTATGAGTACGTTGTGTTTCCCACGGGGGGCATGAAGGCGGCACAGGAAGAAGCTGTCTCGCCTACCGTACGCATCCTTGCAAATCGTGCGGATGTCCAGGGTATCGCCACCGGCAATAACAGGACCGTGATGGCGGTCTTCTACCAGCGTGGATCTCTTGAAACCCCCATGGGTGCTCTGCATGTGAGCGCGCCGGTGTTGCTGCTTATGCGTCACGAAGGCAATGTCACAAAGATGACTGCGTCCAATCCTCTAGGCACGGAGCTCAATCTCACCGTGACGCTCGGCGCCACCACAACCGCCTTCAAATTTTCAGGCGGTTCCGATGGCGGGCGCAGTGAAACACAGATCATCGCGCACTAGAGCAATCCCTTGATACTGCGGAGCGATGGGTGATCGTGAAGTCCATGTTCCTACTAAAAAACAGCCCTTGCATCTGGGGACTAGGTGCGGCCCTTGCCGCCGGTGGCGGAACATAACAGCGCCAACGGCGCGGCATATACCAGCATGGGGCGGAACGGGGACCCCGGCGAGCGGTCTTTGCTCTTCGCTCGCTGGGGAGGTGAAGCCCCATGTAAGGCCCACCAAAGTGTTAAAGGGCCAACGGCCCGACATATGCCCTCGCTATTTCGCCGAAAATCCATGATTCGTCCGGCAAAGAGGTTGCGGCGAATGACCGGGCTACCGTGGATGTTTATATGTCGCGCCTTCAGCGCTCTACTTCTGTTACTCCTCATTTCATGGGGCTTCGCCCCATGCTGGTATATGTCGCGCCTTCAGCGCTTGGAGGCTTGCTCGTATGCGCGCCCGTGACATCTCCGACGACAAATGAAACGTTCGCCCCGTTTCATCCATTAGGGCCGGAACTTACTTCTTCAAAATTCCTGTTAACGGCTTGCCGTCCATCCCCGTCTGCGGCAAACCAAGTATCTGGGCGATGGTCGCAGCAACATCGATATTCGGGAACGAAGGCTGTTCCCCTGCCGAACGGATCGCCACTCCATTTGCAATGAAGATCGACTGCATCAACGGACGAGTATTCGGATAACCGTGCGCCCCTCTTTGCGGCTCGACAGCCTTACCGTTCGCACCACCACTGCCGCCAAAGGTCCAGCCCTCCTTCGCATAGGCCACCACGTCGGGAGCAGTCGTGTTATCGCTGCGGCTCGGCCATCCCTGCGATGCCATTTCCTCATCCGTTGGGACAGAATCAGTAGCCACACTCGCAGCGAACGTCGCGCGAATCTTCGCCGTCAGATCCGGTGAGTGATGCGTCTCGTAAATGTACGTAGCCCCGCCTTCAGCCAGCGCCGTTGCCTCAGAAGCAGGAATGCCCGCTTCTGTCAGCACCGCGTTCGGGTCAACGGTGTGATGCACGCTGCTCTGGCCGTGATCGCTCACAATGAGAAACGTCGTCCGGTCCAGGTCCCCCGCATCGCGCACCGCGTCGACCACTTCTTTCACCCGGTCGTCCAGAAATGCCGCCGTGTTCGTGCCTGCCATCGTGTCAAAGCCGTACAGATGCTCCGCGCTGTCCAGAGCCAGTAAGTGCAACAGCACCAGGTTCGGATGATGATGCTTGATGGCATACGTTGCACCGCGTGTGTACAGCCGGTCTCGATAAGCCTGGGATGCCTGATGGAAGCTATCCAGTTCCGCCTGCGTCAGCGAGCCATCCTTTAGCATCTCCTGCAGCAGGACCGACTTGGCTACAGGTTGCTCAAAAAAACTCCAGTCGATCGATTTCGTATTCTCGATCGCCACCCAGTCCATCTCCGCCGTGGTCAGCCCTGCATCGTGGGCCCGGTCATACACGGTCGGGACACGCACCAACGCCGCTTTATCCGCATGAAACACCACTGTCGGCACTTTGCCCGTGCGCTGGCCGGTGATCTGGCCATTGGCAATCAAACCATGCTTCGCCGCGGTTACTCCCGTGACCATACTGGTGTGGTTCGGCCAGGTTACCGTGGGATTCACAGGCTGCATGCTGCGGGCGTAGCTGCCGCTCTTCATCAAAGAATGCAACGTCGGGACAGGCGTCAACGGCTGAGACAGAAGCGCCGCCCCAAACGCATCCAGGCTGATCACGACCACCATCGCCTTTCGTTCAGGCTTCTGAGCAACCCCTGCCACCGTTACGGCACAAAGAATTGCCACACTTGCGATGCTTCGCAGACCCATATCGATCCTTCCTTCATCCCGAGGTTCATTCCGTTGGAGTGCCAATTGCAGAGACCAGGATGCTAGCTAACGTGTTTCCACTCCATGATCGTGTACCCGGACAATGAGTTGTGTGCTTCCTGCCGCGCTGCCCCATACATTCGCATCACAATTTGCCTACTCGCCGGATCCGCCGTGCTTCGGGCTACCGCAGACCATGGGATGCTGGCATCGCCCCGAACGTAAACAGGGATCTGGCGGTATTCGGAAGTAACATGCAACTTCGTTCCGCCGTCATGCGTTTCTCCGGTCCAGAAGTCGTGCCATCGGCCGGACGGTAGAACGATGTCGCGGCCGGGTTCATTGGCAAAAAGCGGCGCAATCATGAGGGAATCGCCCATCATGTATTGATCGTCGACTTTGCTAAGCGCGGGTTCGTTTGGGAAGTCGAGCACAAGCGCGCGGAAGGGCGGAGTGCCGTCCGCGGCGTATTTCGCGAATGCGCTTTGAAGGTAAGGCAACATCTGGATCCGCCATTGCAGAATCTCGCGGCAGCGCGCTTCGGTACTCTCCCAGCCTTCGGCGAGCTGATTGCGATTGTTCTTTTCTTTGTTGATCTGCTTCCACGGCGGGTTGGTGATGTACCACGCATCGACCTGCGCGAGCGGTGAGAAGACGACGGACTGAAGACGCCGGAAGAGGTCTTCCTCTGTGGCCGCGTCACGGACTTCAGTCGTCCAAAGCAGCCCCGAGAAACCAGAGTTTACAAGCGCTCGAACGAACTGACGATGGTCGTACAGATCGCTATAGAGAACGAATGGATAGGGCGCGGCGAGTGCCCCGCTGGAACGCACCAGGCCATAGGTTGGCTTCTTAGCCTGCCGAAAGGCGCTCCAGATGGCGTCCTGATAGCGCAGGCCGAAACATGCGTGCATCTGTTCGCCGTCGAGGCCGGACGGAAATTTTGCGAAGTCCGGGAAGGACCATCCCCCGGTGAAGTCAGATCCGTCGCACTCGTCGAGCTTGAAGCTGGCGACTCCGGCGCCGATGAGTTCCTGGGCATGATAGCTGCTGAAGATTTTGCGCGCTGGTTCCGCGGCGAAATCCGGCACCAACCCATCCCACACGGCTGTATCGCCCGCGTGCGGTTGCAATGGGACAAAGAGCGGCGATGAAGGATGCGTGAAGGCGTGCTCCCAAAGATTGACCTTGTAATCAAGGGCGGCGCACTGCTGGAGAAATTTTCCTGGCTCAGGGTAACGCGTGGGTTCCCACTTGTAGCTGCAGGAGTATGAGTGTGTCTGCCAACCGGGCTCAAGACCGAGGACGTCGCATGGGATATTCCGGTTGCGAAACTCGTGCGCAAGTTGCAGTACGGCGTCCGCATGGAGATGCGTCTCCGCTCGATACCACACGCCAAGTCCCCACCGGGGCGGTTCCACTCCACCTCCTGAAAAGAGGTTGTAACGGCGAACGGCGTCGATCATTTGCGGCCCGCTGAAGCAATAGACATCCACTCCTGCTGAACGTGGCGCCTCGACGCGGACGGCTGCCTGCTTGCTCGCGTCATGCACCTCCACATCGTCAGGCAGGTTGACCTTCGCGTCCTGGTTTCTTTGCGGCGCACTCGGCCTGGGAGAAACATCACCCACATAGAAGTCCGCGTGCCGGAAGGTGTCGACGAGGATTCCGTAACCGCGTGTCGTGACGTAGAAAGGCACAGGGGCGTGCGAATCCCCCGAATCTACTTTCGGATCGGCATTGACGCGGATGGTGCGCTTCTTGCCGCGCTGTTGATACGAGAGCAACTGCAGACCAAAGCCATAGACGAGTTCATCAGGGTGAAGCGGCAGCGTGATGTGCGTGCCGCGGCTATCGATATCGCCTTGAAGTGCACCGAATGGGAGTGCGCCCGCGGGCATCGATTGCAGAGCGGGTGCAGGAGCTACGGAACGGCAGCGCACGGGCGTGAACCGCTCTGGCGTGCCAATGGTGGCCCGCCAGATGCCTGGTGCAACGTGTCGCCACTCCGCCTGCTGCGGCGAGGGATCGAGGGCCATAGCGCTTCGTGGAGCCACAGCCAGAGCCGCGACTCCCTTCGCCAGGTCTCGCCGGGTGATGGAGTTCTTCAAGGCTAAGCCTTCCAATCGTTGACGCGCGATAACAGATCGCGGCAGGCGGCCACGACATCGGAGACTTCCATCGGCTTCGATGGCTTGTAGGGGCGCGAGAGCCACGTGATCTCCCATAGCTCCGTGGAGAGGGGGGCGCTGGCGATACGTGCATTCAGCCAATTGATCCAGCGCGGCAGATAGTAGTCGCGCGTGAGGCCGGACCAGAGACGGCAGGCATAGTCGCTGAGCTCCGGCCACCCCCAGAAGGTAATGAGCATGCGGCCATTGGATTCGAGAAAGGCCGCCTCTGCATCATTGCGGGCATACCGGCGTGCGTCTGCAACCCAGGTCTCGAGACGGCGGTCAGAGCGCGTGTTCATCAGCCCATCGACCGTCGTGAGCCATGAGGTGATGCGATCCATGTAGCCGTGTGCTGTCTCATACTGGCGTGCGTCGATGGCCTGCACGGCCAGAGCAAGCGACTGATCGACGCGTCCGCCGGCTACCTGCGACACCAGCTCAATGAGATCGTGACGAAACAATATGGCAGAGCCCAGCGAGTCCGCGCAGGATGCGAAGAGTTGGACCGCCTGCGTGAAGTGCTCGCTGGTATCGACACCTTTGGCAACCGGCGTGGGAACAGGTTCGCGCTGCCATGCGTGATGCGTACCCCACAGATGAGTGCTGTAGGCGGACTGCCGGAGCAGCTTCCAGGCCTGCACCATCGCCTCCGGAGCGGCGCCATAGCGGGCCCTGCAGTACGCGGGAACCCACGCATCGAGATCGATGGCCTGGTCACTCCATCCCATGTCCGTCATCAGTTCATAGCAGACTTCATTCTGCTGTGTGCCTTCAGGACAAATACCCCAGCCAACGAGGTTCGCGTGTGCCTTGTCATGCAGCACCGCCGCAGGTTGAGATGCCATAAGAGGCAGATTGCCGGTGACGGTTGTGTTTCCTCCAAAGGCGTGGGCCATGCCGTTGATCCACCCCTTGCCCATGAAGCCGTGCAGACTGCGCCAACGCTCTGTGCCGTAGCTGCCTGCGTTGGTTGCCAGGAGATCGTTGCCGTAGTCGAGGATGACCATACGATCGTCGGGCACGGCCTTCACAAAGGCGCCGACGGAGGCTTCGTCCCAGAAGCGCGCGAGATGCGTGAAGAGCCAACCCTGCATCACCCAGACTCCGTTGGGATCTCCCGCGGTAATGCCTTCATAGATTGTTTTGCCAAACTGTTCGAGTTCTGAAATGCGACCTGTCGGCGTGACGGGGGGCTGCAGTTCGTTGAAGGCATCACAGAGGTAGTGGCTCACCTCACCGTATTCCGTTTTGTACTCCTGGATGAAACGCTTGCCTATCTCGCGATAAACGCTCCCCTCACCCGGATGAAGCATGTAGGTGCAACTGGTACGCGGCATGCCGCGATAGTGATCGGGAGACCATGCCAGCGTGAAGGTACGCAACTCAGGACGGACACGTAATAGGCCTTCAGGGACGAAGCCGGAAAACCCTGGAGCAACTGGCTTCATGCCGAGTTCACGCATGCGGTCGAGAATTTTGCGTTGCAGGATGCGCTTGGCATCGACGAAGCTTTGCAGGTTAGGGCCGGCAAAGTTGTTGATGTTGCCCATCCAGTGCCAGGGCTGGTGGGCGGGACCTACAGAAAACTGTGCGATCTCATAGTCCGTGAGCCCCAGGCCCGCCCACACGCGCTGCCAGATGGCTTCCTGCCCATCCAGCGCCAGTGGCATGTTGATACCATGCAGAGCAAGCCAGTCGAGCTCCCGCTCCCATCGCGCCCAGTCCCAGAAAGGCATCGTGTAGCCGAAGGTGCATGGGTTGTAGAACTGCGTGAACTTATAGGGGCAGACGACGCGGCGCTTGGCTGTGTCGGCAAGCGTCGCGGGTATATCCACGCGCGAACCGCTCCGGGTGACCGTGCCGCTGCCGCTTTCGCGTAGCCATGTGTAGACGCCACGCGCGATAGCTCCCGCCGTGCTTCCCGCGACGTGAACGCGGTTGCTCTGGACGGAGAGTTCGAAGACTTCCTTATCGCCTTCTGCAGCAGTGAGGGAGAGCGTGAAGCGTGCAGCATTCTCCGCGCCTAAGGTACGTTGCAGAACGCCCATGGCTGCGTCGACGGGGTTCTTTCGTGGTGCGGGAGCGAGTCTCTGCATTCCCTCTGCGGATACGGGCACGGTGGCGGAAAGAGCGGCAACACCGGTGGAGGCGAGGAACTTTCGGCGCGTCCATGTCATCGTGAACTAGTCCTTCCCTGCTGGAACAATTTTGATCGCGAACCCACCGTTAGCGGGCATCACGAGATCGATGACCGTGTTCTTTGTCACCGTGCGTTTCTCGACGGCAACGTGCGTTGCCGTGTCCACGCTGGGATCATCACGGTAGAGCGTCGCTGTGAACGTTCCGTCACCCTTGAGGAAGTTCAGCGCGAGCGGAACGGTTCGCGCTTCGGAGTTCGTGACTGCGCCAACGTACCAGGATGTGCCGCTACGCCGCGCCAGAACGGCGTACTTGCCGATCTCGCCTGCGGGCACGCGCGTCTCGTTCCAGACGGTTGGCAGATTCTCGAACCAGGGGAGTTCGGGCTCGTTGTGCATGCTGGCTGGCGAGTCATACCAGAAGATCCATTGCAGCGGGCTATAGGCAACTACGGACATGGCCATCTGGTGCGCGTGAGTATTCTTGAGCCGCTTGTCGAAGTAGCAGATCGTGACGTCTGCCGCCCCAGCGAGGAAGCGCGTGAATGGAAGCGTGGCGTTGTGCTCCGCGGTCGGGAAGTGCTCGTTTCCACGTACACCTTCCACGGTGAGCAGGTTCGGAAATGTACGCGTGTATCCGGTGGTTCGATATTGGTCGTGGATGTCCAGCACCAGATGATGCTCGGCAGCTTTTCGAACGGTCTCCGTTATCCACGCTGTATTGGCTTGCGTACCAACGTCGACAAAGCCGGCCTTTACGCCGGCCACGCCCCAGCTTTCATAGAGGGGAAAAAGAATATCGCGCTGCTTGAACAACTGACGGCGATCCACGTACACGATCAGGCCAACGTTGTGCGCTTTGCCGTACGCGGCTACCTCGGCAATGTTGAGCGGTGGGACGGGCTTACCGTTATCATCGCGCGTACGCTCATGCGTGGCGTCGCCGTGAGGTATGTCTTCCGCGCCGTACCAGTGGTCGTCGAAGCCGATGTACTGGATGCCGTGCGTGCCGGCATAGTCGATGAGCTTTTTGGCGCCCGCGGTAGTCAGCGAGGTCTCGCGTATGGCTGTGCCCGGTTTGATCCACTGCGTGTCCGCGATAGCTTGCGGACGGTTGAGATTCAGTTGCAGGTAATCGTGCTCGAGCAATTCGGCCGCCGACTTCGCCACCATGATGACGCGCCACGGCGTCCACGTGTTGGCTTCCATGTGCGCCGATGCGCTGAGTGACGATAGCAGTATGTCGCTGCTGCCGGGCTTGGTTCCGACATACATCACAGGGAAGTTGATGCTACCGGCCTCGAGAATCGCCGCGAAGAGGCCGTTGGCCAGTTCGATCGTTAGTGGCGTCTGGCATTTTGGGGCGATGTTGCTGATCTCTGTGCGGGAATACTCGCCTTCCGTCCCTCCGTGTTCCTGATAGCCAAAACTATGGGGTGGAAGATGGAACTCGGTGGCGTCGGCTGCAATGTCCATGGCAGAAGTTGCGCCGTACCGAACGGCGATGCCTTCATCGTAGGCACGTAGCTCAACGCGAAGCGTTCGCCCGTCTTTACGCACGAGGCTGAAGGTGATGGCGTTGTAGCTGTCTGTGATGAGATCGCGCTCGCCGTAGAGGGGCTTCCATGTGGAAGAATGCCCGCTGCGCTTGATGTCCCTCAAAACGAACGCATTGTCGAAATCGTTGGACAAGCCTAGGCGGGATGGAAGAAGCACGTCTTTGCGTCCCGCCTGCACGGTATACATTGCTGCACCACGGTCGACCGAAATGCCGGCTTCCAATGTCCCGTGCGGTGAGCGCAGTCGTGTTGCCGGTTCGGCGAAGGCGATACTGCTCGCCGTGATCGCGAGTATCAGGAAAATCTTCATCAGTCTCCGATCGGAAGCCTCTTCAAGATATGGCAAATTCCCTGAGGGTGTTCAGGAAGTCGAACTGCTTACGTCGTTGTCTCTCAAGGAAACGACCTTCATCACCGCCTATCGACTCCACAGCATCAGGAAATTTTCTCGAAACGTGCGGCTTCGCACCCTGGGATGCGAAGCCGCACGTGTCGAGAAAAAACTTCGGGTTGTTAGAACGTGAAGCGGACCGTCATCTGCAAGGCACGTGGGTTATTGGCGCGCGCCTGAAGGTTCTGGATACCCGTGGTGGGATCCGGGTTGACGTACCCCTGGATATTGAAAACGTTGAATGCGTCCACGTTCACACGAAGGTTCAGTGTTTCCGTGAGCGGGAAGACCTTGAACAAGGATGCGTCCGCGCTCCACCTGATTGGACCGCTGAGGATTGTGTGCGAGAATGGATTCACACCAGTCTGACCAGGGAGATAAGCAACTGTCGCGGTGGTGCCGTTCTTCAATGGAACCTTGACGTTGTTATCTCCCGTGGCCGCTGTGTTATTAATCGGCGTCTGGTACGGAACATACCCTGTGGGAAGGCCATTGACTCCACCAGGAACGTTGTTCACGTTATTGGCAAGGTAACCGTTGAACCAGAGATTTGCGTCATAGCAGACGCCGCTACGGCAATCCTTCACCTTGGCCCCATGGCGATAGACCGTCAACGGTGCAGTCGGTCCCCAGTTCGTAGCTGTAATGGCAAAGGCCTGCGACGTGACATTGCCCACACCAGCCACCTGGAATCCACCGATGATCTCGTTCACCCACCTGGGCGAATTGCGAAAGACCTTCTTGCCTGTACCAAAAGGAAGATCGACGATTCCATTGAACCCGATATGGTGCTTGGGAATACCCACGTCACGGATGTAATTTTCCATACGATTGAGTGACTTGTAGTCAGTGGCCTTCAGCAGGCTGGGGTCGTAGTCCGCAGCCGGATATACGAAACTGTCACGCGTTGAGTTACCGCCAATACGGAAGGACGAAGAGTACACGTAGTAAACCTGGTACGCATAACCGTGCTTGTACAGATGCTGGTAGTTGGCCTGGAGCGCGTTGGTGGTGGACAGGCCCGTCGGATTGATCATGATGTTGCTTCCGTACGTTGTTGAGTCGTACGGATTCAATGCCGTGTTGACGTAGGTGCCGGTGGGTGGAGTGGTGCCGGTCCGCGTCTCCCACAGGTAGGGGCTCACGGGCTGGTTATACCGGTAAGCCTGGTCGAGGTTCGTACCGTGGTTATAGAGATACGTCACACGCAGGACTGACTCGCCCCGAAACGGCTGCTCGGCGGTGATTGCAAGCTGTTGCACAAATTGGGGCGCATCGTTGGGATTCAACGTCGTAAAGGCTACGCCGGGAGTAAGACCGGTGACAGCGTTCGTATTCACAACATTGCTGCTGTTCTGCCCCGCGACCACAGAGATAGGATTGCGGATCCAATAGTTGGGCTTGAGGTCAGGTGTGTTGCCGCTGGTGTAGCTCTGCGTATAGGTGGCGCTGAAGGGCTCGTTGTTCACCACCGAGGTGGCGACCGAGTTACGCGTCGGGCGCGGATAAATATACCTTCCGTATCCGCCCCGCAGAACGAAGCCATGCGCCCCCCACGGGGCAAAGACGAAGCCGAGGCGAGGACTGAAGAGATTGTAGTAGTTCCTGAAAATGCTGTCGGGCAATCCGGCCTGGTTCGGCAGCTCAAACTTCACGCCGAGGTTATTGAGGTTGGTGATCACACCTGCAGTGGTGTAGCCGGCATCGACGTAGCTCTGGATCGGCTTCTCCATGACGACAGCTTTGTTCGCCATATCAAACGCCTGAACGAGCCCGTCGGTATGGGGACCAGGATGTGCTTCCCAGCGAAGACCAATGTCAATCGTAAGGTTCTTGCGGATGCGCCAGCTATCTGCAGCGTAGAGATCTGTTTCCTGGTCGCTGAAGTGAACATACTGCGAATCGATGTGAACGACATACGAGGATGCGGCCCCGAGGTACTGGTCCGCGTTCACGTTGCCCGTGTTGCTGTAACCGGTATAGAGCGCATTGGTGCTTGGAAGGTATAGCTGCGTTCCCTGGCTCGAAAATGATGTGGTGTCGTTGAGACGGTCCGGGAGATAGCCGAAGCGCTCGTGGCGGAAGCGGCCACCAAAGTTGAACTTGTGATACGCGGTGACCTTGGTGAGGTTTTCATCAAAGTTCATCACGATCTGCGC
The DNA here is from genome assembly GCA_036498835.1 of Acidobacteriaceae bacterium. Lineage (GTDB taxonomy): Bacteria > Acidobacteriota > Terriglobia > Terriglobales > Acidobacteriaceae > Granulicella. The sequence goes on along the minus strand of DASYEV010000099.1, from coordinate 25,644 downwards.
CTGGCCATAGTTGAATTGCGTACCGCCAAACTGCATCGCCTGACCGCCATTGATGAGCGGAAAGCCCGTCTCGCCAAAGTTGTTGGGCAGGCCCAACATCTTTTCATAGTTCAGATTGACGTTACCTCCACCGGTGACCTGCTGGTTGAACCACTGCATACCTCCAACCGTCTCTGAAAAGAGAGAAGGCGAGATGATGTGCGTGAAGCCAAATGCGGCCGTAACCGTAGAAACCGGCGTAAGTTGATAACCGCTGGCGCCTGCCGGAAAATCTCCGGTCGCAAGTGTGGCCGGCGACTGGGCCGGCGCATTGCGCAGGGAAAGCATCGTCTGGCGAACGTCGGTGTAGCGCAGGAAGGCGTGGTTGCTCTGGTTGAAGGCGTGATCAAGCCGAAAGGTCGTGTTGGGCGCCGTCGCATTCGTTGGAGCAGGGATGTAGAGATTGCCGCGAACCAGGGGATTATCCGTAGTGGATGGAAGCGGAGTCATCGCGTTCAGAATCTTGGACAGGGGACTTTGCATCGTCTGCGGAATGACATTGTTGGGAAACGGGGTGCGGCAGTAGGCGTTATTTTCGGTGGTGGTGGCGCCGGGCCCTTTGAGACACGCGGTATTGGCTGCGGTACTGCTTGGGTCATAGAGCACCTGCAGAACACCTCCGCTGTTCTTGAGGCCGCTGAAGTCGCCGTTGCGCATGGCCACGGTGGGTACGGTGACCAACTCAGGGGTCGCAGCAGAGGACCGAAGCGAGTAACGCTCAAACGCGAAGAAGAAGAACGATTTGTCGCGTCCGTCATAGAGATGAGGAATACGGATCGGGCCACCCACACTGATGCCAAACTCGTTGCGAACATACTTCTGGACGAGGCCGGTTGCTCCGAAGTTCCGGCCTTTCGCGAGACCGAAACCGTTATTGCGGGCCGTTTCGAACCCTGTCCCATGGATGCGATTGGTGCCCTGCTTCGTGGTGACGACCACGGTGCCAGGCGTGGAGTATTGGCTATTGGCCGCGGCGCTCACGATGCGCACCTGCTGTACGGCATCGGGATCGGGAAACTGGCCGAAATTCGAGGAGCTAACGCTGCCGAAGTTGCGGTTCATAATCGGTACGCCATCCTGCACGTATTCCAAAGCCTCAGCCATATTGCCGTTCGCGCGCTGTCCACCTTCGACGCCGGGAGAGGTATTGGCTACCAGCGTAATCAGTTGACGGCTGTCCATGGGCAACTGATTGATTCGCTCGTTCTCGAGTACGGAACTGAGTTCGCCACTCTCAGTGTTCACAAGTTGAATATCCTGGCCACTAACTTCGACCTTTGAGTCAACGGCTCCCGCAGGGAGCTTTGCATCGACCTGTGCGGTCTGAGAAACCTGCAACTCAAGCGTCTGCTCCACGGTTTTATAGCCAGCCTGGGTGAAGGTGAGCGTGTAGGTACCCGTAAAGAGCCCCGGCAGGACATAAAATCCAGTCCCGTTCGTCTTCGACGAATAGGTCACCTTGGTTTTTGTTTCCACCGCCGTGACGGTGGCGCCTGGAATCACGGCTTCGGAAGCGTCCATGACCGTTCCCTGGATCGAGCCGGCACCGCTCTGCGCAGTGAGATTTTGCGAAAATGCTGTAAATATCAGAGCACTCATCGTCACAAGCTTCATGACGCGGAAGCCGTGACGCAGGCCGGAACACGAGAGTGACCGCAGGCTAAGATTGAATTTCATGTTGCCTCCAAAACTTCGCTGACTCAAGATTTCCAAGTCGAATGGCGTGCCCTGTCGGCACCGGTTTTCGCTGCGCTCACTCAGACTGTGTACGTTACCGTAAAAACTTAGTGCCGACCCGGATTGAATGTCAAGAACTGTTTTTCCCTGCGTCGAAAATTGCCGCACTTGAAATACAGACACGCGATGCCGCCGCGTTCGCTCAGCATGCCGGCATCGGATCCCTTTGGAGGCTCGGGCGGTTCCGATCCGGGCCTCTGCACCGCAGGTGCAGAGGGAGAGGCTCACCCCATCCTGCGAGACCCATGTCTTGTCGGAGCTTTCGGTTAGGCCTTCGGTTTGGAAGGCTATAGGCCCGGGCGTCCGCTAGAAAGTCCGGACCGTCCAGCACCACCACCGCTGACAGCGACGCAATTGGGCGGTTCGCTTATCGACTTTCCGGACATCGCCATTGTTCCTCCAACGGGACCCCGACCTGCGCTTATCAGGGCCGGTTGGTAGGATGATTGTGTTTGATCGCGGTGCATGCACAGCATCACTGAAATAAAGCGGAGCGATGTGATCTCGACGTCAATTGAAACAGACTCCCTCTGTACTATGGCAAACCCAATCGTGGGAAACGAAATCTGTATCCAACGCCTGGGACTGAAGAGCGGACCGGCCGTCTCTTTCTTCACCAAGTGCTCTCCTCGCTGGAGCCTATGGCTGGCAGGGCCCCTTCTTTGTGTGCTGGCCGGCTGTAAATCGACGGACGTCAAGACAAAAGAAGCTCTGCCGCCGGTGCCGGTGACCATAGCGCAAGCCACCGTTCGGGATGTGCCCGTGCGCCTGCAGGCCATCGGCTCGGTTCAGGCGATCTCTACGGTATCTATCCGCGCGCTGGTGAGCGGCGAACTCAAGACCGTGAACTTCCACCAGGGCGATGAGGTGCACAAGGGCCAGGTCTTGTTCACCATCGACCCGCAGCCCTATGAGGCTGCCCTGGCCCAGGCCGAGGCGAATCTGGCCCGGGATATGGCTACGGCCAAGCAAGCTCTGTCGCAGGCCCAGCGTTATGCCGATCTCGCCCAGCAGGGCATCGTTTCTACCGAGCAAAATGAGCAGATCCAGGCTACCTCGGGCGCCAATGGGGCGCTTGTGCGTTCCGACCGGGCAGCCGTGGATACCGCCAAGCTCAACCTTAGCTACTGCACCATCGTTGCGCCTCTCGATGGACGCACCGGAAACCTTCTGATTCAGCCCGGCAACCTGGTCCAGCCGAATACCACGGTTCTGGTCACCATCAACCAGATCGCTCCCATCTATGTTTCGCTCTCGGTGCCGGAACAGTACCGGCTGCAATTGAAGGAAGCGGATCGCAGCGGAGCCACGACGGTGACCGCGCAGGCCCAGGGCGACCCTCAAATGGAAAGCGGCAAACTTTCCTTCATCAACAATGCGATTGACAACAGCACTGGAACGATTCAACTGATGGCGACGTTCCCCAACAGCAAAGAGCGGTTGTGGCCGGGAGAATACGTCAACACCGAGATCGTGTTGTCCACGTTAAATCACGCCACCGTAGTTCCCTCCACAGCCATCCTTACCGGTCAGAACGAGAAGTACGTGTATGTGCTGATGCCGGATCAAACGGTACAAGCCAGGGACGTGAAAACTTCGATCACCGCGGGCGACATCACCGTTCTCACCAGCGGAATATCGCCTGGCGAAAAAGTAGTCACTGATGGGCAGGTCTCGCTTTCACCAGGAGCCAAGGTGCTGCTGCGGCAAGCCGGCAATACGATGCCACCAACCGGAACAGGGCAAAGCCAGGCGGGACAATGAGGAATCTATGAATCTGGCTGGCCTTTTTATTCGACGACCGATTTCGACTGCATTGATGATGTTTGCCATCCTGCTGTTCGGCATCGTCGCCTATCGTGCGCTTCCGGTCAGCGATCTGCCCAATGTAGACTTCCCCACCATTCAGGTAAGCGCTTCGCTGCCCGGGGCCAGCGCTGAGACGATGGCTTCCTCGGTGGCCACTCCCCTCGAAAAGCAGTTCTCCGCTATCCCCGGCCTGGAAGAGATGAGCTCCACCAGCGAGCAGGGCTCCACCAGCATCGCGCTGCAGTTCGAACTTGGGCGCAATATCGACGGCGCCGCCGGCGACGTACAGACTGCCATCAGCGCGGCCTCCGGGCAGCTGCCTCCGGGCATGCCTTCTCCACCGACGTTCAGGAAGGTCAACCCCGCCGACTCTTCCATCATCAACCTCTCCCTCAGTTCGACCACACAGCCCCTCTCCGCCGTGGACTACTATGCCGAAGACATCGTCGGTCAACAGATTTCGACGATCAGCGGCGTAGCCCAGGTCAATGTTCGAGGTGCGCAGAAGTATGCCGTACGCGTGCGGCTCAATCCCCTGGCCTTAGCCGCCCGCGGTATTGGCGTCGATACCGTCGAGGACGCCATCCGGAATGGGAACGTCAACCTGCCAAGTGGCGTGCTTTGGGGCGCCAACAAGGCCTATACCGTGCAGGCCACGGGCCAGCTCACCTCGGCCGCGGCTTACAAACAACTGATCGTCGCGAACCGCAACGGCGCGCCGGTGCGTCTGCAGGACGTCGCGGACGTGCTGGACAGCGTAGAGGTCGATAAGAACGAGAGCTGGGTCAACGGTGTTCCGGCCGTGATGCTGAGCATCATGAAGCAGCCCGGAACCAACACCATCGATACCGTGAATCGTATCCGCGCCTTGATGCCCAGGCTGCAGCAGAGCATCCCGCCCTCGATCAAGCTGGAGGTGGAGTACGACCGTTCCGTGCCGGTCCGGGCCTCGGTTGACGACGTGAAGTTTACCTTGCTGCTGACCATTTTCCTGGTCGTCCTGGTCATCTTCCTGTTCCTCAAAAACCTTTCCGCAACCCTGATTCCGAGCCTGGCATTGCCGTTCACGCTCATTGGCACCTTTGCCGTCATGTATGCGCTGCAGTACAGTCTCGACAATCTTTCCCTGCTCGCGCTCACGCTCTCGGTCGGGTTCGTGGTGGATGACGCCATCGTCATGCTGGAAAACATCGTCCGCCATCTCGAGATGGGCAAATCGGTGATGCAAGCGGCGTTGGACGGCTCCAGAGAGATCAGCTTCACCATTCTCTCCATGACCTTGTCGCTATCGGCGGTGTTCATCCCATTTCTCTTTATGAGCGGGGTTTTAGGGCGCCTGCTGCATGAGTTCGCAGTCACCATCGGCGCGGCGATTCTGATCAGTGGATTCGTTTCCTTGACGCTGACCCCCATGCTTTGCAGCCGGTTCCTCAAACATGAGAACCACCAGCATGGCCGTTTGTATAACACGCTCGAAGGAGCTTTCCAGGTCACCTATCGGTTCTATGACGTTACGTTGAAGCTCGTCTTGCGGCACAAGGTTCTCACCATGCTCGGAGCGGCAGCGGTCGTGGTCGTCACGGTGCATCTCTTCCTGATCAGTCCAACCGGCTTCTTCCCCGCCGGCGATCTTGACCAGTTTGCGGTAAGGATCCAGGCAGCCCAGGGCATCTCATGGGATGCCATGAAGCAGCACCAGATGGAGGTCATGAAGATTGTCGACGCTCAGCCGGAGACTCAGGCCGCGATGGCCTTCGCCGGTGGAGGAGCCGGGAATACCGGATCCATCTACAGCCACATTGTCCCGCGGAAAGATCGTAAGCGTAGCGTGGAACAGATCATCGCCGACCTGCGGCCCCAGCTCGCCAGGATTCCCGGGGTCCAGGTATTTCTCCAGAACCCACCCGCCATCAACATCGGCGCTCATGGAACCAACAGTCTTTATCAGGTTGCGCTCGAAGGCACGAATCCCGATGAGTTGTATCACTATGCTCCGCTTCTGGCGAAGAAGCTGGCGGAATCACCTCTGCTGAAAGACGTCAACACGGACATGCAGACCAACAACCCGCAGGTCAATGTCGTGATCGACCGGGACAAGGCGAGCAGTCTGGGCGTTACAGCGGAGCAGATTGAGGATGCCCTTTATACCGCATACGGGCAGCGAGAGCTGTCCATCATCTACGCTCACAATGACAACTACTACGTCATTACCGAGCTGCAGCCCCAATACCAGGTCGACCCGCAAACACTGTCGTACCTGTATATCCACTCCAGTAGCGGAGCTCTGGTTCCGCTCAGCGCGATGACGCGTTTCGAGGAGAACGTCGGTCCTCTGACCGTCAACCACATCGGCCAGTTCCCCGCCGTGACGATCTCGTTCGATCTCAACCTGGGTGGTTCTCTGGGACCTGCGGTCGCCTACATCCAGGAAACCGCGCAACAGATGCTGCCGCGCGATATCACGCCTATTTTCCAGGGAACCGCTCAGGTCTTCCAGGACTCCATGCGCGGCATGGGACTGCTGCTGGCCATGGCCGTGCTGGTCATCTACATCGTTCTAGGTGTCCTGTATGAAAGCTTCATCCATCCGCTGACGATTCTCTCCGGATTGCCGGCCGCGGCGTTCGGTGCATTGTTAACCCTTTGGATCTTTCACGTCGATCTGAATGTCTACTCCATCGTCGGCATCATCATGCTGGTGGGCATCGTCAAGAAGAACGCCATCATGATGATCGACTTCGCTCTCCAGGCGGAGCGCAGCCAGGGCATGGGTCCCGAGGAGGCCATCTACCAGGGCGCGCTGGTGCGCTTCCGTCCCATCATGATGACCACCTTCTGCGCACTGGCAGGTACGCTGCCCATTGCCATTGGAACCGGCGCCGGAGCCGAAAGCCGCCGGCCGCTGGGTCTGGCCGTCGTCGGGGGCCTGCTGTTTTCGCAAATCCTTACGCTCTATATCACCCCCGTCGTCTACATCTACATGGACCGCTTGCAGGGGATGTTCGGCCGTAAAAAGCAGACCAAGGAAGACCACGCGTTGGCGGCGGGGTAAACCGTTTCCTGCAATGCGAGGTTCTCCATCAGATGTGCGCGAATTTGGAACCTTTGGAACACGGCGTTCTCGACGGGATTCGGATCCGTCTTACCGGCGTGAAAGAAGCCGTGTAAACCGCAACTGGCAGTTCCTGCATTCTCGAGCACCGGCCTGCGGCCGTGTCGCGCAGTCCGTAGACCGATCCGATTGCATTTTCTTTGAGAACGACTTGGCCTGCCAGGGACTATACGGTGCTGTCCTCTGAACACGAGCCGGCGTTGATTCTTTACCAAGGTAGCGGTAGCGGTACCCGTTTGTGGGATGCATCAGGCGACCCACGGCACTATCATGGATTGTTGAACGGAACTTCTTACATTACAGAGGAACATTCCGACCCGATGCCCTTCGTTGCGCAGGAAATACTCAGAGCTTTAGATCAGGGCGATTTCGTCCCCTACTTTCAGCCAATCGTAGAGCTTCGCAGCAAAACGTTACATGGATTTGAACTCCTCGCACGCTGGAGCCACCCGCTCCGCGGCTTGATACCCCCCGACGAATTTATACCTGCAGTCGAACGGCACGGCCTGATGAATTCCCTTTCCGAAGCTCTGCTACGGAAGGCCTTCGATGCTATTAAGCCTTTCTCCGGAAATCTACGTTTGTCGGTAAACCTTTCACCGGCCCAGCTACATGACCGCACCCTTCCGGACTTTCTGAGGAAGATTGCTGACGAAGGCGAGTTCGATTTGAATCGATTGACCGCCGAACTGACCGAAAGTGCATTGGTTGACGATCTTCACCTTGCCGGCGTCGTGGCAGCCAATCTGAAATCCACGGGTATTCGCCTGGCATTAGACGATTTCGGTACGGGCTATTCCAGCCTGCTTCATCTGCAGTCCCTGCCGTTCGACGAACTGAAACTGGACAGAAGCTTTGTTAAGTCGATGGTGGAGTCGCGACAGAGCCGAAAGATTACGGCGAGTGTGATGGGTCTTGGCTTAAGCTTGGGACTACGTACGGTATGCGAGGGCATCGAGCACCAGGAGCAGGCTGATCTTCTGCTTTGGCAGGGTGGAGAATTGGGACAAGGATGGCTCTACGGCAAGCCTATGCCCGCGGAGCAACTCGCCGAGTTCCTGTCACGCCCTCAACCAGCGGCTAGCGGAGGCTTCCACTCGACAGTCAGCGATCTCTCAGTGGACCTGGAGGCCAGTCCAGCGCAGCAGCTATGCCAGCTTCGCGCGATATACCACGGAGTTCCGGTGGGCCTCGCATTTGTCGGATCGGATCTGCGCTACATAAGCCTCAACCAGCGACTGGCTGAACTGAATGGCCTTCCGATTCACGCCCACTTGGGACGCAGGGTCGGCGATGTGGTGCCGGCCATTTACGAGCAGTTTGAACCGTACCTTTTGAAAGCGCTACAAGGTGAAGCAGTGAGCGGGGTAGAAGTAACGAGACCTGCGTCCGACCTGAATAGGCCGGCCAAGACACTCATGGTTTCGTATGAACCCGCACGCGACGAAGCTGGTGAAGTCATCGGCGTCTGCCTCTCCATCTCTGACATTTCTCTGATCAAGCAGAAAGAGGAGGCGCTGCGGGAAAGCGAAGATCATTACCGTCATGCGCTGGAACTCAACCCGCAGACGCCATGGGTAATGGATGCAGCGGGACAAAACATCTCGGTAAGCTCACGATGGGAAGCTCTTACAAATCTCACGCCGGATCAGACCAGGGGTCACGGCTGGATGACCGCCGTCCATCCGGAAGACCGAGCGCAGATAGTGAAGGTGCTTGAGCGTTGCCTGCCCACCGGCGAACCGATGGATGTTGAATATCGCATCAGCCGTGACGGTCTTGACTGGCAGTGGATGCGGTCGCGAGGAGCTCCGCGCCGGAACATGGCCGGCGAGATCATTCGCTGGTACGGAAGCGTGGAGTGCGTTGACGAGTATAAGAAAGCTCTTGAAGAGCTTGGCCAGAGCGCGTCAAGATTGCGAGCGATTCTGGACACCGCGCCCGCAGGCATTGTGTTCGCGGATTCAGTGACAGACCGCGTGATTGATGCGAACCCCCGTGCCGGCGAGATCTTCGGCTTCGAAATACGCCCGGAAATCGTATGGACCGATCCGCCGTGGAAGCTGACCGACGAAAGCGATAACGCGCTTGATCCGAAGGATCTTCCTCTAGCTCGCGCGATGCACAGTGGGGAAATCACGACCGCACAAGGAATTCATCTACACAGAGTGGACGGCAGCGACATCTGGATCAGCCTGACTGCGGCGCCCATCCGCGACTGTGCGGGTTCAGTGATTGGTGGTGTCCTGGTCGTCCAGGAGCTCGATCCCACAACCGCGGCCGAGAATACTTCTCGTGCGGTCAAATACGTGCATTAGAGCTGAAGGTGGTGCGGGGCTGCCGCGCAAAGTTCGGCGGAAGGATGACTCGCCGGCCGCCCAAACCAAGGCACAATACGAGATTCGCAGTGGATAATATAGAGCCGCCCAGACTGCACTGAGCGGCTCTCTCCAACCGTGGAACTACTTTTTGGCCGCGCAGCCTGGAAGCCGCCAGGAAGCAATCCGGGTGGAATAACGATCTTCGCCGGCCTTCAGATAGTCCCCCACGTACCAGAATGTGCAGTCGTCGCTCGGATCCACAGCCAGTGTCGTGTAGTCTTCCCAGCGCAGTGAGTTGGTCTGGGCTGCTTTCCCATCGGCCACGATACCTTCATGCACGGTTAGCGAGCCGGGCTTATCGCCTGCCAGACGCGCGGCGAACCGCTGCCCGGTAAAGGTCGAGCCGTCGCCAAAGGAATAGCCCACTGCGATATCCCCTTTACGGTCCATGGCCATACTGGGCATCCAGCGGAAGCTGCTGCTGTCGGGTGCATAGGTTCCCTGCTGCGCCAGTTGGAGCGCGCCAGCGTCCTTGACCTGAAACTGATACCAGCGCACGCCGCCGCCACCGGCGCTGGTGTCCACCGAATGCGACACCGTGACGAACTGTTTGGAACCGCCGAGATTGCGATAGGTAAATCGCTGCATCAGCTTGTCTCCCTGCGCGTCGAGACGAGTCTCGGTGCCGGGCTGAGGGACACACTTCGAGAGCTGGCCATCGCAAAGATAGTGGTACGGCGCCACGGGAATACGCTCCGGGCCGTCGAGATGCGATTTTTCCGGATGCTTCCAGTCAATGAAGTCGCGCCACTCGTAGAGCGCATCGTCCTCAAATTTTTGATGGAGCTGGGTTCCACCCGCAGCAAGGAGAACTTCCGGCATGCCATGCGGCGGCTGGCGCTGCCCGTCCACATCGGCTGCGTTGAGGAAGTTCACCCCATCGACGATGAAGCATTGCTCCGCCGCCGTCTTTCCATGCAGCATGGCATCGCGGTTCGCGGCACAGATATGTTTCTGGATCACCGTGTCGCCGGTGCTGCTCGGGACGTAGTAACCGTTAGGCCAGATCGCCGGGCGCGGATAGTCCGGAAACAGCGGCCTCGTAAATTCGTACCGGTAATACGTACCCAGCGGCGAAGGTCCGGTGCTCACCGCATAGCACATCGCGTACGCCGATTCCGGCGTCGGTTTGCGGAACACAGGGACAACGATCAGCCAGCGTTGCGCCAGCTGATCGTAGCGCACCACGGCGTCGCCGCTCACTTGCTGCTCGCACGGCCCGCCAAACCCGGCGAAAATCGTGTTGGTAATCACCGCACCGAACAGGACTTCTCCGGTCTTGGGATGGAGTTTGCCCTGCTTGCTGAAGATTGCGATATGCGAGTTGACGATCTGCACGATCTCATCGGGACCGATCGCGAGGCTGTTGTCGGACGGATTGCGGCCTGCGGCAGGTCCCTGCGGGCCAGTGAAATCGGCTCCCATGCCGTCGAAGCTGGCGAGCACTTCCGGCGCCGGCGCCGCTCCTTGCGTGGTCTGCTCCACGGCCGCGGCTGCCTCGGGAAGCTTCGGCATCGGAGGCACATCCGCTGGAGTGGCTGTGGGTGCGGTGATCGGACGCGGCCGGTTGGTGTTGTTGCGATTGACCGGTGGCGGAGCCTTCCACATTGTGGCCATGGCCGAGAGCGGCTGGGACTGGTCGAAACGTACGGCGGGATTCACGATGACGTGGCCGGCGGTCCATTCCGGAGCCTTCGCTGAAGCAGAAGCCGATGGGGGCGTACTCTGCGCCAGCGCGGCTGCGCAGAACGGAAGCAAAAGACAACCGCGAAGCAGACGTCCGGTGGACGTCCGCACACGCTCTGGGTGTGTTGAAGCTGAATGATTGTGCATCAGAATCCTTTAGAGAAATCTGTAACAGAAAACGTACACAATCTAACATACAATTCTGCACACGAATGAACGGCCTGCAGCGAGTGATAGGCTCTCCTTCAAGAGACCGGCAATTTCTGCGCAGAAAGAGTCCTCAAACGACCGCCATGGAACTCGATCACATCGCACTCTACGTCTACGATCTTCCGAAGAGCGCTGCCTTCTATGAAAAGATCCTCGGCCTTCAACAGATTCCGGAGCCTTTTCATGACAATCTTCATGTATGGCTCCGGATCGGACCGCACTTGGCCCTTCACCTCGTCGGCGGCGCAGCCTCCATCACCGAGCACCCGATTAGCCGGCACAACGCCTTTCATGTGGCTTCGCTCGAACCTCTCATGGCGCAGCTCGACCGCTCACACGTTCCCTATCGAAATCTCAACGGCGACGGCAAGATCAACATCCGCCCCGATGGCATCCGCCAAATTTATCTCCAGGACCCTGACGGCTACTGGATTGAAGTGAACGAGGAAAAGCACTGAACCTCGAACTTCGAATAAGCACAAAGAAACCTCTCGCTCATTCGCTCCGGATGAGGTGATTCGTGGCGCAGACTGTCCACGTGGGATTTCGCCAAACGCAGCACACCTCCATCTAGCTTCGGTTTGCGCCCATTTTTCCCGTTTGGCAGTCACCATAGCGTCACCGGATTGAAGCCTTTTTGACGTCACGAGGGCTTTCCGCTGTCGGCCCCCGAACTAGACGTATGGTTGCCAAGAAACGCCGCATCGATGCCAGCAGTTCCTCCCTCGCCATCTGCTTGACCGTCCTTATCACCCGTCTTCCATGCCGCCGCTGGTGCCTCCGTCTGTATTGTCGCCCGTAGTCTTCCTGAACGCAGCGTCTCCGAACATGTCCACATCGTGCTTCATGGCTTCCAGAGTGCCCGACTTTGAAAAGCGTTCTGGATTCTTGCGAATCGCTGCTTCAATCCTGTCCTGTTGCTTTTGTGGAATCTTGTCAGATAGCTGAGAGTGACGCAATGCCCGGTCTATCCAGTAGTCGCGGATCGAGTGGGGAAACTCGTACTTGGTTGGCCCAACCGTTCCCTCATTCGCATTTACCTTCGTTCCCTTCCAACGCTCGCCAGCATCAATCATGCCGAAAAGAGCGAATGGGCCGAGCTTCGCATATGTAAACGCGGATGTCTTCGAAGCTGCGATGTCCACTTCTACGCCTCGCATGAAATAGCGATTGACGTTCGGAGGGAGGTTATGGCTCGACACGCTTTCGATGGCACCCAATAAAGCGAGACGTTGCTCGAATCGTCCGGGGTGAGGCACCTCCTCGCGTAGGAACTGCGCCCAACGTTCGAGCGCGTCCCTCGCTTCGCATTGTTGTGCCTCGCTGAAATGGTCGAGGCGCGCTTGCTGCATCCCATAGCTGAGCACACGCCACGAGATCGAGACGCAGAACTTCAAAAACCATTTTCCATATTGGACTTCCTCTATCTTGTCTCGCTGTATCGGGTAGAAAATGTCGTTCGCGAAATCTCTTTCTAGACGGGAAAACCTTTGCTCGCAGTTTTCGCATAGAAGTGAGGCCTTGAGGCCATCTTGTGCGCGTCTACGCGGGTTTGCTCCGGCTCGGAGGTAGCCAGTGGCCGATGTCTCCTTCAACCATCGAAAAACGAACGCAGGAATGATATGACTCTGCCGAAGCGGGGCTTCGTTCCGACACAGACCACAAGATGGCATAAGCCAATTATCCACTTGTGAACATCGTGACGGACAGGCTGAGTAGCAACCTGGAGACGCGACATACGCTCGAGCACAGCATCCAGCAAGAGGCCGATGGGCTGTTTCTTGCTATCACGGCGGCACAACACGGAAATACAAGATTGTGTCTATACACTAATCCCACGAAAGGCAACGATGAATCTGAGGGAAGGAACGCGGCGGTTGGCTCTGCTTTTGGGTGTGGCTGGGGCGGTTGCGGGCGGGTTCGTTTCTTACTTGCAATTACAAACAATCTCGGCTGAGAAGACAGGTCACGCGAAATTTGAAGCGTTGGCGTCATCAAATGCCGTAGAGCAGCTCCGCAAGAGTCAGGCTGGGTGGCATACGATTGATCCGAAAACCGGAGAACGCACCGAGTGGGATCAGCAGGTTGGCAAAGACGGCATCGAGAGCATTCACTGGACCAGAGATTCCGCAATTGGATTCATCGTAGTTGACGACGGCCACTTCCTGTTTCCGACACCTGCACCGTCCGCGCGGGAATATCTGTTGGTTGTGCTTTTCCCCGTCGTTGGATTCTTCATCCCGTGGGGCATCATCCGCGCTATAGGATGGGTCGGAAGCGGTTTTTTCCAGCCGCTGAAGTAGGAATACCGGCGGCTCCGCAAACCTATCCACATCTACCCCAAGCGCGCTCGCTTGGCCCACAATAATTCACGCCTGCGGCGATTCGGGTGTCTGGTGCGACAGCCGTTCGGGGTGATACCCGACTCCTGTAACGGCCCCTTCGGAGCACAAGGCTCGCCACCAGCTTCAGTTCGGTGTGAATCCCCAGTCTTTTTCCAGCAACGGTCTCTCGAAGAGAGAACGGCGGCGGGGCTACTGGTGGCGGAGGGGAGTAGATCTCTAGACGGTAGGACAGATTCTCGGCGACGAGACACCAAGGAGGACGCATGCAGGCGCGCATCTCTTCCCGGCATATGGCATATATTGCCGAAGCGGCGAGCAACATAAACGGATAATGACCGGCATTCTTCCGGCGCAGACGAATCTCGAAACGATTACTTAGAGGAGAGACACGGCAAGATTAGGAGTGAAATTCCTGTAAAAGTTGCGAGGACTAAGAAAAATCCCCAAAGATATGCCCCCGTATGTCGATGCGGATAGTCGAGGCGAATCTTTTCAAGAGGCTCGCGCTTTGCAACGGATATTAGGGTCTTGCGCAAGGAATCGCACTGGTCAGTCCCAAATCTATCAAGCTCTGAGCCATATAGGCCCAAGCCAAGGTAGCAGAGCGCAGTCAGACAGAGCCCTATCCATGGCATCCGCCTCCCGTGCGGCCAAATTAGGTTGATTTTCGGAACAGCTACTACCAAAGATCCAAGTATTAGGAATGGACCGACCAAAACACTAAACGCCATCCGGGACCGCAATGTATTGAGAAATCCGACCTCGGTCGTGATTTCTGCGGATAAGTGCTTTATCAGTTCAGTCCGCAGCGAATTTTCATCGATGCCGGCACTCTCAACAATAGGCTGCTCTGCTTTAGGGTCCATCCGTTGACCTCCGGGATATCCGGTGCCACGTAACCATAATCAATCAAAGCCTTTGAAATCTCAATAGAGCGCTGACAACTGTTTATGCGGATTTAGTCGCCACAGAGTACCAAGATTAGCATCCAGGCGGCGCGTTCCCTCTAACTGATTCAAAAATGGCGTCCCTCGACGGGATTCGAACCCGTGTTACCGCCGTGAAAGAAGCCGAGTAAACCGCAACTGCAAGTAAACAAACGCGCTGGAAGCCATCGGAACGCATCTTTAGCGCATCAATAGACGGCAAATTAGGTCCACGGGAGGTCCGCGGAATTGCACGTGCTGCCCTTCTGATTGAGATCTATATGCGGCAATAGATCGGCACATAGTGCGCTTAGGCGCAGCTTTCTGTTGAATCCTCTAACCGAACTTGGTCGATTGCGGCCCGTGAGGGCTCGAACCAACCCTTAGGCTTAACAGTGTATTAAATAAAGTCATTTCAATAACTTACGTGCAGTAACTGGAACGTGACGAGATAGAAAAGAGCCTTGGAGAAGGGAGAGGACGCTCTACTGTGTGGTTGTTCTGCGGTTGACGCGGCCCCTATTCAAACATCGAACTAGTGACCTGTCTCTAAAGTTCGCTTCCAAAAGCGAGCGACGGAGTCGAGGATTTGGTCTGCGGTTTTGTGCCAGACGAGGGGCTTGGGGTTGCTGTTGCTGTGGTCGATGTAGTTGCGGATAGCCTGTTTCCACTCTTGGGTCGAGCGGTGAACACCGCGCCGAAGCTGCTTTTCGGTGAGCGTGGCGAACCAGCGTTCGACCAGGTTGAGCCATGAGGCCGAGGTTGGCGTGAAGTGCAGATGGAAGCGTGGCCTCTTGGCCAGCCAGTTGCAAATCAACTCCGTCTTGTGCCTGCCATAGTTGTCCAGAATGAGGTGAACGTCGAATTCCGGGGGGACGCTCTTCTCGATGGTGTCGAGGAAGGCGCGGAACTCGATGGAGCGGTGGCGGCGATGGGTCTCGCCGATGACGTCGCCGGTCTTGGCGTCGAGCGCGGCGAAGAGACTGGTGGTGCCGTGGCGGGTGTAGTCGTGGGTGCGGCGTTCGATCTAACCGGGCCGCATGGGCAGCAGCGGCCCGGTGCGGTCGAGGGCTTGAATCTGGCTCTTCTCATCCACGCACAACACCAGCGCGCGTTCGGGCAGGTTCAGGCACAGGCCTACGATGTCGCGCACCTTATCGATAAACAGCGGGTCGCGCGAAAGCTTGAACGTCTCCGAGCGTTGCGGCGCCAGCGCGAAGGCGCGCCAGATGCGATGAATGCTGGCGCGGCTGAAGCCGGGCTTCGCGGCCATGGAGCGCGTGGACCAGTGCGTGGTTGTTTGGCCTTCCCTGTTCGGGAGAACCTTCAACGAAACAAGGGCCGCAAGAGTTTTGGCTTCCAGCCCTGGGGTGATTCGAGAGAAGCGGTGTTAGAAGTTGAGCTTAGTCCCCATCTGCACAATGCGAGGCAGGTTGGACTGGCCATTCGGATACGCCAGGTTGGATGAACTCGCACTGGTTGTGCCGAAGTTTCCTGAGGTCGGGTTGTTGACCGGACCATTCGGAACATAGGTGTTGGTGAAGTTGAATGCTTCAAACCGGAACTGGGCATTCATCGTATCCGTAATCTTGAAGCGCTTGCTGATCGATGCGTTGCCGATGGGCGCATTCGGATTCCGGATCGCGCCGGACTGGAAACCGATGCTTTGCAGATCACCAGCCGTGCTGTTGATCTGCCGCCACACTGGATTCGTGCAAGGCTGGCTGACCGCCGACCGTCCGGAATTCGGCTGGAGTATGGTTCCGTTTGCAAACTCCGTGCAGGTATTGAAGTAGGTCAGACGCGAGTTCTGGACGCCAGCATTGGGATTTCCGATGAGCGCATATCCGGACGGCAGGCCCATCGGCACTCCCGATTGAATGACGTCCCAGAAGTTCAGCTCCCATCCGCCGACGGCCAGTTCCGTCAAATGGCTGTCGTTCGCCAGGAACTGATGACCGCGGCCGAACGGAAGCTCATACACTGCGGAAACAACCAGCCGGTGCGGCCTGTCCTGAGCGCCGATATTCTTGAAAGGCGCAGCATCCTGAGGATTCAGAAACGCGAGAGCCTCCAGTGTCTTCGACCAGGTATATGCGCCGAGAATCGTCAGACCATGCGAGTAGCGCTTCTCCACCGAGAGCTGGAAGGAGTCATACCAGACTCGGCCGACGGATTCCTGCCCCTCCGCCACTGAAGTGAATTGCGGATACGGGAGCAACAGCTGCTGGCGTGAAACCGTGGTGCCGTTCAGGTTCGTGCCGGGCAGCTTCCCGGCAAAGGGATTCGGCACCTGCACACTGAGATAGGCATTCAGGTTTGCAGTCCCTTGATAGAGACCCGTGGTTTGCACATTGCCTGCGGCGATTGCCGCCTGCTGGAGTTGCGAGATTTGCTGGGTGCTGAGGACGTCGATGTTACGGGCGCCGCCGGCCTGGTTGTCGTTGGTGTTGACATGCAAGGTCCGGCTTCCTACGTAGGATGCATCGACCTTGATGTTGTAACGAAGCTGCTGTTCCATCCCAAATGAGTACTGGTGCACGTAGGGAATGCTTCGATTGGGGTTATTGAAGATGACTCCCAAACCCTGGAATGTGCCCAGGCCGAGCGAATTGCCCGTCGGCTGCAGGACGCCGGTAGCGAATGGGTCATTCAGCGGCTGTGCGCCGGCATTGTTTCCGCGCGGCCGGTAATTGTCGACGGTGGTCGCGCCGGCCGCTGTGGCGTTTGTTGCGACCATCTGCGTGTCCTGCGAGAAGCCCTGAGACACGCCAAACGCCGCTTCAGGGAGATAGAACAAACCATAACCGCCGCGCAGGATGCTGCTGTTGGTGAGACGGTAGACCGCACCGATGCGCGGTTGAACATGACCATACTGCGTATTGAAAGCAGCCGCGGATTGTCCATTCACGCCGGCAAACAGCAGGCCACCTTTCAGATTCGCGCAGGCGGGGCAGTTGGGCGAGGCGGGAGCCGCCACGCCGGCCAGCGGTGAGGTGGCATTCATGTCGAAACCGCGATCCTGCGCACCACGCCGTTGCTTGACACGCCGGAAGCCGCCCGCTACAGTTCATTAGCCAGCCTTGGAACCGATTCCAGCTTCTGAATGAGGACTAAGGAACCACAAGCAGGCCCACGGTCTCCGTGCATCTCTCGTCAAGCGAGGAAATGATGTCCTGGCGGCAATTGGTCTTCCGCGCGGCCTTTCCGGTGGCCATCGTTCTGTCCGGGCAGGCGGCTTCCCAGACCCCGGCGCAGACGCCCATCGCCGCGGCTCCCGCGGCCTGGCCCCCTGACGCGGCGACGCTACGGCTGCACATGATCGGGAATGCCCACATCGACGCGCCGTGGCTGTGGCCGCTTTCCGAAGCCGATGCCGTGGTGCACAGCACCTTCCGTTCGGCGCTGGACCGCATGAAGGAAGACCCGGAACTGACCATGACGACGAGCTCATCGCAGTTCTATGCGTGGGTCGAAGCCAGCGATCCCGCCATGCTCAATGAGATTCGTGCCCATGTGAAATCCGGCCGCTGGAACCTCGTTGGCGGCTGGTGGGTAGAGCCCGATGTCAATATTCCGAGCGGCGAATCGTTGATACGCCAGGGCCTCTATGGCCAGCGCACATTGGAGCGAATCTTCGGCCGCCGCGCGGATGTGGGCTATAACCCCGACTCCTTCGGGCACAACGGGAACATGCCTCAGATATTGAAATTGCAAGGCATGCCGTACTACGTCTTCATGCGCCCCAACGCGCTTGAAAAGCCGGAAATACGCCAGAACCTGTTCATGTGGCAAGGCATCGATGGCACCCGCGCGCTAACCTATCGCATCCCTCTCTTCTATGACGACCCCGGAGACGTGCGCAGCCACATGCAACGCACAGTAGCCGCCCTGGCCGGTCAGCCTGAACGTACGGACATGGAATTCTTTGGCATTGGCGATCATGGCGGCGGACCGACGAAAGAGAATATGCGCTCGATCCGCCAAATCCAGCATGAGCCCGGCGCGCCGCATAT
This sequence comes from Acidobacteriaceae bacterium, assembly GCA_036498835.1. Lineage (GTDB taxonomy): Bacteria > Acidobacteriota > Terriglobia > Terriglobales > Acidobacteriaceae > Granulicella. The sequence goes on along the minus strand of DASYEV010000099.1, from coordinate 7,383 downwards.
TTTCTATTCAACTCCCGATCGCTATTTTGCCGAGGTCAATCAACACCTGCCTGCGGACATCCAGGTTTACGACGGGGACCTGCAGCATCATTCTGTCGGCACATACACTGCGGGCTCGGCGAGAAAGAAACTCAACCGGTCCACCGAGGCCGCACTGCTCACCGCGGAGAAGTTCTCTGCGGTCGGCTCGCTTGCCTGGGGTTCGGACTACCCAAAATCGGAATTTGAGAAAGCTTGGGAACGCGTGCTGCTGCTGCAGTTCCATGACAGCATGGCAGCCACGACGCTTCCTGAGCATGAAGAAGTTGTGCGTGATGGTTACGGCCGCGCACGCGATATAGCCTCTGAAGCCACGATCGCTTCCCTGCAGCGCCTGGCATGGCAGATCCCGACCACGGATCCCGATTCGAAATACATCGTGGTCTTCAACCCACATGCATGGCAGGCGAAGCTGAATATCGAATATGACCTCGGTTGGGAGCCGGGCACACCCACACGCGTTGAAGACGAAAGTGGCAAGCCCGTTCCCTTCCAGTGGATCGATGCTTCCGCAGTCGTGAATCATCGCCAACGCCGTGTCGCGCAGGTCGAAGTGCCAGGCCTCGGTTACCAGCGGATACGAGTGATGAAAGCTCCGGCTGACCTGCCTGCACCCGCAAATGCGCCCCATGCCCGGGGCAATGTCCTGGAGAATGAGAACCTGCGCGTCACGTTTTCCCCGAGTGGCACAGTCAGCCTCCTCGACAAACATTCCGGGCGCGAGGTGTTTCGTAGAGGGGCGACAGGGATGCGTGCGGTCGTGCTTGCGGATAACAATGACACCTGGGCGCACCAGGTGCACGCCTACAACGATGAAGTTGGCGAATTCAAGCGCACGGACCTGAAAGTTCTCGAAGAGGGCCCTTTACGCGCACGCATGCGTGAAACCCTTCATTACGGAGCCTCTACACTTACGCTGGACTGGATGCTTTATGCCGGAAGTGACGCAGTCGATCTGCGCGTCGATCTGGATTGGCATGAACATTTGAAAATCCTGAAACTTTCGTATCCGGTCGATGTCGACTCCCCCAAAGCAACGTATGAGATTGCCTATGGGGCTGAGACTCGCGAGAGTACGGGGTTGGAAGACCCAGGCCAACGCTGGATCGATGTCACCGGGACAGAAGCCGGTCAACCCTATGGGCTCGCCGTTCTCAACGATGCGAAGTATGGCTATAGCGTCAACGGCAGCGATATGCGCGTGTCTGTTGCCCGCGCGGCGGTTTATGCGAATCATGAGCCACGCGATTTGAAACCCGGAGTGGACTACGCGTGGATGGACCAGGGCGAGCAAACATTCGCCATGCAGCTTATCCCGCACGCAGGGCCATGGCAGGACGCCGGCATTGTGCGCTCTGCCGAACAACTGGTTGCCGACACCCCGATCCTCTATCAAGGCATTCATCCGGGCACCCGCCCCGGCGCCGCTTCGTTCCTATCTGTCGATTCGCCCGATATCGTCGTCGAGTCGGTTAAACAGTCGGAAGATGGGAAAGATATCATCGTCCGCTCATACGAGACTGCGGGGCGCAGTTCGAAGGCTACGCTGAAACTAACCTTTGCCGGAACTCAGTGGACTGGCACTTTCCATCCGTTCGAGATCAAGACCCTGCGAATCGAACAACGGACGCATGCAGTGAGAGAGGTCAATGCGCTCGAACAGTAGTGGTTTCGCGGACAACACGGTGCTTGTCGGTGTCGATATCGGTGGTACGAAAACCGCGGTCGTCTTGTGCGCTCAGGCTCCCGACATCCTTTGGCGAAAGGAGTTTCCGACTGCGCCGGAGTTGGGCTGGCAGCATGCGATGGAGAAGATCGTAGCCTTGGTCCGTGAAGGACTTGCCGAAACAGGTTCTCTTCCACAGAGAATTGGGGTCAGCTGTGGCGGCCCGCTCGACCGGGTTGCCGGCATCATCCAACAACCCCCCAATCTGCCTACGTGGAATGCGGTTCCGGTGAAGGCGATCCTTGAAGAAGAATTCGGCATACGTTGTTCCGTTGAGAACGACGCCAATGCCGGGGCTGTCGCGGAGCATCAGTTCGGCGCAGGCCGAGGTTGCCGGCACATGGTTTTTCTCACGTTCGGAACCGGACTTGGCGCGGGACTGGTTCTGAATGGGCACATCTTTCGAGGTTCGAATGGAATGGCGGGAGAACTGGGCCATGTTCGCCTCACCATGGATGGACCCAGCGGTCACGGGAAAGCGGGGTCTGTGGAAGGCTGGGCCAGCGGCGCCGGTATGGCATTGCACGGGGCAGATACCGTACGAGCCGCACTGGCGGCCGGGGAAAAGACGGCGCTTCAGAACAAACTTGATCAGCTCTCCGCCCGCGACATCGGCCAGGCCATGGCGGAAGGTGACGCTGTTGCCGCACGCATCGTTCACCAGACAGGCGAGCGGCTCGGTGACGCTCTCGCCGTTGTGGTAGACATGCTCAACCCGGAGCGGATTGTGGTTGGCGGGCTCGCGATACGTCTGGGAGAACACCTTCTCGGTCCCGCCCGGCGCAGAATGCATGAAGAAGCGCTCGCCGCTGCCGCGGATGTTTGTTTCCTGGTTCCAGCTCGCCTGGGTGAACAGATAGGCGATGTCGCGGCGATCTGCGTCGCGATGGGTTTGCACGACGATTGAATGGGGTGGAAGGAGGATGCTGAAGCACCCTCCTTCTGGTCTACACCATTACCGAAATGCTCTAGTCGCGGCGTCAGCGCGCTCCGCAAGACTCCCTATGCACGAGCTCGACTTTCAGATTGATGGTCTTCGTCTGGACTCCGCCACTATCCAGCGCTTCAAAGACCAGTTCCGCCGCGCGCCGCGCAATACCCACGATAGGCTGACGCACCACGCAGATTGGAGGATCCAGTGTGTCGGCGAGTTCGAAATCGTCATAACCAACCAGAGCTATCGTCTTCGGAACGGCAAGTTTGGCTTTACGCAGGATCTTGTAGGCATTCACCGTGATTTCATTCTTGATACTGAAAATCGCATCAATTCGTTCGGGCCCACGCAGGTACGGTTGGAGAGCAGCGGCGGCAGACTCGTAGTCCTGCACATTCAATTCCGCCAGATACGGCAGGCCTGCCGAACGAATTACGTCGCGATATCCCTTCACGCGGCGCTTACTGGTAAAGAGTTGGTGGTCGCCGCTTAGACAAAGAATTCGCTTCCGGCCTGCCTGCACGAGATGTTCGGTTGCAGCCCTTGCGCCACCGTAGTTGTCACTTAAGACGGTTGGAAAATCATGTGCCGGAAACGGTCTGTCAAAGCACACCACGGGAAAGTTCGCGTGCTTGAACATCGAGATCTCCGCCGCATCCGAGGGTGCGAGAATCAACCCGTCAATACGGCGCTGAATCAGGGATAATATCTGCTCCTGCTCGCGTGCAGGAAGATTGTCAGATGCTGCAAGCAGCACCAGGCTGCCACGCGCCCGCGCAACTTCCTGGATAGCTGCGGCAGCCGCGGAAAAAAACGGATCCGCTACGCTGGGCACGACCAGGCCGATGGTCTTTGTGCGCGCTCCCTTGAGACTGCGAGCCGCCTGGTTGGGATGGTAGCCAAGATCCTCAATTGCCTTCTGCACGGCGGCAAGCGTCCGGCTGCTCACATTGTGGCCGCCATTGATCACGCGGGATACAGTAGCGGCGCCGACACCTGCCTGGCGGGCTACGTCCATCAGTGCGGGAACGCTTCGGGTCTTCGTTTTCATGTTCTCAGGAAGAGTCTCATATACGGAATCCGAACGCCAAGGGTCAAAGCACTACATTTTCGACATGGCAGTCTGCATGGCCTCCTGAGTCCGTCATTGCGTCAACGACGGCGGCATGAGGTGCTCCTCGACGCCAAATGACTTATTTGGCAGTGGTCCCAGAGTCAAGACAAGATGGCCGCCCTGGGCGAGATCGTCGTGGTGAACCCACAGCTTCGTGTGCGGCGCACCGTTCAGCGTGATCGATTGAATGTATTTGTCGGATTGCGACTGCCTGCGTGCCTCAATCACCAACTGCCGATGCTTATCCAAGTGCACCACCGCGCGGTCGAACAACGGCGCTGAAAACACATACGTGGCGCTCACCGGATCCACCGCATAGAGTCCCAGCGAACTCATCACAAACCAGGCCGACATTTGCCCGCAATCTTCATTGCCGTCGAGCCCGTCATAATCATTGCGGTAGTGGGTCAGCAGCAGTTCGCGCACGCGTTCCTGCGTTTTCCAGCCCTGCCCGGCCCATACGTAGAGATATGCGATGTGATGGCTCGGTTCATTGCCGTGCACGTACTGCCCGATGTTTCCGGTCATATCCAGCACAACTTCATTCGTCACTCCGGGTTCTTCGGTAAACAAGGCATCCAGCTTGCGAGCGAACGCCTCCCGTCCCCCGAACAACTGCATGTAGCCCTTCACATCATGCTGCACAAAAAAGGTTGACTGCCATGCGTTGGCTTCGGTGTAGTCGCGATGATGCGGCACGTGGCCCGTCGCCCTGGGGTCAAAGTCCGGCGCCCACGATCCGTCGCTCAGCCTGGGGCGTATGAATTGCGTCTTCGGGTCGAAGATATTGTGATAGTTTTGCGAACGCTGCCGCTGGATGCGCGCGTCCTCCGCGTGGCCCGTTGCCTCCGCGACATGCGAGCACGCCCAATCGCAATAAACATATTCCACCAGCTTGCCCACCGACTCATACATTTTGTCCGCCGGAATGTACCCGGCGCTGCGATAAAGAGGCAAGCCCATGTAGTCGTCTTCCATGTTGCGCTTGCGCATGGTCGCGTACGCACGCTGCCAGTCGATTCCCGGAATCTTCTTGACACAGGCCTCTGCCATCACACTTGCGCCGTGATATCCGGGCATGCAGTAGGTTTCGCCGTCCTGCAACGGCCAGACCGGAAAACCATATTTGCTCTGCTCGCCCATGCGTACGAGACAGTTCACCAGCGGCGTTACGCGATCTCGCTGCCAAAGCGTGAAAGAAGGATGCAATGCGCGATAGGTATCCCAAAGCGAGTAGGTGCTGTAGTTGTGCTCTCCAGACGCCAATGTGTGCACATTCTTGTCCATGCCGCGATACTCGCCGTTGCAGTCGTCGGCCAGCGTAGGTGCGCACATCATGTGATAAAGCCCCGTATAGAACACCTTCTTCTGCTCTTCGTCGCCACCTTCGATCCTGATGCGAGAGAGTTCCGTCTGCCACATACGTTTCGCGGCGGAACGCACACGTTCGAAATCAAAACCCATCTGCTCCGCTCGCAGATTTGCCAGAGCATTTTTGGAACTGACCATCGAAATCCCTGACTTCACCAGCACGGTGCTGCCTGGAGCAAAGTGCAGAACGACCTTCAGGTTCTTTCCCGTCTGGCTCGGCCCGTCAGCGCGCAGGTCGTTATTAAAAAGCTCGATCTTCAAGGGCTTCACTGAAAACTCTGACGCGAAGTAGATCTCGCGATCGGGAGCCCATTTATCCACATGACGGCCTCCGGTGAGGAGTCTCTCGTTCAAGACCTGCAGATCGGCGGAAACCACACGATTGTCGGTGCCGTAGACGTGGTGCCAGTCCAGCAGAATGTGAGCAGGTTCGTTGTCCGGAAACGTGAAACGCGCCAGACCGGTGCGCTCCGTCGCGGTCAGTTCCGCGCGAATTTTGCTTCCTCCGCTGCTTTGCGTCATTACGGCGTAGTAACCGGGTTCACCCTGCTCATCGGCATGCTGGAAGTGGGATCGATAGGTTCCTTGCGGATCTTTTCGAGCCTCCGGATCGGTTCCCGGATCGAGTACGACCGCGCCGGTTCGCGGCGCCAGAAGCAAATCCAGCATGTCCCCGACACCTGTGCCGCTGAGGTGAGTGTGGCTGAACCCCATCAGCGTAGCGTCGTCATGGTGATAGCCGGATGACCAGTCCCAATCGCGAATTCCTGTATCGGGGCTTAGCTGAACGGCGCCAAATGGCACCGTCGCACCCGGAAAGGTGTGCCCATGGCCGCCTGTGCCTAGAAACACATTGACGTGGCCAGTCAGATCCTGCTCGCGCGAGGGGTTCCCTGTCGGCGCTGCTCCCGCCTGTGCAGCGGACTCCAACAGGCTCCCACCGGCTGCCAGAGAGGCCAGTGCAAGAAATTCGCGGCGTGTCGCCATGGTCTACATCTCCCGTACGTCGTATTGGAATCAATTCCAACTTCGGAAATAGTATGCACTGTGAGTCGCTCTTCCAGCCAGCAGCTCCGACCATATCCAAATGAAAGCACTTTCTATGTCGGCCTCGGTGCCGGTATTCCAATACACGAGTCTGCGATCGAGTTGCGCCTGCCTTGCATGCGCAGCCTTTGTTTATGGCGGCATCGTTGGGAATTTTGGTGCGTGCCGCGCACAGGCCACTTTTAGGCAACCAGTACGAAGCAGCGCGCCGGCTCCCCGATCCAATGGCGACCCATGGTGGAAGCATGCGGTCATCTACGAGATCTATCCTCGCAGACGCTCGATGCATTGACACTCCCACCATCCTCTTTCTGGGTCGGCGAGGTCTTCACCGCGCCGGCCCCGTCCGCAAAGGTTTCAGTTCCACCAGCACGACATCGTTCGCACTCATCGGCAGTTTCAATTCCAGACGCCCATCCGGCTTCACGTTGATCGTTCGTGTTTCTTCCGGCTTTCCGCTGGCCGCTGCCTGCAGCGTAGCAACCTGATGCCGTGTCAGCTGCGCGGGCGAGCCCATACGTATGTATTCGGTGAAAGCATCGTTATGCCTGTAACCGACGCGATACACCTGCAGCTCGTACTGCCCTGCGAGCAGGTTGCGCACCCGCAGGTTCAGTTCTGAGGCTGCAGAGGCGGGTCTTTCCCCACGAAAGTAGTGCTGGTTGTTCTGGCCCGCCGGTGTCGCCATGGGTTGAAAATCCCACAACAGCGCCTGGACCGACCCGTCCCGTTTGCGGGTAACCCAGCTTTGCCTGTCCTCACATACCAGGTCTTCCGTGCCTAGCTGCGCCAGGAACTTGTAGGCGAAATAGCCTGGCTTACGGATTCCCTGGTAATTCATCAAGCCAAAACCGCCATGAAAAGCCGTAAAGCGTGGTCCCATTTCCTCAAAGATATCGGTGAACGTCCAGTAGGACATGGAATCCGCTAAGGGAGCGGTCTCGCGAAGCTTCTCTACAATGAACGCCGCGGACAAATATTGATCATGCAGAAAGTCCGTGGGTGTGTAACTTGAGCTCCATTCCGTGTAGTGCAGTTGCAACCCGGGCATCGACGATGCTCTGATCCAGTCGCGCGACTGCTGCACGCGCCCGGTGATTGCTTCCGGCCGGGTATCGGAAAGAGTCAATGCCGAGCCGTCGACATCTACCG
>DASYEV010000098.1:0-17235 GCA_036498835.1 Acidobacteriaceae bacterium | reverse complement strand
AATGCGCAGGACATCCAGGACGGCAAGAACCGCGATGTGAAGATGGAGTTTACCTACGCGCGTGAGGCCGTGCAAAGCGCCGAAGACGCGCGCATCACAACGCTTCGTAGACAAGCGGATGAGCGTCAGAAGCAGGCGCAGGAAGACAAAGTAGCGGCACAGAATCAGGCGGCGGCTTCTCAGCAACAAGCAGCGGATGCGCAGGCCCAGGCCGAACGCGCGCGTGCAGCGGCCGATGCGTCGGCATTGGAGAAGGCAAAAGCCGACGCGGCTCGCGCCCAGGCTGAAGCTGAAAGTGCGGATGCCCGCGCACGGGCGGCGGAAGCGCAACGTCAGGCCCAGGCCAGCCAGCAGGATGCGGCTGCCACACGTGAAAAGCTGAAAGCGCAATTGAATACGATCCTCGCTACCAGCGAAAGCGCTCGCGGCTTGATCGTGAACATGAGCGACGTGCTGTTCGATACGGCCAAGTACACCCTGAAACCGGATACCCAGGTACGTCTGGCAAAAGTCGCCACGATTCTGCAGCTCTATCCCGGTCTGAAGGTCCAGGTGGAAGGTTACACAGACTCAGTCGGCGGGGATGAGTACAATCAGAAGCTCAGTGAGAATCGTGCCAAATCGGTGAGCGACTTCCTCATCACGAATGGCGTGCCGGCCGGTAACGTCAGTTCGGCGGGCTATGGCAAGAATAAACCTGTTGCCGATAATTCGACCGCGGCAGGCCGGGCTCAAAATCGTCGCGTCAACCTCGTTGTTTCGGGTGATGCGATCGGCGTACAAACCACCAACCCGGAGTAGAGCAGGCATCCCGGCAATGGCAACAGAATAGCGACAATGTGTCAGGTGCCGCGATCCTCCAAAGGATCGCGGCCTTGTTGCACATGATTGCGGAGGGATTGGTTCAAGGCGTGTCACTCAAAGGCAAGGTAGTGTTTGTGACCGGCGCGAGCGCCGGCATTGGGGCAGCAACCGCATTGGCGTTTGCTCGTGAAGGTGCAAGGCTGCTGCTGTGCGCGCGAAGGCTGGAAAAGCTGCGTGAGCTTGAGCCCAGGCTATTGGAAGCAGGCTCGCCGGAGGTATTCAGCTTCGACCTCGACGTTCGCAACCGCGACGATGTGGAAGGCACTCTGGCTACGCTTCCCGATGAGTGGGGCGAGATTGAGGTCCTGGTCAACAACGCCGGCCTCAGCCGCGGTCTGAACAAGCTCTACGAAGATGATGTCGAAAACTGGGAAGAAATGATCGACACCAACATCAAGGGGCTTTTGTATGTAACCCGCCGCGTCGTGCCGGGCATGGTCAAGCGCGGACGAGGCCACGTGATCAACCTCGGTTCCATCGCCGGTCATATCGCGTATGCCGGAGGGCATGTGTACTGCGGAACCAAAGCCGCGGAGCGCCTGATCAGCGACGGCTTGCGCATCGATGTGAACGGAACCGGGATTCGCGTGACCTCGATCGACCCTGGTATGGCGGAAACGGACTTCAGCACGGTCCGCTTTCGCGGCGATGAAGAACGCGCGGCCAAAGTCTATCAGGGAGTCGACCCCCTCACCCCCGAAGATATCGCGGACGCCATCGTCTGGACGGCGACCCGTCCTGCCCACGTGATGATCCAGACGGTGATCATGACACCCACCGCACAGGCGAATCCGTTCGTGTTGTCACGTAGAACCTAACTGTTGCTGAGCGTATCCCTCACGCCCTATGGGCACAGGGTCTCGAAAGAACAATAGGGATTCCTTCGCCTGCGGCTCGGGGTGCACCGCATCGAAAGGCCTGCGGGAAGCGGGTGTTACAGCTTGATCGACCACCCAAGCTGTTCCAGCTCGCGCTCAATCGTCGCCAGCGCCAATTCCAACGCGCTGCGGCGGTGAGGGCTGGAGGTGCGTTCGGAAAGTACCCGTTCGCGCTGCATCTCCAATCCCTGAACGCGGCGTTTGCGCTCCGCTTCCTGGTGTCTTGCTTTAAGGTCGATCTCCGGTTTGTAGCTGCCGCCCGGGGACTTCACCTCGGCCTGCTGTTCTTCGACGCTCTTCGATTCCCAGCCCTTGGACATGCTTTTATCTTACGACTCCTGTACGGATTCTCAAGGTACCGCCGCCGTTGCTCGCACAAAGAGCAAAGGGATGGCCAAAGCAAATCTCCTGATGCGGTGGTTCCGATAAGCAACGGCGGAGGTCGTTTTCCTTGGGAGAAAACGACTTAAGCACCTTCGCCTTCAGCTATACCTTCAGGAGATTTCCTTGAATGGCCATCCCTTTCATGCAATGTTGTTTTTCTGCTGTCCGGCTACTTTGGACGGCCGAAGCGATAGAGAATGCCGGCATTGAAGCCAATATTGCTCTGAATATTGCCGCCGGACGGACTCGTGAACATCGTAGCGACGTAGGTAGGCATCAGGCGTACCGCAATGTTCGGGTAGGCGTTGTAATCCACCACAAGATTTCCCGCAAACATCGGGCGATAGCCGTCGCTCCACAACCCGACCTGCGTGCCGGTAAGGCCCTTGGCTCCTCCGGAGAAGATACCCCAGCCCACGCCGCCAACACCCTGGACACTGACCGCTATCTTTTCTTTCGCATAAAAACGATAGCCGACGCCACCCATGAAGTTGTACTCATTGATCTGCGGATGTGGCGCCTGGATATTGAAGTTATTGTCACGTATGGGTTTGGCGTTGCCGAACGAACCGCGGGCGTCACCCACAACGGAAAATTTGGGGTTCAGGAAGTAGTTGCCCTGCGCCGCCCAGCTTACCTCGTTGTTCTTCTGCGTGAATTCGCCACTGCGGAAGCGCAGGAAGCCGCCACCGCCGAAGATTTCGTACTTGGCGGAGTAGGTAAAGGCGGTTGCGCGAGCAATACGGGCTTCGCGGCTGGCATTGGTTTCGCGGCGCGGACGGCGCTGCTTCTTCTGCTGGGCGTCCGCGGAGATCGCGCTACCTGCCAGCAAACCGGCAAACAAGGCGAACGCCACTACACGCGCAAGGGACTTGCGAACATCAACCATCGACTTCAAACTCCTGCTTTCCCGTGGGCCCTGGGCGGGCGCCGGGTGACCTGGCAGTGCGAAAAGACGCACCAGTCCTATTAGAACATCCGGGGGATGAAAGCCCACTCCCAGATAGACGAAACCCGGGCAGGAATGGGGCAGCAACAGCTCGAAATCGGCCGTTCCCCCCATTTGCCCGGACGGTCGGGGTTTGCCCGTGGTTTAGTGCAGCGTGTACGTGATCCCCGTGACGAGCTGGAAGGAGTTTTTCTGGGTTCCGACCGGAGCATCGTTCAGGTAGCTGTCGTTGGTGGAGATGGATGCACTGAGGCGCTTGAAGACCGGCATCGCCAGTGTCGCGGCGAAATTTGCCGAATACGCCGAAAAGTCGGTCCAGGCGGGCAGATAGCTTCCTGTTTCCGTAAAGACGATCTTGTGAGGCAGAATGCGGCGGTAACTTTCGCCAAATGTGGAGCCGAACAGCGTCACGGACGGAGCAGCCACCGTGGGAGGCACGGTCTGCGGTTCCGGAGCCATGAACTGCTGGCGTTCATAATGCACCTCACCCTTCAGATCCAACTCCTGCTTCGCATCCTTGACCGGTGTCCAGCCGATGCCGCCACCGTATATCTGCTGCAATTGCTGCAACAGGGCAAAGTTGTGGTCGAAAGCGATATCCACCAGCGCATACAGACGTGGGCTGAAGTATTCGTCACGTTCCGCGTCGGCGTGGAAGATGCTGGTTTTCACCGTCGGCTCCAGTTGTCCCGGCGCTGGAGGCGGCGAGACAGTCGTGAGGGTTCCATAGCTTTCCACCGCATTGATGACCGTACGGTTGCGCGACGGGAAGTATGGCACCAGGGGAATCGCACGTACCAGATTTGTCGCTGCGGTAAGCGTCACTCCGTTCTGTGACGACCGCACCACCGATGCGCCGCCAGTGATCGTGCCGTTCCAACCGTCGAGCATGCCGGCACGGTGGTTCACGGCCTTGTCGAACGTAGGCTTGTCGACCAGATACGCGACATCGGCGGGCTTTGCCGTCACGGCTGGTGCAGAAGCCGGCGTGATCGTCAGATTGCCATCCGCGTAGGCCAGCGTGCCTTCAGGCGCGTGTTTCGCTTCTTTGGAAGGAGTTCCCTTGCGCAAGAGGGCAAACTGCGACGCCTGGGAGCCGGATCGCAGTTCCTTAATCTTGTCGAAGGAGATTGTCAGTTCACCGGCCATATCGCTTTTGAACACGACATTGCCGCCGGTCGCGCGCACGAGCTTTCCCGTCAGTTGGTCGCCATTGCTGAAGATCAGAACGTCCGGCGTGGGTTTACTGTCACCGCCCTGGGCGAAGGCGCGCGTACCGCCAACGAAGGGCGCAATCAAAGTGAGTGCAAGCAGGAAACATGCTCGTTGCAAAGGAATCTCCTTCCACACAGGATAAAGCTCGGAAACGGGAGCTTGCTTCGCGCGTACCCAAACAGCTACGCTGGACTTGCCATGTATGAAGATTTCGTAGCCACCGATCGCTGGACCGGAGAGCCTCAGCACTGCGTATGGAAAGGCACGGTTGTCGCCATCGCCACGCGCCACGCCGATGCCACCGACATTCGCTTCGCCGTGAACGGCAAGCCGATGTGGATCGCGATGCCCAACCAGGCCTGGGTAGAGCAGAAAAAGCAGAATGGCAAGATCATTACCGATTACCTGGCGGCACAGGCCGCGGGCCGGTACCTGAAGCAGTCCATTGAGAACGGCTATGACAATGGCCGCGAAATCTACACGATGAGCGTGGAAGAAGTTCTGGAACAGGTCCACGCCGTGCTGAAGGAAGCCGGGCATACGAGCCAGCTTCCGGCGCTGCCGGTCGTCAATTCCGATGCGCACCCCAGCGAGTTCGATTTCAAGCTGCCAGGCGAGCCGCAGACCCTCGCCCAATCCGCGAAGTAGACATTCCCTTTTTCCAATTCACCTTGTGGGATTTCCGAAATCTTTCAAGCGTACCCGTGTGCCGTGAGTGACACTCCGCATCCGTTGGCATACGCGCTATGGTGGGATCATCGCGTCGTTCCGTGGACGCGCACGACCCATGACGATGAACCGTCGCAACTTTCTCGCCGCAGGTGCGGCGCTTCCCTGGGCGCTTCGCGCGATGGCCGCGCGCCCTGCACCAGTTCCAGCCTCTACTGGCTGGGTCCTGCTGGGTACGGACAAGGGCGCGGGCATCTACCGCGCACGCTGGAATGCCACGACCGGGGAGTTCGGCAAGCCTGAACTGGCGTTCACCACCGATCGTCCGGACTTCTTCGCCATGCACCCAAGGCTGCCGGTGCTGTACGCCGTCAATTCCATGAGCGGTGACAAGGCGGCAGTAACCGCGCTGCGCGTTCACCGTGAGACCGCGGAGCTCGAGCTGATCAATCAGCGGCAAACTCATGGCGATGGGCCCTGTTATGTTTCTGTCGACCACACCGGACAAAGCCTGTTCGCCGCCAACTATTCCGGCGGCAGCATGACCGCCTACCGCCTGGCGAACGACGGCAGCATTGCCCAGACGGTCGGGGTCTTCCGTTATAACCAGCCGACGCATGGGCCGGTGAGCGATCGCCAGGACGCCGCGCATCTCCACTGCACCACCGTTTCACCCAACAACGATTTCGTACTGGTTTGCGACCTGGGCGACGATGTCATCCTGGTATTCCCCATAGCGCCCGACAAAGCCAGCTACGTCGGCGGCCCGGAACGCGTCAATGCGCGGCCGGGTTCAGGCCCACGGCATCTCGCCTTCCATCCCAACGGCAAATGGGTGTATTGCATTCATGAAATTGACTGCTCCATCGATCTTTACGATTGGCGCGTCACCATGGGCAAGATGAACATGACCTTGCGTGAAGGCAGCATCATCTCCACCATGCGGCCCTTTGCTGCTACCAAGGGCAATACCGCCAGTGAGATCACGATCAGCGAAAGCGGCCGTTTTCTCTACGCCTGCACACGCGGCGAAGACACGGTTGCCGTCTTCAGCATCGACCCCACCAGCGGCCTGCTGCAACAGATTCAGCGTCTGCCATGTGGCGGCCAGGTTCCACGCTTCATTGCCTTCGATCCTTCACATCGATGGCTGGTGAGCGCCAACCAGAGCTCATCGACATTGACGGTGTTCGCCCACAATAAAGAAACCGGCCGGCTCATACCGAAAACGAAAAGATTTACTGCGGATACACCCATGTTTGTGCAATGGTTGTGAAGACAGCTTTCAAACGAGGTGACGATGCACGCGTACGCGTTCTATCTGCAATCGTCGGCAAACACCGTTGTGCTGTCCCGTGTGCTGATTCCTTTCCTGTGCCTCGCGGTCTGGGGCTGCATTTATTTTGAGGCCCGGCTTACGTACCGTTACCCACGGAGCATGCGTAAGACAGTTACGCAGCTTGCATACGTTGCCGCCGCTACGTGCACATTCATCCTGCAGATCAACCTGATCGAAGTGCTTACTCCGAGGGACGCGCATAGCGGCTACTTCTTCGTGTTCGTGTTGCTGGAGTGTGGCGTGGGATTGACGCTGCTCTTCATGACGCTGCAGCGCGAACGGGCACGCTCCACACGAACCGTACTCGGCGCTCCAGGTACAGGCAGACAGGAACGCTAAAGAGAAAGGCCCCGCTAAGCGAGGTCTTTCTCTCTTCCGGGACGATCTCTAACTCGCCCGCAGCGACTTGTTGTCGAGCACAAAGCGGTATTTCACATCGCCCTTGATAACCCGCTCATACGCCTCAGGAATCTTGTCGTACGTAGTGAGTTCAATATCGGCAACGATGTTCTTCTCTGCGCAATAGTCCAGCATCTCCTGCGTTTCCTTCATGCCGCCGATGGCCGATCCGGAGAGCGAACGGCGGTTGGGCAGCAAGGAAAACGGCAAGACGGATAGCGGTTGATCCGGCAGTCCCACCAGGCACAGCGTTCCATTCAACCGCAGCATGCCAAGATAGGCGTCCATATCGTGCGGTGCGGAAACGCAGTCCAGGATGAAATCAAAACTCCCCTTGTGTTTGGCCATCGCGTCAGCGTCCTTGCTGATCACGACCTCGTCCGCACCTAGCTTGCGTGCATCGTCCGCCTTGCCTTCCGACGTGGTGAACTGCACCACGTGAGCGCCGAAGCTCTTGGCAAACTTCAGCCCAAGGTGCCCAAGGCCGCCCAGGCCCACAATACCGACCTTCTTGCCGGGACCCACTCTCCAGTAGCGCAGTGGCGAGTAGGTAGTAATGCCCGCACACAGCAGCGGCGCAGCGCCGGCCGGATCAAGCTTGGGAGAAAGCGTGTGTACAAAGTGCTGAGGAGTCACGATGGCATCGGAGTAGCCGCCATACGTCCGCTCACCGGAACGCAGGATCGCGTTGTAGGTATCCCGGGCCCCGCCATCCGAGCAATACACTTCGAGGTCCGCCTTGCAGTTATCGCAGTGCAGGCAGCTTTCCACAATGACGCCAACGGCTGCCGGGTCGCCAACCTTGAAACGCGTGACTTCACTACCTACCGCAACGACGCTTCCGACAATCTCGTGCCCAGGGACCATGGGGAAAAGCTCCGCGCCCCACTCACCCCGAACCTGGTGGATGTCGGAATGGCAGATGCCGCAGTAGTCGATAGAAACGACAACATCCTGAGGGCCAGGATTACGGCGATCGAAATGAAAGGGCGCGAGGGGTGAAGTTTTGCTTTGCGCTGCGTAGCCGAACGACTGCATGGGAGAGCTCCTGTTCGATTCAGTTGGGTGTGAAAACCTGGGTTCGCAACCCCGTCTAGTTGAGGTTGAAATTCACCGTAATTGTCGTAACGACATCCGTAGGTGCGCCATTGAGCACATAGGGCGTGTAGGACCAGTCACGCACAGCAGAGAGCGCGGACATGACGAGATAAGGATCAGGACAGCTCATCGCCTTCAGAGAATGGATGTGTCCATCGCGCCCGATCACCGCGCGCATCACAACGGTTCCGCTAACATGCCTCATTCTTGCATCCGCCGGATAGACCGGGTTGGGACCGCGCAGTTTGTGGCCTGCCATCACTCCCCCGGAAATCCGTACGATGTTCTGATTGCCGATTTCAATCTCATCAGGTCTCGAAGTGAACTCATTCGTTTCCGGAGTAAAGACCGCGAGGCTGGTGACATTGGCCTTGGCAACGGTCGCCGGGCCTTCATTGAAGGTCAGCGTGAGCGGAACTTCATGATCCAGGAACTTTCCCACGCGATTAAAAATAATTACCTCTCCCCCAAAGTCATAACTGATGCGCAGATCATTCGTATCTCGGAGCAGGCAATAGGTGGGGAAAAGTCCGGTGGGCATCGACGCAAGATTGCTCCCCGTTCGCACGAGCATGATGCAATCGAAAGGAATCTTCGCGAGCGTTTCCTTATTGAGCGTCGAATTCGTTCCGTAGAAATCGTCCTCGACTGGGCCGCTGTGCATGATGCGGTCCAAGACCTCATCGGCGAAGTACGGCATCACGCCGGAGCTGTTTCCGTAGTACTTTCCACCGCTGTGCAGCTCGGTGCGCTTCGCATCGCCGAACAGAAAGACAGTCCGTTGATCCTCTCCATTGCGCCACCGTTCGATGGTGCCGACTTGAGGGTTTTGACCTTTGTTGTCGTATACCGTCGCTTCGACTTTGAGATGCCAGGGACGCGACTTCGCATCTTCCAGCGACATGCTGGCAGATGCCGCCATCAGGCGATCATGCGGAGTTTGCTTCGCCGGTATGTCCTGGGCGCCGGCGGAACATCCGATAAAGGCCGCCACTGCCAGCGTGGGAATAACTCCGATGTGCCGCACACACTGATTGATCCGCATTGTTTTATTTATTCGTCGTAATGCAAAAGGCTGAAGACATCGAAATTCGCGAGCTTGGAGCGGCCTTTGAGGAAGTCGAGTTCGACCGCGAAGGCGATGCCTGCAATCTCGCCGCCCAGCTTTTCGACAAGCTGCACAGTTGCCTGCATGGTCCCACCGGTTGCCAGCAGGTCGTCTACCAGCAGTACGCGCTGGCCGGGCTGGATGGCATCGACGTGGATCTCCAGCGAATCGCTTCCGTATTCCAGGTCATAGCTGACCTTGGCGACTGGCGCGGGAAGCTTCTTGGGTTTGCGCACAGGCACGAACCCGGCGTTCAGGCGGTAGGCAATCGCGGGGGCGAAAATAAACCCACGCGCCTCGGTGCCCAGCACCAGGTCAATGTCCTTACCGATGTAGTGCGCGGCAAACGCGTCGATCATCTGGGCAAAGCCGCTCTTGTCCTTGAGCAGCGTGGTGATGTCGTAGAAGAGAATGCCGGGCTTGGGAAAATCCGGAACGGTGCGAATGAGCTGCTTCAGCGGCTCGCAGTTGATGTCTGACATAGGTGTTTCTATTTTAGAGGCAGTCTCTACCAGGCGCCTTCAATCTGGAACGCGCCCAGCGTTTCGCCATCGCTTTCATCCAGTTCGTGCTCAATCACGGCATCGACACGGCTGCCACGGGAACCTTTATGCAGCTCCGTGCGAAGGTCGGCCAGATCCTCGGCATCGCCCGCCGCCACGATCTCCACTTCACCGGAATCCGTGTTGCGAACCCAACCACGGAGCCCAAGCTCGGCTGCCTCGCGGTGAACAAACCAGCGAAAACCGACACCCTGAACGCGGCCGCGGACCATGAAGTGAAGCACCATGGATGCAGTTTCGCAGACGCTGTCAGACTCTGCAACGCCAGGCCCAGCCACTTGTTAGCTCGGTTCTGCCGGAAAAGATTTCTCTACTCCGGAACGATAGTCCGTATCTTTCTCCTTCCATTCCACCGTACCGGTCGTGGTATCCACGTTAAGAAACATTTCAAAGTAATCCGGGCCTTCGTCCTCATCCGTACTGCCTTCCTCGTGGAAGAGTTTGAATTTCACCACTTCGGTGGCAATATTTGCGGGAACGCCTGTTAGTGCAATCCCCGTGAAACTCAACTCGACAGGCATATGAAACGACGATCGCGCTTTGCCATATAACAGGCAAAGCTGGCTGGCGAAATTTCTACCACCTTCGCCGGTAAGCCTCACCCGAATACCATCCCGCAGAGAGCTCACCACCAAATTCTCGTCACTAAAGTCGTTGGGCAGCATACCGGCGCGAACATCAATTTCGATCTCCGCAGGCAGGCCCAACAACAACCCGCCGCAACGAAGAGAGGCTTCGCCGCCCTCGCCAAACCTGGACTCAATCACAGGTAGAGCGAGATCGACGAAGCCATCGGAGGTGTCAACGACTACATTCGCGTCGGACATGCTCCTTACGCGCGGCTCATGTACGCGCCTTCGGCAGTGTCCACCTTGATGCGCTCACCTTCGTTGATGAACGGGGGCACCTGCACCACCAGGCCGGTTTCGGTCTTGGCGGGCTTGGTGACGGAGCTCGCTGTTGCGGATTTGATGCCGGGTTCGGTTTCAACCACGGTCATTTCGACGGAGGTGGGCAGCTCGATGCCGACGGGTTTGCCGTCGTGGAGGCTGACCGAAATGAGCAGGTTCGGTGTCAGGTAATCCACCGCGTCGCCGAGCGTGTCACGCTTCAGGTTGGTCTGCTCGTAGCTTTCCTGGTCCATGAAGTAGTAATCGTCACCGTCGTTGTACAGGTACTCCATCTTGACTTCATCGACGATGACGCGATCGATGGGATCGGGCGAACGGAAACGCTCCACGAACATGGAACCGGTACGCACATTGCGCAGTTTGGCCTGAATGAAGGCGCGCAGGTTGCCGGGCGTACGGTGCTCGACCGAAAAGACGAGGTGAAGGTCGTCTTTGAACTTAATGATCATGCCGGGGCGCATCTGCGTTGCGGGGATAGACAAGGGAAGCTCCTGAATGTGACGGGTAATTGGGGCCGGATGTGTGGACAGGCCAACCTTTTGATTGTAGCCCAGCGGCTACCCGGCAAGTGGCTGAGGCGGCCCCGAACCTCACTTGCCGCCGTGGAATAAACGATGGAAGAAACGGCCGATGGCATGCGCAATGTCGTGCGTTCCCGGCGGAGAGGGTGGCGGAGCCAGGGAAGTCTGTTCCGGAGCCTTGGTGACCACGGGCGCAGGCGTCTCCGCGGGCTTGTCGGCAGCCGTGCTGCCATAGGACATAGTGGTGGAGACCTGCGTGGCGGGCGCATCCGGCTGCGTCGCCGGCACGGGCTTCGCTTCCACCGCGAGCCCCTGGCTAACCGCCGCCGGAAACGGATTGTGCGCTTCTGCCACAACCGGCGTTGTCGCCGCCCCGGCGGGTGTCTGGGCAACTTCAATGACGGGAGCAGGAGGAGGCGGGCAGCCACAGGATGAGCTTTCGTGGTCAACTACCTCGCGAAGGCTCCCATGCTCGAACAACACATGCTGGCCCGGAAACAAGTGATAGGTAGCGTCTGAAAATGCGTCGCCGACTGAGAGCTGTGGCGCTCCTGCACCCCGGTTCTCGACGCAGGTGTCCCCATTGGCGGTCACACGCAGCCGCAGATCGAGATCGCCGGCCGTGGCCAACGTAAAACGCAGGTCAGGTGTCTGGAGGACGTCCTGAGGTTGGGACTTGCCATGCACCTCCACCGCTCCCCGATCCAGCGCGAACAGCAGAGACTGATCGTTCCCGCTGCGCAGCAGGTGAAACTGGCTGGTGGAGCAAACCAGTACCTCGCCGCCGCGCTCCAGTTCGATCGGCGCCGTGCGGTCGTAGGCCGTAACACTCGCATTGGTGAGCAGACGCGCTCGCTCGCCATGTACTTCAAGACCGCCTGTCACCAGTGCATCGCGCGTCGCCACGGTGCCCAGCGCCTGTTGAGTCCCTTGCTGCGCGGCAGCGCATGCGGCAAACGCGGCCAAGCCAGCGAGGATGAGCGTAGAACGGGGCATGGGGAGAACTATAGCTTGAGAAAGTTCGCGATGAGTTGCTTTCCGTGGTCGGTCAGCACACTTTCCGGATGAAACTGCACACCTTCCATCGGAAGCGTGCGATGGCGCAGACCCATGATTAACGGCTCGCCCGCGACCCGTGCAGAAACTTCCAGCTCGTCAGGCACGGAATCTTCGGCCACAACCAGCGAGTGATACCGGGTGCAGGTCATCGGCTGGGGAAGATCCTGAAAGATGGTTCGCCCGTCATGCTCCACCACGGAAGTCTTGCCGTGCATCAGGTAGGGCGCTCGCACAACGTCGCCACCAAACGCCGCTCCCAGGGCCTGATGTCCCAGGCATACCCCAAGCATCGGGATCTGCTGATCGGCGGGTAGAGCCGCCAGGTGCTTGATCAACGGAATCAACACTCCTGCTTCCTGCGGCGTGCACGGCCCGGGGGAAAGCAGAATGCGCTCAGGCTTCATCGCAACTACTTCTTCAGGTGTGACTTCATCGTTCCGGCGCACCACGACTTCCGCACCGAGCTCGCCCATGTACTGCACGAGGTTGTAGGTGAACGAATCGTAGTTGTCGAGCACGAAGACCATGGATTGATTTTACGCGCTCTTGTGCCAGCCTTAGGACAGCAGGTAATTCAGCAGCGCCATGCGTAAATACAGGCCGTTCTTGGCTTGGCGAAAATACGCCGCCCGCGCATCCGTATCGATCTCCGGCGAAATCTCATTGACCCGCGGCAACGCGTGCATAATGATGGCGTCGGACTTGAGCTGCGCGGTGATGGCCGCGTCAATGATGTACGTGTCCTTAACCCGCTCATACTCTTCGGGGTGCGCAAAACGCTCCTTTTGCACACGCGTGATGTACACCACATTCGCGGATTCCACAGACCCGCCCAGGTGATCACTTTCGCGATACTGAATGCCCATTTCTTCCAGCATCTCCCGATACTTCTGTGGCAGACGCAGCTCCGGCGGCGAAATCAGGTCAAACGAAACATCGTGACGATACAGACCAAACAGCGGCAGCAGCGAGTGGATCGTGCGTCCATTGCGCAGGTCGCCGACTAGCGCAATGCGCAGACCACCCAGGCGGCCAAGCTCTTTCTGGATGGTGTACAGGTCGATTAGCGCCTGCGTGGGATGCTCTCCGGCGCCATCGCCGGCGTTGATGACTGGGACCGGCGACAATCGAGCCGCTTCCGCGGCAGCGCCTTCCTCGTAGTGGCGGATCGCAATCACGTCCGCGTAGCCGCTCACCACGCGTATGGTGTCGGCGATGGTTTCCCCTTTGACTGCCGAGGAGCTTTCGCGCATGTTCTCCGCAGTCAGCACACCGCCGCCGAGCTTCTGCATCGCGGCCTCGAAGGAAAATCGTGTGCGCGTGCTGGGCTCATAAAACAGCGTGGCGAGGATGCGCCCGGCCAGCGGATGCAGCAGGCAACGGCCCAGGTCATCCTGCTCCATACGCCGTGCGGAGAGGAACAGGTCCTGCAGAAACTGGCGGTCTGTGAACTGGCGCGAGCTGATGACGTGTTGAAGCTTTCTCATGCGGTGTGTACCTGGCCTCGCAACACCGTATAGCGAATGCTGCCCGAGAATGTAAAGCCTTCAAATGGCGACCACGCGCATTTGCTGCGCACCGATTCCCGTGTCACCGCATAGGGCTTGTTCAGGTCCAGCACCGTAAGCGATCCCGCATAGCCCTGCGCAATAAGACCGTACCCCTCCCCAAAACCCGTCGGTAGAAATTCCTTCACCCAGACGCCCGGATTCCACGCGCAAACCCGTGCAATGTCCTGCGCGGTGAAGCTGTGCTCATCCATGAGCCAGGTTGCAAAGGCGCCATAGGTGTCGAGATGGGGAACACCGCTGACCCCATGCGCCTTTTCGCCGATCGTGTGCGGCGCGTGGTCCGTCGCGATGTAGTCGATGTCTCCGTTCTTCAGGGCCGAGATCATCGCCATCCGGTCTTCGGGGCCGCGCAAGGGCGGATTCATCTGCAGCCACAAACGATTCTCATCGTTCAACATGGAGTCGTCGAAAAAGAGGTGGTGCGGGGTCACCTCGCACGTAACGCTGACTCCGCGGCGCTTGGCCGCAGTCACCTTCTGCAGGCCTTCACGCGTGGAATAGTGGCACAGCTTCCCGATCAGTTCGTACTTCTCAATCAGGTAAAGCGCGAACTCCGTCGCGGTTCCTTCCGCGATCGCAGGACGCCGCGCTTCATGCGTCGGCTCGCCTTTGTGCGCCTCCAGGATGACAGGATCTTCGCAATGGAAGCTGACATTGCGGCCGCGATACTTCGCAATCACGCTTTCAAGCTGCTCCTGTGAAGCGAAGAACAGATCACCCACCGAAGGGCCCATGAACGCCTTGTAGGGCACGTGCCGCTCGAGCGGATGCGTCGCAGGCCCAATGCCTCCGTACAGCGTGATGTGCACGGGCGAACGTTGCGAAAGCACCTCTTTGGCGGCCAACTTCGCATCATCCACCGGCGCAACGATGTTGTTCGGCATGTCCGCCACATGCACCACGCCGCCATGAATGGCGGCGTCCGCGAGCGTGTCGAAATCTTCCTTGTACTTCTGCTTGCCGGTCACATCTTCACGGGCATGGACATGCAGGTCACCGAACCCCGCAAAGATCAGGCAGCCCGTCGTGTCGAGATCGCTGGTACCCGTTGCCGGTCCAACGCTGGCAATCAAGCCAGTCGCGGGATCGATCTCGATGGCGCCGTCAAATTCTCGATCATGGTTCACAATCCGGCCTTCAACGCGCAGCATGGGCTTGCTCCTTCGCCTTGCGGGCCGTATTGATTTCATCGCGCAGCGACCGAGCTGCGGCCGCTGGATCGTTGCTGAAGAGAATGCCGCGCGAAGAGTTGATCATCAGCCCTCGCCCATCCGCGTCCATCCCGGCATCCACAACCGCGTTCACGTCACCACCCTGCGCACCCACTCCGGGGACCAGCAACGGAATCTGCGGCGCGATCTCGCGAATTGTGCGCATTTCATCCGGATAGGTTGCACCCACCACGAGCATGCAGTTGCCCGCTCCATTCCACTCATGGCTGACGCGTTCAGCGACGGCCTGCCACAAAGGCCGGCCTTCGACATGGAGATCCTGAAATTCACGTGCGCCTGCATTGGATGTGCGGCACAGAATGATGCTGGCCTTGTCTTCGCGAGCTAAGAACGGCTGCAGCGCCTCACCACCGAGGTAGGGATGCAGTGTGACCGAATCGAAGCCAAGCCGGTCAAAGATCAACTCCACATACCCGCGATTGGTATTGCCGATGTCTGCGCGCTTGGCATCGCAGATTGTCACGATGTCCGGGTGCGTATCGTGCAGGTACTCCACGGTCAAAGCCAGTTCGGCCAGGCCCTCTGTGCCGCGGGCTTCATAGAACGCCATGTTCGGCTTGAACGCCGCAGCGAATTCCGCTGTCTGGTCAATGATCCACTTGTTGAAGGCGAACTGCGGGAACTCCTCGCCGCGGAAACGTTCTGGCAACAGGGTGTAGTCCGGATCGAGTCCCACACACAACAGCGACTGCGCGGCATCGGCGCGGTCGTTGAATTTACGAACAATCGAATTCATCTATCTACGGTCCGCCCATCCATGAGGGTCGCGAAGCCAGTCGCGCACCGTCGCAGCGCCGGCTTCGTCAATCATTCCCCGAGCCTGCACCACCGCGAGCACATCCGCGAAAGTCGTCAAGGGATGCAGCTTCACGCCAGCCGCGGCAAACTGTTCCGTCGCCTCAGGAAATCCATAGCTGATGATCGCCAGGCAGTCGCGAACCTCCGCGCCTTCTGCACGTAGCGCTTCCACACCCGAAAGGCTGCTGCCGCCTGTAGTCACAAGGTCTTCGATCAGGAGGACGGTTTTGCCAGTCACATCGCCGCCTTCCACGCGGCGCTTCGTACCGTGCTCTTTGGGAGCCTTGCGTACGAAGATCGACGGCTTCGCAATCGAGTAGGCGAACGCCGAACTGTGTGGAATGCCGGCGGTTTCAATGCCGCCGACCACGTCGAAACTCACCCCTCGCGCTGCAACCAGTTCTGCAAAGCCTTCAATCACCGTGCGCCACTGCGCGGGAAAGAACGGCAGACGGCGGTTGTCACAGTACACAGGCGACTGGATACCGGACTTGAACGTGACCGGATCGTCCGGACGGAAAACAACGCCCCGCACATCCACTAATGCTTCAGCGGCCTTCGTGCTCATGCGCGAGCCTCACTGAGCTGGTTCTGGGTTTGTCCGAGCGAAGCTTTGATTTCCTGTGCCAGCCGCGGATTCCACATCGCTCCGGTCGCGGCCATCGCAGCGTCAGCGCCGGTCGCCATGTATTCGTGGAAGTCCTGGGTATTACACAAACCGCCCACACCTACTACCGCAAACTTCATGCCCGTCTCTTCCCGCATGGTCACCAGCCTGCGCGCCATATCCAGGCCGGCCCACTTGATGGCCGCTCCACATACGCCGCTGCTCAAGCGGCCTTCGCCTGGCAACGCCTGCTTGCCGGCGCTGTCGACGATCTCGGCGGACACGGTATTGATGGCGACAATCGCATCCACCAGGCCGCCAATGTTTTCCAGGAGACCACGCAGACGCTGGTCTTCCTTGAAGTAGGCGCACTTCACCATCAGCGGCAGGTCACCAATCTCGTGCCGAATCGCTTCCAGCACACGCCGCGCGGTGTCATTGTCGAAGCACAGCAGGTTTGCTGTGCCTTCGTTGGGGCAGCTCAGGTTGGCTTCAATGATCTTGACGCCAGTCTCTTTCAGGAGCTTCGCTGCCAGCGCAAAGTCGGCAATGTACGCAGCCTTGTCGCCGTGGCCGCTGAGCGTGCCCTGGAAGCTGGCAATCACTACCTGCCCTTCTCGCGCGTGCTGGACCGCGTCGGCGAGATCAGGCTGCCAGAACTCCGGATCGAAGGACGGCACGCCAAAGGAGTTCGTGATGGAAAGTGGTGAGCCGTAATTTTCATGCCCAACCAGCCGGCGGCCGGGCTCGAGGTTGCCTTCCACGGTAACGGCCAGCACGTTGGGCCATGGATGGCTGGCATATTTGCGGGTACGGACAGTCTTGTAAACGGGCAGATCGTAGCCGGCATCGAGCGCGGCTTTGACGAATTTGCCGTTCAACAGCGGACCGGCGGCAATGCCGAAGGGAGCAAACACTTTGTGTCCGAGGAAGGTGTACTGCGGCTGGCCGCTTACGGGAACTGAAGATGTGTTTTCGGCGAAAAGGCCGAACGGCCCATGCTCAAAATTGTCCCCGTAGGACCGAGCCGGATCGTAGAAGGGCTCAGGAGTCCCGTTTGGAGGGCTCAT
>DASYEV010000097.1:0-10151 GCA_036498835.1 Acidobacteriaceae bacterium | reverse complement strand
GATACGGCCGGTGTGATAATCGAAGGCCGCGCCCACGCCAAACATCAGTTTCGTATCGAGAAGAGGCAGATAGCGCGCCATAAAAGCCTCCTGTTTCGGGCAGCCCAGGCCTACCCACACGATATCCGGTTTCAATGCCTGCACGGTAGCGATGAGATACCGTTCTTCTTCAGCGGAGAGTTCGCGGAATGGCGGTGTATACGTGCCTACGATGCGGGCTCCAGGAAAGCGCTGCTGGAACCTCGCCCGCAATTCCTCGGCAACGCCTTCCACCCCGCCATAGAAAAAATGGGTGGTTTGCGCAAACTGTTCGCGGGCAAAAAGTTCCAGCATCAGGTCCGGTCCGGTTACGGCCCGCATCGCAGCATGTCCCTGGGCATGCCCCATCCACACGAGAGGCATGCCATCGGGCACCATCATGGCCGAGTTGGCGCAGACCGACGCGAACTCAGGGCGGCGGCGAGCCTCCATCACTCCATGGACGCTGACGCAGCAGATATAACCTTTGCGGGTGGTCTGCAGCATGCCGGAAATCTGCCGAATCGCCCCTTCCATGTCGATGGCATCAATTGCAAGGCCAAGCACATTCGCCGAAGGGCGAAGCTCGTTGTCTGTCATAAGTAACGCCTTTCTGTGGAAGGAACGTGCGCGGGGACATTCAACTCAGCAGCGTTCAGGGAGCTTGCCGCGACAACCAAACCGCGGTAGAGATCGAGGTACTGGCCGGCAATGGCCGCAGTCGAAAACTGTGGCAGCAGGACTGGCTCCTGCGCGGAATCGTGGAGACTCGCGAGGATGGCATCGGCCAGAACTGCCTCGGAATTTCCTTCGAGCCTGACGAAGCGGCAGTGTCCTTCACCAAGCTCACGAAAGGCGGGAATATCCGAGCAAACGACGCGGGTCCCGGCGAGCAGGGCTTCGGCCACCGGAAGGCCAAAGCCCTCCGTCACCGAAGGCGCCAGTACGGTTTCGCAATTTCGGTAGCACCACTGCAGATCGGGTTCGGAGAGGCCCTGGAGTTCAAGAACATTCTTCCCCAGCTTGAGGCTGGCGACGACGCGCCGGATCAGCGGTGTTTCTGGGCCTTCAATGCCTACAAGCACCAGGCGCGTATTCCGCACAATCGCTTCGCTTTGCAGCAGGCGGTGAAAGGCGCGCAGCAGGAGAGGTATGTTCTTGTTGCGGCGATGTTGCGCCACGCACAGCAGAAACGGCTCACCTGTCCAGCCCGGCAGGGGAGACTCGAGCGCGGAGTGAGGGTCGGCCTCCACGCAGTTGGGGATATGGACCGATTTCGGCCACACGGTCTTCGGCGCATAGTCTTTGAGCCGGCGGCCGGTAACGCTTGAAACCACGGCGACTGCATCGACGCTGCGCAAGCACTGCTGGAGGATGAGCCGGTTGAACAGCACATGCGGAAACCCGAAATTCATGGGAATTTCGTAGGGATACAGGTCATGCAGCGTGACGACTGTAGGACAGTGGAACGACCTGGCGTCAACCGGAACCGGATAGGAGAGGTGCACAATCTCCGCGTCCAGCCGGTCTGCGAGTGCGGGCAGACCTTTGTAATACCAGCGGTTGCGGCTGAACGTGCCCTGCTGCATTTCACCGAGATGCACGTGCAAACGCGCGTTCGGGTACAGGCCTGATTTCTTCATCATGTCCCGCTGCCAGGGCGCCACCACAAAGTGAACCGCGGAGATCTCAGGGCGTGACAACAGGCAGCGAGCGACATTCAACGCATGGCGTTGTACCCCGGAGATGGCCGTTGAGGCGGAAGCGGCGGCGATCAGGACTCTCATGATTGCGAGCCCTCACGAAACTCGTGGAGCACCGGAGCCGAAGCGAGATGCAGGCCCTGCGGCTTACGCGCTGCATAACGAAAGAGCGGGATGTAAAGAAGAAGTGAGAATCCTCCGTAGCAGAGGCGTGTCAGCGCCAATCCGTGGATGCCCGCGCGATGCAAACCCACGGGCATGAGCAGAAGCATCAAGACGCCGCCCGCGATGCTGAGCCAGGAGACGAGGCGCACATGACCCAGCGCAAACATGGCGTAGGTGCCTGTCACGCTTAGGCCCAGAAGCGCGGATCCAAGAACGATGACGGGAAGGATCGGACTTGCGATCTGAGCGATGGCCGCTCCGGCCCACAGTTGCAGAATGCGTTGACCGAATAGAAGCAGCACGGCGGATCCCACACCCACAAGGACGATGTTGAAGCCAAAAGCAAGCAGCAGGGAGCGCGCGAATGCGGCGTTGGAAATCTTGCCGATGCGGTTGGAGAGATAGGGGAAAAGGAAATGGAGTGTTGCGGCGCTGAAGCCGAAGATAGGCTGCGCAAGTTGAGTGCACAGAGCATAGGAGGCTACGGCAGCGGCTCCCATCGAGACACCAAGGAACAGCCGGTCGACCTGGCCAAACAACACCCCCGCCAGTGCCTGGAGCCAGCTATAGATGCCGAAATCGAAGAGCGAGCGCGTGATTCCAGGCTCAAAGGCCGGCAGTAGCGTCGGCGCGTCAAGGAAGCGTCGAAGCTGGACTAACTGCAGCCAGCACGACAGAACGAAGACCACCGCTGTAACGCCCATGATGTGGGCTGTGTTGTAGCCCGAAAGCGCGAGAATGGCAGCGCCTGCAAGGCTAATGAGTCGCGCCGTAATGCTGACCCAGATGGCGGCGCCGTACTTCTCAAATGCGCGCATCGTGCTGATGCTGACACTTTCCAGCGCGCGCACCAGCATCAGGAAGCTGGCTATCCGCAATGAAATCAGGCTGACATGCTGCAGGGCCGGGCTTTCTGAGCCGATATGCGCGGCAGCCAAAGGCGACAGGAACCAGCCGATCAGGGCAACGGCGGTCCCTAACGCAAGACTGATACCCATCATGCTGCGCACGGTGTGCAGCAGCAGAGGCTTCTGGGATGGTTCACGAAGGCGGGCGACGTGCTGGATATGCGCGTCGCCGAAGCCTGCGGCAATGATGCCGCCGGTGCTGACCGCCGCTGTAGCGACGGCCCAGATGCCATATTCCGCCGCCCCCAGCTTGTGCAACACCGCCGGCGCGACAAGCAGCATGCCGATCGGATAGGACGCATAGTCGAGCACGCCGCAGAGGGCGTTGGATATCTGGTCTCTCATGGCGCACCCTGAGAGACAGAGGAAGGCCTTCTCCGCAGCGTGGTGAGGATGTCATGGAGCAGCAACTTGGCTGGGTCATCCCCGGCGACGCCCTGCCATGCATCGCGTAACAGAACGAAGACGCCCGTGAAGATGAAGCACAGGATCGTCAGCACGATGATCAACGTGCGCCGCTTGGGAAAATACTTCATCTCCGGTATACCGGGAGGGTCGATCACACTGACGACCGGAACGTCCTTCGCCTCCTGAATGCGAGCAAGCTCATACTGTTGCGTCAACAGTTCGAAGACGGTTTCCTGCACACGCACATTGCGGTACAGGTCGGCGTAAGGAACGGCCAGGCGGGGAAGTTGGCGCAACGGAGGGTAGAGATCGTCCTTGTTTTCGCTTACCTGTTTCAGTGCCGTGCCATCGGCGCCCCGAAGCGGTGAGGATGTTCCCGTGAGCTTGACCAGTTCGTGCTGCAGGATGGCAATGCGGGCTTCGCTCTCTCGCACGCGCATGTTGCCGTCGCCGTAGATCTGCCGCAAAGACTCCAGCCCCGCCTGCTCGACAACCAGCTCGGCTTGTACTCTCGCGCCCGTATCGACCATGGCGCGGGTCTGTTCCTTGATATCGATGGTGCTGTTGCGGCTGGAGAACTCACTCAGGTCGAGTTGTGCTCGTTCCAGGTCTGCCCGGACGGAGTTCAGGCGCCTTTCGATGAAGACTCGCTCCTGGTGTGCCGACGACGTGCTTGTCTTGGTCAGCAGGTTGTTGAGCTCGTCCAGATAACCTTGTGCCAGGTCGCGTGCCCGCTGTGGGTCTTCATCGACAACTTCAATCGTGATGACACCGCTCTTCTTGTCATCCTTGATCGAGGTATGACGCGCGAGATGCTTCGCTGCCTCGAAAGCGTAACGGTCGTGATAGACCTTCTTGAGGTCGAAGCGTTCGATCAGGTGGCCGCTGACGGTGCCACTGTGAAGAAGGTCAACGAAGAGTGCGGTAGGTGTATGCGACGAAAGCAGGCCTCCGGCAAGACCGCCTAACGCGCCGAGTCCACTCGCACGCTGCGCAAGCGCGGCCAGCATCATCGCTCCGGAACCTTGTTGGTCCGGTGGCATGATGCTGGTCACCGACCTGTACCGGCTGGGGATCGAGTAGAGAAGCAGGGTATTCAGACACACGGCCACCAGCGTAACTTCGCACAGAAGTCTGCGGTGTTGCCAAAGAAGCCGTCCGCGAGTAACCCACGTGGGAGCAGTCCGCGGGGTGGAGGAGGTCGCGACTGGCATAGGAGGCATCGTCATTGTGTCCTCGCGGCGGGCCGGTAGGAAAGTTGCAGCGTCACTGCGGCATTGTGTTGCGGTTGCGCATCCAGCAATGGGAAATGCCACCATTCGGTTTGCCCTTCGATATGCAGTTGCCATTCGGGATGAACGGCGATGTCGGCGGCAAAACGAAGATCGCGAAGAGAACCGCCCTGCAGGAATTCGCGATTGACGGTCATGCTTCGCCCGCTGACCTCCAGGCTGGAGCGCGGAGAAAGCTGCCACGTCGCCCAGAGCTGTTCACCGTCACCCTCACGTCCAATCCAGCTCCCGATGAGCTGACGCTGATTGGTGTAGCCGCTGACGAAGTGAACGTTGTAATAGAAGAAGCCCGGGAAGGTGAGATTGCGGTGCGGAGTCAGCAGACCTTCCGCGCGAAGCGAAAGGCGGGGAAGCCGGGGGACACAGCGCAGGGAGAGGCCTGATAGCCAGGCGCTTTCCGTTGGGTAAACCAGCGGGAACGGCTGGTCGTCCGCGAAGCCATCGAAATAGCCGGTCAGGCATTGACGCAGGCCAGGGATACGGTACTGCACATCGACGCCGCTGCGGCGGTCGCCTGGGTCGTTTTTATCGTTGTTCGTTCCCACGGAAGCGATGCTGCGGAAGAAGGTTGCAGTGTTGACCGGCGAACCGTTTCCCCCAAAGAGCAAAGTGCGTGAAACGCTGAACTCAAAGTTCGGTGTGGGTTTGAACGATATCTTTTCGCCGTGAAGGAAGGGCTGGTCGGAGAGCGCAACGCCCGGTGCGCCATACATTGTTCCGGCCACTTGGGTAAACTGCGTCCCGCCAAGCCGGCCGACCATGAACTGTGCGCGTACCGGACCCAGAACGCGTAGAAACCCAGGCAGCATGAAGGGGTGGACACGGTCGTAGCGCAACATCAGGATGGGTTCGGCGTTGTTGCTGAAAAGCGTGGCTCCGCTGCGTGCCGGGCCCCACCAGAGAGTCTGTTGTCCCAAACTGATCTGATTGCCGGAAAATGTGAACGAGCCGTAGGCGTCCAGAAGGCGGCCGCGTGTGAAATTGGCGAAAGGCCCCACGGCCGCGGTGCGGGTGATGTCGGCGGCGGCAATCGCTGATTGCACAGTGCTGCTGAGGGAAGGCAGTGCGGGAACTTGTTGAACTTCCACGCGCACATACGCAGCAAATGGACCGGATGCCGCACGGGCTGAGAGCCCCGAATAGGTGTTGAGGCCTTGTCCAAACGGCCGGCCATAGTCGTTAACAATCGTGGAGGCGAAATGGTAACCGTCCGCGAGCGGACGTCCAGCGATGAACGTTGTTCGTGTATCGATGGACTCGATGACCGCCTCACCTCGCCGCGTGCCGTCGATGCGTTGTGCTTCAGGCGTGAACTCGACGTCCAGCCGGTGCAGCAAGGGGGCCGCATCCTCAGGGGCATAGTCGGCGTCGAAGCGGTCGTGGGCTTCTTCCAGCAGGCGTTGGCACTCTGTACGCGTCCATGGACGCAGACTGTTGAAGGCACTCTGGATGTAGCCTTCCGATGCCAGGCGATCGATGGCCGCATAGACCCAGCTTTCGATAGGCACGTAGGTCGACGCAGGGTCGGTGACATGGGCTGCGCTCTGCTGGGCAGCGCTGGAGCCTTCGGCGTGGAGTGTGACGTTCAGCATCAGTGGTAAACCCAACAACAAAAGCGTTCGCAGTACGTGCATGTTTCAGCTACAGGGACGCAACGGCGGCGGTGATAGCGATGGACGAAGCGAGCTGAGCGGTGGTCAGCAGGTTTCGCCAGAACAAGGAGGAGCCAATGATCTTCTGCGGTACGACAACGACGTCGCCCGGCTCCATACGTGTGGCAAGAACATCCGCGTCGAAGAAGCCTCCCGAGTGGCGGCCAATGACCGAGCCATTCGCGCGGATGATGAAGATCTCCTTGCGGTTGGCGGTGGAGTTGGTGCCGCCGGCGTGACGGAGATACCAGGAGGCGGATTTGCCCGGATCAAAGGTGATTGCAGTCGCGTTGTAAACCTGTCCGGTGACGAGAACGAAGCCTGGGCGCTTGGGAACTGTGAGCACATCGCCACGGCGCAGCTCGATGTCCGCGGGCGTATTGGCCCAGCTATCGATGTCGGCGGAGATATGGACAACCAGGCGGCCGGTTGCAGGCTGACTCTTCAGCCGTCCCAGCACTTCTTCCTGTTGGGCCTTGATGAGCTGAATCTGTTCGCCGGAATTCGCGGACGCTGAGATATTGGGTGAAAGGCGCGCCGCGGCGGCATTGGTTTCAATCTGGCGAATCAGCTCATCGCGGCTCTTTTCTTCAAGCTCGCGAACCTGCTCCCGAGTCAGCACCGCACCGGCCGGATACGCTGTATCGCGGAATCCGCCGGCGCGCCGCAACACGGAACTCAGACGCTCACCTTCCTGGAAGCCGTAGTTGCCGGGGAAGCGCACCTGGCCGGCGATGGTGATGGATTGCCCAATATCGTTCCATCCGGTGATCTGGTGGATGGTCAGAACGTCGCCCGGCTTGAGCCCTATGTCCGCGGTAGAGTCGTTGCCGTTGACCGCAGCGCCGATACGCACCGAGGCAAGATTTCCGCTGACTTTATTGCCGGCATCGACGTTGTAGCTGGTCAGGTCCGCGCTATCCACCAGCGCGTCGCGCTTGAAGCCGCCGGCCATGCGCACAAGTTGAGCTGCGGTCATGCCTCGTGAAAGAGGATAGGCGCCGGGGCGCAGGACTTCGCCATGGATGGTGACGCGCGGCGCGTCGACCTGGTACCGGCCGAAGACGCGAACCGTGTCGAACGGATGCAGCGGGAGGTTGGCGTTGCCGATCAGGACATCCGGCACATCGAAGTCCAACGTTTCTGCGTGCAAGTCGGGCGGCACCAGTCGAACGATTTCACCATGCGCGGCGGGTTCGGGCAGCATGTCCTGGTAGCTGCGCAGCACGTCGCTGAGGCGCATGCCCTCGGTAAACGGAAGGCGGCCAGGGCGAACCACGTGGCCTTCGAGATACACCGCGCGCTCGCTGTAAGGAAGGATGGGGGCAATGCGGATGCGGTCGCCGTCCTGCACATGAAAGGATGCGAGCGCTGCCTTATCCGTCGGGTTGGTGCTGGCGGCGTTGAGCGTAACCGTTTCGCGCTGATGGTTGGCGTCAATACGTTCAATCGTGATGTGGCTCAACGACGCGGCCACAGTCACACCACCCGCGTCGTCGACAACGGCGAGAAGCGTGGAGGCGCCCGTCTTCGATTCCCCGCTTTTCAATTCCCCGCTTCTTAATTCATAGATCGCCGGCCGTTTGACCGCGCCATCCACCGCCACCTGTGGTCCAGCCGGCGGCACCAGCAGTGTGTCGCCGCTTTCAAACCGCGCGCTGCCATTGCGTACTCCATGCAGCAGGAAGTCGTAAAGGTCGACATCTTCGATGAGCTTGTCGCCGCGCATGTGACGCGCCGTACGCAGTGAGCCTGCGGAGGTTGGACCACCTGCCGCATACAGGGCGCTGACCGGCGTTGCGAGCGAGCTGAGGTCGTAGCCGCCAGGACGCTGCACATCGCCCACCACATAGACGCGCACCGAATGCAGGCGCGCTACCGTGACCGCGACCTGCACGTTGCGGTACTGGCGTTTCATTGCGGACTCAATCAGGTCCTGCGCATGGGCCAGAGTGAGACCGGCAACCTGCAACGAACCAGCTTCCGGCAGAAGAATCTGCCCGTCACGGCCGATGGATCGCGACACGGTCTGCGTGACGCCACCCCAGAGGTTCATGCTCAGCACGTCGCCCGCGTTCAGGACGTAATCAGGGCCGAGAGGGATGTCCATAGGAACGTTGCTGGAAGAGGATCCAACACCCGCGGCGCGATTGAGAAACACTTCGGAACCGAAACGCTTCAACGGCGTGGTTTGATCGGGAATCTGAGCATAAAGATCACGCATGGAGCGCAGATCGTACGGCGCCGGTTCATGCAGCACTTTCGGTTCATCGGTCGAAGTGTTCACCGGAGCTTCGCGGTTGCGAAGAGGACCGTAATTCGCTGATCCGCGCAGCGTGTTGCTCGACATCCCGCTGCTATTGCGGCCCGTCTGACCGTTGATCGCTTCGGGCACAATGCCGGGGTCGCTTTGAGAGATGGAGCCGGCCTCAAGCGACGTGCCTCGAGTGAGGTCGTCGCCATTGCGGGCTAGTGCCGCGGACTGCAGGTCGTCATCGGAAACATAACCTCGGGCGCGCAGGAACGTGGTGACGTTGACGCGCAACTCGGGGTTCGATTCGATCTGGCTGTACAGGGTGTCGTCGGATATATCGTCCGGCTGCACCTGCGAACCCTGCTGTTGTTGCTGGGCTCGTTCGGCAAGAAGCGTCTTGAGTTCGATCACCGCTTCGGGCCGCTGCTGCAGGATGCTGATGATCTGGGATGCAGGCAGAGCGGTGTTGGCGGGCAGGGCATCGACAGCCGGAGATTGCTGCAGCATCGAACTGCCATCGCCCGCAGCGGTTGCGGTGCGACTTCCAATCCCAAGACCCAGGCTGCCGCTGTTTGTATTTTGTGTATTGCTGGACTGCGAGGAGTCCTGACCTGGCGGTGGGGCGAACTGTGCATGCGCAGCGAGGCTGCACGTCATAGCCGCCATACACACGGAGAGAAGAGCCAATCGAGTGATGCGGAAGCAGGAGTGCAGGCGCGCTTCATGGACGGAACAATTCGCCTGTGTCTTCGGAGCGCTTTGCGGCATGGTCGTTTTCACTACGCCTTGACCGTAAAGAACGGGATTCATCGCCGTGTCATGCGCTGGTCAGGGAATTGTCATTCCTTTGTTTGGGCGGAAACCCTCGCATTTTTGCCCTGTTGGAACGTGCACTCCGTGCAAGAGGGCGTTTCCAGTGACAAAGCAATGACAATCTCCCAACATCTGCCTGACACTTTCGCCCCCTGCCGCGGGTAGTCTCATGGCGATGGAACGGGTGTCCTCCCCCACCGTCCCATCACCTCAGCCGCTGGAGAGGGATACCGCATGACGTGGAGAAAGCCGGGTAATCGCGATCTCGCCGAAGCGATCGTGCAGACATTTCACGATTCGCCTGAGCGATCGCGGGAGAAACTTTCACACTTCAGTGCAAAGGCGTGGAAGAAGACGGACTACTGGCTGGAGGCGAGCGGGCTCGCGCTCTATTTCCTCGATCACGCGGAGTCATTGGGGATTGCGGAAGGGTTGGACACCGCCACACTGGAGCATTTGCGCAAGGACCTCGCCGACAACACGGTTCGGCGCGCGGCCATGTTGACGGAATGTATCGCGATCAACCATGCATTCCGGGACGCGGGCGTACGCTACGCCAACGTCAAGGGCTTCACACTGTGTCCGGATTCCTGTCCGAAGCCGGCGCTCCGGCATCAGATCGATTTTGATTTCCTGGTGGATGGCGAAGATCTTCTGCTCGCTCGTTCGTGCCTTGAGGCACGTGGCTATGAACTGGCCGGGGTCACACACAAGGCGTGGGAGTTCAAGGCCGGCAACTATTCCTCCCGGTCTTCGGAAAATAACTATAAGGCTGGGGGATACCGCGCGGCTGAACTCCACTTCTTGCCGCGCGGCGAAGCGCTTCCTGTGCGCGACGTTCGCATGGAGCGGCTGGGCGAGTGGATGGCGGAAGGCGAATCGTTTCCCGCGCTCTCCTCCGCCGATCAGCTTCTTGGGCTGGGGCTGCATCTGTTCGG
>DASYEV010000096.1:0-58829 GCA_036498835.1 Acidobacteriaceae bacterium | reverse complement strand
CATGCACGACCACTGGGACGCGCAATATCGCAATGACGCTCCGCCCGAGGCCTTCGTTCAGCTTCTCCGCCAGCTTTCCACGCCGCGCTCGACGCTTCGCTCCAACCTCAAGCCGGAGTATGCCGACCTGCTCTTGAATATCCTCAGCGAAACCCCAACCGGAGCGCATCGCATCAAGGGACTGCTCCCACCCGGCACACCTGTCGCGCACAAGACGGGGACATCCAACACCAAAGACGGCCTGACGCCTGCCACCAACGACGCGGGCATCATCACCCTGCCCGACGGCCGCAAGCTCTACCTCGCAGTTTTTGTCACCGATGCCCACGCCGACGAAGCGACTCGCGAAGGCGTCATCGCCCGCATTGCGAAAGCTGTCTACGATGCGGCGATCGCGGCGCGGCCATAGCAACGGAGCATGCTCAGCGAAAGCGTGAGCGAACGCCGACTCAGTGCGCCTCAAACCATGAGGGTCTGCGCAGGGCGTACGCAATGATCGCAACAAAGAGAAACACTTCCAGCCAAAGCACAAAGAACATTCGCTCGGGATTCCAGTTGTAGCCGGCCGCGCTTGTCAGAGTGAAGGCATGAGCGAAGAAATAGAACGAGTACAGCGCCCCCGGCGCACCAAGAGCCCAGAACCAACCTGCCTTCGACCATAGCTGCGTATACAGGAAGTGTTGCCCAAAACGCTTGATCGCGAGCAGGACCACCGCCCCGATACATCCCATCGCCAAAAAATGCATAACGAAAAACATGCCGGTGTTTGCGATCAGCAAGGCCGGTTTGTCCACCAACGAGCGGATGAAGAACCATAAAGAAAGAACTACCCCCACAACCGATAGGGCAAAAACAAGTACGCTCGCCAATTCGAAGACCCTTGTGAAGCTGGCGGTTCTGGCCACCTGCCCGGGAGAAAGCGCCCTTCGCTCCATCGCGACTCGTTCGCCTTCTTCCCACACGGAGCGTTTGCCCTCGCGGGGTTCCACTCGTACCTGCAGATCCGGATACCGCAGCAGAAGCTGTGTCCACTCCTGAGCCACGCCCGCTTCATAGAAGCGTTCGTGGTGTTCGCCGATCTCGGCTTCACCATGAAAGCCGGGGTAGTTGTACCTCACCACGCCCTCCCAGTATCGTGTGCGGCTGGTACGTTTTGGCTCAGTGGACGACCACGCTTGAACGACTTGCGCCTTTTCCGTGGGCCAGTTTTTTGCTTGCGCGACCAGCCGCCGGCGAGTCGTCAAGGTCCACCACTGCCAGGAATTGAGGACAACGGCTGCCAACAGAAAAAGCCAAACGGGCAACGGAATGGATCGTACGCCGCTGAACAGATCACTCATAGTGCTGCGCCTTCGATGAAGAACTGAGACGGCTGCTCTGGTCGCCTTTCGGCGCCAGTTCGTTTCGAGCTGGTACCCCGCGTCCGGCTGACCAGCATATTGCCGCCGAGCCCCCAAAGAAGATTGCCCATATTGCGGAAAACATGACGGCTCCGCCTCTCCACGCGTCTGTCTCAAAACCAAAGAAAGCCCGTGCCCAAAAAATTAGGAATACGCAGATGCCATAGAAACTCAGAACCTTCATGAGGGGACCGACCGCAGGGTCGGCCAATCTCCTGCCGAATGGACGAGAACGCCGGCCAGGGAATCTGGCCTTTAAGACCATGTCTGCCGCAAGGGAACATACGATCGCTGCTATATGCATCGCGAAAAAGCCTGCGGTATTTGTTTTCGCGCCCAGAAACGGCTTTCGTAAAAGAGCGGTGATCTGAGCCCACACCGACAAGAGAAATCCAATCACGGATCCTAGCAACGTGAACAGACGGACAAACTCAGCAATCCCCGTCAATGGTTCGCCTTCATTGGGAGGCGTGGTTGCGATGGCCTCGCCGATATTCTCAAGCGCGGCAGATTCCATCCACACCGACCGCCGCGGATCGGCTGGATCTACATGGACGGTCAATGTTTTTTCATGGAGCGAGGAGGACCATGCACTGGCGTCCAATTCGTCACTGAAAACATGCCGGTATTCACCGACCTCAACTTCCTTCGCCAGGTAACTATAGGTCACAAGTACGGACCAGCTCCTTGAACTCCCCTCGCCGCTGCTCTTCTCTTGAATCACCTGGGCCCAAATCACTCGAGCAGATTGCGTGGGCCAGCTTGCAGCCTCCTGGAGAAGTAATCGGTGGCCTCTCCGATTCCACCAGGCCCATATCCAGGCGCCAACGGCAATCGCGATCCACAGCCCGAACGATTCGGAGTGAAGCAAAGCTTCAAGAGCATGCTGGATCGCACCGATGGAGTTCATTGGAGAAGAATAGGCCATAGGGAGTGGGTCGTTGACAGTGTGCACTCAACTGCGCAGCTATAGGCCGTTTTCTGATGAACGTAGGACTTAACGACTTTACCTGACGGATAGGCTGGAAAACTCCGTTACTTAGACCCTCCGCCGAAGGTATTGCAGTTCGCCGGGTCTCCGCCCTCGAAACCTTTCTTGAACCATGACGTTCTCTGCGCGCTGGATCCATGTGTCCAATTTTCGGGGCTGACGGCGCGGCCGCTCATCTTCTGCAGGTGGTCATCCCCTACGGACGTCGCCGCGCTCAGGGCAGCCTGGATGTCGCCTGGATCCAGCTTGTTGCGCTCTTTCGCCGAATGCGCCCATACACCGGCATAGCAGTCCGCCTGCAACTCCAGATCGACTGACAAGTGGTTCTTTTCGCCGGGCTGCGATTGCTGCAGCCGGGTCACCTTCGCCTCCGTCCCCACCAGCTTCTGCACGTGGTGACCAAGCTCATGGGCAACGACATAAGCCTGCGCGAAGTCCGCGGTGCTTCCGCCAAAGTGCTTCAGCTCATCCCAGAAATCGAGGTCGATGTAAACCTTCTCGTCAGCCGGGCAATAGAACGGCCCGGTCGCAGCCTGCGCGGTTCCGCAGCCTGAGTAGGTGGACCCGCGGAAGAGCACCAGCTTCGCATGACGATACGTGCGGTTCTTCTGCTCGAAGATTTTGGTCCATGTGTTCTGGACATCATCGAGCACGAAGGAAACCAGTTGTGCGTCGCGGTCTTCTCCGGCGGAATGCGGACGCGACCCACCGGGACGGGACTGACTCTGACTTTGCTGCATGGATGGGCCGCCCGAGTGCATAAACCGGCCCAGATAGTTGTGGCCTGTCACCAGGCTGATGACCAGCAGCACCAGGAAGCCGACGATGCCCAGGCACCCGCCACCCAGACCGCCACCGCCGAATCCAAATCCGCCACCACCGCCGCCCGAATCGTCGCGGCGATCTTCGACATCATTGCTCAATCCACCCGGCTGCCATTCCATGCCTGTGCTCCTCGACCTTCCCCTCGCGGGAATGCCAGCATCTAGGATGCCAGCGAACCGGACCTCCGGCAGCGTAAATCCTCAAGAACTTTCGGAACTGATCCCCGCCTGGTGGCGTACTCTCGTCATCATCGACCCCGCATGACATCTTCGACCCCTTCCACCATCGTCCGTCCCGCCGATCCCACGCTCCTCGCCGCCCTGCGCCTGGCCGCGCTCTTCGCGCTGATCAAGCTTCTGTTCCAGTTCGCGCTGACCCTTTGGACCTCGCATCTCGGCTATGGCTACTTCCGCGATGAGTTCTACTACATTGCCTGCGGCCGGCACCTTGCCTGGGGATATGTCGACCATGGGCCGATCGTCGCCGTGCAGGCAAGGCTGGGCGAAATACTCTTCGGCGACTCCGTATTCGGCATCCGGATTCTGTCCGCGGCAGCAGGAGCAAAAGCAGTCTTTCTTACCGGCTGCCTCACATGGGCGCTGGGTGGACGCGGTCCTGCCCAGGCACTGGCCATGCTGGCGCTGATCGTCGCGCCACAATACACCGGCGTCGATAGCTATCTGTCGATGAACTCCTTTGAACCGGTGTTCTGGGCGGTCTGTGTGTTTGCGCTGCTGATGATCCTTCGCGAGGCATCCGCGCGCACCTGGTGGATGATCTTTGGCGTTTCCGCCGGAATCGGCCTGCTCAACAAGCCCTCCATGTTGTTCTTCCTGGTTGCGCTGGGTCTTGGGCTGCTTTGCACACCGCAACGGCGTGTGCTGTTTACACGGTGGGCTGCGGTCGGCATTGTGCTGCTTACCGTGATTGCCCTGCCGAATGTGATCTGGCAGATTCACAATCACTGGCCCACCCTGGAATTTCTCCACAACGGCAAGGTTGAGCACAAGAACGCCATCCTTTCGCCACTGGCGTTCTTTGGCGCGCAGGTTGGCGCGATGCATCCGCTCAATACGCTACTCTGGATTACAGGAATCGTTGCGCTCTTGCGCGCGCGTTCTATCCGCGATGCCCGCTGGCTGGGTCTGACTTATGTCTTCTTTTTCGGAATCATGCTTGCGCTCCACGCGAAGGACTACTACCTCGCGCCGATCTACCCCGCATTCCTGGCCGCCGGAGCCATCGCCTGGGAACATCGTTTCGGCGCATTACGTCCGGCCAGGCAGCGGCGTACGTATGCCATCCCTGTTTTCGCCTGCGTCCTGGCCATCACCGGCTTGCTGATTCTTCCCATGGCCTCGCCG
Source organism: Acidobacteriaceae bacterium (assembly GCA_036498835.1). Lineage (GTDB taxonomy): Bacteria > Acidobacteriota > Terriglobia > Terriglobales > Acidobacteriaceae > Granulicella. The sequence goes on along the minus strand of DASYEV010000096.1, from coordinate 54,249 downwards.
GTGCTGCCGCCTGCCGCTTGGGTGCGTTACACCACGGCGATGCATTTGCAGTCGACCAACACCGAGAACGCAAAAACCAGCGCTCTGCCGCAATTTTTCGCGGACCGCTTCGGCTGGCAACAGGAAGCGGACATTGTCGCCACGGCGTTCCGCTCGCTTTCACCTGAGGATCAGCGCACCGTCTGCGTTTACGGCGATAACTATGGGGAGGCTGGAGCGCTCGACTTCCTCGCACGCCGTGAGGAACCCCGCCTGCCACCCGCGATCAGCCGTCACAACAATTACTGGATCTGGGGACCTCACGGATGCACCGCAGAACTCGTGATCGCCGTAACGGGCGACAGACCCGACGAGCTTCTCAAGGTCTACCGCAATGTCACCGTACTGGGACATCTCGACAACCCCTATGCCATGCCCTACGAGCACAAGAACATCTATCTGCTGCGCGGCCGGAGACCGGAACGTCCGTTCATCTGGGACAACGAGCGGCACTACATTTAGTTGTCTGAGTTGCAGCCACGCGGCGCGGCTCTGATAGTCTCCGTGATTAGAGCATTTCCGGTAATGGTGTAGACCAAGCGGAAAGCGCCCGAGCCGTTTTCTCCCAATGAAAACGGCCTTCTAGAATCCATTCGGGACCACGGTATTACCGGAAATGCTCTAATGTCCCTCGCCGACCGTCCATCCGCCGAGCTGCCGCGCGTCCTTAACGCGAAGCACGCTACGGCCATTGTGGTGGGCATCATCATTGGCTCGGGCATCTTCCTGGTCCCGCGCGAAATGATGGCCGCGGTCGGCAGCTCAGCGACCGTCTACGCGGTGTGGATCACCGGAGGACTGCTCTCACTCTTCGGCGCCATGAGCTATGCGGAAGTCGCTGCGATGCGCCCCAAGGTGGGCGGCGAATACGCGTTCCTGCGCGATGCGTATGGCGATCTCATTGCGTTCCTCTATACCTGGACCTGGGTCACGATCGCCAAACCCGCATCCATCGCCACCATTGCCGCCGGCCTGATGCGCGTGCTGGGGACGTTTTCCGCGTTCAGTTTTCTCGCCCAGCCTGCTTTCGCGCATCTGCTCTGGAGCCAGGTGCTGGCCATCGCCGCAACCTGGCTCATCACCCTGCTCAACATTGTCAGTACGCGCGATTCCGCGAACGTGCAGACAGCACTCACCTGGCTCAAGGTGCTGATGATTGTGGTCATCGCGGGCTTCTGCTTCAGCGCGGCCCGGCAAGGTACATGGCACAACTTCGCAACCCATTACAGCGGAGCGCGCGGAGGGTTTGCGGGGTTTATGGTCGCGCTCGTCGCCGCTCTGTGGGCCTATGACGGCTGGTCCGATGTCTCGCAGATGGCCGGCGAGGTTCAGCAGCCACAGCGTTCCCTGCCTCTGGCGCTGGTGGGAGGCGTGACCATCGTAGGCGGCCTCTACATGCTGACCAATGCGGCCATTCAGTATGTCTTGCCCGCTACCGCGATCGCGGGTGCCCAGCGTCCCGCAGCGGATGCCATGCGCCTGGTCGCCGGCAACGCGGGCACAGCGCTCGTCTCGATCGGGATGGCCATCAGCATCTGCGCAACCTTCGTCGGCAGCTCGCTTTCCGGCGCGCGAGTGCCTTTCGCCGCCGCGCGGGATCGTCTCTTTCCTTCGGCGCTCGCCGCCGTTCATCCGCGCTTCCGAACCCCCGCAGCCAGCCTCCTGCTCCAGGCCATCCTCAGCACACTTCTCCTGCTGGCCCTGGGACGTTTCCAGGCGCTCTTTTCGCTGGCCATCTTTTCCGAGTGGCTGTTCTACGCTCTCACCGCTGCGACGGTCTTCGTTTTCCGTCATCGCGAGCCGGATGTCCCGCGTCCCTACAGCGTCACCGGCTACCCGGTCGTCCCGGCTCTCTTTATCCTTGCCGCCCTTGTCCTGCTGGTCTTCAGCTTCATGGACCAGCCACGCAACTCCCTGATCGGTACCGGCGTCATCCTGTTAGGAGTGCCGCTTTATCTTTTTTCCCGGAGGGAGAGAGAACAGAGATGAGAGAGCAGAGATCAGCATGCACAGCCCATGCTCGTTTGCTGATCTCTGATCTCTGATCTCTGATCTCTGATCTCTGATCCCTGATCCCTGATCCCTGGTCCCTGTCCCCTGTTCTCTAATCTCTGATCTCTCGCTTCTATGCCTAAGAAACCCAAGCTCGGCCAAAACTTCCTGATCGATGAGAACGCCTGCATCCGCATCGCCGACGCGTTAGGTGACACACGTTCCAGAACGGTCGTAGAGATCGGCCCGGGCCATGGCGCGATCACTGATCTGCTGGCGCCGCGTTGCGCACATCTTCACTGCATCGAGTTCGATCCGGCCCTGGCTCGCGAGCTGACGTTCCGCTTTCGCGAGGATGCCCATGTAACGATTCACAACGTGGACATCCTCAAGACCAATCTGGCGGATTTCGCCCCGGCTCCGAGTACGGCTGGCGAGCCCGCAGTTTCACAACTCGATGTTGTCGGCAATCTGCCGTACTACATCACCTCGGACATCCTTCTTCATCTGTTCGAGGCTGCCCGCAAAGGCCTTCTGCACCGGGCCGTCGTGATGATGCAGCGTGAAGTTGCCGACCGCATCGCGGCTTCACCGGGCTCCAGCGAGTACGGCGCGCTTTCCGCGTTTACCCAACTTCATGCGCAGGTAAGCAATCTATTTACGTTGCCGCCAGGCGCTTTTTCGCCGCCGCCCGACGTGTACTCGACCGTCCTGCGCTTGGACTTCGCGCCGCGCTTTGCCGAACTTGGCGTCGAGCCGTTGGGGTTCAACACGTTCCTGCGCTCTACCTTCGCGCAGAAGCGTAAAACGCTGAGCAACAACCTGCGTGCCGCGGGATATACCGCCGATGCGCTCAACAAAGCATGGCCCGCCGGACTTGCACCCCAGGTTCGAGCTGAGGCTGTTCCGCTTGAAACGATGGCTGCGCTATATCGAGCGCTCACCGCGTAAGGCTGAGGAGGTGCAAGCGCCAACGGCGCGACACCATACCAGCCTGGGGCGAAGCCCCAGGTTTAGGGCCCTCTCAAAGATTGAGGGCTGAAGGCCCGACCTATGGTGACGTCACGATAGGTCGGGCTTTCAGCCCTCAATGTATCGGGCGATCTCTCACCCAGGGCTTCGCCCTGGGCTGGTATAGGGTCGCGCCGTTGGCGCTCAGGTCTGTGGCCAGCCATTACCCTCTACGAGCAGACTCCACCTTTGCGTCTGGCATCCATAGCCAACGCTGCCGAAGAGTTGGTTCCATCAGGACTATGCCCGGGTTCCGCTTTCCTTAGCGGGGACCAATAACCGGCGCCACCTCGCCGGCATCCGTGAGCATTCGCGCTGCCATGCGGCGAACCCGGTCGATCACGCGATCATCTTCCGCAATCGACTTCAGAACTGCGGCGATGTTCTGAACATCCGACGCCCGGCCAGCCTTCGTCTCTTCATCGAGGTACTGAATCTGTGCGTCCAGGCCGAGGCGATCGTAGCGGTGCAGCTTGGCGAGCTGCGCGCCCATCTGCATGGTGGCCGCAATGGCCAGGAATGCGTTGGCGGCGTCCTGAAGCTTTTCGTCGTCCGAGTAGTTGAACGTGCAGTTGACCGACGCCTCAGGCCCCGTCTTGTACACAATGGTCTTTTGTCCGGTGTTGGCAACGTGCTTCGCTTTGGTTTCGCAGCGTTTTGCGGAAACCGCATCGAACCCCGCGCCAAGACGCTGGAGCGTCGCGTGGCTGACACGAATGCTTTGCCGCACAGATTCAGACGTGTTCGCCGTCTTATCCGCGCCGTCAATTTCCTCATAGCGGCCACTGCCATCTTCATGGATGGCGATCGACCAGTGAGGCACTGTAAGGCCTGCGCGCACGAAATCCATGCTCACCGCATGACCAGCTACCGTCTCCACATCCGAGACGGGCATCGCTTGTTGGGCGCTTGTGGCGGCGGTCAATACAGCCAGCGCCAGGGAAAGAAATACCGTCACCGTTTCAGGGCCTCCGCCGTTTGTGCGTGGTGGATATGACAAATCGCAATCGCCAGTGCATCGGCCGCGTCCGCCGACTGTGGCACAACGTCGAGCTTCAGAAGCTGGACCACCATGAACTGCACCTGCTCCTTAGCCGCCAGGCCGTAGCCAACCACCGAACTCTTGATCGTCAGCGGCGCATACTCCGCAACCGGCAAGCCGCAGTTGGCCGCGGCCAGCATGGCCACCCCGCGCACATGGCCGAGCTTGAGAGCGCTCTTCGCATTGGCGGCAAAGAAGACGTCTTCAATGGCAACGACTTCCGGCTGCCAGAGCTGCATCAGCGCGGTCAGTTCCCCATAAACCTGTGCGAGACGCACCGGCGTATGGTCTTTCTTATTGAGCTTCACGGCGCCGGCACAAAGGTGTTTCAGCGTCAGCATGCGCGACGTTTCTTCGGTTTCCACCACGCCGTAGCCGGTGAACTCCGTTCCGCAGTCAATGCCCAGCACCCGCATGATTCCTTAGTCTAGAGCAGTTTCTCTCCCGTCGAACCCTCTCAAGAGGTGGAGAAGGCGTTTCTCCCGGCGGAGAAGCTGCTCCATCCTGACAGCCACGCCGTCTGATGGGCGCAAAACGTTACAATCAGACCCGGACGTCCCTCCCGAGGAAAGCCGCCTGCCCTTGACCGTCGCGCGAATCCATCTGGCCGCCCTCTTCGCCGCGTTTGCGTTGCTTGCGCCGTCATGCCCCGGCCAGACCCAGGTTCCCGGAGCTTCCCAGGCTCCAACCTCCCCACACACGAACGGTCAGGCGCCAGGCACCCAGACTCCCGCGCCGATCGTCCGCCCCCGTTCCCAGCCGTCCGGATCGGTCGATATCCAGAGCACCCCGCAGAGAGACCCTTACGGCCCCGCTCCACTTGTCCACCATGCCGCCCCCGTGGGCCAATACGGTGCAACAGGAAGTTCAGGCGTTCGAGGAGCTTCAGGCGCCAGTGGGGCTTCGGGCGTTAAGGGGAGCTCAGGCGCCAGTGGGGCTTCGGGAGCCAAGGGGGCTTCAAGTGGCAGCGGGGCTTCAAGTGCTAGCGGCCCGGCCCCACTCCGGACGGCAAGACCCTCCCTTCCACCGATCGGCAGGCCGATCCTGCCTCGCCTGCCCCTACCCACCAGTCCGGCAGTGACGCCGACCATGGTTCCCGCGCCACCGGGCCCGTTCAATCGCACGGTCGTTTTTCTGGATGTCTCCCACGGAGGAACCGACTCCGGCTCACGTATCAATGACTCGGTCAGCGAAAAGGACGTGACTCTGCAGTTCGCGAACAAACTGCGCTCGCTGCTTACGGTGCGGGGCTTCAGTGTGGTGCTCAGCCGGGATTCCGATACCGCCTCCTTACCCAATTCGCCGGATACGGCACTTACCCTGGATGCCCGCGCGGGCATGGGCAACCATGCCCGGCCGGTCGCCTGCCTGTTGCTTCACGCGACAGGCAGCGGGCGAGGCGTGCATCTCTACAGTTCTGAGCTCGCCCCAACCAGCGGTGAGGTACCGGCAGCTCCCTGGCTCACAGCCCAGGCGCCGTGGGTGACACAAAGCCTGAAGCTGGAAAGGCAATTGGGACAGGCCATCACGCGTGCCGGTGTCCCGCTGGTGGCGAGCCGGGCGTCCGTTCGGCCGGTCGACTCACTCACCTGCCCCGCACTGGTCGTGGAACTGGCGCCCTCCGGCAATGACAGCGGCTCCATCACCGACGATGGCTACCAGCAGCGCATTGCCACCGCCATCGCGACCGCGCTGGTCTTCTGGCAGAACTCGGCGCAACCGCCGCCACGCCTTGTTCCTGCGCCCTCTGCCCCTTTGCCCGCGAGTGCACCTGTCACGAACGGGAGTGTGCTGCCATGACTCCACGCAATATGCGCATTGTGTTCTGGGTTCTCATCGGCTGCATCGTCGGTATGGGTATATGGCTGTTTGTGGAGCGGGAACAGGCGCGTGGCCGCGTGGGTTCCGTAGCGGACGACACGCCACTCGACGCACCCTACAGCCATACCGAGTCGATCACACTCGCACTGGCGAACGATGCCGAAGGCACGGTGAACGCCACCGAACGTCAGATAGCCCTGCCCACGGAGACCACCGCGCGCGCGCGTGCTCTCCTGGAGCACCTGATCTCCGAATACACGCTTCCCGGCTCGCCGCATCCGCTGCAGACGGGCGCTGCTATCGACGATGTCTTCCTGGTTCCGCTGCCGATCATCGGCCACGCTATCGACCCTGACGGTACGCCGCTACCTGGCAGCGATCACGCTCCAACCATGCCGGTCGCCAACACCGATCCCAATGCCGCACAGCCGAAGACGCCCGGCGGCGAACTGGCCATCATCAATCTGCGCGGCAGCTTTGTGAACGCCCATCCCTCCGGTGTTGAGGTTGAATCGCTGACCCTGCTGTCCATCATCGGCACACTCCACGCGAACCTGCCGCAGATCGAGCAGGTACGTTTCCTGGTCGACGGCCAACCGCGTGAAACCCTGGCGGGCCATGCCGACATGTTGCGCATGTATCCTTCGCGCGACACCACGGTGCAGGAGCCTCTTCCCGATACACCCTGAAGCGCTTCCTTCACGCTGTGATCTCGGAAAAGAAAAATGACTGTCGCAACATAGTGTCAGGAGAACGCAGAAGAGCATGCCCGGCCCGATCCTTGGCGTTTTCGATTCCGGCTTCGGTGGTCTCACCGTTCTGCGCGCTCTGCTGCCGCTAATCCCCGAAGCACGTTATATCTACCTGGGGGATACGGCCCGCTTGCCGTATGGCGCCAAGTCGCGCGAAACCATTGCACGCTATGCCGTATCCAGCGCCCGCTTTCTCGAATCGCGGGGCGCGGAGCTCCTGGTCATCGCCTGCAATACCGCCACCGCGCTCGCATTGCCCGACATTGAACGAGCCGTCGGGGTACCTGTGATCGGTGTCGTCGATCCCGGCGCCCAGGCCGCCTATGCGGCAGCCGGTGACGCCGGCGAAGTGCTGGTGCTGGCCACGGCGGCGACCGTGCAGTCGCACGCATATCGCGAAGCCTGCGCCTCCCTGGGACTGCATGCCACCGAAGTTGCCTGCCCCCTGCTGGTTCCGCTGGTGGAAGAAGGTTGGACCGATCATCATGTGACGCGCGAAGTGCTGCGTATCTATCTCACCGCAGCGCTCGAGCAATGTTCGCCGGGGGCGGTACTGCTGGGTTGTACGCACTATCCGCTTATCGCACCGGAAATCGAACGCACGTTGCGGGATCTCGGTTCACCGGCACGCGTGATCGATTCCGCTCACGTTACCGCGAAGACCGTTGCGGCTCACTTCGGTCACAGTACGGTCAAGCCGGATACTGAGGCAAAGGTCACATTTCAGTGTTTTGCGACAGATTCGACCGAAAAATTTCGGCGGCTGGGCAGCCTCTTCCTGACACACCCCATCGATAACGTAGTGCACCTCGATTTAGACGCTATGAAGGGTTTCACTGAAGGGTTCTAAAGAAGGAAGAACCGTTTTACGGAAAACGACAGGTTCCTACTTCTACAAGGGCTACGGCAGGTGAAGCGCTTTAGACTGGTACGCAGCTTACGCTGCCAATTTTTCATGTTCTATTTGCTTAAATCAGAACCCGATGTGTACTCCTTCGACGACCTTCTGCGGGACGGCGAAACGGTGTGGGACGGCATCAAAAACCCTCAGGCCCTGATCACGTTGCGCAATATGAAGCGCGGAGAGACCTGCGTGATCTATCACTCCAATGTCGGCAAGGCCGCGGTAGGCACCGCCAAAGTGGTCTCGGTCAAAACCTCGCCGGATGATCCGAAAACTCCGATTGTCCGTCTCAAGGCGGGCAAACGTCTCAAGCGCGAGAAGACGCTGGCTGAGATTCGCGAAGCTCCGGTTTTTACGAACTCGCTACTCTTCCGCCAGTTCCGGCTGTCGGTCGTACCACTCACGGAAGCACAATACGATTGGCTCGTCGCACCCTAGAACGTACGGTAAAGGTTCCAGTTCGACTCATCACACTGCATGACACCACGATTCCATCTCGACATCGACACGCTGCTCGCGAGCGAAACATTGATTTGCGTCATGTTTGCGCTGGTGTTGTACGTGGTTTCACGTCATGTCGCGGATGCTCCTGGCCCCAAGCGGCTGGCTCAGGCGTTTATCGCTTCGGGATTTGGCACCTTCTTCTTCCTGATGAGTTCCGGGCTGCCGCTGACGGTCAGCGTGATGGTCGCGAACAGCGCGCTGATGGCGGCCAACCTGCTGTTTTACGATGGCGTGGATCATTTGCTGCACGTCAAGCCGCGCCTTCTGTATCCGGCTCTGATCGCACTCGCCACCTTGTTCGCCTTGTTCTGGTTCACTGCTGTAAACAACAATGCTTCCGGGCGCATCATGGTGCTTTCGCTGGCCGACTGCCTGATGCAGATCTGGCTCTTCCTTGACCTCATCCACTGCGCACGCAAAGCGATCACCGTGTACCTGCTTGCCATCTCGGTGGGCTTGTCCATGGCGACAGACTTCCTGCGCGCACTTGCGACTGCGCTGGGCGGTACAGAACTGATCTTCCTCAATCACGGTTTCGCGCTGGCCGTCTACATGGTCACGGGCATTCTCGCCGCCTGCGGGCTGGGGATCTTCAGCCTGATGCTGGTTGCGGAAGAGATCATGAAGAGTATGGAGCGCAGCGCCCGCAGCGATGCGCTGACCGGTGCGCTCAACCGCCGTGGTATCGAAGAAGTGCTGAAGAGCGAACTCGACCGTGCCAGCCGCTCCGGAACCCCGCTCACGGTCGCGCTGATCGATATCGACGAGTTCAAAACGGTGAATGACACCTGGGGTCATCCTTTCGGAGACATGATCCTTCGCGACGTGGCCAGCTGCATCATCTCCAACCTGCGCAGTTACGACACGTGCGGGCGTATTGGCGGAGATGAGTTCATGGTGATCCTGCCAGGCTCCTCGGCAACCGCTTCCGCCCAGATCTGCGAGCGCATCCTTCACCAGGTAGCCGGTTTGCCGCCGCGCCGCAGAGGAGCGCTTTCCCCTACGGTCAGCCTTGGGTTCACTGAATACGACCCTTCCGACACACCGGAAAGCATTGTTGCCCGCGCCGACCGCGCGTTGTATGACGCGAAGCGTCACGGCCGCAATCGTGTCAGCCGCCTGCTCAAGTCCATCTACGCACAACCGGATATGCCGGCTCTTCCGCCACCACGCTCCACACGCGCCTATTCTGCCATTGGACCGGCATCCCAGCCGGACATTGTCCGGACTTAGAGCGATCAGGGTTTTTGTCACGGCATTCCGCAGGCATCTTCCTACTTCGCCATGAATCTCATGAGACATGAGTGATCCCAGCGCCCTGCTTTCCGGCAACTTTTCTCTTGGAGACGGCCTCCAGGTCCACCGTCTCGGCTATGGCACCATGCGCCTTGTCGGCGAAGGCGCCTGGGGCGAGCCTCGCAGCCGCGAAGATGCGCGCAATGTCCTGCGCCGTGCCGTGGAGCTGGGCGTCACACTCATCGATACCGCCGATGCTTATGGACCCGGCATAGCCGAGGAACTTGTTGCCGAGGCCCTGCATCCTTATCCGGCAAACCTGGTCGTCGCCACCAAAGGCGGCCTTACCCGCCAGGGTCCCGCGAAATCGAAGCCCTGCGGCCGCCCTGACTACCTGCAGCAGCAGCTCGAGATGTCACTGCGCCGGCTGCGTCTCGATACCATCGACCTGTACCAGCTTCACAGGATCGATCCCACGGTTCCGCTCGCCGATACCCTGGGTGCGCTGAAAGATGCGCAGACACAAGGCAAGATTCGCCACATCGGTCTTTCCGAAGTCACGGTTGAACAGATTCAGGCGGCGCAGGCCATCGTTCCGATTGTGAGCGTGCAGAACCGCTACAACTTCACCGAGCGCAAATCAGAGCCTGTGCTGCACTACTGCGAGCAGCACTCACTGGCTTTCCTACCCTGGTATCCCATGAATGCAGGCAAGATCGCGAAGGGCGCGACGAGCGATGCACCCGGTACCAACCACCCTGTGGCCGACTTCGCCGCCCGGCACGACGCGACAGTCAGCCAGCTTGCTCTCGCATGGCTGCTGCACCACAGCCCCGTCATCCTGCCCATCCCCGGCACCAGCAGCATCGCACATCTCGAAGAAAACATCGCCGCAGCCGCGCTCAACATCCCGGAGGACGACTGGGATGAGCTGGAACTCATCGTCGACAGTCTCCCGATGTAGTCCTAGATGGGGCATAGGCATCGTTTCGCCTCGACGTTGTCTTTGCGGTTGCCTTTCTGGTTGTCATCCCCGTAGGGGATCTGCTTTCCTGTCCCGGCCCACTATCAGCCTTCCGCAGCCATACGATCTCGCTTCTCCCTGAGAAACCCCATCACATGATCCGACACCCGGTGCTTTTTTGTTTCCATCACCCGATGGAACAGGGCGCCCCACCAGTGTTTCGTTTTCACCGTCGTATACGTGAAATAGTCCTCACCCGCGAGCTCTAAGGGCCAAACAACCATTGAGTCCCACACAGTGGACTGCACCAGACTGGCATCACGTACAAAACCGAGGACCTTAGCCAATTCACGAAGAACGTTCTCGGCCGTGCCCTCAAGTGGACATTGCACACTCATCAAAACACCTTGTTCGATTGTCCAGATGACCAGAAAATAGTCGTCCGCTGGTCCCGCCGACGTGGTGTACTCCGCGATCAAAGCAATCTCGCTGGGCACTACCGTCCATCGCTCAACTCCCTGCGCATCGCAATACGCAGCCTTGACGCCGTCCCAGCGAAGCTCGGGTTGAGGCTTCTCATCCATGGCCCAAGCATAGGCCGGGCGCACCCCATCCTGCTATCCTTAACCCCGTCAGCTTTTTTCAAGGAGCTCCCACCGCCATGATCGATATGAAGGGCCAGGTAGCCGTCGTTTTCGGCGTGGCCAACAAGCGCAGCATCGCCTACAGCATTGCCGAATCGCTCGCCAGCGCCGGCGCCACACTGGTGATCGGTTACCAGTCGGAACGCCTCAAGAAGGACTCCGAAGAGCTGCTCGAGAGCCTCGGCCAGGCCACAACCGGCCGCATCATTCAGTGCGACGTCAGCAAGGATGAAGAGATCGATGCCGCCTTCGCGGAGATCGCGAAGAGCTTTCCGGTCATCCACACCGTGGTCCATTCCATCGGCTTCGCGCCCAACATCAAGAACCCGGTACTTGAGACGACACGCGAAGACTTCAAGGTCGCCCATGACATCAGCGTCTACTCCTTGATCGCCTTGGCCCGTGGCGCCGCTCCGCTGATGACCGAAGGCGGCAGCTTGCTGACGCTGACCTACTACGGCGCAGAAAAGGTCTTCCCGAACTACAACATTATGGGAGTCTGCAAGGCCGCCCTGGAAGCCGCCGTCCGCTATCTCGCCATGGAACTGGGTGGAAAGAACATCCGCGTCAATGCCATTTCGGCCGGTCCCATCAAGACACTTGCCGCACGTGGCATCAGCGACTTCAACACTATTCTGGATGTCACGACGCAGCGTGCTCCGCTGCACCGCAACGTCGAACAAGCCGAAGTCGCGTCCGCGGCCGTCTTTCTCTCCAGCAAACTGGCCAGCGGCATCACCGGCGAAATCACATTCGTCGATTGCGGGTTCAACGTAACCGGAATCTAGAAGGAAGCGATAGGCTGTTTGCTAACGAGAACGGCATCTCAAGCGTCCGTTCATGGGGCCTGTGCTTCGTTCCTGGCAATGGGCCGCGCCGGTACTTTCTGAGGACTTTCGCAGTATGACGACCGCAAAACGTGCTTGGATTCTTCCCGCACTGCTCGCGTGTTTCCTGACGGCGGCCGCCTGCGGTCAGCAGATGATCGAACGCGGGCCTTTTGGCAAGCCCGTGAAGGTGCTGGACGAAACTCAGCGCTGGTCCATTCCTATCCTGGTGTACGAAGACAAGGACATCGAGCTGTATATCCCCGACGTCACAACTTCTGAGTGGATTCAGTCCCATGCTGGAACCTTCAATGACAAGGGCCAATACACGCTTTCTTTGTTCGCGTTCTATAAGACGGAACACATCTGCCGTAAAAATCAGATCGACTCCGGCCTGGGCGACCAGAACCATCTCGATGCTTGCGCGGGCATCGGCTACAAGAGCTACCTCATCACGGTAAATACCCGGCAGAAGAACATCACGGTTTTGTCCTCCGCCTGGGTCGACAAAGCCGGCCAGATCTATCCGGAACTTCCTCCGCAAAAGCCCGGCACCCGGCCGTTCAATGACCTCGATCAGAACCTCCGTGACGCTTTGAAGAAAACCACGGAGATCGTCGCTAAAGAGATCGAAGCTTTGAACCCGTAGGGCCTATCTGAGTCGGCCTTCGGTGAGAATCCGTTCTCTACGGGAACAAGAACGAACCCTGAAGATACCTACGAAGCTAGGCGGGGTGGCTCCTTAGCGGAAACGTGGAGTTGAAGTTTTCGCGTAGATCGGGATGGATCACCACAAATCCAAGCGCCAACGGCGCGACACCATACCAGCCTGGGGCGAAGCCCCAGGTCAGGCGGGCGTAAGAGTTTGAGGGCTGAAAGCCCGACCTATAGTGGCGTCACTATAGGTCGGGCCTTCAGCCCTCAGCTCTCAATGTGCACTCAACCCAGGGCTTCGCCCTGGGCTGGTATAGAACGCGCCTTCAGCGCTATATATCCCCGTTGTCTCCAAAGAAAAAATCTGTGTCACAGGAAAATTCTTGCACCTTGATCGGAGCTTTCGAAGAGCCGCCGGTCCCGTGCAGTATTCTTGCTTCACCATGAAACTGCACGCCGCTGCTCTTGCTGTTTTCGCATTCACCTGCGCCGCATACGCGCAGGCCCCTGAAAAAACCGTTGTTCTGCATGCCGCGCATCTGCTCGACGTCAGTGGGGGCAAGCTGGTTTCTCCAGGTGAAGTTCTGGTCCAGGGCAATCGCATTCGCGAAGCCGGAGCCCAGGTTGCGCACCCCGCCGGTGTTCAGGTCATTGATCTTGGCAGCGCCACGCTGATGCCCGGACTGATCGACGCGCATGTGCATCTCTTTCTCCATGTTGGCGATGAAGCCAACCAGACCGTCGATGAGTCCGTGCCGCAACGCACTTTGATCGCGGCGTCTGCGGCCAAGGCCGATGTCATGGCCGGCTTTACCGCCGAGCGGGATATGGGCACCGAAGGTGCGGGGTGTGCGGACGTTGCCGTGCGCAACGCGATCAACTCCGGACTGATCCCTGGGCCGCGCATGCGCATGTCCTGCAATGCCATCGATATCACTGGGGGCCATGAAGACAACAGCGGCCGAAACCCCGAGCAGCATCTGCTTTCCAACGCCGACCGCGCCAACAACGTGCAGGAAATCATCGCCGTGATGCGTGAACAGCACAAGCAGGGCGCGGACTTCACCAAGATGTACGAAACCGGGCGCGACCGCCTGAACGGCAATACCTTCATCACGCCCTACCAGTACACCGAAGCGGAGCTTGCCGCCGCAGTTGCCGAAGCAGATCGTACGGGTTCCCGGGTCGCGGTACACGCAACCGGCGAACCCGGCACGGGCTACGCCGTGCAGGCTGGGGTCGCTTCCGTGGACCACGCCTACAATCTCTCGTTGGACACCATGCGGGCGATGGGTGCCAAGCAGATCTATGCTGTTCCGACGTTCGCCATCGTCGAGTACTTTGGCAACCATGCCGCGAATCCCGCCGCCGCACAGCGCCTCAAGGATGAACAGACCTTCCATGCCACGCAGTTCAAAAAGCAGATGGAAGTGGGCGTGCCCTTTGCAGTCGGCTCCGACGTTGGCCCCTTCCCGCATGGAACCCAGGCGCGTGAATATGAGTTGATGGTGCAGTTCGGCATGAAGCCAGCAGACGTGCTCCGCGCAGGCCTGATCAACGGCGCCAAGCTGCTTGGATGGCCTGATGGCATTGGGCAGTTGAAGCCTGGCTTCTATGCCGACGTGATTGCGGTTCCCGGCGATCCGCTGACGGATATCAGCGTGCTCACAAAAGTGAGCTTTGTGATGAAGAACGGGGAGATTCTGCGCAAGGATTAGTCGTCAGAACCGATCTGGCCCATGCTTTCTCGTTGTTGCTTTTCTTGTTGTCATCCCCGTAGGGGATCTGCTGTTCTCGGCCTTCCCACCCCGACTCTGTAATCGCGACCGGAGCGCAGCGGAGAGACCTGCTTCTGGATGCAGGTCACGTTGAGGCTTTAGAAATGGGCAGGAGCGGTCGCGCTTCGCGCGACGGGCCCACTCATCGCGATGGAGCCGCGATGAATGGGGCACCCGCACCCGGGCTACGTGGTGAGGATGAATTGGTCTCTGCGGCTGTTGCTTATCTACGCTAGCCCGGTCGACTGCGCCTGTTCGTGCGCGTGGTAGCTCGACCGCACCAGCGGCCCGCTTTCCACGTGACGGAAGCCCATCCCCAGCGCTTCATGCTTCAGGAAAGCGAACTCGTCTGGCGTATAGAAGCGGCTCATCGGAAGATGATCGCGTGATGGCCGCAGGTACTGCCCAACCGTTAGGATGTCCACCTTGCGGTCAGCCAGGTCGCGAAACACCGCGAGCAACTCGTGCATCTCTTCGCCCATGCCCACAATGATGCCGGTCTTGGTTACAATCGGCCCGCCGGCGTGCGCGCTCGATTCCTTCTTCGCGGAGTCGAGAAAATGCAGCGACTTCTCATAGCGGCCGCCTGACTTGGCCACGCGGTACAGCCGGGGCACGGTCTCGATGTTGTGGTTCAGGATCTCCGGACGCGCATCCACCACCATGCGCCGGGCCTCCTCCACACCTTGAAAATCCGGGGTCAGCACTTCCACCTGGCATCCTGGCGCCTGGCGGCGGATTTCGTGAATGACCTTCACAAACGCCTGCGCCGCTCCCAGGTTGTCGTCATCGCGGTTCACGCTGGTAATCACGGCGTGCTTCAGCCCCAGCGAGGCCACTGCGTAGGCCACGCGCTCGGGCTCACTATGGTCGATCGGTTCGGGCTTGCCTTTGGGCACCGCGCAGAATCCGCAGCGGCGAGTGCACAGGTTGCCCAGCATCATGAAGGTCGCCGTCTTGTGGTTCCAGCACTCGCCGATGTTGGGGCAGTGCGCGCTTTCGCACACGGTATGCAGGTTCAGGTCGCGGGCCAGCTTCTTCAGGTTGTGAAAGGTCTCACCCATCGGCGCCCGCGCCTTCAGCCATTCCGGCTTGGCAACGGGTTTGCGAGGAGACAGATCGATCTGAACGAGGGTTTCGGACTGGAGCAGAGGCGCCATGAGCTGCTTCCATTGTAGAACTTACAGCGAAAAGCCGCCGCGAGGGGAAGCAGGACCGTCTATGCCGCGTCTTCAAGTACTGTGCCCGGCACGAGAACCGGCTTCGGGCGCGTCGTCGTGATCACAATCACGCTGACCAGCACGAACAGCGTTCCCAGCACTGTCCGGAGGCCCAGCGGCTCGGACGCGAAGAAGTAACCCAGCACAACAGCTACGACCGGATTCACATAGGCGTAGGTGCCGACCTTGGTTGGCGACTGGTGATGGATCAGCCACACGTAGGCCGTGAAACCGATCAAGGATCCCGCCACGATCAGGTACAGCAGGGCCAGCCACGCAGAGCGCGGCACCGCGCCAACATGGAAGCCATGCAGTTCACCACTGCCTACCGCGAGCACCGAAAGCATCGAGCCTCCGAGCAGCATTTGCGCGCCTGCGCTTACACCCTTCGATGCCGGCAAGACCAGCTTGCGGTTGAGCACCGAGGCTATGGACCAGCTTACGGAGCCGCCAAGCAGAGCGAGCGCTCCCAGGGTATCCACCGGGGCTCCGCTTACATGCAGCGCGCCCAGAGAGCGGCTCATGAGCACAGCGACGCCACCAAGGCCGATCAACAGCGCCACGGCAAGCCGGACGGTAAGCTTCTGCGTGCGCAGCAGCGTGATCTCCGCAATCGCGGTGAACACGGGGATCGTCGCCATGACCACGGCTGCGACGCCGGATGGAACGCGCCGCTCGGCCCAGAACAACAATCCGTAGTCGAACACGAAGATCAGCAGCGCGAGCAGGGCAATCGAAGTCCATTGCTTCCGGTTGGGCAGAGCTTCGCGTTTGGCCGCCATCCAGCCGAAGAGCAGCAGCCCTGCAATGACGAAGCGCGTCCCTGCAAGAAGCAGGGGCGGTTCATCACGAACCCCTACGCGGATGGCGAGAAACGTGGATCCCCAGACGATGTAAATGATGCCAAACGCCAGCAGCGTCTTCCAGGCGGGCGCGGCCGTCTGCGTTGGCATGGTGATGGTTCCCTACCGAAGTCTTTCACGCACTTCGGTGCGCGCGAGGTAGAGAAAGAACAGGAAGCTGAACAGGCCGCGGACCACGAAAAACCCAACATGCGTTTTCGTGTAGGCATAAATATCCGCAGCCGACATCAAGATGCAGCCGGCGGTGACGATAGCCCATCCCCAGCGCTGCAGGCGTAGAAACCCGAATACTCCCATAACCAGGATCGTCGACACGCCGAGAATGCCGTAGCGCGCCAGACCCGGACCGAAATTCCCGTGAATCGCCGCAAAGGCGTTCAGCATGGACAGCACCAGCAAATAAATGCCGATCATGGCCATACCCGGCAGAATGCCCCGCGCCTCACCGGCCGGAGTGCCCGGCAGCCGGCGGTCGCGAAAGCCGAGGTCTTCCGCCGGCGGAGGAGTTGGGTTCTGCGGAGCTTTGGAGTCGGAAGAATTCATCGTTCTATCGCATTTCTCATGAAGGTGTACCCGGGGCAAAGATGTTGAAGTCGTTTTCCCCCGAAGAAAACGACCTTTTCGGTTGCTTCGGGAAGGCACAGCATCGGGAGAAATGCTCTAAAGAGTATGAAGGTACGCCAGCAGGTCGTCGAGTTCCTGCGGATCGATCGTCGGCTGAGCGGGCATCAGGGCGCGTCCGTGAAGTATTGTCGCTGTTACCCGCTCATCATTCGCCGGAGCTCCACTGGGTAGGTAGGGTTTGCGGTAGACGCTGCGTAACGCGGGTCCGTGCAATGGATCGGCCGTACGGTCGTTGTGGCATTGCGAACACCGCACCGCATACACCTCATGCCCGCGGCTCTGCTGCGGATTCAACTGGGCAAGCGGAACAGGATCCGGCATCGAATGACACCCAGCCATCACCAAAACAACAACTAGCCCGATGACAGCCGAACATGCCCGCAAACCAGCTGCTAACTGTTCGCTGTTAACTGTTCGCTGCCTTCTGACTGTTCGCTGCCCTTGCCTCACTGCGCCGAGCTCTTGAAGATCTGCTCCGCCAGGTAGTTATTGACCTTCGCCTGATCGCGAAGCATCTCGTAGTATGCGGCCTTCAGCAACTGCGAGCGGCTGTCATGGAGCTGCTGACGAATCTGCTGCTGCACTCGCGGATCGGTCAGGTCGCGCTGTCCCGCGGCGGCCCGTTCAATCAACTGGAAAATTGCGTACCCGCCAACCTTTTTTGGATCGTTGGGATCGGGAAACGGCATGATATCCGTGACCTGGCCGGACTTCAGCTTCGTGACAGTCTCATAAAACGCAGGGCCCTGTGCGCGAAGTTGTGATTCCGAGATCAGGCCCATGTCGCCGCCATTTGAAGCGGTCTGCGCATTCTCAGAAAAATTCATTGCCAGGGTGCCGAAATCTTCCCCGGAATCCAGCCTGTTTTTGATGGCCTGGATCTTCTTCTTCGCATCCTCGTCGGAGGTGGCCTTCGAGTTCTGGAGATTCGAAGCCGCCGCCGCCGCCGCCGGATTGCTCGTTACGATGATCTGCGCAAGGTGGTACTGGTTCTCGATCAGGTTGAACTCCGCCTTGTGCGCGTTGAAGTACGCATTCACATCGGAGTCGGTCACCGTGATCTTGGAATTAATTTCCTTGTTCAGCAGCTTCTCCTGCGTCAACGCACGGCGCAGGTCGTGTTTCACATCGTCGACCGTATGGTTCGAAGCCTTGAGCCGCGACTGGAACTGGTCTTCGGTGTAAGGCGCCTTCATCTCCGTGAACTTCGCATCGACTTCGTCGCTGGTGGGGGTAAGGTTGAGCTTGGCGGCGCGCTGTTCGATGATCTGGTTATCGATCAGTTCGCGAAGAATGCTCAGCCGCAGCGAATCCGCCTGGTCCGGTGAAGGCGCCTGCTGCCCGGGGTTACTCGCAATCTGCGCGTTGTAGAGCTTGTCGACCTCATCGCGCTGGATAGGGTGGCCGTTCACCGTAGCGACGACACCCTGGTCGGCGCCTTTGTTGCAGCCACTACAACCCGCAAGCAAGGCAAGCGGTAAAACAAAACTGAATCGTACAGCGCGTTGTGTCTTAAGCATTTTGGGAAGGGTTCCTGACGCGGCGCAGAACGGGCCACGCTACCTGGTTAAGTCTACAGGAAATGCGTGGACCGGCCTGTTTCTCGCGCTCTACAGCATGCCCCAAAACGTTATAACTTGCCAAGTTCAACCACCCGCACGCTGGTGATTGCCGGGACCGCCCGAAGCTCCGCGATAGCCTTCTGCAGGGCTTCCTGCGCTTCCGCTGGAACGTCGAGTTGCACCACGGCCAGTGCTTGCCCGACATTGACGCGGGAGCTGCGGCCAAGCGCGAAGTTCGCGATGTTCAGCTCATGTTCGCCAAGAATGGTGCCGATCCGGCCAACCACGCCCGGGACGTCCTGGTTGCGGATCACGACCAGCGTTCCTGCGAGTTCCGCCTCAATATCGATCCCGTCATAGTTCAGCAGCCGCGGCGAGTGTCCGTGCAGCACGGTCGCCGTGCCGGTCCAGTCGCCCTCTTCGCCGTCACGCGACCAGCGCACGACCAGCCGTAGCGTCGCTGCCGCGCCTCCGGTGATGTGTTCACGCTTGTCTTCCTGCAGGCGCAGGCCGCGTTCCGTGGCGGCGGCCGCGGCGTTGATGCGATTGATGCCATCCGCGCTGTGCAGCACGCCGGCAATTGCCGCGTTACGAATCAGTTCGGTCTTGAGCTGTGCCAGGCGGCCGTTGTAGGTGAGCGAGATGCTTTCGATATTGCCGCCGGTTTTGGCCGCACCGGCCGCGTGGCCGATGAGTTGTCCCAGGCGATCGGCCATCTCGATATAGGGTGAGACCTCGGTGTATTCTTCCTCGCTCAGCGATGCCACATTCACTGCGTTCTGCACCACTCCGAGCTTGAGGTAGTCGCGCACCTGGTTCGCAAGCTGAATGCCGATGGCTTCCTGCGCCTCGTCGGTGGAACCGGCAATATGCGGGCTCAGCAGAACGTTGTCCAAACCGAAGTAGGGAGAATCCTTAAGCGGTTCCTGACGGAACACGTCCAGCGCCGCACCGGCTACCTTGCCGGATTTCAGCGCTTCCGCCAATGCTTCATCCACGATCAGTTCGCCGCGCGCACAGTTCACGATGCGGACATTCGGCTTCATGATCGCGATGGAATGCTTATTGATCAGGCCTTCGGTCTGCTGCGTCAGACCGACGTGCAGCGAAAGGTAGTCGCTCTCGGAAAAGATTTCGTCAATCGGCACCAGCGTGACATTGTTTTCGCGCGCAATCACCGGCGCGATGAACGGGTCATAACCAATCAGGTTCATGCCGAACGCCCTGGCGCGCCGGGCGACTTCAAGCCCGATGCGGCCGAGGCCCACAATACCCAGCGTCTTGCCGCGCAGTTCGCTTCCCTGCAGCGACTTCTTGTCCCACTTGCCGGCGTGCATGCCCGCATTCGCGCGAGGCACGGACCGGGCCAGCGCAATCATCAGTCCCAGGGTCAGTTCCGCAACAGCCACGGCATTGGCGCCCGGGGTATTCATCACTACGATGCCGCGGCGTGTCGCTTCCGCGGCATCGATATTGTCGACACCCACACCGGCACGGCCGATAATGCGAAGCTTCGGCGCCGCTGCCAGCAGGGTTGCGTCAGCCTGCACAGCCGAGCGCACAACCAGCGCATCCGCATCGGCCAACTCAGCCGGCAGACCACCCGGCGCAATCTTATCGGCGGTCACAACGTTCCAGCCGGGTTCTTTTTGGAAAATCTGCAGGGTAGCGGGCGATACCTTTTCAGCGAGAACAATCTTCAAAAGCGGCTCCAGGAACGCGATAGACACTCACTCGCGCATCACCTTCAGTGTAAAGCCGTAGCCGGATACCGGGCTATCGCAACGCTTCCATCGGCTTAATTTCGCTTCAATTCCTTCTCGTACTGGTCGTCGACCTGCTGAACCAGTTGCTTCAGCGTGACCAGTTCGATCAACGTGGCCGCATTTTCGCGCAGCAGGTTCTGATATTCGACGTCGGGTAGAGTGTCGATGTCATAGCCCATCTCTACCGGGGCCATTGCAAGAAACTCCTGCCGGAATGCGGCGGTCGTTTGTGTGCTCACCGCGTCCTGTTGGGAATAGATGTCCGCGATGCGCTGAACCTCGTCGTATGGCATGTATCCCAGGGCGCCGGTATCGCGCGCACTGCGCCATGCCGACGCGCTTAGGTCGGAAAATTCCATCTGGTTGATCAGCCCACCGTGGAAGTTCTTCGGACGCTTCATCAACTCATGGACGGTCTTGATGTTGTCGCGAATGCGATCGATATTCTTTTGCAGATAGACGAGGTCTTTCTGCGCGGCCTCGTGATTGTTTTCGATTTCGACGTGAATGTTTTCCCGCGCTTCACGCACCAGGTGTTTATGGTGCAGCCATTCCACGCTCTGTTCCAGCCCGATCGCAATCAGCAGGCCAACCACAATGGTCGCAATATGAATGAGGAAGTCGCGCCAACCGTGCGCGGCATGGTGCGGTGGGTGGACATCAAGCATAGCGATGCGGACTCCCGGTGAGGTTCAGTGTATCGAATGCCTACCGGAAATAATGTGGCACAAAGCTGGACAGATTGCCTGTGATCGGTCCCGCATCCTCACGAATACCCATGCCGCAGCATTCCTGGTCCACCATCCACAATCCCAGTACCGGCCACCGGCTTGCGCCCGCGCCATCAGCAAAGAACGTCGCCTGGCCCAGTCTCTGGTCGACCAGCATGCGATTGTCATACGGCCCCGGCGTCTCAATCCTGGAGCCTTCCGGCGTGACCATCACAATGTTCTGGCCTTCGCGCGAGTGCATCGGTTTGCGCACCCATCCGGGCGCAGGCTGCCATCCACTGGAGCCGCTCACAAAGTGAGCTTCCAGCAGCAGGTCGTGGTTCGGGTACAGCTCCCACAGGATCGGAAGAATACCTTTGTTGGAGAGCAGCGTCTTCCAGATCGGTTCGATCCAGCGCATCTCCTTGTACGTGCGCAACGCATTCGCGCTGAACGCCTCATCGAGCATGGTTTCCCAGGGATACAACTTGAAGATCGAGCGGATCGGGTTTTCGTAGGGATCCGCATCGACGAAACTCCCTTTCTGTTCGTTCCACCCGATTTCTTCCATCAACATCTGCCGCGTTTTCAGTCCCGCTTGCTCCGCGGTATCGCGCATGTAGGCAATCGTGAGTAAATCCTCAGGATTGTCGGCGCTGGCAAAATAGATCGGTTTGGAAAGGTAGTTCGCGACATCCTTCCACTTCGCAATCAGCTTCTCGTGCAAGGAGTTGAACTGGTCCGCATCGGGATAAACGTCCTGCAGCCAATACCACTGAATCACGGCCGCTTCCAGCAGGGATGTGGGTGTGTCCGCGTTGTACTCCAGAAGCTTGGGCGAGCTTTGTCCGTTCCACAGCACATCGAAGCGTCCGTAGATTGCCGGAGGCTCTTCATTCCAGGCCCATTCAATCGCGGGCACAGCTTCCGCGGGGATTTCCAGCTCAGCATAACGCTTGTTGTCGATCACGTGTTGCGCCGCGGCGAGGCACATTTCCTGAAGCTGGTTGCCGGCGGCCTCCAGCGTATCGACTTCGGCCGCGGTGAATTCATAGCAGGCGCTTTCGTCCCAATACGGCCGTGCACCCGGCGCCAGTGCCTCGGGTGTATGGAATGTCAGTCCCTGGCCTTCGACAGTCTGCTGCCAGCCGTTTCGGGGAGTCACTGTATGCCGTTGCATTATTCGCCGCCTCCGTGGCCAGCACTGCCGTGACTTGAAAAGCTGCCGCCAAAACCGCCCCGCGATGTGCCGGAAGTTGTCGAATAACTATGTCCCGACGCAGGCGAATAGCTGCCGCCGCTGACCACGCTGCCCAGCGCATAACCGCCGATGCCGCCATAGTAGTACCGGTAAAAGTGCGGCACATACATGCCGCCGGTTGTCGTCGGCTGGCCCACTACGGTTTGCGTGCCGTTGGCAGGCAGATTCTGACAAAACTTGGGATCGACGACGTGGTTCTGCTCATCGACGCAGCGCTCCATCTCCGTGCGGTGGCATCCGCTCAACATCGCAACTGCAGCCGAAGCCAGCAACGGTGCAAATACAAACCCGGAACGACGCATACAAAGCTTCCTCACCTGAGAGAGTCGCCAACCATCCTATCGCAGCAGGGGAAATGAGAGTGCTTCCGCGTGCACGCGATCTCGTGCGGATGGCAGATATTGAATTACCGGGCAGTGGTCATAATGATGCCGGTTCGCCTCATCAGCGTGGTCCTGAGATGATACAGCGCTGAAGGCGCGACTCATGGTGGCGGCACTATAGAACGGGCTTTCAGCCCTTCGTATTTCTTAGGACCCACTACATGGGGCTTCGCCCCATGCTGGTATAGGACGCGCCGTTGGCGCTTAGGTTATCGCCAAATGTAGCGACCGCTCTCCACTGAATGTATGCACCCCAAATCGATTTTGGCTGTGCCGAAGTTCATCGATCTGTCAGCCCGTTATTCTCACACGGATGCTCAAATCCTCTATCCTCGCAGCCGTTGCAGCACATCCACCAGATCCTCCGGCAGAGCCGCATCGAGGCTCAGCTTCTTGCCGGTACGTGGGTGGGTAAATTCCAGTTCCGCGGCATGCAGGAAATTTCGTTCCAGCGAAATGTCGTCTCCCTCGGTTCCCTTAGCCACAATTCGGTGCGGTGCTCCGTAGAGCGAGTCGCCGGCAACCGAATGCCCAATCGCCTGCATATGAACACGTATCTGGTGGGTGCGGCCGGTTTCAATCCTCACTTCCACCAGGGTGAACTTTCCGTATGGCGCATCGTCATCGGGAAACCCTATCCGCTCCAGCACTCGCCAATGGCTGATCGCATGGCGCCCGCCTGCGCGTCGTGTGGTCATGCGCACACGGCGTACGATGTCGCGGGAGATTGGGAGGTTGATCGTGCCCTCATCCTCCTTGATCCAGCCATGCACCAGCGCCAGGTAGACCTTGCGCAGCCGCCGCTCTGAAAACATCTCGCCCAGTTTGCGATGGGTGAGGTCATTTTTCGCAACCACGATCAAGCCGCTCGTCTGCTTGTCCAGACGATGCACGATGCCAGGGCGAAGATCGCCGCCGGTCTGCGACAAACCCTTGCCGAAGTGAAACAGCAGGGCATTCACCAGCGTGCCGCGGTTATGTTCGCCTTCACCCGCACCCGCGTGCACCATCATGCCCGCAGGTTTGTTGATCACCGCCAGATCGTCGTCCTCATACACAACATCCAGCGGAATGTCTTCCGGCTCGGCACGCAGCGGTTCGGGCTGCGGCTCACCTTCAATCTCGATCAGTTCACCGCCCTTGAGCTTCTGCTTGGTCTTGGCGGGCTTTTGGTCCACGGTGACCTGCCCGCCTTCAATCAGCATCTGCACCCTGCCACGGCTGATGTCCGGTATCGCCTTGGCAAGATAAGCGTCCAGGCGCATACCGTTGGCCGCAGCCTCCGCGGTGAAACTGCGCACCCCATCCTCGGGCTCAAGGCCCTCGACTGCCTGAATCGTCACCGGATCAGCCGTGAGCTTCGGCGCGGCATAACGCCGCTCCGACTGCGTTTCCTCGGCAACCTTGGATCCTGTTGCGCCGGTCGTGATCACCCACGAACCACGCTGAGAGATTTCCGTTTCAGGCGCAAAGTCGGATGTGTCGATTAGTTCGTCCAGCTCATCTTCCGGGGTAGCTGCCTGTTCACCCGTGGCCTTCAACGCGGCTTCGCGTTCCTGGATCTGAGTGCGTAGCTCTCGATACTCTTTCTTCACCGAGCGCCGGCGCTGCCCCTTGGGCAACATGTTTTTCGAAGGCATGCTTAGACCGACTCCTCGACGGCGGCAATTTCATTGCGGGCGTGAAGCTGGTACACGTACCACTTCAAAATCTGCAGCCCATCTTCATTGCACCACGAGTTGTAGGAAGACGCTTCGACGGGGAACTCCCGGGGCAGGCGGAGGAAGCGCTTCTGAATTTCCACCAGCAGAGGGTCGGTGAAGGCGGTATTCCGAATCCAGCCCACCCTCTTGTGTCCGCGCAAGGTGATGAAGTCCTCCAGGAATTCCTGCATGCGCACGCCGGGATCCATTGGAATGCGCAACAGCGGGGCTTCCAGCAACAGGCCTATCAGCATCGCAGCGACGGCGACCCATTGATCGGTATCCAGCCATGCGCCGCCGTAGGTTTCCGCCGGCTGCCGCAGCATGCCCAGCAGAAACGAGGCGAACCCGCCCAGCATAAGCCCGAGAGCCGCGACACTGCCGGCGCGGTGCTTCACGGCGAGCTTGCGCGAGAGATACCAGGCCAGCATACCCGCACACACTACGGTGTAGAGCTGCACGGGATGGGTTGGGCCCAGCACCGTGTCTCCAGGCGTCACCACGCCCCATGGCAGCCTCGTCGGCATCCCGGCGTCTGTGCCTTCCACAAAATGTCCCACACTCAGTACCGTCCACAGGACAGCGCCGCATGGAGCCCACGCGTCCGCTACCGACAGCAGGGGCATCCGCTTCCAGTACAGCCACCCGCAGGTCAGTACGACCGTCAATAAAAGGCCGCTGTAGGTCAGGGAGGGCTGCGCCATCAGCAGCAACGGATAACGTTTGAACGCCGCGAAATTATTGACGATCAGCAGGCCACGCGAGACCACAAACGCCGTGACCACAGCAAAGATGCCCGCATCCCAAAGGCGGTCCATCGAAAGCTTGGCGCGCATGGCCATGCGCTGGCTGTACCAAACGGCAGCCACCAACCCTGCCGCGGCAAAGAAGCCGTAGATCGACAGTTGCAGATGGCCGAGAGGAACAAACCCCGGAATATCGGAAGCTAACGCAGACATGAAAGATCGGTTCAAGAATACGTTGGCGTGAGCTCTGCTGCCTGAGAATCCTACGGGAAACGAATCCCTTCCTCGTTACCTTGTATCTTCCCATCCGGGTTCGGAGAGCGACTTAATCGCTTCTCTTCTTCCCGCTCCCACAAACCCTGTCATCTCGACCGAAGCGTCACAGCTTCACCGTGACGCGCAGCGGAGAGACCTGCTGTTGCTCCCGCCCGTGTCTCGGGAACGCTCGGGACATCGCACCGTGAGGAACACTGCCCTGGCAACACACGCCCGGTATCGTCCCCTCGCGAGACATAAGAAAAGCAAAGACCGACCCACGGGGCCGTGAACGAAGCGCCGGTGAACCCGTCCTAAGACGTTCGGAGATCAGCCGTGGCTCTTTAGGCATTCCGGACTGGCGGACACTGCACACCGAGCCATATATACGAGCCGAACCCCTGGTTCAATGAATGTTGGTTCAACCGACGTTGTTCGCCGCACCTGCTTTGCAGGCCGGTCTCTGCCTTGGATGCTAACGGTACTCGACGATCCGCGCAACTTGACAGACCTTTGGCCGCGTGAGTGATCAATTACCCGGCTGATGTTCGGCTGCAGGCAGCGACGCAGTCTGCTTCTGCGAATCACGCGCCCGCGCCAACAGCTTTTTCAATTTGCCTTCTACGTCGGATCCGCTGCCGAGCATTTCCGCTGTAAGCACTCCATCGGAGTCGATCGTGAAGTAATGGGGAATTGCCTGCACGCCGAAATTATCGCTGAGCTTATGATCCGCATCGCGATACTGCACCCAGGTCATATTGTTCCTGGCGATAAAATCCTTCCACTTGGTTTCATCCGCATCCCAACTCACGCTGATCACGACGAGCGGCTGTCCGGCAAACTCCGCTGCAATCTTGCGGAGATGCGGCAACTCCTCATTGCATGGCCCGCACCATGTCGCCCAGAAATCGATCAGAACCACCCGTCCGCCCATTGCGTCCAGGTTGAACTTCGAACCATCCAGCGCGGTGACTTCGAACGCGGGCGCCATCTTATGGAGAGCCAGCGAAGGATCTTCGGCAAAGTGTTGTGCCCGCAGCCGCGATGGATCTCTCGGATCGACGCATTTCACGCACTCCGCATACGACATCTTCGCCTCATCCAGTTTGCCCAGTTGGGTGAGGACTTTGCCCTGAAGGAAAAGAGCGGCTGCATTTTGTGGCGCAAGGCCCAATGCTTCCTTCAACAATCCCTCCGTGGCTTCGAGCTTTTCCTGCTTCGGTTTCTCGCCGGCTCCCAGGTAAACCGCCTCCGCCTGAAGATAGAGCGCGTTCGATTTCCGCAGAGGCGCGTCCGCTATCTTTCCCAATTCGATAGCGGTGTTGGCCGCGTCCTTATAGCTGGCGTCGCCGAGCTGCGCGCCGTATAACGCACGTAGACAGGCGAAGCACTGACCTTGTGCTATTTTGTTCGCTTTTTTGTAGGAGTCGGCCGCAAACCGGAACTCATGGCGACGGTCGAGTTTCTGGCCTTCAGCGAGCGCGGCCTTAAATTTCGGATCGACCGCGTAAGCGGGTGCAGCATCGGAAGCCTGCGCCAGAATGCGGGCTCCCCCTGCGAGAAGAAACATCCATAAGAAAACGGAAACTGCTCTGCAAACGCGCATGGAAACCTGCCTGGATGAGGTACGTTCCATCATGGCGCTGAACGGTCCCGATGTAAACCAGAAACAACGAATCACCTCGGCGTTCACGAGTTGTTGATTGCGTGTCAGGCCTCAGAATTCGCAGTGGGGCTGAAGGATGCCAGGGTCTTTTCAAGACTTGCCGGATCTTCGACGTTCACCGTCACCAATGCACGATCGATCTGACGATTCAATCCCGTGAGAACCTTGCCCGGCCCTACCTCAATGAAATGCGTTGCTCCGCTGGTCTGCAGTAGGCGAATGCATTCCACCCAACGCACCGCTCCTGTCACCTGCCGGATGAGAGCATCGCGAGCCGCGGCTCCACGGCTCACAAGCGCTGCATCGGCATTGGCCGCAACGGGAATTGCAGGGTCTTGAAAACGAACGGCCTCAAGGTGACTCGCAAGCTGCTCCTGCGCAGGCCGCATCAGGGCGCAATGGAAGGGAGCGCTTACCGGGAGCATGACGGTACGCTTCGCTCCCGCCTCCTTGCACAACGCGGCCGCTCGTTCCACGGCAGCAGTCGACCCCGAGATCACTGTCTGATCCGGAGAGTTCAGATTTGCGGGCGATACCACCGCGCTCACCTGGGCCGCGGCCTGGGCGGGTGTGTCGATCCCATTGCCCGGTTCTTCCACGGCTTCACGGAGCTGTACGCTTTGTTCCGCGGGGGCATTGCCAGGCGCATTCTCGGGCAACTTAGTCAGTTCATCCGAAACCCGCGCGCAGATGTCATTGATCTGTTCATAGGGAAGGCCCAGGATCGCAGCCATCGCGCCCTCGCCTGCCGGCACAGCCGTTTGCATGAACTGTCCGCGTGCACGCACCGTTTGTACCGCTTCCGCGAAGCTGAACGTCCCAGCGGCGACATGTGCGGAATACTCACCGAGCGAATGTCCGGCAGCAAACGCGGCGTTCAGGCCGCGCGACTTCAACTCAGGCTCCAACACGCGGTAGGCCGCAACCGAAACGGTGAGAATGGCGGGCTGCGTATGCTCGGTAAGCTTGAGTTGGTCTTCAGGACCCTCGAAAACCAGCTTCGACAGCGCAAAACCGAGTGCGGAATCAGCTTCATCGAAGACCGCTTTGGCGGCAGGAAACGTGTCGTAGAGCGCCTTGCCCATGCCTACGGTTTGTGAGCCCTGGCCGGGAAAGAGGAGCGCGATTTGCGGGGTCGTTGCTTCGGTGCTCATGGTGATAGTTTAGAGCAGTTCCGGTAACACTCTGGTCCCCCAAACAGCGGAGAATGCCGTTTTCATTGGGAGAAAATGGCTTAGGCGCCCTCTCTCCACCCCAGTCGAGCAAAGAGCGCTCGCTGGGGACCCCGGGCTCTCCACCCCAGTCGAGCAAAGAGCGCTCGCTGGGGACCCCGGGCTCTCGGTCTACACCATTACCGAAACTGCTCCCGCCATCCAAGCCAGGTATCCGTCCCATGAGATGCACATGGCGAGTTACATCGTGCCCGTCGTGAAAATTTGTTCTGCCTGTGCGGAAGTCAACCGGTACAGCGCAAACTGGCGGTTATTCTGGCCGCGCAGTTCGAAAAGAAGGCTGGCGCGATGTCCCGCGTCCGGATCGACGGCATCCACCAGCCGCAGCCAGGGTGTGCGGTCCAGGTGCGCCGCATCCGTAATCGAACTCAGGGCAATCTGGAGATCACCTGAAACCATGCGTTGTGCCACCAGCGTCAGGTAGACCGGACCTCCCGTGCGCAGGTCGGCCTGGGCGGTGTACACAAACGTCGGAACACCTCCGTAGCTCAACGTGAACGGTGTCAGCTGCTCGTTGTTCAGTGCGAGCAGCGAAGGAGCCGCGGCCTTCGCCTTCGCCGCGGCGGCCCTGGTTGCGCGCGCTTTCGCGGTGGTGGCCGCGGATTTCGTGGCTGGCTTAACCGGCTTTGGAGTCTGGTAGTCCTTGGGAACGCCGCGTTGAAGCTTGGGCGGTTCTGTCTCCGCAGGTGTTGCGGAAGAACCCGCCGCGGGAACGGGACCGGCAGCAGCAGCGGTGGCTGGTGTCGCAAGCAAAGGCGTGCCCAGAGTGAGTTGATAGGCGTTCGCATACGCCGTGATACGGGGACGCGCGATCGCTTCAAACTTCGCCAGCGTCTCGGCGCGCTCCGTGGGTGATTCCCACTCGCGCGCAAAGATGTGTGTGTCACGCGTCGCGGGGTCCGACACGGCCGCAACCTGGTGCATGTCGGCGGGCAGTCCGGTCAACTCTTCGGTCGATGCGAGCCCGGGCGCGGCTCCACGGCGTATGGTTGGGCGGTCCGGGTCATCATTCAGCGAAACCTCGGGGCCTGTCACACCGGATTGCCGCGTTGCCGCACGGCGTTGTGCGTCCTGTGCAGGATCGCGCCTTTGCAGCGTTGGGCGCTCAGGATCGTTGTCCTTGTCCTTATCCCCGGCCTTGCCGTCGCTGCCGGCCTTGGCGGAATCCTTCGAAGCCGCCGCGGGCTGCGAGTTTTGCGAATCCGTGGAGCTTGTGCTCGCGCCATTTGTATCGGCCGGACGCTTCAACTGCGGCCTGTTCGAATCCTTAGCGGGCGTCTTATCGGAACTCGAAGGCTGCGGAGTGGTAGAAGTGTCCGCAGCCGGCTTGCTGCCAAAGTGGGGCTTGCTCGAATCTGAGCTGGAAACGATGGTGGACAATTGGGTTGAGGCATGGAGCACCGGAGGCTTCGGTGCGGGCTTAGGCGGAGTAAAGCGGCCATAGGCGTACCAGATACCGCCCCCGGACTGCGCATTGGGGTCTTGTGGTGGCAGAACATGCCGCGCGTGATCCACCGCAAACAATCCCTTGCCTTCGCCCGCCTTTTCCACGTCGTACAGGTCACCTGTCTCCAGCGCAAAAGGCACCGGACGCGCCAGGTACACGCTGGCGTCTTCCAGATGACCATTGATGAATAACGACACCGGCACAAGGCGTGCGGCCTTCGGCTTATCCAGATCGCCGGTCCACTCATACACGGCGACAGCCCGGGTGACTCGCTGCGGAGCTTCCACATGGTGGGTTTGCGCGGCAAGCGAGACCACGGCGAAGAAAATCGCAGCCGAAATAGCGCCGGAGCGGAGAGGAGAGGCGGAGGTGAACGAACTGGTCATTGCTAGACGATTAGACGCGACTTAGTGCCCCAGTGGTTGAGCTCAGACGGTTTCGCCCAAAGGATGCCGCCCTGCGGTTCAATCGCCTGCCGCATGTGCGGCACTGTCGAGCGGACGGCGCCGGGGCGGAAAGCCCAGTGCCTCGCGAATCGCCCGCCGAATGCCCGGAAGCTTGCTACGCAACAAATCGAACCACAGATAAATCACCGGCGTTGTAAACAGGGTAAGGCATTGGCTGACGATCAGGCCACCCATGATGGTGATGCCCAGCGGCCGGCGGAGCTCTGAACCCGTACCCGTGCCGAACGCCAGCGGGATGCCGCCCAGCAGTGCCGCCATGGTCGTCATCATGATCGGGCGGAAGCGCAGCATGCAGGCTTCGTAAATCGCTTCTTCCGGATTTTTGCCATGTTCGCGCTCCGCAACCAACGCGAAGTCGATCATCATGATGGCGTTCTTTTTCACAATGCCGATCAGCAGGATGATGCCGATCATCGCAATCACCGACAAGTCGATGTGGAAGACCAACAGCGCCAGGATGGCGCCTACACCTGCAGAAGGCAGCGTGGAAAGAATCGTGATCGGGTGGATGAAGCTTTCATACAGAATGCCGAGCACGATATAGACCGTGAACAGGGCCAGCAAGATGAGAATCGGCTCGCTGGAAAGCGACTGCTGGAAAGCCTGGGCCGATCCTTGGAAGCCGCCATGAATTACGGAGGGCATGCCGATGCTTTGCCTTGCATTTTCAATGGCCAGCGTTGCCTGGGACAGCGACACGCCCGGCGAAAGATTGAAGGAAAGCGTTGCCGCCGGCGACAGCGACTGGTGGCTCACCGAAAGCGGGATGCGGTTGGTTTGTAAATGGGT
The DNA here is from genome assembly GCA_036498835.1 of Acidobacteriaceae bacterium. Lineage (GTDB taxonomy): Bacteria > Acidobacteriota > Terriglobia > Terriglobales > Acidobacteriaceae > Granulicella. The sequence continues at coordinate 23,387 of DASYEV010000096.1, read as the reverse complement.
CACCGCCGACAAGGGGACCTGTGCACCAGTCGAGGACTTGACATAGATCGCGCTCAGATCGGCCGGGGTGTCCTGGAACTGTTGATCGACTTCCATCACCACGTGGTACTGATTGAGCGGCCGGTAGGTCGTGGACACCTGCCGTTGGCCAAACGCGTCGGATAGCGTCGCATCGATGGCCAGCGGGCTGACGCCGAGACGCGAAGCAGTATCGCGATCGATCACCAGGCGCGCTTCGAGCCCTTTATCCTGCTGGTCGGTCGCAATATCCTTCAGCTCAGGCAGCTTCTGCATCGCGGCCATAAGCCGCGGCGACCATTCATTGAGTTGGTCCACCGAATCGCCGGTGAGGGTGTACTGGTACTGTGTGGCCGAGGAACGCCCACCGATGTTCAGTTCCTGCGAGGCTTGCAGATAGAGTTGCACGCCGGGAAAGTTGGCCGTCTTGGGACGCAGACGATTGATGATGACCTCAGCGGTATCACCGGTTTTCTGCCTTTCCTTTTCCGGCTTCAGCACGATAAACAGGTTTGCCGAGTTCCCAGAGCCACCGCCAGGCCCACCGCCACCCATAAAGCTCGCAGCCGCTTGAACGCCAGGGTCCTTGGTGACGATGGCGAGAAGCGTCTGCATCTTCCCCTTCATGGTGAGGAAGCTGGTGTCCTGTTGCGCCATGATGCGGCCGCCAAGACGGCCGGTATCCTGCTGCGGGAAGAAACCCTTGGGCACGAGGATGAACAGGTAGATGTTCAATGCGAACGTACAGAGAAACACGAACAGCGTGGTGACTTTGTGCCGGATGACCCAGCGCAGCCCGCGCTCATACTCTCCCGTCAACCATGCGAGATGCTTTTCGCCCATCCGATAGAACCAGCCCTTGCGGATCTGGTCGTGCGGCTTCATGAACTTGGCCGAAAGCATGGGTGTGGTCGTCAAGGAGACGATCAGCGACATACCGATCGCCACTGAAAGCGTCACCGCGAACTCACGGAACAGGCGCCCCACAATACCGCCCATCAGAAGGATGGGAATAAACACCGCCACCAGCGAGGTCGACATCGACATCACGGTAAACCCGATTTCACGCGCTCCCTTCATCGCCGCGTCGAAGGGTTTGAGGCCGGCTTCCAGATGTCTCGAGATGTTTTCGATCACGACAATGGCGTCGTCCACGACAAAGCCGGCGGAGATGGTCAACGCCATCAGGCTGAGGTTGTCGAGCGTGTAACCCAGCAGGTACATCACACCGAACGTGCCCAGAAGCGACAAGGGCACCGACACCGAGGGAATCAGCGTCGAGCGAACTTCACGCAGGAATACAAACACCACAAGGATCACCAGGATGATCGAAATGATGAGGTTCCGGCGCGCATCCGAGACCGAAGCGCGGATGGTGGTGGTGCGGTCCATGACGACCTGCAGTTTGATCGCCGGCGGAATCGAAGCCTGCAACGTGGGGAGGATCTTGAGCACGTTGTCGACGGTTGAAATGACATTCGCGCCCGGAGACTTGAAAATCACGATCAGGATCGCCGGCTTGTTGTTGAGGAAGCCGCCTGTGTGAATATCTTCGACCGAGTCGACAACGCGGCCGATATCGCTGATGCGCACCACGCCGTGCTCGTTGGCCGCACCGACGTCGGTGACGCGTGATGTCGCAAAATTGGGCGTCGAACTCGAACTCGCGGCGGCGCCCGAAGTCGAGCCGCTGGCGCTGGAACTTGTAGTCGTTGTGCTGCCGGAACCTCCGCTCACTGCCGAGGCCAGCGCGGCGGGCAGCCCGCTGGCGGCCGTGGATTTGGAAACCGGTCCGCGGTTGGTGGCGATGATCAGGGGGGCATAGGCAGCCGCGCCAAAAAGCTGATCGGTCGTCGAGATGGCAACGTGGGTCGAATCCGGCCCCAGCCCATTGATGTAGCCGGTCGGTTGCAGCACGTTGATCGTGCTCATCGCGGCGCGCACATCTTCCAACCCCAGATGTTGAGCGGAAAGCTGATTTGGATTGGTCTCAATGCGTACAGCCGGCTTGGCGGATCCACCCGTAAACGTCTGCCCCACACCCGGCACCTGCGCGATCTTCTGCGCGAGGATCGAGTCGGAGACATCGTACATCTGTGGGATCGGCACCGTCTCCGAGGTCAATGCCAGGATCAGGATGGGCGCATCGGACGGATTGATCTTGCGGTACGACGGGTTGGAAGGCAGGTTTGCCGGCAGTTGTGCGCGCGCGGCATTGATGGCCGCCTGCACATCGCGAGCCGCACCATTGATGTCGCGATTCAGGTCAAACTGCATCACGACGCTGGTGGAACCCGTGGATGACGATGAAGTCATCTGGTTGATACCCGCAATGCGCGAGAACTGGCGCTCCAACGGAGTCGCTACCGCCGACGCCATGGTCTGGGGATCGCCGCCCGGCAAGGAGGCGCCCACGGAGATGACCGGAAATTCAACCTGTGGCAGAGAAGAAACCGGAAGCAGGCCGTAGGCAACACAGCCCGCAATGATGATCGCCGCCGAAAGCAAAAACGTAGCGACGGGCCTCTGGATGAACGGAGCAGAGAAGTTCACCGCCTGGAGCGGGGATCCTCCTTCGCGGGTCTGCTTATCCAGCTTTTCATGGTCCTGGCTGGAAGCTGCATCCTTCGGCGCGCGATCTCCTTCACGGGCATTCGCACCTGCGGAATGCAGCTTGGCTGCATCGCCGGGGCGCTGTGCGTCCTGGGGTGTTTTATCGCCGGGTTGAAGTGGACTATCGTTCATCTTGAGCAGCTACCAGTCGCAACTGAGGTGAAGCGTTACATGCGTTTCGTCCACGCGCTCTTCGCGAATTGTGACGTCGTCATGACCGTTGCAACGGCGTTGACTGCCATCGAATCGGTAATACAACGAAATAACGCAGAACCTGGGTCCATCACTTGCCTGGGCACGCCATCCGTGCACGAACGCTTCGGAATCGAACTTCAGGGCTGGCGGCCCCGAAATCATTTTGGTGCTCGTTACATGGCCGTCCGCAGCGAAGTTCGCCTGAATCTGAACATCGCCGGCGGGCGGGGAGGGGCCCTGAAAAAGCGATGGATAATGCGGTGCGATACGTTCCCTGATCTGGCCCAGGGAACAGGAAAGCGATTCCTGAGCGTGCAGTGAACCCACCGCGGTGAACGCAAAACTCATACAAAACACTGCGAGGTAAACGAGTTTTCGCATATCAGTCTCCTGCCGCCGGTTGTGGTTCCCCGTGGCCACCGGAAGCAGGCCCGTCGCCGTCGCCATGGGTGTGCTCATATAGTTCCTTATCGGCTTCCGCGGTGTGCAGATATTTGCGTCCGATGCGGTCAAAGAACAGGTACACAACCGGCGTCGTAAACAGCGTGAGGATTTGACTGACGATCAAACCGCCGACGATCGTGATACCCAGAGGTCTGCGCAGCTCGGAGCCGGTGCCCGACCCGAGCGCGAGTGGCACGCCGCCCAGCAGCGCGGCCATGGTGGTCATCATGATGGGGCGGAAACGCAGCAGGCAGGCCTGGTAGATAGCCTCTTCCGGCTCCATGCCTTGCTCGCGCTCCGCTTCCAGCGCGAAGTCGATCATCATGATGGCGTTCTTCTTCACGATGCCGATCAGCAGGATGATGCCGATCAACGCAATGACTGAAAGACTTTCCCCTGTAAGCAGCAGCGCCAGGATCGCACCCACGCCGGCTGAAGGCAGCGTCGACAGGATCGTTACCGGATGGATGTAACTTTCATACAGCACGCCCAGCACGATGTAGACAACAATCAGTGCGGCCAGGATCAGCAAAGGCTCGTTCGTGAGGGAGGCCTCAAACGCAGCCGCCGTACCTTGAAATGCCGTGTTGACGCTGATCGGCAGGTTCAGTTCCTTGACCGCCTTGTCGACCTCAGCCACCGCATCGCCAATCGACTTGCCGGGAGCGAGGTTGAACGAGATCGTGGTCGAAGGAAACTGCCCCTGGTGTCCGATGGAAAGGGTGGCCGGATGCGTAACCATGTGCGTAAACGTCGACAACGGCACCTGGGTTCCGTTCGAACTCTTCACGTACAGGTTGTTCAGCGCACTCGTTGTGCGCTGGAAGTTCGGCGCAACTTCCATCACCACGTGGTATTGATTCAGCTGGGTGAAGATCGTGGAAACCTGCCGCTGGCCAAACGCGTCGTCCAGCGTGTCATCGATATTCTGTGGCGTAATTCCCAGACGGCTTGCGGTATCGCGATCGATCACCAGCGTGGCGCCCAGACCGTTGATCTGCTGATCGCTGGCAACATCGGTCAATGAAGGCAGTGTCTTGAATTTGGCGACAAGCTCGTTGGTGGCATCCGCCAGTTCAGTAGCGCTCGCGTCTTCCACGGAAAACTGGTACTGGGTACGCGACACACGGTCTTCCACCGTGAGGTCCTGCGAGGGCTGCAGGTAGGTCAGAATGCCGTGAACCTCATTCACCTTGCCCTGCAGGCGCCGGATAATGCCTACCGCATCCAGTTTGCGGTCATCGCGGTCCTTCAGGTTGATCTGGATACGTCCCGAATTGAGCGTCGTATTGTTTTGATCGATCCCGATAAAAGAGGTCATCGAGACAACGTCCGGATCCTGCAGGATGACCCGCGCCAGATCCTGTTGCCGTGCACTCATGGCGGAGAAGGAAACGCTTTGGTCGGCTTCCGTAATCGCCATGATCACGCCCGTATCCTGAACCGGGAAGAAGCCCTTGGGCACGATGATGTACAGAAAGACCGTGATGACGAACGTCGCGGCGGTAATGATCAGCGTCAGGACCTGGTGTTCCAGCACCCATTTCACGCCGTTGCCATACTTGGCGATCACATACTCGAACCACTCTTCAGACTTGCGATAGAACGCATTCTGTGCGGATTTCGGCTTATGCTTCAGCAGCTTCGCCGACATCATGGGGGTCAGCGTAAGTGAAACCACCGCTGAAACCAGGATGGTCACCGCCAGGGTGACGGCAAACTCGCGGAACAGCCGGCCGACAATGTCACCCATGAACAACAGCGGAATGAGCACGGCGATCAGCGAAACAGTCAACGAAACAATCGTGAACCCGATCTGTTCCGAGCCCTTCAACGCCGCATCCAGCGGTGAGTCGCCCATCTCCAGGTAGCGATCGATGTTTTCGATCATCACGATGGCGTCATCCACAACGAAGCCGGTGGAGATGGTGAGAGCCATCAGGCTCAGGTTGTTCAACGAATAGCCCAGCAGGTACATCACGCCGAACGTTCCGACGATCGAAAGCGGCACGGCAACAGCGGGAATCACCGTTGCGGCGAACGAACGCAGGAACAGGAAGATGACCATCACGACCAGCGCGATGGTCAGCAACAACTCAAACTGCACGTCTTTGACAGATGCCCGGATCGTCCCTGTACGGTCGGTAAGCACCTGCAGGTCGACGCCCGCGGGCAATGACTCCTTCAGCTTCGGCAGCAGCGCCTGCACGCGGTCCACGACGCCGATGATGTTGGCGCCGGGCTGCCGCTGGATGTTGATAATCACGGCGGGCTTGACATCCATGTCACGCCCGGGGACTTGGACCTTGTGACCGTCGGCGTCTTTTTCCGTGTGGTCTACGGTCTTGGCCGTTCCCATCCACGCGGCCTGATACAGGTTCTCCGCCGAATCCACGGCATTCGCGACGTCCGACAGCCGCACGGGCGATCCGTTGCGGTACGCAATGATGACCTGGTTGTAGTCCGTACTGTTCAGAAGCTGGTCATTTGCGCCGATGATATAGGCCTGCCGAGGGCCATTCAGTGCGCCTTTGGCCTGGTCAACATTCGCCGTGCCTAATGCAGTACGGACGTCTTCCAGTGAAAGCCCGTAGCCAGCCAGCGCGGTCGGATTCGCCTGGATGCGGACCGCCGGCTTCTGTCCTCCGGCGATGGAAACCAGACCAACACCGGAAAGCTGAGATATCTTTTGCGCCAGGATCGTGTCGGCCAGGTCTTCAACCTTAACCAATGGAAGCGTTTGCGAGGTCAGTGCAAGCGTCAGGATGGGCGCATCCGCGGGATTCACCTTGGCATAGATCGGTGGATTCGGCAGGTCTTTCGGAAGGTAGGAGAAGCCCGCATTGATCGCGGCCTGCACATCCTGCTGGGCGACATCGATGTCTTCGGAAAGAGAGAACTCCAGCGTGATGAGCGATGCGCCGCCGGATGAGGTTGACGTCATCTGGCTCAGTCCGGGAATCTGTCCAAACTGGCGTTCCAGCGGCCCGGTCACCGAACTAGCCATCACCTCCGGGCTCGCGCCCGGATAGAACGTGGTGACCTGGATGATCGGGTAGTCGACTTCAGGTAACGCCGAGACAGGCAGTTGCAGATACGCAACGGTACCCGCAAGCAAAATGGCCACCATCAGGAGCGAGGTGGCCACCGGCCGGAGAATAAATGGCCGCGAAGGGCTCACTGGTTTCCGCCTCCATTGCCTGTGTTGCGGTTGTTGGACTGCTGCCCGTTCTGCCCCGGCGCCTGGGGTGTCCCATTATTCACGCCGGAAGGCTGCTGGGTGGAATCAGGTGCGGCGGAACCGGCGCCAATGGTGCCATTCGGCCCGGGACCATGACCTCCGCTGCGCGAAACCGTCGGGCAGACATTGCCGCCATCGACCAGCTTCTCCGCTCCGTCGACCACGACCTTCTGCCCAGCCTTCAGCGAGCCATCGGTAATGACCGAATCCGTGCCGATCGCGAAGTCCACATGGACCGTTATGGCGTCCGCGTGGTTGGGGCCTGCAGGGCATGGAGGCGCGCCACCATGACCGCCTTTGCCGCCTCGGCCTTGACCACCGCCTGATCCACCGGCGGAGGCATCACTGCCGTCGTTGGCGGCTTCAGCATTCCCGGCCGGAGCCTCTGCCTTCGCGCCGCGGCCGCGATGTCCACTGCCGCCACTTGCTCCATTTGCGCTGGCTGCGCCAGGCTGGTTCTGAAGTTTATCGGCGGGCGTTGGACCCGGGTTCACCACGAACACAAACGAACCCTGGGTGCCGCTTTGGATTGCTGCCGTCGGAATCACGATGGCATTGGGCCTCTGCCGCAGAATCAACCGCACGTTCACAAACTGGTTCGGGAAGAGCGAATTGTCGGCATTTTCAAACACTGCCTTCAACTTGGCGGTGCCTGTGGTTGTATCGATCTGGTTGTCGATGGTCAGCAGTGTGCCGGCTGCGATCTTGTGCGCATCGGAGCGGTCATACGCTTCCACGACCAGCTTGTTGCCGCCCCTCATCGCCTGCTGCACCTGGGGAAGTTGATCTTCGGGCAGGGTGAAGACGACTGCAATGGGTTTTTCCTGGGTAATCACGACCAGCCCGGTGCTATCGCTTGCATGCACGATGTTGCCGGGATCGACCTGGCGCAGACCCACCACACCGTCGATGGGTGAATAGATCTTCGTGTACCCGAGGTTGACCTTCGCGGCTTCGATAGCTGCCTGATCCACCTTGATGGATCCGCTCGCCTGTCCGGCATTGGAAATCTGGAGCTGCTGCTGCTCCTTGCTGACCACGCCTGCCTCATACAGCGAGGTGTAGCGCTGCGCCTCGGCTTCCATGTTCTTCAGGTTGGCTTCATCTTTCGCCAGCGTGCCGATGGCCTGGTCTACAGCCGCCTGGTAGGGGCGCGGATCGATCTCCAGCAGCAACTGGCCCTTGCGAACCGTCTGCCCTTCGCGGAAGTTCACTTCCAGCAACTGGCCGTCGACCCGGCTGTGCAGGGTCACGGTGTTGTAGGCGGTCACGGTACCCAGGGCGGTCAGGTACACGGGCTCGGTCTTCTGCTGCACATCCGCAACCTGCACGGGCGTGGGCCGGTTGGCCGCTGCCGCCGAACGGCGGTTTTCGGTGTCGGTATTCGCGTTGTTCGTGCGAATGCGCCACACGATGACCGCAACCACCATCAGGACAATCAGCAGGATGATGATCATCCGCAATGGCCCGCCACGCTTGCCCGTGGACACGGTCGCTTGCTCGGGGAGCATATGAGCTGGATCGTTGATCGTCGCGTCGCTCCCTCGGGAGGAAGGAAGAGCGTAGTGCGGATCCAGGTTCCTGTCAGCGGACATGATGGGCGGAGTGCTCCTGCAAAGAATTTGGCCGGGGCTAAAACATTAAGAAAACTGATGGTGACCCGGAAACTTAGATGCGTTTCCCGCCGCCCGGACTGCCAGCGGAACAGCCATCTGCTCAAGAGTTTCCAGCTTGGTCTGTATCTGCAAGCATACCGTGCCGCTTCGCGCCGGAGGGCAGGTATAGTGACGCAGGGCGTCGCTTCAGAGTTTCCGGCCACATGTCACAGAATGATGAACGCGCAAACCAGTGAACAAATCGAACCGATAAGCGAACCGGAGAGTCTCCTGGCCGCTCCCGGCGTGCCGGAAGGCGTTCCCTTGTGCGTCGATCTGGATGGCACGCTGGTCAAATCGGACACTCTGATCGATTCGGTCCTGCTCATTGCCAGGCATCGCCCAGCCGCGCTTCTCTCTATCCCCGGGTGGATCGCCCAGGGCCGGGCGGCGTTCAAACGGCATGTCACCGCAACGGTGACCCTCGACATCGAGCACCTGCCCTATAACCGCCCACTACTCGAGTGGCTCCGCGCCGAGGCCGGTCGGGGACGTGAAATCTATCTCGCCACCGCCGCCGACATCCATCTAGCCGAACGGATTGCCGCTTATCTCGGTATCTTTCGCGGAGTGCTCGCTTCCGACGGAAGCCTCAATCTTGCAGGCGGTAATAAGCTCGCTGCGTTCCGCGAGCGTTTTGGCGATAGCTTTTGCTACATCGGCAATGCGAAGCCCGACACCGAACTCCTGCGAGCCTGTGTCGCACCCATGGCCGCCAACCCGCACCGCGCGCTGACAGCGCGGCTGCGCAGTTCGGGCACGAAACTGAGCGCTACCTTCGATGACCGGCCACCCGCCATCAAGAGCTGGCTTAAGGCCATTCGCCTGCACCAATGGGCGAAAAACACATTGATCTTCGTCCCCATGCTGCTGGCGCATGCGTGGAGCTTCACCCACCTCGTTGAAGCCGGTGTGGCCTTCCTCAGCTTCGGCATGTGCGCTTCCGGCACCTACATCCTTAATGACCTGCTCGACCTCGAAGCCGACCGCAGGCATCCCAGCAAACGGCGGAGGCCTTTTGCCGCTGGAGATTTATCCGCGATTGCGGGCACTCTGGTGGTAGTCCTGCTGATGACGCTCGCCGTGACGCTGGCGGTAGCGCTTCCCTGGATCGTTCGGGCATTGCCGGCGGACGAACCGCTGCTTCAACCCTACAAATACCTGGGGTGGCTGTTGATCTACACGGTCACCACGCTAACCTACTCGCTGTACCTGAAGCGTGTCGTGCTGCTGGATGTTTTCCTGCTCAGCGGCCTGTACACGGTGCGCATCCTCGCCGGAAGCGCGGCAACCGGGGTTGCCATCTCCGCATGGCTGGCCGGCTTCAGCATCTTTTTCTTCCTCTCACTGGCCTTCGTCAAGCGCTTCAGTGAGCTCGAAGGCCTGATCGCGCGCGGCGGCACGGCCACAACCGGCCGCGGCTACAAGGTGGGTGATCTGGAACAGCTTCGAGCGCTGGGGACCGGAGCCGCCTACGCTTCGGTCGTGGTCCTCACGCTGTATATCAACGACTTCAAAACGAACTTTCTCTACAACCACCCGGTGCGGCTCTGGCTGGTCGTTCCCGTTCTGCTGCTCTGGCTAAGCCAGGTGTGGATGCTGGCCGGCCGCGGCGAAATGCACGATGATCCGGTCGTCTGGGCCATCACATCCCCCCGGAGCCTGATGATGGGCGTGCTGATGGCCGTCGTGATCTGGTGGGCGCTGTAACGATAAAATTGAAAAGGTACGAAACCGCGTCGCCGTTTTGAAAAGGAAGCTCGTTGGAAATCCCGCACCTAACAGATTTTTCTGAAGCATCGCTCGATGCCGCCTTCGCTGCGGTGCGCCATGAAGCCGACAGCGCCGTAGCCGCACCCGGTTTCGATGCGGAAGCATTTCGCCTGGATTGGCTTGGCCGTAAGCAGGGGCGCCTCAAGGCGATCTCCGACGCATGGCTGAAAGCTGCCCCCGTCGAAGCCAAAAAACTTATCGGCCAACGATTTAACGCGCTCAAAGAAGGCATTGAGAACTCGCTCGCCGCCGCCCAGACCGGGCTGAGCACCCAGGGCGCCGCTGGACTCGATATCACCCTGCCCGGCATTGCGCAACGCGTTGGCGTCGAACATCCTCTGATCGGGACCATGGCGGAAATCGTCCGCGTATTTCAGCGCATGGGTTATTCGGTCGGACTGGGGCCTGAGGTTGAGAGCGACTTCTACAACTTCGAATCGCTGAACTTTCCTCCCAACCATCCCGCACGCGACACCCAGGACACCCTGGTCGTCGCCGATCAGGACAAGAAGCCCCTGCGTGACCGCCTGCTGATGCGCACGCATACCTCCCCGGTCCAGATCCGCTCCATGCTGGAGCAGGATCCTCCCCTGCGCCTGATCATCCCCGGCAAGGTTCACCGCAACGACGCGGCCGATGCCACCCATTCGCCGGTCTTCCATCAAGTGGAAGGTCTGTGCGTGGATACGAACATCACCTTCAGCGACCTGAAGGGCACGCTCGACCATGCGATGAAGGCATTCTTCGGGTCCGCGGTAAAGACCCGCTTCTTCCCTTCGTTCTTTCCCTTCACCGAACCCAGCGCAGACGTTCAGATCTCCTGCATCTTCTGCGGCGGCAAGGGCTGCCGCAAATGCAAGCACTCCGGCTGGATTGAGCTCCTGGGCTGCGGCATGGTCGATCCCAACGTCTTCGAGGCGGTAAACCAGCGCCGCATCGAGCTGGGCCGCGACCCGGTTTACGATACCGCGAAGATTTCCGGCTTCGCCTTCGGCATGGGCGTCGATCGCATCACGATGATGAAATACGGCATCAGCGATATCGGCCTGCTCTACAGCGGCGACATGCGGTTCCTGCAACAGTTCGCTTAGGGACATCTGAACAAGCGTACGGCTTCGGTTTGAAGGGGCGGAGCTTCAGTCCCGCCGCAATTCGCAAGAAATCATTCCGGCTTTAGCCGTGGAGCATGTCGAATGGGCCGCGCAATCCTGCCAAAATTCATTTCGAGGCCATCATCCATGCGTTCCTATGCCGGAGTGTTCCTGCTGATCGCCACTGCTCTTCCTCTGCAGGCACAGAGCCACCCACGCGACCATGACATCCACGACGCTGACACCCTTGCCTGGTGGCACACCACCGAAGCCCTCTCCGGCGATGCCATGGAGGGACGCGATACCGGCACTGCTGCCTACCAGCGCGCAGCGACCTACGTCGCCAAACGCTTTGCCGATGCCGGCTTGAAACCTGCAGGAGATCCCGCAAAAGACCAAGCGAGCTACTTCCAGACAGTGCCCATGCATGAGGTCGATGCAGTTTCGGAAGGGACCAGCTTCACCTACACCAGGCCGAACACTGCGCCGATCGACCTGCCCTTTTTGCGGGAGGTCAGCATCACCGTCTCGCCGAATCTGCCTGCAGTGCTCGAAGGTCCCATCACCTTCCGCGGGTACTGCGGCAAAGACGCCATGGCAGAGATCGGCGGCAAGTTCGTGATCTGCTACGGCGCACGGCGGCAGGGCTTGACCACCGCCGCAGAACGCCTGGCCAATGCCCGCGCCGGCGGTGCGCTCGGCGTGCTCAGCGTCGATGACGCTGCCTTCATCCTGGAACCGGCACGCTGGCCGGATGCTTACGCGCGTTCGGTCACACTGCGCCAGGGCAACGGGTCGGACGCACGCCGCAGCCGGGGCGGCGGAGCCAGCCTCGTCACCATGCGGCTCAGCACCCTGGCATTCTCCAAGCTTGTGGCCGGCGGAGCGAACGAGCCTGGCTCCATCATCATGGCCGCGGCAGCGCGTCTTCCATTGCCCAGCTTCGACCTTCCTGGGAGCTTTTCGATCCACACCAAAACCGCCGAGAAAGACATCGAATCGCCCAACGTACTCGGGGTACTGGAAGGTTCAGACCCTACGCTCCGCGAGGAATATGTCGTCGCAGCCGCGCATCTTGACGGCTATGGCTTCGGCACGCCGGTGAAAGGCGACAACCTCTACAACGGCACCCTGGATGACGCTGCTTACGTGGCGCTCCTGATCCAGATGGCCGACGACATCAAGGCCGGCAGGCTGCCTCGCCCCAAGCGGTCTATTTTGATTTGCGCTTTTACAGGCGAAGAAAAAGGCCTGCTCGGCTCCAACTGGTTCGTCGAGCACCCTACAGTTCCCAAGACTGCCCTTGTCGCGGATGTGAATCTTGACCAGCTCCGTCCGCTGTTCCCGCTGCACATCCTCACCGCACTCGCCATCCACGACACGACCCTCGGCGCGACAGCCACCAAGGTAGGCGCTGGGATGGGTATCGAACTGCGCGAAGACCGCGAGCCGGAACGCGGGCTGCTGCGCCGGGCAGACCACTTTCCCTTCCTGCGCATCGGTGTTCCCGCCATCGGTTTCATCTTCGGCTACGATTCCGGTACAGATGCGGAGCGCCGCTATCGAGAGTGGTACGACATCCGCTACCACCGCCCGCAGGACGACCTGACCCAGCCGGTCGATTTCGATGCTGCCGCAAAGTTCGACCAGTTCTTCTACAAGCTCGTTGGCGCCATTGCGGATGCCCCAACGAAGCCCGCGATCCTTCCTTCGTCCAGCTTCGCCGTCAAGCCGTGAGCTTCCTGCGACAATAGAAGAGATAGCTTCGCGTCCCCGGCGCGGAGCGCCGAGTCCTGAAAGAAAGTACACGCTTCCTGCATGAACATCCTCACCAAGTGGCTACGCAGCTACCTGCCCGAACTCCCCGTTGACGACCGGCAACTCGCCGAAGATCTGACGCTTCGCGGAATCGCTGTCGAAGGCGAATTCCCTGCCTCCTGTGGCGGAGCGCGCTACGAGATGGACATCACCACCAACCGCGTCGATGCGATGAACCACTATGGTGTCGCGCGTGAAGCGGCCGCTATCTATGATGTCCCCTTGACGAAGCTTGAAGACGGTCTCGCAGCACCGGTCGAAGCGGCGGAGTCGGGTGAAGGCTTCCCGGTTCGCATTGAAGCCAACGACCTGTGTGGACGTTTCACTGCCCGCATCATTCGTGGAGTTACCGTCAACGCTTCCAGCGGACTGATCGCCGACTACTTTTCCGCGTTGAACCAGAAGCCCATCTCCGGCCCTGTGGATGTCACCAACTTTGGATGGCTGGCCATGGGCCAACCCACCCACGTGTTCGATCTCGACACGCTCGAAGGCGGCATCGTCGTCCGCCGCGCTCACGCGGGTGAAACGCTCCGCCTGCTGGATGGCAGCGAACATACGCTGGTCGCGGACGACCTGGTGATAGCTGACGAAAAGAAGGCTCTCAGCCTCGCCGGGGTTATGGGCGGCTGGGATTCGCGCGTTACGGAAACTACAAAGAACATCCTGGTGGAAGCCGCGTGGTTCGACCCAACGGCCATTCGCGCCAGCTCACGCCGCCACGGTCTGCATACCGATGCGTCGCACCGCTTCGAACGCGGCGCCGATTTCAATGCAGCGCCGCTCGCCAACAATCTTGTGACCAGGCTGGTGGTGGAACAGGCAGGCGGCAAAGCCGCAGGTCCGCTGATGGATGTCACTGTTCCGGAGTTGGCCGCAAAGACCGCAAACCGTGCGCCCATCACGCTCCGCGTCAGTGAAGTGCAGCGTCACCTCGGCGCCACACTTGCTCCCGAAGGTCTTGAAGCGGCCCTCATCACGCAATACCTCACAGCGCTGGGTTGCGAGCTCACGCCAACCGGAAACATTCCCGGCGAATATGCCGTCAAACTGCCTTCCTGGCGGCTTGATCTCGAACGCGAAATCGATCTGATCGAAGAAGTGGCGCGAGTCTACGGCTACAACCGTTTTGCCGACACGCTGCCAGCCTTTGCCGGCGCTGTGCGCGAGTTGCCACACGCCGAACAGGAGCACGCCATACGCTCCACGCTGCGCGCGCTGGGCTACAGCGAAGCCATTTCCAGCACCTTCGTCTCCGCGGAAGAAGCCGCTGGTTTCGGCGATGCAGCCGCAGGCGCTGTGGCGATGGGCAACCCACTTAGTGAAGAAGCCGGGATGCTTCGTCCTTCGCTGGCTTCAGGCATGGCAGGCATGCTTGCGCATAACCTGCACCGCGACGTCAGCACCGTTCGCCTCTTCGAATTGGGCACGGTGTTCAATGGCTCAACGGCGGAAGTCCGCGAAGCCTCCGGCCTTTCGATTGGCGCCACTGGCTCAGCAGCCGCGACATCGCTCCATAAAGGCGGCGATGCCCTGTTCTTCGAAGTGAAGGGAGCGCTCGAGACCCTGCTTGCGAAGTTCGCAGGCAGCACGCACTTTGAAGCGTCGAACCTTCCTGCCTGGATCGAACCGGGGCGTGGAGCGCGTGTCCTTCTCGGTGTCGAACCGGTTGCCGTTTTCGGCGAACTCAGCGCTGCCGAAGCGCAGAGGCGCAAGCTGCGCCAGACCTGCGTGATCGCTGAAGTGAAGGCGCAATCGCTGCTTCTGCAGCCGCTGCGTCAACCCGCATCGCGTGAGATCTCCAGATTCCAGGCCGTCGAACGCGACTTCTCGTTCATCTTCCCCGACACGGTTCAATGGAAGAACGTTGAAGCGGCCATCCGCGGCCTCGGCATTGCCGAGCTCCAATCGGTTGAGCCCGTCGAGATTTTCCGCGATCCCAAAGGGAAAGCCGTTGCCGCCGGCAGTTATTCGCTGCTCACACGCATTGTGCTGCAGCCCATCGATCGCACGCTGACCGAAGAAGAAATTGCCCGCTGGAGCGACGCGATTGTGGCTGCGCTCGTTTCGCTTGGCGGCACGCAACGCGTCTCGTAAGAAGGATTCGCAAACAAAAAGGGATTCAGGATGATTCCCTTCGAATCGGTGTCATCTAATCCACGACGCGAATGGCTATACTCCGAGTTGATTTCACACGCTCGGAGGCCTCATGGGCGCTTCAACTATCAGCGTGGACGAGTTTCAGGCACTGGAACAAAAGGTGCTGCAAACCGTCGAGCTGATCAAGAAAGAACGCGAAGCCCGGCACAACGCCGAAGCCGAACGCGACGCCGCGCTCGCAGAAGCTTCCGAATTGCGTGAGCGGCTGGCCGCGCAAACGGATTCGATGAGCACGGCACAGGAAGAAGTAGTTGCCATGCAGCGTGAACGTGAAAACGTTCGCGAACGCGTTGAGAAAATGCTCGCCCAGATGGACGAGCTTCTGTAACCGGATCGATTCGCTGATCCGGTAGCCATATGAGTTAACAGGGACCCAGAAGACGGCGGCGTCCAAACAAGCAGGAGACGAGTTGGCAGAGCAACAGACCAGAACCGCGGCGGAGATTTCCCGGGCTGAGCAGGCCGCACAGGCCACAGGCGCAGTCGTGGTGGAAATCTACGATCAGGTGTATCAACTTCGCGGCACTGATTCCGCGTACATCGAACGGCTCGCCGCGATCGTGGACGCCAAGATGCGCGCTGTTTCCGCACATGGGGCGACCGTCGATTCACTGCGCGTCGCTGTCCTTGCCGCGCTCAACATCACCGACGAACTCCTGACCCTGCGTGCCCGCTACGACGCGCTCAGCGGAAGCCTGAACCAGGCCCAGACCAACGCCCGCTCCCGCGCAGGTTCATTGGCAGGCATGCTGGATGAAGTCTTGTTAGAACGCAAAGTCGGCTAGGCGTTAGGCATTGATCTTTGGTTTTCCATGCACTTTATTTGCGCGCGGACCGAAGCACACCGGCACAGATCCAAGCGCCAACGGCGCGGCCCATACCAGCCCAGGGCGAAGCCCTGGGTAAGAGATATCAAGAAGGATCCGAGGGCTGAAAGCCCGATCTATTTGCTGGCAAATAGGTCGGGCCTTCAGCCCCAGCCCTTTCAAGGTGTCTGCCTCATAGTGAAAAACGCTCTGTGAGAATGTCGCACGAGGTATTTGTTTTGCTTAAGGACACGGGTTCACCCGTGTCGTATGGCTGAAGCCCGGGTTGTTTTGACTTTGAACGTCACGGGTGAACCCGTGACCTTAAGCAAAACGATCTGGTGCCGCAAACACCTCCAAGCTTCCATCGCATGAAGTTCGAGACCTTGAAAGGGCTGGCCTTCAACCCTCAAATTCTCAACCACCGGCTACCCAGGACTTCTACACCCCAGTGAGCAAGCTCACTGGGGACCCCGGTTCGCCCTGGGCTGGTATAGAACGCGCCTTCAGCGCTCAGGATCACATGCCCACAAATTTCTCCGCACCTCGCACTCCCCAAACAAAAGGCGCAGCCCGAAGGCTGCGCCTTTTCCTGTTCCAAACAGCTTTTACTTCGCTCCGCTCACGATGTTGCCATCGATATCGCGAATCTCAACCGGTCCCAGACCTGCATCCTTCAACTGGGGTTCGATCTTCGTGCGATCGCCGGCCGCGACAATAATCATGTCGTTCGGATGGAGATCGTTTTGCGCAACCCGCTCAATATCGGCAGCCGTTACCGACTCAAACTTTGCGGGCAGAGTGCGGTAGTAGTCCAGCGGCCGGTTGAACACGAAGATGCTGCTGATCGCGCCTGCCGTCGCAGCCGTGGTTTCAAAGTCACCTGGCAGAGACTGGATGCTGGCCGTTTTTGCTGAGATCAGTTCCGCGTCCGTTACCGGCTCGGTTGGAAACTTGCGCAGCTCGGACATCATCTCCTTCGCTGCCGGTCCTGTAACGTCTGTTCTGACCAATGCCTGCGTCAGGAACACACCGCCTTTGCGATACTGCCGGAAGCCCGAACCTGCGCCATACGTGTAGCCATGTGCTTCGCGCAGGTTCATGTTGATACGCGAGCCGAAGCTGCCGCCGAGGATGTAGTTCAACTCTTCGCGGATGGGATCATCCGGCGTACCACGCGGCACGCCAATGGAGAATGCCACCAACGCCGTTTGCGGAGCTCCCGGCTTATCCACGATCACCACGTGTGTGGGCTGCGGTTTCGGAGCCGGCGGGATGTCCACCGCGGCGGTAGCCTTGCCTGCCCATACGCCAAAGTATTTCTCAGCAAGCGCATGCGCTTCGGCGCCCGTGATGTCACCAACCAGCACCAGTGCCGAATCCGTTGGCGTGTAGTGGCTGTTGTAGAAGCTCTTGATGTCGGCATCCGTCAGCTTGCTGACACTGTCGGTGGTTCCTGTGGGCGAAGCGCCATAGGGATGGTCACCGAAAACAAGCTTCGGACCCACGCGGGCAGCCATCGCTCCTACCGAGTCCGTTTCCTGAGAAATGCCCACCAGCCGCTGCTTACGGATGCGCTCGAGATCGCCCTGATTAAACGCGGGGTGCTCGACCACGTCGGCAAACAGATCCAGACCTTCCTTGCTCTTTTCGGTCAGCACGGTCATGCTCGCGGCCGCTGAATCCATGCCGGCGCCTACACCGATGCGTGTACCCAGGCGCTCCTGGGCCTCCGACAGGTGAGTCAGATCGCGCGACGTGGTTGCCTCGCCCATCAACTGAGCGACCAGCGAAGCGAGTCCACCCTTTTTGAGCGGGTTGTTCTCACTGCCGGCGCGTGAAACCACCGTCGCCGAAAGAATCGGAAGGGAATGCTGCTCCACGTAATAGACCTTCAACCCGTTGCTCAGGTCGAACGTTTGCGGAACGGGCAGATGCACAGTAGGAGCCGGGCCAGGTTTGGGCTGTGTCTTGCGCCAGTCCTGCGACGCCTCAAACTGTGGCGTATAGGGGTTGACAATCTTGACGTCCGCATCGGTGTTGTCCGGGCTGCGCGGAACATCGTTCAATACCTTCTTGCCCGGCACGCAATACACCACCACCGCGGAGTTCTTGTCGAAGTACTTCGCGGCGGCTGCCTTCGCTTGTGCAGGCGTCACAGCTTCCGTAGCTGCAACCTGCTTGGGGAGATAGCCGGGATCGCCGGTGTACTGGTTGTAGGCGTTCAAGGTATCGGCAACGCCGCCAAAGCCGCCGAGCCGCTGCAGACCGCTGATGGTCTGCGTCAGGGAAGTCGCCTTCGCCGCTTCCACTTCTTCAGCGGTCGGACCCTCCGCCTGAAGCTTCGCCACCACCGACCAGAACGTGGCTTCGATGTCTTCCAGCTTGACGCCCGGCTTCGGTGTCACGGAGCAGGACGCTATGCCCGTCAGCTTGAGGGTCTGATTGCCGCACGTTACGCTCAACGCAACCTGCGACTGGTAGACCAATGCCTGATCCAGGCGGCTGGCTTTCGCGCCGCCCAGCGCAAACATCGCGACATTCGTGGCATAGGCGCCGGGAGTATAGGCAGCCGGTGTCAGCCACGCAATGTTTAACTGTGGCAGCTTAACGGTATCGGTGACCGTGACGCGCTTCTGGCTGGTGATCGGGGGAGTCGGAATATTGACCGGCTCAACCTTCGGCCCAGAGGGGATCGGTGCGAAATATTTGGTCAGCAGCGCCTTGAGCTTCGCCGGATCGAAGTCACCGGCGATCGCGATCGACGCGTTGTTCGGTGTGTAGAACTGCTGATGGAAGTCGCGGACATCGGCAATGCGCGCAGCTTCAATATCCGCGTGGCTGCCAATCACGCTCGCGTAGTACGGGTGGCCTGCCGGGAAAAGCTGGTGGAACTCTTCTTCACGCGCGACGGAATATGGGCGGCCTTCACCCTGGCGGCGCTCGTTGCGGACGACGTCACGCTGGTTCTGCAGCTTCAGGC
The DNA here is from genome assembly GCA_036498835.1 of Acidobacteriaceae bacterium. Lineage (GTDB taxonomy): Bacteria > Acidobacteriota > Terriglobia > Terriglobales > Acidobacteriaceae > Granulicella. Next base: position 4,590 of record DASYEV010000096.1, on the reverse strand, counting down.
GGTTCAGGCCTTCCATCAGGAAGCCCATGCGATCGCTTTCCAGCCACAAGCCCATTTCCAGCTGGTTGCTTGGCAGCGTCTCGAAATAGTTGGTGCGGTCGAAGTCGGTCGTGCCATTGACATCCGTCGCACCCGCGCTTTCCACCAGCGAGATGTGCGTCTTGCCGTGCTCCTTGTCGCCGATGTGCTCGGAACCTTCAAACATCATGTGTTCGAACAGGTGCGCGAAACCCGTGCGGCCGGCTTTCTCATTGAGCGGCCCTACGTGGTACCAGAGGTCCACCGATACCAGCGGCAGGCGGTGGTCTTCATGCGTAATGACCTTGAGCCCGTTGGGCAGGGTGTAGGTCTGAAATTTGATCTCCGGCAATTTTTGCGCGGATGTCGCATGCGCCGGCGTTTTGCTCGATGCCGAAGTTTTATGGGATGTCTGTTGGGCAACCGCGCCGCCGAATGCAACGCTGCACGCGAGCGCAGCCGTTACCCAACGTGTTTGAAGCTTGACCATAGTAATTTCTCCTCGAATCCGGACATGGTCCGGGACCCGTTTTCGTGCAAGGGATGGGGTGTCAACCAGCATAGACCGGAGAATGGTCTCCTGGTTAGCCGACAACGGCTCTGTGACGAACGGCGACCCCAGCTCAACCTAGACCAAATCGGGCTCATCCACACCCGGGTTGTTGCCGGGCGTCTCCATGCCTTCCAGGGTTTTCACCCGTGCCTCCAGCGACCGCACCAGCTCTTCCAACTGCTCGACGCGTTCCGTGAGACCCGTCCGTACAATCCCTGAGGGCTCGGCCGGCGCCACACCGGAATCCACGGCCCCGCCCAGCAGGTGCGCCCAGCGCGATTCACGCGATCCCGGCTGACGAGCCATCATGATTGTGAGCGGCTCCTCACGCGATGCCAGCCGTTCCAGCGTGGCCAGCACGGCTGCATTGTCGTCAAACGAATACAGCCGTTCGGAGCGGGAGCGAAGTTCAGCGGAAGTCTGAGGACCACGCAGCAGCAGGAGGCAGACCACGGCCACTTCATCGCGCCGAAGCTGCAGGACATCGCGCACGCGATGCTCAAATTTGGGAACGCGCGCGTCGCTCAACGTCCGTACCAGTCCCTGGTCGTCCAACTCATAGAGCGCAGTGCGCACGTCCGCTTCACTAAGCTCCATGACCGGATCGCGGCTCGATTTCTGATTGCTTGCATTCACTGTCGCATTCAGCGACAGGGGGTAGTACTCCGGAGTGGTGATGTCCTTCTCGATCAACGATCCCAGGACACGCTGCTGGATTGCATTCAACTCGACCATGGCACCATGCTAGAGCCAGCCTCCTCAAGGTGTATAGCGACGAGGTCCGCGAGTTCCTTCGTGCGTTCGCGCTACGACTACCCTGCGAGTTCTTCTTCGCGGTTCAGGATTTCCCGTGTCTGTGTTGGACATAACTCCCGCAGCAGATCCAGCAAGCGCGGAGGATCGAACGATTCGAGTTGCCGGTTGGCGCCCTCACAAGACCGGGCCATCGGCGAGCTGATCGCGATGATGTGTACTTCGGGCCTGATCGATCGCAAACCGCGGATCAGATCGGCGCAGGGCATGTCTGCCATCGAGGCATTCACGACAACACCATCCATCGCCGGAAAGCGCCGTAATGTCTCGATTGCCTCATGGCTGCCGTACGCGGTAACCACATTGAACTTCGCCGTCTCAAGTACCAGCTTGCGGGAAGAGATGCTGCCGGCGTGCTCGGGGTCGATAACCAGGAAGCATGGACGTGTCATGCCCTATTATCCTCCTCCGCGAGTTTGCCTTCCGGAACGCCGCCACCGCCCGTGGTAGCCTGTGGCAAATTCCGCCACACCAGGTTTGATCGCATGTCCTCACAGCGTACCGGCGACTGGTCTACCGCGCGCCTCATCGCATTCCGCTTCGTCTGCTGTTATCTGATCGCGTACAACATTCCCCAGCAGGGTAGTGCGTCGATCTTTGACATCCTCCCATGGGGAAACGGTCCGCTGAACGAATGGTTCTCTAAGCCCTTGCAACCCGTTGCGGTCTGGCTGGGACGGCACCTGTTTCATATCACCGGCGAAGGCGCCACGTTCCATCCCACCGGATCAGGCGATACAGCGATGAACTACGTGCTGGTCTTCATCTGCCTGTGTCTGGCCGTTCTCGGCACTCTCATCTGGTCGTTGCTCGACCGCAAACGCAAGCAGTACCGCATCGCCAGTGCGTGGCTCCGCCTGTTCGTTTCCTTCGTTGTGGCGGAATCGCTGGTGGAGTATGGCTTCGCCAAGGTCTTTCCCGATCAGTTCGGAAGACTCTACATCATGCGCCTCAACGAAACCTATGGCGAATCGAGCCCTATGGCCCTGCTCTGGACCTTCATGGCTGGCTCTCGCTGGTACACCATGTTTGGCGGATTTGCCGAAATTATCCCCGGAATCCTATTGTTCTTCCGCCGCACACGGACGCTGGGCGCATTGCTCGGGACCGCCGTTCTGTTCAACGTCGTCATGCTTAACTTCTGCTATGACGTTCCGGTCAAGCTCTACAGCTCGCACCTGGTGCTGATGTGTCTTTTCCTGCTGGCGCCGGATGTCATGGCTCTTCTTCGCCTTTTCGTTCTCCGGGGTCAGGCCCAACTCAAAACCGATCATGTACCCGCCAGCGAAAGGCGCTGGCTGCGCCTTACCGGGTACGTCGCTCTCGGTCTGATCGTGGTTTGCACCCTGTTGAGCGTGGGTGTCGGCGCTTACAGCCCCTACCCCGACCCTGAGCCCATGCAGGCTCCACTCTATGGTCATTGGCATGTGGACCATGCCGACGCCACCACCGCACTGACGGCATGGTCGGACATCTACATCGATGGCAGGGGCGGTCCCATGATCGTGAGGCAGGTTGACGGCAAGCGGATCCGCGTGAACATCACGCTGAACGGCCTACAACACTCCGTCGCGACCATCAGCCCGAAATACGGCAACAACACCCTGCACTACAGCGCGGATGCGGAAGAGATGCCGCACCACGTTACGATCGACGGCCCCTTCAACCAGGGTCAGATCCATCTGGAACTTTCCCGCCGCAGTCCGGATCAGTACTCTCTGCTGACTCAGGGTTTCCATTGGATTCACGAAGATCCGCCCAACTGGTAAGCGGCACAGCACCTGCAGCCTCGCCTACAATGAAATAGGTGAGTTTTATGGAACAATTCGATGTCCTGGTTGTCGGCGCAGGGCATGCCGGCTGCGAAGCCGCGGCCGCAGCCGCGCGCATGGGACTGCGCACCGCCCTGTTCACGCTGAACATGGACCTGATCGCGCAGATGTCCTGCAATCCTGCGATCGGCGGTGTAGCCAAGGGACATCTCGTCCGCGAAGTCGATGCCCTGGGCGGCATCATGGGCGAAGTCGCGGACGCATGTGGCATCCAGTTCCGGTTGCTCAACACCTCCCGAGGTCCCGCCGTCTGGAGCCCCCGCGCCCAGTGCGACAAGGCTCTTTACCGTGTGCGCATGCGCGAGAAGCTCGAATCCATTCCCAACCTGTTCATCAAGCAGGCCGAGGTCGTCGACCTGGTGATTGAAGAGGGATCAGAGAGTAGAGATCAGAGATCAGAGAACAGAGATCAGGAAGCACAAAACCCGAATAGGATCTCTACCCCTCGCATCACCGGCGTAAAACTTCGCGATGGACGCACCATTCATGCGCGCGCTGTCGTCGTCACGACGGGCACGTTTCTCAACGGCCTGATTCATTGCGGCGAGCAGCAGTACACTGCCGGCCGTTCGGGCGAACCCGCCAGCGTGCTGCTGGGTGAGAACCTCAAGAAACTTGGTCTGCGTGAAACGCGGCTTAAGACCGGCACGCCACCGCGCCTCGACGGCCGCACTATCGACTGGTCACGTTTCGAAGAGCAGCCCGGCGACACCGACCCCACACCGTTCAGTTTTCGCAGCCTTCAGTCTCTCGCCACCACCACCAATCCGGGTGGCCCATCCTTTGCAGCTTCATCGCAAAGGGTGGTGTCGGCTTCCGCCGACACCGTTGAGGGAAACACCAACCTCGAGAAAAATCCCCTAAACCCTAAGCCCTCGACCCTAAACCCTAGTACCTGGGTTCCTCCCCTCCGCCAGATCTCCTGCTACATCGCGACGACGACGCCGGAGACACTGCAACTCATCCGCGACAACGTTCATCGCTCGCCGATGTTTACAGGCCAGATTGAGGGTGTTGGGCCACGCTACTGCCCGTCGATTGAAGACAAGATCGTTCGCTTTCCCGACAAGACTTCGCACCAGTTCTTCCTGGAGCCGGAAGGGCTTTCCACCCACGAGGTCTACATCAACGGCATGAGCACCTCGCTGCCCATGGAAGTGCAGGCCGCGATGGTGCACAGCATTCCCGGACTTGAGAATGCGGAAATGCTGCGGCCTGGATATGCCATTGAATATGACGCCATCGACCCTACCGAACTCGACCGCACATTGCGTGTGAAGAAGTTCACCGGCTTGTATCTCGCGGGACAGATCAACGGCACCTCAGGCTACGAAGAGGCGGCATGCCAAGGCCTGATGGCCGGTATCAACGCGG
>DASYEV010000095.1:0-15706 GCA_036498835.1 Acidobacteriaceae bacterium | reverse complement strand
GGCGTGAAGTCCTTGGGGTGCGAAAAGAGTACCGCCCAGTTGTCCCCAATCCATTCATGGAAGTGGATAGGACCCTGCGTGGTGTCAGCCGTAAAGTCGGGAGCTACGTCATTGATGCGGAGAGACATCGTTTTCTACCTGCCTTTATGAATTTCGTTCGTGGTTTCAGGCCGTGTCGCTGTGGGTGTTTTGCTTCCAATCAGAAGACCCACCCGGCTTGGCCTTGGTGGGTCTTGATGTTCGCTTCTTGACGTTTGTTTCTATCGTCTCGATTCGCTCATCCGCTCACCCGCGCAGGCTCACAGCAACAGCAGCAGCAGCCACAGCAGCAGAACATGCGGGTCGGGATGGAAAGGGTTGAACGCATCGTTTCAGAATCTTTAGAACCGCCGCCGACATGAAGCCGGCATGGAAGCAGTTGGCCCCACTTGCGGTGTCCCTAAGGTACGGCGGCCGGTAAGCAGGTGTCAACCCGCTGCCCTGAGCGAGGCCAACGCTGGCTCAGGGCGCGTCCCGCAAACCTCAGAAAACCGCCCTTTTGCGCAGGGTAAACGGTGCGTAATGCGTCTCAACGTTCTGGTCACAAACTGTTCGAAAGCTCTTCACCGTGGACGTAGACTGTCGATGTGAAAACACTGGGATATTCCGTTGTCGACGTCTTCGCGGAGCGCCCGCTCGAAGGCAACCCGCTCGCTGTATTTCATGATGGCCGTGGTCTCAGCAGTGATGAGATGCAGGCCATCGCGCGAGAAACCAATCTCTCCGAAACGACCTTCGTTTTGCCCAGCGACAGCCCTGAGGAAGACAAGGCACAGGGTGTGCGTGTGCGTATCTTCACCACGGAGGAAGAGCTACCCTTTGCGGGACATCCAACCCTGGGTACCGCGAGTTGGCTTCACCTGCACCATTCCGCGTTGCGCGGGGCAAGCGATCTCACACTGCGCTTGAATGTCGGGCCCATACCCGTGAGCTTCGCAAATTCCGCGGATGCAGATGAAACGCAGAGTGTGTTCGCAACCATGCAACAAAACGATCCGGTCTTCGGCGAGCAGTTTGGGACCGAAGAGATCGCAAGTGTGATCGGCATGGAGCATGACGACCTTCTGCAAGGCTTCGCACCGCAGAGCGTTTCGACCGGCAATGTATTCTGCATCGTCGCCCTGCGCGATACGGCGACACTTGAGCGCCTTGCTATCCCGCAACGCGAAGCGAACCCGTGGCTCAAAGCTCGAGGCATCCGCTGGTTCTATTGCATTGCTCCCCAAGATGCGGCCGCGCTGCATGACGGCCGGTGGCATGCGCGCATGCAGTTCTACTCCGGCGAAGATCCTGCCACCGGCTCCGCCGCGGGACCGTGCGCCGCGTGGCTGGTGAAGCATCGCCTGCTGTCTTCGGGTGAGCCCGCAACGATTCTTCAGGGAGTCGAAATCAAACGCCCGAGCCGGATCACCGTCGAAGCGAAACTGGATGGCGAACGGGTCCACGCGGTCCGCGTTTCCGGCCGCACCATTTCTGTTGCAAATGGATCATTTTTCCTGCGTTAACAATTGGAGTTTCCCACAGGCCAGGAACCACAAACGCCAACAGGGACGCGCCATACCCAAATGGCGGTGGATGAACGAGTGAGAAATATACGCGTTTTCGCCTAAGTTTTGCCATTGCCTAGTGAGGTTCACACCAGTAGAGTCAGCAAATCGTCAGCCGAGGCAAAGCTCGAACGACGGAGATTTTTCGGCTGATTTACCGACATTGCCAAGCTGAAACAAGGCCGGCACCATGCCGCCCAAGCACCCTTGCGTCCGCACTCAACCAGAGGCGGAACAGCAAGAGGAGGCGGATCGTAAGGGCCTTGTTCCACCCCATGTCGTGCTGAAACTGCGACTCATCGCAGCTTCCGCACCCGTGGACACTGCCTCGGCGACGGCGCGGACGGGAAAGCTTTACACATTTCCACCGTGACGGCGGCGAAGAGGAAATCTCGTTCCGAATCCGCTCCCAACCAGCGGCCGTGGAACAACAAATTGGGCCCCGTTTTCAGCGCAGCCAGGCACAACGCCGGGTCGATGAAACGGTTTACGCGAACGAAGAGCAATACCGGGAGAGTCCGCCTTTTGAACAGGGCCACCCGGGCACACCGAACGATTGAGATGAACCAGGCCCGGGAACCGCCGGCCAGGAAGAAGATGCGCACGATGAGGCCACGCAAGACCATTCTTTGTGTTGAAGACAACGAGCAGGTGTTGTCAGTACGGAAATTCTTACTCGAAACCCGCGGATACCGCGTGCTGGCTGTGACGACACCCGCCGAAGCGCTCGAACATCTGCAGAACGCAATGCCTGGAGCGATCGATCTGCTGCTGGCAGATCTGCTCCTCCCCCTGATGGATGGCAATGAGTTGGTACGCCGTGCCAAGCAACTGCACCCCACGCTGCCCACACTTCTGGTCTCAGGAACGGTCGTGAACTTTGAGCGCGCAGCAGCTGCGGATGCCTTTCTTCCCAAGGGCGGCTGCACTCCAGCGGAGATGCTCGATCGCATCCGCATCCTCGTCGCCCGCAAGCGAGGCCCGAAGAAGCATATGCCCGCTCCCGCGCATGAAGCGGCGATTCAGTCCGCGGCATAGCCGCGGGAGAGATCAGAGAGTAGAGAACAGAGATCAGGTTGCAGGAAACAGGAAATAGGGCAGCAACAACAAGCCTTCGTTCTCTGATCTCTGCTCTCTGATCTCTCGACCCCGCCACCAGCTTCGTCCCTGATCCCTGCTTCTAAGCCTCCACCAGCCCGTAGCGCCGCTGCCACTGCTGGCGAAGCCGTTTCCAGACAGCATCGATGTCGGCTCGCGGAATCGCTGGGTCGGGAGCCTGGACGAAGTGCTCGGCTTCGGCTTTGGCTAGTTCCAGGAGCTCGCGATCACGAGCCAGGTTGGCCACACGAAACTCGGGCAAGCCTGCCTGGCGCGTCCCGAAAAACTCGCCAGGGCCGCGCTGTTCGAGATCGATCTCCGCAAGCTCAAAGCCGTTTTGAGTGCGCACCATGGCTTCGAGCCGCTGCTCTGCTTCCGGAGTTACGCTGCCACCGGTCAGCAGCACGCAAAAACTTTTCGCCGCGCCGCGTCCCACGCGCCCACGCAACTGATGCATCTGGGCCAGACCAAAACGCTCCGCGTGTTCGATCACCATCAACGTGGCGTTGGGTACATCGACGCCCACTTCAATCACCGTGGTTGAAACCAGGACATCGATTTCGCGGCGCTTGAATCGCGCCATGGTGACTTCCTTATCGTCCGCACTCATCCGGCCGTGCAACAGACCCAACCGCAGACCTCGTAAAGCACCGGCGCTGAGTTCGTCATGCATCTCGGTTGCTGAACGCAGCTTGACCCGATTGGCTGCCTTTTTTCTGGTCGGTGTGAGTTCCGATTCCGCTTCTTCTTTGGCGAAGTCGAGTTCCGGCTGATCGTCCTTGTCGCCCTCAATGACGGGATAGACGATGTACGCCTGCTTGCCCGCAGCGACCTGCTTGCGAACAAAGTCCCACACTTCCCCGCTGCGCTCCTCGGGCATGCGGCGAGTCACGATCGGCGTCCGGCCAGGCGGCAATTCATCCAGGATGCTCGCTTCCAGGTCTCCGTACATGGTGAGAGCCAGTGTCCGTGGAATGGGCGTTGCGGTCATCACCAGAACATCCGGTTCTGTCGCGACGCCATTGGCTCCGGGCTTGCGCATCAGGCGGAAACGCTGCTGCACACCAAAGCGGTGCTGCTCATCGACCACCACCAGGCCGAGGTTTTCAAAATCGACTTTCTCCTCCACCAGTGCGTGCGTGCCGATGGCCAGGTCGGTTTCGCCGCGAAAGATGCGGCTGCGCGCCTCGCGCTTGGCGCGCTCGTCCAGCGAGCCCGTCAGCAGCGTCACGCGGTATGGCCGCCCTGTGTGCGGCGACACCGCGTTTCCCAGAATCTTGCGTGCGGACAGATAGTGCTGGGTTGCAAGAATTTCCGTGGGCGCCATCATGGCTGCCTGGTAGCCGTTCTCGATCGCCACCAGCGCTGCCTGGAGCGCGACAATCGTCTTGCCGGACCCCACGTCGCCCTGCAGCAGCCGGCGCATCGGCCGGGCCGCGCGCATGTCCGTCACGATCTCACCCAGCACACGCTTTTGCGCGGCGGTCGGCTTGAACGGGAGAACCTGCTTCAAGGCTTCGCGCACCTTATCGTCCGTCGCAAAGGACGTGCCCTCACGCTCACGCAGACGTCTGCGTTTGAGCTCGAGGCCGAGTTCGAGATACCACAGCTCCTCAAAGATCAGGCGGCGATGTGCAGGCGTCCGCGCGGACATGAGCTCCGTGATGGATGTGCCTGCCGGGGGAAAGTGCAGCGCTTGCAGAGACTCCATCCGTGAGGGCAAACCGAGCCGTTGACGCAGCGCCAATGGCAGCGTTTCCTCCGCTTCCGTACCGGCTTCCATCAACTCACGAAAGACCGTCCAGACAACACGCCGCAACCAGCGTGAGGTGAGCTTCGCCCCCCAAGGGGTTTTGCCGCCCAGCGACTCATACACAGGCACGATACGGCCCATTTCCAGCATGGTGAATTCCGCGTCTTCTCCGGTGGCTTCGGGGCCGGGCAGAATCTCGAACGTGGGCTGGACCATCTTGAAGCGCGTTGAACCGGGCACGGCCCCCAAAGCGTTCCCACCCCGCGAGCCTTCGATCTTGCCGTAAAGGGCGACCATCTGGCCGGGCTTGAATTTGTCGCGCAGATAGGCGCCGTGAAACCACATGCACTTGACTGTTTCGAGCACCGCGGGCGGAGGCCGCAGCAGGCCTTCCAGCGCAGCCGTTGTCTCGGCTCCAGGCGGCTTGACGCCCACGGTCATCTCAAAGATGGGCGCGCTGCGGGTGCGCAACAGCACCGTACCGCGCACTTCGCCGATGAGGCTGGCCATATCACCGGAGTGGTAGGCGGAAAGCGGCTTGGGGTGGAGTCGGTCTTCGTAGCGGAAAGGCAGGTGGTAGAGCAGGTCTTCCACGGTTTCGACACCGCGCTCGGCAAGCTTCGCGGCTACTCGGTCGCCGACGCGCTTGACGTATTTAACCGGCGTCGATAACTCCAATGGCACACGCTGATGCTAGCAGTGTTCCTCATGGTGCATATCGAAGAGAAAAGCTCCAAGCCATTTTCCCGCGAGTCGGCCACCGTCGTAGCCGACCCTGATGGATGAAACAGGGTGGCCGTTTCATTTGTCGTCAGAGAGGTCAAGGACGCTCATACGAGCAAGCTTCCAAGCGCCAACGGCGCGGCATATACCAGCATGGGGTGAAACCCCATGTAATTGTTGGCGCTGGAAGGCGAGGGCTGAAGGCCCGACATATAAGCACCCACGAAAGCCTGGCCAGTGGCCACAACCTCCATGCCAGACGAACCGTAAATCTTGGCGAAGTAGGCGAGAACATGTGCCGAGCCTTCAGCCCTTTAAAATTCTGGTGGGCCTGACATGGGGCTTCACATCCCCAGCGAGCAAAGAACGCTCGCCGGGGTCCCCGTTCCAACCCCATGCTGGTATATGGCAGTTTTGCTCATGCTTCAGCCCCAGAAGGATTGCAGAAGGCCGTTTTCATTGGAAGAAAACGGCTTTGGCATTTCCCGCCTATTCAGCACGGTGAGCAAAACTGCGTACCGCGCCGTTGGCGCTGTTCTGTTCAGCCATCAACAACAAGGGCCACACCTTGGTATCCGATGCCAAGGCTGGTTCTTATTAAGAAGTGGCCTTCAGGGACGTTCGGAAATCGCAGTATGAGGAACGCTGCTGTAGCAGGCCACACAGTGAAATAATGGAAGACGCGGAGCTTCGCCTCCGCACCTTAGCCGATGGAATCTTTCTTTACCCGCTTCCGGAATCCCCTGGTGCTGATTGCAGTCGTGCTGGTGCAGACCATCGCGCTCGCCGTCCAGGTGCAGCGGCCTGTGCAGGGTGTGGGCGGAGACCACCCGGACGGCGCCAAGACCATGTTGCTGCGCCGGTGGATCGTGACACTGATTACGCCCTTCGAAAAGATCTCCCATGGCACCGGCGTCAATACCCGCAGTCTATGGTCGAGCTATATCGACCTGCGTCATACCCATGAAAAAAATCAGGAGCTCCAGCAGGAAGTCGCCCGGCTGCGCCGTGAACAGGCGGAGTTCGCGGAAGACGCCGCGCAGGGACGCCGGTTGCAGGCGCTGCTTGGTTTCAAAGAGCAATACATTACCCAGACCGTTGCAGCACAGGTGATCGGGACCAGCGGCTCGGACCGCTCGCAGACGCTTTGGATCGATAAGGGTTCAGCGGAGGGCCTGAAGTCCGGGGAAGCCGTCATTACGCCCGACGGCGTTGTCGGCAGACTGCGCGATGTTTTCCCCCACACCGCACAACTGCTGCTGCTCAACGACCCTAGTTCAGGAGCCGGTGTGACCCTGGAGTCCACACGTATCCGCGGTATTTTGCGCGGCACCGCAAACGGCCAGATCCAGATCAATAACCTGACCGCCGATGACCGCATCAAGCCCGGTGAGAAGGTGTTGACGTCGGGCGGCGACCAGGCGTTTCCGCGAGGACTACCGGTCGGCGTAATCGAGTCCATTGCGCCCGACCTGCAGCACCAGCCTTATACCGCGATCATGGTCAAGCCCACAGCCAATCTTTCACGGCTGGAAGAAGTGCTGGTAGTGACCGGCACAGACGCTACACTCTCCGCTCCTGCGCGTGCGGATGCCGCGATTGCCGATGCGACCGCCCAGGACAACAAGCGGGCAGCCGACCTGATCAGCGAAAAGCTGCCCGGGCTGCGCGACAACGTTTCGACCGACGGCACGGACAAGCCAGCGGCGGCTGACGATGCCACCTCGGGTCAGTCGGAAAGCAAAGCCTTGCCTCCGCCCAAACCAAAGCCCGCTCTGCACCCTGACCGCTATACCCCCGGGCAGACGCCGCCTGCGGAAAACCTCAAGCCTGGAGCAGCGACGACCCCGCAATAATAGCGGTTTCGGTAAAGGTGTAGTCGGAAGCGAGGATGCACAAGCCATTTTCTCTCAAAGAAAATGGCCTGCTCCGACCTTCAGAAGGGCACAGTATTACCGAAACCGCTCTACGCGGTATTCTCAGGACGCACCATCCTCCATGGCAGAACACAGTTACACCTCTCGACGAGAACTCGACCAGTACCGATTTCACCCGTTTGTGGCGATCTTTGCCCCGTTCGTGTGCCTTCTGCTGCAGGCGGTACTGCCCAAATTCTGGCCGAAACTCATCATTTTGGACCTTCCTCTGATCGCCACCATCTTCTTCGCGGTGGCGCGCCGTAACCCCATTGCGGGCACCGCCACGGGCACCATCATTGGACTGTTCCAGGACGGCCTCACGAGCCAGCCCTTCGGCGTGAACGGCATCGCGAAAAGCGTGATCGGCTACATCGCCGCCAGCATCGGCTTCACGGTTGACGTTGAGAACATGGTCAACCGGGTTGCGCTGAACTTCGGCTTTACCCTGCTGCAGAGCGCCTTCATCTATGTCATCACACGCTGGCTGCTCGCCGACCCGACTGTGCATATGCGGCTCTGGTACGAGCTTCTTCGCGCCGTCTGCAACACGGCTGTGGCCATCCCGATCTTTTTTGTACTGGATAGATTCCGGCAGCGCGAATAGCACAAAACATGAGTATTAGCGGATAAAATTGAAGTGGCGAATCCTCTCGCCCGCGGCCATGGAAAACCCTGAAGTCGAACGCAAGGAAAAGCTCTCCATCGGTAAGTTACACGCCCTGCAGTATGTGGTGGCGCTCGTGTTGCTTGTGCTCGTAGGCGGCCTGTGGCGCCTGCAGGTTGTGGACGCAACAAACTACCGTGCCCTGGCTGAACAGAACCGCAGGCGCAAGGTGTCGGTGCTCGCACCGCGGGGCCGCATCTTCGACCGTGAAGGCCGCATCATTGTCGATAATTACCCCTCCGTGACGTGTTACCTGCTGCGCGATCAGCAGAAGAGTCTGCAGACCGATCTCCCCACCATCGCGAGCGGCCTGCATCTTTCCGTCGAAAGTATTGAAGCCACGCTGAAGCGCTACGCCTATGCACCGAAGTATCAGGCGATTCCGCTCAAGCAGGACATCACACCCGATGAGCAGGCCTTCATCGAAGCCCATCGCAATGAACTGCCGGAGCTTGAAACCAGAGATGAGCAGCGCCGCCTGTATCCGCGTGATGGGTTCATGGCCCATGTGATCGGGTATGTAGGTGAAGTCAGCGAAAACGACCTGAAGCAATCGAAGTACGCGTTTTATAACCCCGGCGATATGGTCGGCAAGTTTGGCGTGGAAGAAGCGTATGACGAAATACTTCGCGGTCAAGACGGCTCGCGCGATGTCATCGTGAACTCTCATGGCAAGGAACTGGGCATGATGGGCCAGGAACTTGCGACGCCGGGCAAGGACATCAGGCTCACCATCGACCTGGATATCCAGCGAGCCGCAGAGCAGGCGCTGGAAGGGAAAAATGGGGCGATCGTCGCGATGGACCCCCACAACGGCGAGATCCTTGCTATGGTTTCCCGGCCCACGTTTGACCCGAACCAGTTCGCCGTGAAGTTGACCAAGGCGTACTGGCAGACCATCATCACCAATCCCGAACATCCGCTGATGAACAAAGCCATCCAGGCGCAGCTTGCACCGGGATCGACGTTCAAAGTCATCATGACGCTTGCCGGCCTGCAGGAAAACAAGGCGCAGGACATGAAGGTCATTTGCAACGGTGGCGGAACGTTCTACGGTCACTTCTTCGCATGTGACCGCCACCACGGCTTCGTGGACATCCATAACGCCCTTCCCTATTCCTGCGACACGTTCTACTACACCCTTGCGGAGCGGCTGGGCATCGACACGATTGCGCGCTATGCCAACAGCGTCGGCATCGGTCAGAAGACCGGCGTCGATATCCCTGATGAAGCAGCAGGCACCATGCCTTCCGAAGAATGGAAGCTCAAGACCCAGCATGAAAAGTGGTACGCCGGCGAGGTCATCTCGGTCGGTATCGGTCAGGGAGCGGTTCAGGTGACGCCCCTGCAGCTCGCGCGTGCCCTGGGAGGAATCGCATCGGGCGGCGCACTGCAGCGTCCGCACCTGGTCTTTTCTGACGAACTGACCCCCGATCAGTTTTCCGCGATTGAAAGCACCTATCCAGGGTCCGGACAGAAGACCGTATCCATCACTCCGGAAAATTGGCAGATCATCACCGACGACATGGCGGGCGTTACCGGCCCTATCGGCACGGCCGCGGCCGAGCATCTTGATGGAATCGACTTTGCCGGCAAGACAGGTACCGCGCAGGTCATGAGCCATGACGCACTCGCGCACAGCGGCAAAGGACACAACACGCTGCCCAACGCATGGTTCGTCGGCATCACGCCGCGGCGCAATCCCGACATCGTGGTCGCTGTACTGTGGGAGCACGGAAACTGGGGCAACAACTCCGCTCGCCTTGCTGCCCAGGTGATCAACACCTTTGTCACCAAACAGCGCATGAAGGCCGGCAACCTGATGAAGGTCGCGGAAGTGAAGAAGCCTGCGGATATCCCAGAGGGTACCGGCGGCACGGCTCCCTCGGCTCCCGATGCGGACGACCGCTCCACAACACCCAAGGCCTCCGTGAAGACCGAGAGCAAGCCTTCGGGTCAGTAAAAGCTCCGGGACAGAAAGAAAATGCGCGGCATATGCCGCGCATTTTCATTCTGTCTTCGGTCTACACCATTACTGGAACTGTTTTTAGTCCATGCTCTGCGAAGAGTTGATCGCATCGCCGCCGTGGCGAACATCCGCGCCTTCCACCCAGAAAATGACATCTTCCGCAATGTTGGTTGCGTGATCGCCAACCCGTTCCAGGTTGCGCGCGATGATCAAGGTGCTCAGTGCCTGGGGTGCAAGTTCAGAATGTTCCTGGAGCAGCACTGTAATTGCCGTGAACGCCGCGCGATTCATAGCGTCGACTTCATCATCCATGGTCAGAACGGTATTGGCCATCGCCGCATCTTCTTCAATGAACGACTGCAACGACTTGCGCACCATTGCCGAGGCGAGCTTCGCAAGCTTGGGAATGTCCACCGGAAGGTCCACATTGTTCTGCGTGCTGATGTCTCTCGCGCGCGCGGCAATGTTGACCGCCTGATCACCAACGCGCTCAAGGTCCGCATTGATGCGAAGCACGGCCAGGATGAACCGCAGATCGACAGCCATCGGCTGCTCCCGGGCGAGAAGGTCGAGCGCCATCTGATCGATCTCACGCTGGAAGCGGTTGATCGCCGGCTCGGACTGGAACACCAGGTCGCAAAGCGAAAGGTCGCGCGTGTTGTAGGCTTCGATGCTGCGCTGTACTGCCTGCTCGGCGAGTCCCGCCATCACCAGCAGCCGTTCTTTCAGGTCGCCAAGAGTCTTGTGGAAATGAATCCGCATCAGCCAAACCTCCCTGTAATGTAATCTTCCGTGCGCTTGTCCTTAGGCTTGGTGAAGATAAGGTTGGTTGAGGTGAATTCGACCAGATTGCCGGTGAGGAAGAACCCGGTATTTTCCGCGACACGTGCAGCCTGCTGCATGTTGTGCGTCACGATAACGATCGTGTACTCGTTCTTGAGATAAAAAATCAGGTCTTCGATTTTGGAAGTTGAAACCGGATCGAGCGCGCTGGCGGGCTCGTCCATCAGCAGCACTTCGGGATCAACCGCCAAAGCGCGCGCGATGCAAAGACGCTGCTGCTGTCCACCGGAGAGCGATGCGCCGGACTTCTTCTTGAGATCGTCCTTCACTTCTTCCCACAAGGCCGCCTGCTTCAGCGAACGTTCCACCGTCTCATCCAGCATCTTGCGGTTGCGGAACCCGTTGAGCTTGAGACCGCTTGCGACGTTGTCGTAGATGGACATGGTCGGAAACGGATTTGGCCGCTGAAACACCATGCCGATACGGCGCCGGATCTCTACCGGCGACGAATCGCGATAGATGTCCTTGTCGCCGACCTTGACCGTCCCTGTAGCGCGTGCCGTCGGGTTGGTTTCATGCATGCGGTTCAGGCAGCGCACGAAGGTCGACTTACCGCAGCCGGAAGGCCCAATCAAAGCGGTCGCGGCGTTCGCGGGGATGTTAAGAGTGATGTCTTTCAGCGTGTGCGTGCTGCCATACCACGCGTTCAGATCAGCAACTTCAATTCCGACTCCCACTAGTGTCCTCCCTTGAGCTGGCCGCGCGACGTAACGTAGCGCACAAGGCCAACGGAAACCATGATCAATGTGATGAGCACCAACGAACCCGCCCAGGCGAGACGGTGCCACTCGTCGTACGGCGATAGCGCGTAGACAAAAATTTGCAGGGGCAGAGCGGCAATGGGCTCATTCAGGCTGTGCGGCCAGAAGGAACTGCCGAAGGCCGTAAACAGCAACGGTGCGGTTTCACCGGCGACACGAGCGAACGCCAGCATGCAGCCGGTGATAATTCCCGGCGCGGCGCTGCGCAGGCTGATGGAAAGAACGGTACGCCAGCGCGGCACTCCCAAACCATAAGCTGCTTCGCGGATTGCGTTGGGCACCGTGCGCAGCATTTCTTCCGTGGTGCGTGTAACCGTCGGGACCATCATGATCGCCAGCGTGACGCCGCCGGCGAGCGCAGAAAAGTGATGCTGATGGACGACGATGAGCGCATAGCCCGCGATGCCCATGACGATGGATGGCACGCCGTTGAGCACATCCGCGGTGAAGCGGATAATCGACGCGAGCCAACTCCCGGCGCCGTATTCCGAAAGATACACGCCACCCGCGATACCGACCGGGATTCCCATCAGGCTGGCGAGCGCAAGGATGATGCCCGAACCGACGATGGAGTTCGCCATACCGCCGCCGGCTTCGCCCACCGGCCGTGGGGTATGGGTAAAGAACGCAAGATTCAGCGAGCTCGCGCCCTTATAGATGAGATAGAAAAGGATGGCGATCAGCGGCACCAGCACAACCACCGTCGCTCCAATGGAGATGAAGGTGACGAGGCCGTTGGTGGCAAATCGCCGCATGGTGTTCGCGCTGCTGGGACGAATCTGGTTCATAGCGTTTAGTGCACAGGGGCGGCCTTCCCGCGTGTGACAGCCCAGACCAGAAGGCGGGCGATGGTGTTCACAACGATGGTGACGAGGAACAGTGCGAGTCCGATTTCGATCAGAGCCGAAAGGTAAAGGTCACCGGTTGCTTCCGTAAACTCGTTCGCAATCACGCTGGCGAGAGTGTGGCCCGGAGCGAACAGGCTTCTGCTGATTTGCGGATTGTTCCCGATGACCATGGTCACGGCCATGGTTTCGCCCAGCGCCCGTCCCAGACCGAGAATGATGGCGCCGACAATGCCGATGCGCGCGTTGCGCAATACGGCCATGCGAATCATTTCCCAGCGCGTGGCGCCCAGCGCCAGCGCGGCTTCTTTCTGGCTGACGGGTACAGCGCCCATCACCTCACGTGTAATGGACGAGATCACCGGCAGAATCATGATGGAAAGAATGATGCTCGCGGTGAGAATGCCTTCACCGAAGTTCGAGCCTCCGAACAGGCCGGTCCAGCCGAAGAACTTCACCAGGAAGGGCCCAAGGTGCTCACGCATGATGGGAACGAGCACAAAGATTGCCCACAGTCCGTACACCACGGAGGGGATCGCGGCCAGCAATTCCGTAAGAAAGGCGATGGGCGCGCGCAGGAACTTGGGGCTTATCTCCATGATGAAGATAGCCACGCACAGGGCCAGGGGAACGGCGATACAAAGTGCGAGCAGCGAGGTTGCGAGCGTGCCAAAGATAAACGGCAGGGCGCCGAAATCGCCCGACACGGGGTTCCAGGCACTGCGCGTGAAAAAAGCGAAGCCGAACGCGTGCAGCGACAGTTTCGAGTTTTCGATAAGCACCCAGACGATGAGCAGGACAATGGCGATGATGCTGAGCGCACAGGCGAGCATCAGGCCCTTGAATACACCATCCCCCAACGCCCCGCTGTCGCGCCCGTGGAGAAAGCTGCGAATGCCGGCTGGCGCTCGGCCGACGTTAGGCGCCGGTTTCCGCGCCTCTTGCTTCACGACGCTCACGTGGAGAAGCGGAGGGGAAATTTCGGTCGTATTCTGTTCAGCCATGAGAGGTTTTCTGTGTTGCCTTGTTCAGCATAGGCCACCGCGAGCGACAGTTCTGCCGGGATGTTGATGATTCTGCCCAAAACTGCTCGGCTGGGTAATCAAAGTTACCTGGCCCCGCGCCTGAAGTTGCGCGCGGGGCCTTCCGGTAAGAGTTTACTTGAGGTAGTTCAGGGCGCCGGCAACCTTGGCAGCCACCGGCTGGGGGAGCGGAGCATAGTACAGGGCTTCTGCCTCGGACTCGCCGTGCTCCAGCATCCAGTGAAGGAACTCGTTGAGCACCTTGCCCTTAGCCGGATCGGCCGACTGCAGGGGAATCAGCAGCCAGGTGAACGAGGAGATCGGATAGGAGTCCGCACCGGGAGCGTTGGTGATGGACACGCGGAAGTCGTTCGGCATGTTCTTCACCGCACCCGCCGCGGCAGCCGTCACCGCCGAAGTGCTGGCCTTGATGAATTTGCCTGCGGCGTTCTTCACGGAACCATAGGCCATCTTGTTTTGGACCGCATAGATCAGCTCAACATAACCGAAGGAATACGGGCTGTTGCGAACCATGCCGGCAACGCCTTCGTTGCCCTTCTGGCCGATGCCCACTGGCCAGTGAACCGAGGTATTGCGGCCCACCTTGCTCGAGAACTCAGAGGAAACCTTGGACAGGTAATCGGTGAAGATGTAGGTGGTGCCCGATCCGTCCGAACGGTACACCGGAAGGATCTGGTGGTCGGGCAGGGTGACGCCGGGATTGAGCGCCGCGATACGCGGATCGTGCCAGTTGCTGATGGTGCCGAGATAGATGTCGGCAATCACATCACCAGTGAACTTCAATTCAGCATTCACGCCGGGGATGTTGTAGGTCGGAACGACTGCGCCCAGAACCGTCGGAATGTGAAAGAGCTTAACCTTGGCTTCGCTCATCTGCTGATCGTTCATCGGACCGTCGCTGGCGCCGAAGTCGACGATGCCCTGCGAAGCCTGGCGGATACCGGCACCGGAACCTACAGACTGGTAGTTGATCTGGACGCCGGGATGGCTGGCGGAAAATTCGCTAAACCACTTGGAATAAATGGGGTTCGGGAAAGTAGCGCCCGCGCCATTCAGAGACTGGGCACCGGCTGCGGAAGCCACAAGCAGTCCAGCCATTGCGCATGCAAGCTTTAGTTTCATCTTTATTCTCCAGTTCGGGCTCAGGTTTGCACGTCTCGGATTTCCGCGCAAGACCAATGTTTCTAGACTTTGATGCTGTTGCCGAAGAGGCCGAAACGGCGGCGAAAGCTCGCCGCCGTTTCTCTCTCTCTCGGGTTAGGGGATGTAGTAACGCATACCGGCGTGGATCATGCTGTCCTCGCCACGAGGACCCGTCGGGGTTGTCGCACTGCCGAGACCAGACCACAGATTGCGCTGCAGGTACTGGTAGGTGAGCGAATACTGGAGGCGGCCATACTTCGGGTTGTTGATGGCGCGATACGTGAAGCCGATCATGCCTTCCTGGATGTAGCGGGTAGGCGAAGCGCAGGAAACAGCCGAATCCGAACCGCCAGCCGCACCGCTCTGGGCGGGGTTGACGGGCAGGTTATAGCAGCCCACGTTGCTCAGGTTGGGGGCGCCGTAACCGAGCAGGGCGCCTGTTGCCGTGGTATACACCGTGCGCTGCGCATACTCGCCACCGTAGTAAGCGAAGATGTCCAGCTTCGGAGTTGCATGGCCTTCCACGCTGAACAAGCCGTGGTAGTTATGGATCGGCGCGAGGGTTCCATCCGGATGCAACGTCGCATCAGCCAGCTGCGAGGAGCCATAACGGCCTACACCATCGCCCGCCATTGCCTGAACAGCCAGGTCGAGGTACTTGCTGGTGGTCACACGTGCGCTGCCGAAGACGCCGCCGGCGCCCCTGGTGCTGGAGATGTAATTCGGGCCGTAGGCGTAAACATTGGACGAACTCACGGTGAGGATCGGGAAGTAGTAATCGCGTAGGAAGCGGGCGATACCGCCGATTTCGAAATGCGCCTTGGGCAGATCCAGCGCGCCCTTGATGACGACGTCAGGAGCCACGTTGTTGGCGTAGGTGGTGATGTTGTTCGTGCCGCCATTCGACGCCGCGGCGTTGTACAAACCACCATTGGCGCCGTTGCCCGCGAAGAAGAAGTTCGCCGGAACCGCACCTGACGTTGCCGAGGCCACCGTGAAGCCGGTGATCTGCGCCTGCTCAACTGAAACCGCGCCGGTGAATGCCGCCTTCTTGGGATCGCCGAAACGCTGCTGCAGGCGGATGCCCGGCTGACGCGTCCAGCTGAAGCCGACCATGTACTGCGGGTCGATGGTGTTGGGGAGCTTTTCGGTGCGGGCATCGGTGGACTTACCGTTTTCCGTCACCAGGGACCACATCTGGCCGCCGGTTACCGCGAAGCCGCTTTTGTTCTCGGCCTTGCCCCAGATCTGGCGCTGGCGAAGAACATAGCTGTTCGACTGGTTGTTGTTGGAGGTCGTGCCGGTGCCCAGGAAGTCCGACTCGAAGTAGCCAGTGAGCTTGTAATTGCCGGCGTTGGC
>DASYEV010000094.1:0-4026 GCA_036498835.1 Acidobacteriaceae bacterium | reverse complement strand
ATCGCCGGATCACTTCGGATAGAGACGTTTGAAGGAAGGCGCCCGCGTTTGCGGCGGACGCGGCAGGGCTATGGGCGTTCAATCGACGGAAGAACTTCAGGCGCGATGAATCTGAAGCCGCCGATGGCCTCATTGACGGCTTCAGCCGTCGGTAATACCTGAAGAATCGGGACTGGCTTTGCTCTTCATGGGGAGGTTCCGATGCGTTTTAGGGCCGCCGACGGACTCGGGGCACACCTCGGGTTGGCTTGCCGGAGCAAGCGAATGTTTAGACGATGAAAGACTGCTATGAAGTGTCAGCGAAGATCTCCCGCCCAACAGATCGCCGAAGCAACTGTTGGGCAGTGAGCTTTTCGATGAGTACCATAGGTCCGCCGCAATGCGGGCAGAGCCATGCGCCGGGAGCGTCGGAGACGGAAGCGTCCGCTGTTGAGTTAAGCGGCAGCGAGCCAGCCTGAAGAAGTTGCCTGCAGACCGGCAGTAGTTCACCGCGGCGACGGTTCGCGAGGAAGCCGCAGAAACGAATTCGCACAAAGCCACGCGGCAGCGTGTGAAGCAGGAATCGCCGAAGGAACTCATCGGCGGTCACGGTCATCAGCCGTTGTTTGTTCTTGTGCGCATAATCCTTCCACCGGAACGTGACCTTGCCATCGGCAAAGTTTACGATCCGGTGATTGGAAATGGCGACGCGATGGGTGTAGCGGGCCAGATACTGGAGAACATGTTCCGGTCCGCCGAATGGTGGCTTCGCATAGACCACCCAGTCCTTGCGGAACAGCGGTCGAAGGAAGGCATGGAAGGCTTTTCTTTCTGCAAGCATTTTCATCCGCCCGGGAAACGTTAGTTGTCCGGCATGGAAAGCGCTCTTCAGGCCTTCGGTAAACTTTCCGCGAAACACCTTGCCAAGCACCTCGACCGGCAGAAAGAAAGCGTAGCGCGGGCGAATCCAGCGCTGGTGATCGGGAGAGAGACCACCGGCCGGGATTACACAATGGATATGCGGATGAATCTGCAGATTCTGTCCCCAGGTGTGCAGAACGCTGAGGAAACCGATCTCCGCGCCCATATGTTTGGGATCGGCTGCGATCTCGAGAAGCGTCGCAGCGCTGGCGCGGAACAGAAGGTCATAGACGACTTTCTTGTTCTGCAAAGCCAGCCATGCGAGTTCGTGCGGGATGGTAAAAACCACGTGAACGTATTTAACGGGCAGCAGTTCTTTATCGCGATCGGCGAGCCATCGGTTGCGGGCATTGGTCTGGCACTTCGGACAATGTCTCGATCGGCAGGAGTTAAACGAGGTGGCCTCATGGCCGCACTGGCGGCAGCGATCCAGATGTCCACCGAGCGCAGCCGTGCGGCAATGCTCGATGGCGAACAGAACGCGGAGATGCAGCCACGTCAGCCAGGAGCGGTTCCTGTCGACGAAGCTGTTGCCGTGCGCCCGAATGATATCTGCCACCTCGAAAGGTGGCTTGTTCATCTCTTATGCAGCTTTCGTGATCGCTTCACCTGGTCGGGCCTGGCCAGTTCGAGCTTGTCGAGCGGTGTGCCCGCCGCTTTCAGGTGCCGTTCGGAGAGATGAAGATAAATGGATGTGGCTTTGAGATCGGAGTGGCCGAGTAGCAACTGCACCGTGGGCAGATCGGCTCCCGCCTCGATCAGATGTGTCGCGAAACTGTGCCTCAATAAATGCGGTGCCACGGCCTTGGTAATACCAGCCCGCTGTGCTGCTTCGCGGCACGCCTGCCACAGTACCTTCGGGGTAATCGGCTTGTCTGCACGCCAGCCGTTCTCCGTTCCCGGGAAAAGATAGGTTTTCGGGCGCATCCATCGCCAATACTCGCGCAGGGTCTCTACCAGCTTCGGGCTGAGGGGCACATCCCGATCGCGGTTTCTCTTCCCGTGGCGAATATGGATCACCATCCTGTCGCTGTCGATGTCCTCAACCTTGAGATGGCACAACTCAGCTCTGCGCATTCCTGTTGAGTACAGTGTCATGAGCATGGCGCGATGAAAAAGATTACTGGCGGAATCGATAAGCCGGCCCGCTTCTTCCTGCGTCAGAATTATGGGCAGCCGGCGGGGTGCGCGTGGATAAGGGACTTCCTCGACGGGATAGTTTCGCTTCAATGTTTTGCAGAAGAGGAAGCGCAGCGCGGCCGTGTGATTGCCAACGGTGCGGACACCCTGTTTCTTCTCCTGCAGCAGGTAGACCTGATAGGCGCGGATCTCATCCGGCCCAGTTTTTCGGGTGATCGATGGAAGTGTCGGGCGAAATCTTCGACGGTTTTCAAGTATGACCTTGCGGTAGTCTGAGAATAATTTCGCCGCTCGAGCTCTTCCAGCATCTGTTTGCGTAGATGGGTCACAGGGACCTCCT
Organism: Acidobacteriaceae bacterium; assembly: GCA_036498835.1. Taxonomy (GTDB): domain Bacteria; phylum Acidobacteriota; class Terriglobia; order Terriglobales; family Acidobacteriaceae; genus Granulicella. The sequence continues at coordinate 1,646 of DASYEV010000094.1, read as the reverse complement.
TGTGACCCACACAATACCCAGATCAACGCCAGCCGAAATGCCGGGTTACCCACATGCGCAGCGTCCGCCGCGCGGGCGGCTTCGTTCAAACGCTGAAGGGTTACATAATCCTCCTCCTATTGAGCCGCCCTTCCGAGCCGCGCCTCTTTTTTGCACTTTACCGTCCTATGTGCACGGGGATTGGTGATTTTCCTTCCGGTTCGTCAGAATTATTTGACATCGAGCGCGGGTCCGCTCGCGCGCCTCTCTCTGAGATTGATATCCACCTCCACCCGATCGTCGATCCTGACGAATGGGACTCCGCCGTGCATACCGTAGTGCTTGCGGTTAAACGCCAGTTCGCCTTTCAGCGCGGTGTTGCCTGTCGTCCTGTCGGTAACTGTCATCGTCATTGTCTGGGGGTTCGATACTCCGCGTATGGTAAAAAGACCCTCGATGTCAAAGAGGTCGGGACCGCGTTGCGCAATCTTGGTGGACTTAAACGTGATCAACGGATTCACCTTGGCGTTGAAGAATTTGTTGCCCGTCATGGTGCGGTTCGTGATTCCGCTGCCGCTATTCACGCTATTCGCCTGAACCTTGATGTCCAGTACGCCCGACGTCGGGTCAGGGGAAGTGAAGCTCAGATTTGCCTCCCACTTATCAAAAACACCCTTGATCTTTAGCGAGGATTTCACGAAGAACGAGATACTACTGCCCTCCGGTGCGACCTCGAAGACTGGAAGGCCCGCTGGCGGCGCCTGCGCTTCCAGCGGGATATTGCACAAGACAAAAAACAGGGGAATCGCGAATCGGCCCTTCATACAAATCACGTGGGCATTGATGCGAATGAACCCCCGGTTGACCCAAAATTTTCCAGCAGGGGTCAATTCCGAGCGTTCAACTCGTCGCGGAAGCCCGCAATGGCCTTGTAGAATCGATGGGCTGCGCAAGGGGATACGCCAGTTCAAACAGTTCCTCGCGACGGGTGCGCGCTTCCGCGGTGTCAACCTCGCACCTGCGACGCGGAGGGCGTCTCGTGGACTTCATACTTCGTCGGCCAGGATCAACCGTGCGGGCAAACCGTGACGGACTTCAATCGTGACCGCGGTGCGGGCTCGCCGGCGTCTCTCTCCACACGATGCGGCACTCTCACGGTTCCCAACTGCTCAGTCTGGGGGGTCTCACTTCCCACAGTAAGCAAACGGCTCGGTCACACCAACGTCCACGTCGCCGCGACCGTCTATTCGCACGCGCTGCCACACGACGAAGTGGCGGCCGCGCAGATCTGGGACAAAGCGATGAGTGGAAGCGTGGAAGCGGCGCCCGCGCAACCGGCCCGCGAAACGAAGGCCAGGCGCGCGGTTGTTTCTATCGCATCAGGCAGGAAAACCGCGTGAGAGGCACGCCATGGCTGCATTTGGCTGCGTGAAACGTTTTTCTCGCAGCCAAGTGTATAGAAACAAAAAGGGGATAGATGGTCGGGCTGCCGGGATTTGAACCCGGGACCTCTTGCACCCCAAGCAAGCGCGCTAGCCAGGCTGCGCCACAGCCCGAATACTCCAGTCTACACGCAGCGTCTTTGCCGGCCGCTCACTACGCGGCCGGTACCGGCTCGGTCGACACCGGCGCGCTCTGCAACACGAACCGGTATCCGATCCGGGGCT
>DASYEV010000093.1:0-7708 GCA_036498835.1 Acidobacteriaceae bacterium | reverse complement strand
ACCGGATTTTCCTTCGGGTAGGTGAAGCTGTACCAGTGACCCGGCATGGTCCAGCGCGTGCCCTTGAACTGGTTGGCGTAACCAAGCTGCAGATCGACCTTGTTACTGATCTTGTGTTCGTAGTCGTGATTACCGAGCACGGCATACGCGGGTCCGGGAAAGTGCGAGGTGGGGTACATCTGCTCGAATTGCTTCTGCCAGCGCGGCGACGCATACCCTACTCCCATATCGCCGTACCAGTTGTCCCCCAGCATGAACAGCGCGCCCGGGTGGATATGGCGCTCGTCGACCCAGCGCTTCATCGCGTTGGCAACGGAAATCTGCTGGTCGAGGTAACGGTCGGTGCCCCAGTCCCCGATCATGAACATGTGCTGCCCATTGGGATCGGGAGGAGGCGCGTTCTGTACGGCTCCCGCCAAACCGGGCGCCTGGCCCTGGAGCGCCGCGCCCGGCGCCATGGCGGCGAGCGCGGAGAAAGCGAAGGTCTGGCGGAGAAAATCACGACGGTTCAGCCGTGAGGGGAAAGGCGACATGGAGCTCCTTAAGCGGTTTCGATACTGCCTTCTCCCTTCTGGCGGTTGAAGAAGGCCATTTCCGGACCCGTTGGTGCGATCAAAACCCATCGCCCGGGCCGGGTATAAGTTGGATGTTTCCAACGGAAGAAAGTTGGTCGCCCGGCGGAGCATCCGGCTTGAGCGCCAGTCTGGAGGATGTTTCCTTAAGCCATGCTGAAAGCTCACCTTCCGCGTGGGCGTCCGTCTATCCGGATGTAAGGCAGTACACCTGACTCCGGAGTCAGAAACAGCATGAGCGTAGTAGACGCGGTCGCCGAAACCGGCGGGATCTCCCGCCGCCGCCCCAGTCCCTTTGCCCTTGGGCTCCAGACCATCCATGCCGCTACGGCTGTAGAATCACCCGCAGCAATGCCCAGGGTCGCTGCTCAATCCGGAACCCGCGCCAAACTGACCGCCGAGCAGATGGAAGCGCGGCTGCAGCAGCGCGCTGAGGACGACGACCTCATCCGCGCCGCGCAGAAAGGTGATCGCTCGGCGTTTGACGCCCTGGTTCGCCGCTACGACCGCAGTGTTCTGCGGCTGGCCCTGCACATGCTGGGCAACGAGCAGGACGCCCAGGACGTGCACCAGGACGCCTTTATCAAGGCGTACCGCCACCTGTCGAACTTTCGCTTTGAGTGCTCGTTCTACACCTGGCTGTATCGCATTGTGACGAACCTGTGCCTGGACCAGCTTCGCCGCCGCAAGAGCCGCAAGGAAGATCCGGCCACCATCACGGATGCCAGCGGCGACGAGATGGACCTGATGGCCAACATCCAGGACGACCGCGCCATGGCCAACCCGGCCCGGGAACTGGATCGCAAGACGATGAGCCAGGCCATCCAGGGCGCTCTGGACAACCTGACACCGCGGGAGCGCACGGTGTTCGAGTTGAAGCATTACCAGGGATTGAAGCTGCGTACCATTGGCGAAATGCTTTCGACCACGGAAGAGACCGCCAAGAACACTTTATTCCGCGCCACGCGCAAACTGCGCGCTGCCCTGGCGGATGTGAGATAGCAGGAGACGTCGGGCCCCGTACCACCATGCAAGACCGGCAGAGAACACACCAACGAGGTTCACGCCGGAAAACGAAGCAAAAGATTCTGGAGAGGCTGGTTTGGAAAGGACGCATGATGACCTGTGATCTAGCACAACAAAACATCATTCTGGCGCAATACGGTGAACTGCCTGACGAGCTGCAGTTCAGCCTGGAGCAGCACCTGACAGGCTGTGACGACTGCCGCCGCGAATGGAACGCCATGCTCGCGCTGCATGAAGAGCTTGCACTCGATCCGGTGCCGGAGCCTTCGCCGAACTTTCTGGCGGCCTCGCGGATGCGGCTGGATGAAGCGCTGGACGCCATGCCCGCGCAGTCCATGGCGCAGCGGTTCTTCGTCAACAGCTTCCGCTGGGTGAACTTTGTGAAGGGAGCTCCCGCGCTCGCGACCCTTCTGCTGGGAGTCGGGTTTCTCGGCGGCGACGTTCTGACGCGCTACCAGGTGGCCCATGCTCCCAAGCTTCCAACCCCCATGATTCTTCAAAACGAAACTCAGGGCGCGATCGCCAGCGTTTCCGGCATTACTCAGTCGCCCACCAACTCCGAACTGGTGCAGGTGAACTACAACCGCCTGGTCCCGGAGACCATGCAGGGATCGCTGGATGACCCGCAGATCCGGCAACTGCTGATGCTGGGCACCAAGCTTGCAACCAGCAATGACGTCCACGCGAATTCCGTGGCTTTGCTGGCCAGCGAATGCGCCGCCGGACATCGCTGCGACGGTGACGGCAGCGGCGATCTGCGCAATACACTGCTGGTTTCCTTACGCTATGACAAAAACCCGAAGGTGCGTTTGACCGCGCTGGCCGGCCTGAAGCCCTATGTCGAACAGGACCAGAGCGTGCGTGACGCTGTGCTGGATTCGCTGATGCATGATGCCAACTCCGACGTCCGGCAACGGGCGGTGAGTCTGCTGGGCCCGGTAGGAGCCGACTCGAGCGTGCGCCAGGTGTTGCGCAGCGTTTCGACCGAGGACGCCAACCCCGCCATTCGCAATGCATCGTTCCAGGTCCTTCAGGGCGTGGCGGACATCCAGTAGTAGCATCAATATCCATCGGGTTTTCAGAATGATTGTTTCACCGCAAAACCGTGTGGCCCCGGCCTGGAAGCCGGGACGCGCCTTCGCAGCCGCCACGCTGCTGGCCTGCTTGGCTCTTCCCTGCGTCGCCAGTACCTCCACGCTCCACCATTCGCATGGCATCCCTGTGCGCGAGCGCACACCGGGCTATCTTGGGGTCGAATTCCATGACACGCCTGAAGACCAAGCCAGCGCGCTGCACCTGGGCAAGAACCGGGGCGCGGAAATTTCCATGGTCGACCATGATGGACCCGCGGGCAAAGCTGGACTGCGTCCGCGCGATATCGTCATCAAGATCAATGGGCAACTTGTACAGGGAGCCGATGCGCTGCGCCGCATGATTCACGATGCGGGCGCGGGTGTCTCTATCGCAATTTCCATCCTGCGCGAAGGACATCCCCTGACCATGAAGGCCGATCTCGCCAACCGCGACGAGTTGGAGCGCCAGGTGTGGCAGGACCACAGGTCCGTGCAGCCACCTCCGCCCGCGAGCGATATGGGCGGCAGCAACTTCATGGAAAGTTACGCGGCGGACACGACACCGGCAACGCCGCCTGCACACCCCACCCAGGGCTTTATCAGCAGCATGCTGCGTAACCCTTACACCGGGTTGAACGTGGAAGCCATGGAGCCGCAACTGGCGGGCTTTTTCGGCGCTCCGCAAGGCATCGGTTTGCTGGTACATGGGGTCGAACCCAATAGCCCGGCCGCGCTTGCCGGGCTCCGGGCAGGCGATATCGTGCTGCGTGCAGACACCATCGGCATGCGCAACGTGAACGACTGGAACAAACGCCTGCATGCAACCAAAGGCAGGGCGCTGATTCTCACCGTGCTCCGCGACAAACGCGAGCAGACCGTCACCCTGCAGCCGGACTTGAAGAAGCACTCGATGCTGGAGTGGCCGAAGCTGTACTGAAGCGGTTCCGTTCATCGCAGCTTCACCACTCAGGCGGGGACCGACTCTCCTCGACACGGGCAGGAGCAGGAACATCTGTTTCTTGCGCGGTAGCCGTTACGACAATAATTCCGGCGAGTCGACAAACGAGCACGATGGAGATGCGATTCACGAATAGCTCCTTGACTGAGAGTGGGGCCGCTTCGAGCAGCCGTGGGTGCCCAAGGTCTGGGGCGAATGCCAAGGCGGCGAATCAGAATGACGAGGCAAACTTAGTAGCGCAGCTGAACACTGAGCACGGCGCCTGGACGAAGGTAGTCGACGGTCTCGGGTGAGTCGTTGTTCCCGAATCCCACGGCCCCGTAGCCAAAATAAAAAACGCTCCTAAGATGGCCAGGAGAACTGCACCCCATACCGAAGCAACCAGACAGGCACCGGCAATCGCTCCCCCACCCGCACTGAGAAACCCAAGAACCCAAGGCCACAGGCGGTCATGCACTGCCGGGTTGATCAAGGCGGCGACATCGTCATTCCGATAAGCCGTAGTGTGTCCCAATTTGCCCTTGCAGATCAGTTCCTTCTCGGAGATGGAAGCTATCCGGCACGTGTGACGAACTCCCGGTTGTGGCACGGTGACCAACGTCAGCTTTCCCTCCGGCTTGTGTTGCATCAGCGCGTCCCACTCCCGAACGACCGGCCTCGCGGGGAAATCCGCTTTGATGATCGGGATGTCCACCCGTTCCGTACGTGCCTCGGTAGCAGGCGCGGGAACACCAGTTTGCTGAGCCGTGGCGGTCACCACGATGCTCCCTGCAAGCACCGAAACAAACAGTATCGATAAACGATTCATGAAGTATCTCCTTGAGCATGGATTGCGCGACTCCGTGTGTACATCAGGGGCGCTGATAAACGACATGGCCCCTGAATGGGAGGAAGTGGCCGACGGCTGCGCCGGCCAGCCCGAACAGCAGCCCGCCCATAAGCTGACCACCACTGGAGCGCGAGGCCGCGCTGGCTGAACCCAGCCCCACTCCAACTCCCGCGCCGATCAGCGCGCCAAGCGCTGTGCTCCCGTCGCGGCCACCGGTGCGCACGTTACGAACGTCGGCGCGCGGTACACGATAGGGAGCAGGTGGGATCAGAACGTCGCGTAGCGGCGAATGCACGGCGCGATGCTCCACGCAGAACAGCTCATCGGGGGTTACGGCGTCGAGATCACAGCGAATGGGTTCGCCCATGGCCTGCACGCGAATCTCGGTGCGCGGACCCCGGTTCGCCCTGCGCGCAAGCTCCTGCCACTGGTTGTCAGCCTCGATCTCGCCGGCTGTGGGTGCCGGCGCGTTCGGCAACGTTTGCGCGGCGGGTGGAGAACGGCGCTCAATCGGCGCCTGTGCTTTTCCTGCCCACGGATGCAGCGTGAGCGCGGCCCCGACGGTCAGAATTGTGAGGTATGTGGAACGCATGCTTGGCTCCTGACGGCGCAAATGCCGTCAGGAACACGCTAGTTTTGGCAGGCTGCTGCGGGTGTGCCTATCAGGACACTTTCGTGAGTGTCCTGATTACCCGTCGAGCAATCCTGGTTTGATCTGACGATGACGCGAACAGGATCTGCTTCTCTCCCGCTCAACCACCAATCTGTCATCTCGACCGGAGCGTTTGGCGGTCTCACTCAGGGTGCAGGGTGAGAGAGGATGCTGAAGCCGTTTTCCTCCAACGAAAACGGTCCTCGCCAATTTCGAAAGGCGAAGTGTGAGGGAAGCCGCCAGCGTAGCGGAGAGATCTGCTTCTGCCCCCATACGTTCGGCAGGGGCATGTCCTCAGCGGCTAAAGCCGGACTTGTGCCGTGCCTTAGAGCATTTCCCATGATGCCGTGCCCTCCCGAAGCGGCTGAAAAGGTCGTTTTCTTTGGGGGAAAACGACTTCAACATCTTTGCCCCGGGGTACACCTTCATGGGAAATGCCTTAGTGTCCGGCCTAACTGGTCATCGACCCCATGACCGTGCCCCATCATGCGATGGAGACGGTGAAGCCCAGCCGCGCGTCCGACAGGTGGAACTGCTGCGTCAGCAGATGCGTCGGCCCCGAGATAACCGCCGTATCGAAACCAAAAAGCAGGCCCCCAACGCGCCGGTCAGGGCGCTTTTAGCAAGGAGAAAGATCGCACTACGGCGGGGCTTTCCATTCAAAGGTCTCCAGTTAGGTATTTACAGGTTGAGGCCCCAACCTTATAGCAAATTCCCTCAAGGTGTATAGCGAAGAACCCGGGGTTCCCAGCGAGCGATTTGTGCTCGGCTGGGGTGGTAGAGGAAGTGCTGACGCCATTTTCTCCCAAGTCGTCCACCGTCGTTGCCGACTCTGATGGATGAAAGGGGCCGACCGTTTCATCTATCGTCGGAGAGGTCACGAACTCGTATGCGAGCAAGTCCCAAGCGCCAACGGCGCGGCATATACCAGCATGGGGTGAAACCCCATGTAACGGGTAGCCATAGAATACGAGCGCTGAAGGCGCGACATATAAGCAGCCACCGAAAGTCCGGCCGATCACCGCAACATACATGCCGGATGAATCATGTATGTTGCGGCGACATAAGCGAGAGCATATGTCGGGCCTTCAGCCCTTTGAACTCTGTGTGATCTGACATGGGGTTTCACTTCCCCAGCGAGCAAAGTGCGCTCGCCGGGGTCCCCGCTTCACCCCATGCTGGTATGTGCCGCGCCTTTGGCGCTGGTCTGTTCCGCCACCAGCGGCAAGGGCCACACCTTCGCCCCTAATGCCAGCGTTGTTTCTTATTAGGAAAATGGCATTCTCAGATGTCAAACACTTCACGTATGAGGGGATTTGCACTAGCATTCTCGCAGTTCCTCAGGCCGGTGCTTCGCCGTGTCCTGACACTTGCAAGGAGTCCATGACGCAACCCCTTCCCGGGCCTGTCGTAGCCGTTGGCGAACTATTGTGGGACCTGCTGCCGGCGGGTGCGCGCCTGGGCGGCACGACGGCCAACTTCGCGATAGGCTGTGCCCGCCTTGGCCATGAGGCGGCTTTGTTGAGTTGCGTGGGTGCGGATCTGCTGGGGCGCGATGCCCTGAAATTGCTGACCGAAGAAACCAGCGGCCTGCCTTTCGACATTTCGATGATCCAGACAGCGCCGGAGCTGCCAACCGGAACCGTAACGGTTGTTGTCGAGCCGAATGGCCATCCCGAATATGGCATCTCGGCGCCTGCCGCCTGGGATGAAATTACCCTGCAGCCGGAGGCGCTGGAGCTGGTCAAGCGATCGCGCACGCTGTGCTTTGGCACGCTGGCCCAACGGAAGAAGGTCTCTCGTCAGACGATCCGGACGCTGGTTGAAGCCGTGGAGCCCGAGTGTTTACGCGTGCTGGATGTGAACGTCCGCATGCCGTACTTCTCCGAAGAAGCCCTGGCATGGTCGCTGCAACATGCGGACGTCATCAAGATTTCCGAAGAGGAACTTTCTCTGGTCATCAACTTCATGGAGCCCGATGCGAAACATCCCCTGGGCGAAGAGACTCTGGCCGACGAGGAAGTTTCAGCACGCAGCGTGCTCAAGTTCGCTCCGTCCTGCCGCATGGTTGCGATTACCCGTGGTCCGCACGGCAGTCTTCTGGTCACGCGCGACGGCACGGATACCCACCCCGGCTTTCCAGTGCTGGTGGAAGACACGGTTGGCGCCGGGGATGCATTCACAGCAGGCATGGTGCATGCGCTGCTGCTCGGCGGGTCGCTATCTGCTGTCAACACAGTCGCGAATCTGTGCGGGAGTTATGTCGCGGGGCACGCAGGCGCGACTCCACCCTTCTCCGACGAACTGCTCCACGAAGTTCGTACCGCGCTGCACGGCGAGAAGCTGCTGCAGTTTCCTCAACATTCATAGTGGCCCGACTCACCTTCGCTGTTGTCGTTGCTTTTGAGGCGTAGAAGCAAGCTTTAGCTTGCTGCCTAGCTGCGGCCCCATATCGCGCTTTAGAGCATTTCCCGAATTAGTGTAGTCCTGAGATGCAGTGCTGGAACCAAGCCTTAGCGTTATCGGGAGAGATGAGTGTGAGGGCCTCGGCGATAGCTTGCTCGAGTGCTTCGCGTGTGCGCGCCTTCACCTTTCGCA
>DASYEV010000092.1:0-17558 GCA_036498835.1 Acidobacteriaceae bacterium | reverse complement strand
GCCCAAAAACTCCACTGCGGTGGACAACCGAGAGACAAACGGGCGCCTACGCCGCGCCGTGGGCCGGATGGCCATCCGGCTCACGGCTACGGCATCCATGTCAGAAATGCCGGTACCTATACAGATACAAGAGACCTGCTTGGGCTCCTGCCCTTGATCCGGGACACCACCCAATGCGATGACTTGCACATTCACAGTCTTCTTCCCGAAAAATTTTGCGGGCAAATAGATCGGGCTTTCAGCCCCAGCCCTTTCAAGGTCACGAACTTTATCCGATGGAAGCTTGGAAGTGTCTGCGGCACCAGATCGCTTTGCTTAAGGTCACGGGTTCACCCGTGACGTTCAAAGTCAAAACGACGCGGGCTTCAGCCCCGGAGAAACCGTTCCAAGGCGGCCACAGCACCTCACTGCGACTCCAGCGTCTTCTCAAGCTTGATACGGGTACCTCAGCGGCTCAAGCCGCGATCCTGCCGCAACATACGACACGGGTGAACCCGTGTCCTTAAGCAAAACAAATACCTCGTGCGATATTCTCACAGAGCGTTTTTCACTATGAGGCAGACACCTTGAAAGGCCTGGCTTTCAGCCCTCAACCTCTCTAGGGCGCGTTCGTGGGGCTTCGCCCCACGCTGGTATAGAGCGCGCCCTTGGCGCTTTGATTGGTGGCAATCGCAACTTATCTGGGCGCTTCATCATGTGCATCCTCATCAAGAGTTGATCTGGCGAAGGCCATCGATACTGTTAAGCGCTATCCGTTTTGGTGTCAGGGAAGTTCACTTCCACCGGCATCGCTACGCTGCACACCTCCCGGCCTCCGGGTGTATCGCCATGCCCACGCAATGAATAGCAATTGCAGCGGCAGACGCAGGCAAAGCGACCAAAACGGGAACTGCGGAAAGCGTTCCGGGTGCTGCACCATCCAGGTGTTCGCCGGGCACACTGCGACCAACAGAAGAACCAGACCCCAAGCCGCCGCTCGGCGTGTCGCAGGAATCGTCACGCCAACACCGCCGGCAATTTCAGCAACCCCACTGAGCATCACCAGAGCATGATGTGCCGGCAGATAGTCCGGGACGACGCTCTGGTACAGGTGCGGGAAAGCGAAATGAGCCAGCCCGGCTGCCACATACATCGCGCCCATCAGGATTCGACCAAGCTGCACGAAGGCCCTCTTTCGAGCCGATTCCAAGGAAGAAAAAAGGGGGCAGCCAATGACTGGCTGCCCCGGCGCAATTGTCGGAGAGAATGCCTGCGCTCGCTATTTTGCCGCCAATGCGTCGCGATGATCGCGCACATAGTCGTGGGAGTTGTTGACGTGGGCCTGCTGTTCGGAAAGCAGCTGCCGGACCGGAAGCGGAAGCTCCTTCTCCAGAGCATCCTTGTAGGCTTTCTTCGCAACATCCTCGCCCTGCTCCGCCGTTTCCAGCAAACTGTGATCACCGGCTCCAAGTTTGGCCTTGAGATCGCCCCATATACGGTGAGCGGTCCCGGACGCTGTTCCGCCTTCCTTCACGTCGGCGATGCCTGCCCGGTGCAGCTCATTTTCGAGCTCGGCCCGGAAATTGGCGCGCTTCAGGCTTTCGGCCAGGAAATAGCGTTTCAGCGTATCGTCCTTGAGGTGTTCGCCAATATCGGCAAAACCCTTCTGTCCATCGTTTAAGATCTTGATCACTTCCAGTAAAACCTTCTCGGTTTCCTGGTTTCTATTCGAACCATCCAGTTCGTTTGCCATGCTTCCCTTTCAAAGGTCACGCAACGTACAGGGTCCGCCGGTTGGCGCGATTCTCCTTTGCCGGCGGCAAGCAGGAGAAATCGCGAAAATCCCACTCCCCTGTCGTCGCATGTCTGGACCAGCTCCCCATCCCGGGTACAAATGCCCATTGCTAGAAAGGATGCAGGCTATGCAGTTTGCGTTTGCCTTCTTTCGAGCCGCCTAAGCGCCCTGTTTTGAGCACACGCAACCCGTCACCACTCTGGTTCCACCCTGGTACAGGCCCCAGAGCGTGTCCCGCCCCACAGAGCCGTATGGAACAATGAGTGTGCTCTGGTGTGTTCCGGTCCCTGTTTCGCCGCGCAAGTCATGCGCGTGGCAACGAAGGGCTATGCGCGTCACTCTACCCCACATGAAACCCCAGAGACTCGTCTATTACCCAACGCGCAGCCGCCGCCTGAATGAGATGCTCGGGCTGATCGTGCTTGCCGCCGCCGGCCTCCTCCTCCTCGCACTTCTCAGCTACACTCCCTCGGACCCCTCGTTCAACACCGTTGCCGGCTCACACCATCCCCACAACTGGACGGGTATCGTCGGGGCCTACGTCTCCGACCTGCTGCTGCAGAGCTTTGGCGTTGCCTTCTTTGCGGTGCCTCTGTTGCTGATCCGGCTGGGCATTTCGTGGATGCGGTCCAAACGTGTGGGCTCGGCCATCGCAAAGTCCGCCGGCCTGGCCTTGTGGCTGCTGTTTGCACCCGCCGCGATTGCCCTGCTGCCCGGCGCAATGCGCTGGCGAGGCGCTGCCCCCATTGAAGGAGCGCTCGGCGATGTGGTGGCCGACACCATGCTGCGCATGCTGAACCTGCCCGGGACCATCGCACTGTGCTCGCTGATGGTGGCTCTGTCGCTGTATCTGTCTACGACCTTCCTGATTGTCAGCGCGCGCGAGTGGTTCAGCTCCCACTTCGCGTTCATCCGCAACATACGCGCCCGTTGGGAAGCACGGAAACAGCGCCGGGAGGACCAGGAAGCGGATCAGGTGATTCGCGCTTACGAGACCAAACGCGAACGGGCAGTCGCGAAAGCGAAGGGCCGGGCAGACCGAGCCGAAAAGGCTGCGTCGAAGTTTGCCGCACCCAGCGAAGACTTCGCTTCGGAGACCGTGCCCGCCACCAATTCCTCGCTGGTATCCGGTTGGTTTGGGTGGCTGCGCCGCCGCAAGGTGAAAGATACGAGCGCGGCGGAAGAAGAGAGCAAACGCGCCGAGTTCGCACCCGAGCCTCCCTCGGTTTGGGAAACCATGCCTCGCACCAACGTCGATCAACTCCCATTGACCGGCGTGGACGCTGCCGCTGCCGCCGCTGCACCCTTTGCGGCTCAGCTTGCCGCGGCAGCCGAGCCGATGCGCGGACCTGCACAAACTGGCGCACAGACGGCCGCACTGGACGATAACTGGCTGGACGCCCCTGAACGTAAGATCAAGCCGCTTACGCTGGAGTCGCTGGATGTGCCGGAACCCCCGCCGGCACGTGCGCCGAGTTCTCAGCCCAGGCCGCAGCTTGTGAAGCCCGCGCCTCCTCCTCCGCCCATGCCTTCGCCCATGGCGGACATTGCCGCGCAGAACATCGCATTCGGCAAACGCGCCGACGCCGACATGCGCTCGGTCGCCATCGCGCCGAAGTCGGTCCGCGGCTACAAGCTGCCTTCCAGCGATCTCCTCTTCCGCGACGATAAGCATGCGACCGTGCGTGAAGATGCTTTGCGTGAAGAAGCACGGATACTGGTAGAGAAGTGCGCCGAGTTCGGCGTGGACGGCAATGTAGAGCAGATCAACCCCGGTCCTGTAGTCACCACGTTCGAGTTCCGTCCCGACGCCGGTGTGAAGTACTCGCGCGTGACCGGACTCGCCGACGATCTCTGTCTCGCCATGGCGGCGGAGTCGATCCTGATCGAACGCATGGCCGGCAAGTCGACCGTCGGCATCCAGGTTCCCAACCACGACCGCGAGACCATCTGGTTGCGCGATGTGGTGGAATGCGAAAGCTTTGCGCAGTCGAAGTCGCGGCTGCCTATCGCGTTGGGCAAGGACATCAATGGCCGCATCGTGACCGCGGACCTCGCCAGCATGCCCCATGTGTTGATCGCCGGCTCTACCGGTTCGGGTAAGTCGGTCGCCATCAACGCCATGATCATGAGCGTGCTGTTCAAGTCGACGCCGGAACAGGTACGCATGATCCTGGTCGATCCCAAGCGCGTGGAGTTGGGGATGTATGAAGGCATCCCGCACCTGTTCACGCCGATCATCACCGAAGCCAAGCTCGCGGCCAACGCGCTGCGCAACGCCGTCAAGGAGATGGAGCGCCGCCTGAAGCTGCTGGCAGCGAACCACGTCCGCAACATCGATCAGTTCAACAAGCTGTTCGAGCACGGCAGCGAGTACCTGTTCGAGGACGTTAACCAGGAACCGCTGCCCTACATCATGATCATCATCGACGAGCTCGCCGACCTGATGATGCTCGATCGCGCCAACGTGGAGGAAGCCATCACGCGTCTCGCGCAGATGGCCCGCGCCGTCGGCATTCACCTGGTACTGGCAACGCAGCGGCCCAGCGTCGACGTCATCACCGGCCTGATCAAGGCCAACGTGCCTACGCGTATGAGCTTCCGCCTGGCGACCAAAGTGGACTCACGCACCATCATCGACTCCAACGGCGCCGAAAGCCTGCTTGGCCGCGGCGACATGCTGTTCCTGCCCCCGGGAACATCGCGGCTGCAGCGCGTCCATGCGCCCTTCGTTACTGAGAAGGAAATCTCACGCGTCACCGAGTTCTGGAAGCAGCAGGGCGAAGCGGAGTACGCGGAAGGCTTCCTCGAAGGACCGAAGGATGAAAAAGGTTCGGGCGAAGGTAGTGCCAATGACGGCGATGACAACGATCCGATGTTCGATGATGCCGTGCGACTGGTATTCGAGTTCGGGAAAGCCTCGACGTCGCTGCTGCAACGCCGCCTTCGCGTCGGCTACGGCCGTGCCGCGCACCTGATTGACATGATGGAGCGCGATGGTCTTGTGGGACCAGCGGATGGGTCGAAACCGCGCGAAATCCTCAAGTCGCCGGAATACTACAAAGAGGTGGATACCGCGCTGCGGTAGACCTACCAGGCCTGGCTTTTGTGCAGGCCCACTCATCGCGCGAAGAGCTTGCGCGATGAATGGGGCACCCATTTTGGTGGCGGTTCTGGCTTGTTTGTTCGCTGTTAACTGAGAGCTGTTCGCTGCTACTTGTCATGCTGCGCGAACCATTCGAGGATGCGGCGGTCGAACTCGGGCCCAGCGACGCGAGACGCTCCGCCATGATCGGCCCCGTGCACAATCCACAACGCACAATGCGAAGGACAGGCCCGGTAAAGTTCCTGCGCGTGGTGCATGGGGATGAGGTGGTCTTCAGTCCCGGCAATCAGCAGAGTAGGCAGACCGGACCGCCGCACTGCCTTCATTGGTTCCGTATTGGGCAGATAGATGCCCCAGCGGAGACGGCTGTACAGGATGGCGACTTCGAGAATGGGCCGGGCCGCTGTCTCCCAGAAGAGCGTCCCGGTATGAGTGAAGAGGCCCATGCGTTCATAACTGACCTGACGAAACGTGGCGAACGGGGACTCCACGGCCGCTGCGCAAAGCTGCGGCTCTATCGCCGTTGCCTGCACGCCGATCGCGGCTCCCAATGATTCGCCCAGCAGATAGGTGCAGCCGGGAACCCGGGCGCGCAGGTACTCAACCCAAAGGCGCACATCGTCACGTTCCAGGATGCCGTAGCTGATGAAGGTTCCACCCGATTCACCGTGGTCTCGCGAATCGGGCAGGAGCACGGAGTACCCGTTGCGCAGGTACGTGTCGGCATAACCGGACATATCGATACGGTTGCCTCCAATGCCATGGAGGAGGATGACACTCTTCCCATTGCCCTGATGTGGCTGGATGAACCAGGCTTTGAGCGCCACGCCATCCGCGGTCTTGAGGCTGACATCTTCGATTTCCGCCTGGAATTCGCGCCGGATTCGATCGTGGACCGCATCGCTTTGCCGGAGAGGCATCCTCGGATAGTCGAGCGATATGTTCGCCAGCCCGATCCCCGCGGCAGTGCAAAAGCTCGCGTAGAGAAAGAGAAGAAAAACAACTGCCCGGCGCACGACCTTTTTGGTTCTCTCTTTCATCGATGCCGTTTCCGCGTCGTGCGGTGAGCCACGATACCAAGCGCAGCCACAGCGGCGATAAGCGCCACCCAGAGCAACTCGGGATGGCGCTCCGTGTAAGGGCGCTCATCAACACGAGCAACGAAATCAGGATTCGCGTGCTCCGCGCCAAGCTCCGCTCTGCCGGCCGCGGGTGACTCCGTAAACAAGCGGCGATAGTCATATTGAGGCGGCTGAAGCGCGGGGTCGCCGTACATCAGGGTGTAGGTGTCTCCCGAAGAAGAGGAGGCGTCAAAACACAGCCGGCGTTCGCGCATTTCCAGATGGACCGCACGGATCGGGAGGGGTGGGTCATCCCCGTTTTCCACGGCAATTTCAACCGTCGCGCCCTTGCGCAGATCGGCGCCCAGCACTGCGTCGAGACTGCGCTTGTCCAGTCCGGAATCCGACGCCTCCTGAACCAGCTCCGGCGGCAGGGTGACATGCGAAATTTCTCCACTCAACGTTTCCACCGCAGCCGTGTCCTGCGCGTCATCGGGCTTCGCAGTCACGTTCACAGTGCGCAGAAAATTCTTGTGGAACCCAGGGTCGAGCTCAAACGAAATCCGCTCCACCGGAACATGTGCCGGCAGATGCACGGTGGCGATCGTCTCGTGACCGCGCTGCGTCATTGCCGTAATCGCAGCGACAGAGGAAAACAGGGTTTGCGCTTCACGGCTGGGCGGCACCTCGGCTCCAGTAACCATCGCTGCCGCAAATGCCTGCTGCCCCGAGCCTGGACTGGAAACCATGTGCAGCGCGATGTGCAATTCGGCGAAGGTGGATTCCTGAAGCGGTAAAGTGACTGAGCGGCCGAGATGCTGCCCGCTGAGATCGAAAAGGGCGAAGCTGCCCAGCTCCACCGGAGCGCCACCCCGCCCGTCTGAACCCGAGACCTTCGCGGTTGCGATGAAGTCCTTCGCGTTCAGCCCAAGCTCCACGGCCGTGTAAGGACGGCGCGGCATCAGGAGATCAAAGACGATGTCCCCGCCGCGCATGCCGGCATTGCGTAGTGCCGCCGGCTGCTGGTCGATGCGTTCCGTCGCGCTTTCCGTGGTGATAAACGGGGTTTCCGTTGTGCCGTTCGCGTAGACACGCAGATCGTTGAGCGACTCCGAAGCGGCATGCGCAAAGACCGTTGTATCGAGCGTGGTGCATGTCTGGCCGGCTCGATGGCCTTCGAGCTTCACATCGCGAAGGAAGTGGAAGTGTCTCGGTTCAGGAGCCGGTCCCGGCTCCGGCGCGGAAGCCATTTGCCAGAAGAGCAAAGCCGCGGCGGCGAGTCGCAACGTCATCGCTGCACTTCCTCTTCGGGCGCCGGATTGCCTGCAGCCACCTGGCGCAGGCCAAGCATGTCCTTCTGATAGGCGAAGCTCACCGCCATCAGCACCACGCCAAGGCCGAGGTAGCTGAAGACACGATAGCCCGTGCCAAGGTAACTCATATCGAAGAGGAAGGCCTTCACCACCGTGACACCGAGCAGGATGAGGCCTAGCCAACGTGCCAACTGGATTCGCCACGCAAAGCCCGCGATCAGCAGAACACTACCCTGCAACATCATCCAGCCTGAATAAGCGAAGCCGGCGCTTTCGGCTCCATCCCGCCAGGCCGCCGCTGAAACTCCATCCAGGAAATAAGCCGTGATCTCGCGATACATTGCAACCAGCAACACCAGATTGAGAACGACGAACGCGATCGCCGCGATATTGCCGGGCTCCCACGCGCTGGGTACCGACGAGCTGGGTGCTGACGCGCTGGGTGTCGACGGGCTGGGCTCCTCGCTCTTGCTGCGGTTCTCCAGAAAGACAGCGCAGCCCAGAGCGACGATAGCGCCCATGGATGTCAGGAAATTCCTGTTCGTGAAGGGATGAAGTCGTTCGCCCAGAATCGAGGGACCGAACAACGCTCCTCCAACCCCCAGTGCAAGAGCTCCATAGGCAAGCAGGCGAAGTGTTTTGCGTGTCCGCGGGTCCATGCTCTCAAGCGATCCCACCCAGAGGAGCACAACCGCTTCGGCAAGCCAGCCGGCAGTGATGCCGCGGCCGTTGGCCTTCAAGGGAATAGCAACGGTGAGAAAGACGATTGCGAGTGAAAGATGAATCGCCGAAGAGATGCGCTCGCGCCGCAGTCGCGCCATGGCGAGATAGAGCGCAGAGAACAGGACGGCCCACCAGGGTTCCGCCGCATCGCCCCCGCTATTGGAAAGCGTGGCGTAGACGCTCAATGCCCCGAAAAGCGCCGTGCCTTGGGGAGTCAGGACGTCGACGATCACCCCGCGCTCTCGCGCCACTAGCGGGACAGCCGCGAATGTGGCCCACAGCAGCATGGCGAAGAACAGCGTTCGGGTGGATTGATCGGGACTGAAATGAGCAGCGAACCACGCGATAAAGAAAATAGCCGTTACAGGCAGAGCACCGAGCAGAAGCCGCCGCCAGGGCTTCATGCGCACCAGCACCGCCACGCAGACGGCGATGACAAACAGGTACGTGAAGAGGAATATCTCGTGGTTGCCACCGGTGCTGAGCAGAATGGGTGTCAGGTATCCACCCAGCAGCGCATAGCCGGCGAGCAGTTCAGCATCCTGAGCCCAGGCCATGTATGCGTTCCATACCGTGACCGCGATCATCGCCAGCAAAGCGGGCGTGGAGGGAATGAGGTGGTAGACATGGAAGGCCGCCCAGAGGCTCAGGTACAGCACCCCGGTGCCGACCGCTTTGAGCCCATAGCTGAAGGCGGCCATGCCATGCTTACGAAACCGCTCCGACCAGATGACTACCGCGACGCCCGCAACCAGACCTGCGATGATGCGGCCCGAAGGTCCGATCCAGCGGTTATCGAAGGCCCATTTCAGGAACCAGGCCACGCCGAACAGCAGGAGCACGATCGCAACTTTGCTGAGGACGCGCGACCCCAGTTGGGACTCCAGCGACTCCGTCCGCGCGGGGCGCATAGTTTGCGGCGGCTCAGTCGAAACAGACTGTGCGTACACCGCGGCATGGTGGGCTCCGGCGATGGGAATCTGCGGGACGCCGGCGGTTGTGGTCTGAGGCGGCGGGGCGGCCTGTCGCCCAGGCACGGGAAGACTGCGGAAGACGGCTGGATTACGCTCTCGGATCAGCGTGAGGTCCGCCGCCATCATGCCCGTCAGCCACTCCAGGTACTCGACGCGCTTCTGCAGCGCCACCGGATCGGGAGGCGGCGGTGAACTCTCGGCCGGAGGGGGCGCCTCGCCGTGATCGTCTTCCGGGTTGTTCGGCGCCATTGCACCTCACTGCACCGCGGGACTGCGGGCTTTTTGAGCGTCAGGAACGAACAACGCCAGTCTGCCTGAGCCGGGGCGATGGAGCAAGGGCAAGTTCCTGAGCTTACGGCAATCGCAAAGTTTCGTTAGCCTTGCTGCATGACCGGAAACGCGAAGCTGCGGTTGCTGATGCTCGATGACGACGCCGTGATGCGCGAGCTCCTGGGCGCCCTGCTGGCAGCGGACGGCGATGAGGTCACAACCGCCGAAACCCTTGAAGATGCTCTCCGGGTGCTCGCAGACGACGCCGCCCCGGATGCCATACTCACCGATCTGCATCTTCCGGACATCGATACACGCACACTGCTAACGCGGCTCCGCGAGCATTGTGGAGGGACGCCCCTGCTCGGCATGAGCGCAAGCCCGCCTCAGCAAGACGTCCTGGCGTTGATCGATGGTTTCCTGATGAAGCCCTTCGAAATGGAAGCGGTGCATGATGCGGTTCGGCAGGCGAGAAACCAGCCCGGGGCAACCCTTGCCGAAGGGAGCGCCTCCCATGCAGGCACGGAAACTCCCGTCCTTGATCGGGAGGTTTATGAAAAGTTCGCCGCTTCCTTTCCCGCCGGACAGGTGGGAGAGCTTTACCGGTTCACCCTCGCGGATGTGGAGAAGCGTCTTGACGCGATACGTCTGGCCGTGGCCCACGGCGATTTCGAAACCTGCCGCAGCGAGGCTCACGCCATCAAGGGTGGCTGCGGTATGGTGGGAGCTCTTGAGCTAAGGTCCCTGGCTGCCACCATAGAGACAGGTGCCACCACGGATACCTCAACCCTGGCCGAAATGGCTGAAGCATGCGAGCGGCTGCGGCGTATGCTTGTTACGCTAGAGCCTTTCTCATGATGCTGTGTCCTCGCTAAGCAACTGTGAAGGTCGTTTTCTTCGGGGAAAACGACTTGAACATTTTCGGCCCTGGGTACACCCTCATGAGAAATGCCTTAGCGTGATCTTCCAGCTGTTCCCCTTTTCAACGGAGAATCCAACACAATGTCGACTGCCTTCAGAAAGCCCGGTTTCAGCTCTGCCAGCCCGATCAATCCCGGGCAGGGAGTCATCCGCATTGTGGTCGCTGACGACCATCCGGTTGTGCGCTTCGGCGTCAAGAACATGCTGACGGCGGAAAAGGGATTCGACGTGGTTGGCGAAGCCAGCGATGGCGACGACGCGATCACCCAGACCCTGGAACTGGAACCGGACATTCTTCTGCTCGACCTGGCTATGCCGAAGCTGCCAGGCCTGGAAGCAATGCGCGCCATCATGTCGCGCTCGCCGCGCGTGAAGATCATCCTGCTGACCGCGACCATCTCCACCCAGCAGATCATTGAAGCGCTGCAGATCGGCGCTCGCGGCATCGTGCTGAAGGATTCCGTGGCCAGCGACCTCGGCGAATCCCTGCGCGCAGTGCTTTCAGGCGACTACTGGATCGGCGGCAAGCGTGTCGTGAACCTGCTGGCCGCACTGCATGACCTGATGCAGAAGGCCGCCGCCGTTCCCGAGCGCAAGACCTACGGCCTCACTCCGCGCGAACTGGAAGTCGTGACCTGCATCGTCGAGGGCTGCTCCAACAAGGACATCGCGAAGCAGTACACCATCTCGGAAGAAACCGTGAAGCGCCACCTGTCGAATATCTTCGACAAGACCGGCGTCTCCACACGCCTGGAACTCGCGTTGTTCGCCATCAGCCACAAGCTGGTGGATATCGACGTTTAGCTCTTCCAAAAACTCCTCAACGTTAGGCCGCCTTTCGAGGCGGCTTTTCTCTTGCTGCACGTTGAACAACGGCCAATTCTCAAGCCAAATTCAGCGCTTGCCTACAATAGAGGCATGAGTGATGTTTACGACGTGCTCGTCATCGGTGCAGGCCCAACCGGTATGGCCTGCGCTATTGCTTGCCAATTGCAGGGCTTTCGCGTTGTGCTGGTCGACAAGGGCTGCGTAACGAATTCGCTGTTCCACTATCCGGCCAACATGACGTTCTTCACCACGCCGGAGCTGCTGGAGATCGGCAACATGCCCTTCTCCTCGCCGAATCAGAAGCCCACGCGCGCGGAGGCGCTCGAGTATTACCGCAAGGTCGCCGAACACTATGCGCTGGACATCCGCCAGTATGAGCGTGTGGACCGCGTTGCAGGCGGCGACGGAGATTTCAGCGTGCACACCGTCGACCGGTTCGAGCGCGAGCACACCCACCACGCACGCAAGTTGATCGTAGCCACCGGCTACTACGACCTGCCGAACTATATGGGTATCCCCGGCGAAGATCTGCCCAAGGTGTTGCACTACTACGATGAGCCGCACCCCTACTTCGCGCAGGATGTGCTGGTCATCGGCGGCAAGAACTCCGCGGCCATTGCGGCGCTGGACCTGTGGCGCCATGGAGCGCGAGTGACCCTGGTCCATCGCGGCGCGGAGCTGCACCGGCACATCAAGTACTGGATCAAACCCGACATCGAAAACCGCATCAAGAATGGCGAAGTCGCTGCCCACTTCAGCACCACGGTGAGCCAGATCACGGAAGACTCCGTCACTCTGCTGACTCCCGGCGGCCCTAAAGTTCTGCCCAATCAGTTTGTCTTCGCGCTGACGGGGTACCATCCCGACTTCGATTTCATCGAGTCTCTGGGTGTGACTCTGGATGCTGAGAACGCACGCTGCCCCGTCTGCGATCCGGCAACCCTTGAGTCGAACGCAAAAGGTATCTATCTCGCCGGAGTGATCGTCGCGGGAGAACGGACCAATGAGATTTTCATCGAGAACGGCCGCTTCCACGGCGACTTGATCGCGAAAGATATTGCGGCAAAGATGCGGTAGTGGCACTGTGTTCTTGATTCAGTTCAACTTTGTCATCTCGACCGAAGGCGCTTCAGCGCCGTAGTGGAGAGACCTGCTGTTGCACCTGCCCATGCTTCAGGTCCACCACAACATTTCAAGTTGCGTCATCCTGAGCCGCAGGCGAAGGATCCCAGTATTGCGGGACGCGTCCCCGACAACAGTCATCGCCGGCGCCACAACGGTGTCGAGGACAACCTGCATCATCGCCACCACAGGCAAAATACGGGGATCCTTCAGTCGCTTCGCTTCTTCAGGATGACCCTCGTTAAGAGTTGATGTCGCTACCATCGACTATCGTTTCGACAGAACGCCTCTAGCTGACAACCCTGCGCCGGAACCCGCGTATACCCGCCCACATCAGCAGCACGAAGAACAGCGTCAGCATCGTCAGGATGACTGCATTCGACATGTGCCCTACTCCGGGCGTCAGCGCCGAACGCAGACCCTCACTGATGTAGACGATGGGGTTGACCAGCACCGCCTTCTGGAGAAATTTGATCGTCTTCAACGCATCCCAGGGATAGTACACGCAGCCCAGGAACGTGATCGGCATCACCACGACACCAAAAATAAGCCCGATCTGCTTGGGTTGTACGGCTGTTCCTATCACCAGGCCCAGAGCGCCGGACAGAAGCCCCGAAAGCAACAGCACCACCGCGAGAAACAGCCAGCTCTCCACATGTGCCTGAACATGAGTGCTGGGGATGTAATACGCCAGTGGGAACACAATCCCTGCAGCCACAAAGCTTTGCAGCGCGGAAAACACGACCTTCTCTAAAGCCACGGCAGCGATAGGCAGCGGGCACATCACGCGGTCGTCAATCTCACGGGTAATGCCGAACTCCTGGGACAAGGGCAGCGCAACGGCAGCGATCCCGGAAAACATGATGGCTACGGCCATCAAGCCGGGCAGCAAAACGGTGCCGAAGCCTCCTGAACCGGAGCCCATCTGCGCCGTCGGGTTCATCGCAGCCCCGCCTGCCATGTGCGGCATGACATACGTGAAAATAAACAGAAACAGCAGCGGGTTCATGGCAACGCGAACAAGGAAGGGCGCAATTTCGCGCCGCAACACATAAAGATCACGTAACATCAGGCCGGCGAAGGCACGCGTGTAACTCACGCGGCGACGGACCATGGCGATATTGGAGCTTGCGTTGGCAATCGATTCGCTCATGGCTACTCGCGCAGATCCCTTCCGGTAAGGCGGATGAAGACGGTTTCCAGACTCGGCTCCGCGGTCGTCACATCGCGCAGACCAAATTCATTCGCAGTTGTTACCACCGAAGCGAGCAAGCCATCCTGCGTTCGCGCCAGAACGCGAAGTCCGCCATCGATGGCATCGACCCCATTCACGCCGGGCACCGTCTGCAGACGGGCCTGCAGCGCGTTCGTATGGGCACTGTCATGGAGCCGCAGTTCATAAATCTTGTCTCCACCGACGCTGGCCTTGAGCGCCGCGGGTGTGTCTTCGACCAGAATCCTGCCGTGATCGATGATGGCCAGCCGGTCACACAGTTCATCCGCTTCTTCCATGTAGTGCGTGGTCAGCACGACGGTGATGCCTTCTTCACGCAGGCCCCGCACAGCCTCCCACATGGCAATACGGCTTTGCGGATCGAGACCGGCGCTGGGTTCATCGAGGAACAGCACCTTGGGATGATGCGCAATGGCACGGGCGATCTGCAGCCGCTGTGCCAGACCTCCGCTGAGGTGCTGGGGATACGCATCGGCCCGGTCGGACAGGCGAAACTGTTCGAGCAGCCGGGCGGTTCGCTCGCGAGCCGCGGCGCGTGACATGCCAAAGTACAGGCAATGAAACTGGATGTTTTCCGCAACCGTGCAGGCCCGGTCCAGCGTGTTGTACTGCGGCACCACGCCAATGCTTCTCCGCGCCAGCGCGGGATGCGCCACCACATCCATGCCTGCAATACGCACCGAACCGGCTGTAGGCACCGCCCGAGTCGTGGCAATGGAGATCGTCGTGGTCTTGCCGGCGCCGTTGGGACCAAGCAGGCCGTAGATCGCACCCGCTGTTACATGCAAGTCAATCCCGTCAACCGCGGTGACAGGATTCTTGCCCGGATAGACCTTGCGCAGTCCGGCTATTTCGACAATGGCTTCACTCATAAGGGTTGGCAGACCGGAAGGAATTGCGACGGTGCCTATTCGATTATAGGAGGCGGAGCCCACGCCGTTTATCGCCTTGAGGAACGGCATCTAACGCCTGGCAAGCTCCAAGCGCGGCGAAACCGCTCTAAAATTGTTTTGTTTGAGGTTTGGATTCCATGAAAAAGATTCAGCAAGACGACTTGATTGAAAGCGTTCGCGCAGCGCTGCAGTACATCAGCTTCTATCACCCGGTGGACTACATCACCAACCTGGCGCGCGCCTACGATCTTGAGCAGTCCCCATCGGCCAAAGATGCCATCAAGCAGATCCTGGTGAACTCGCGTATGTGCGCGGAAGGTCACCGGCCTATCTGCCAGGACACCGGCATCGTCACGATCTTTATCAAGCTCGGCATGGAATGCCATCTGGTCAAAGGCGAGGGGCCCGTCACCATGACGCTGCAGGAGATGTGCGATCAAGGCGTGCGCGAAGCCTGGCTTGATCCGGACAACAAACTCCGCGGCAGCATTCTTGCCGATCCGGCCTTCAGCCGCAAAAACACACGCGACAACACACCGTGCGTGGTGGAAGTGTCGCTGGTCCAGGGTGACAAAGTGGATGTCACCGTAGCCGCCAAAGGCGGAGGCAGTGAGGCGAAGAGCAGGTTCGTCATGTTGAATCCTTCCGACTCGGTCGTCGACTGGGTGCTGAAGACCATCCCCACCATGGGTGCGGGATGGTGTCCTCCCGGCATGCTGGGCATCGGACTTGGAGGCACGGCGGAAAAAGCCATGCTGCTGGCGAAGCAATCGCTGATGGATCCCATCGACATGCAGGAGTTGAAGGCGCGCGGAGCCAGGACCAACATCGAAAAGCTGCGCGTGGAACTCTACGACAGAATCAATGCGCTCGGCATTGGAGCACAGGGCCTGGGCGGCCTTACAACCGTGCTCGATGTGAAGATTCTCGAATGGCCGACTCATGCCGCTAACCTGCCGGTCGCCCTGATCCCCAATTGCGCGGCCACACGGCATGCGCATGTTGTGCTGGATGGCGCTGGACCCGTCTATCTCGATCCTCCCGATCTCGAAGCCTGGCCAAAGTTGACCTACGACGTCAGCGGCGGCAAGCGCGTGAATCTCGACACCTTGACGCATGAGGAAATCAAAACCTGGAAGCCGGGCGAATTGCTGTTGCTCAATGGCAAGCTGCTGACCGGCCGCGATGCGGCGCACAAGCGCATGACCGAAATGTTGAACCGCGGAGAAAAACTTCCTGTCGACTTCCACAACAAGCTGATCTACTACGTCGGCCCCGTGGAAGCGGTTCGCGATGAAGCCGTCGGTCCCGCCGGCCCGACCACGGCCACGCGTATGGACAAGTTCACACGCCAGATGCTGGAGCAGACAGGCTTGCTGGGTATGGTGGGCAAGGCGGAACGCGGTGTTTCCGCCATCGACGCCATTCGCGACAACGAAGCCGTTTATCTCATCGCAATCGGCGGGGCGGCCTACCTGGTGTCGAAGGCTATCAAGCATTCTCGACTGATGGCGTTTGAAGACCTGGGCATGGAAGCCATCTACGAGTTTGAGGTGGAGGATATGCCGGTCACCGTGGCCGTCGATAGCAAGGGCAGCAGCGTGCACATCACTGGGCCGGAAGAATGGAGAGAGCGTATCGCGCACAGCATGAGTGTGGGAGGCGTGGCTATCCTCGGTCAGTGACGAGTGGCCCAGTGATGCCTGGGCCAGGGACGCTTGCAGTTACGCCCAGGAGCATGGCCCATTGGTAACCCCGTTTCGCCGTTACCGCATGTTGTTGTTTCAACAGCGGATGGTTGCTTCTTTAACCGCGACACACGCGAAATATAGAACACGCTCGAAGGGAAACTCTTTCGAGCGTGTGGGGCATCCGACGTTCATGTAGCGCCGCTCGGGCGCAGGCTGCAGATTCAGGTGCAGCAGTTGAACGCTCGGCAAGGAGAACCCCGCAATGTTTGCACGAAGAGCAATTTCAGCCGTCCTTCCGGTGACGGCTTTGTTGGCCGGTCTGTGCCTGTCTGCCTATGCCCAGGAGCCTAACCCTACTTCCGTGGCCCCTGGTGCGCGTAACGCCAATGTCGTAGCAGAAGGCCCCAACGGCATTTTCATTTATCACGTCAAGGTCGTGCAGCGTGACTTGCTGGCGGTGAACTATCTCAACCGCAGCGGCTCGACCACCGTGGGATTTCAAGGCACCAACCTGATGCCGGGTATAAAGGGCGAAGCCAAGGTCAATTCCAAAACCGGCAAAACCGATATCTCGGTACGATTTTCCGGCCTGTCGCCAGCGAACGGTTTCGGTGAAGAGTACCTGACCTATGTGTTGTGGGCTATTTCCGCCGAAGGCAAGCCACAGAATCTCGGCGAACTGGAGCTGGCAGGCGATAAGGCGAGCCTTGACGTCAGCTCGGCGTTCCAGTCTTTTGGCATGATCGTCACGGCTGAACCCTATTTCGCGGTGTCTTCACCCAGCGACGTGATTGTCGCGCAGAATGTTTTCCGCGACAACACGCAGGGCGTTCTGCAAACTGTGAACGTCCATTATGCCCTGCTGCCCAAAGGACTGTACGCGAATACCGAAGGCCCTCACTCGGTGCCTATGCCAGTCACCGACCGCATGCATACACCCTTGCCTTTGTTTGAGGCCTATAACGCGCAACGCATTGCGCGTATGGCCGGCGCCGATCAGTATGCCGCCGACATCATGCATCGCGTCGCGTTGGATATCAAGAATGCGCAGGACATCCAGGACGGCAAGAACCGCGATGTGAAGATGGAGTTCACCTACGCCCGTGAGGCTGTGCAAAGCGCCGAAGACGCGCGCATCACCACCCTGCGCAGGCAGGCCGATGAACGTCAGCGTCAGGCACAGGAAGACAAAGTAGCGGCACAGAATCAGGCTGCGGCTTCAGCGCAACAGGCAGCGGACGCGCAGGCCCAGGCCGAACGGGCACGTGCAGCGGCCGATGCGGCTGCTCTGGAAAAAGCAAAAGCGGATGCGGCTCGCGCTCAGGCTGAAGCCGAAACCGCGGACGCCCGCGCTAGAGCTGCGGAAGCGCAGCGTCAGGCTCAGGCCAGCCAGCAGGATGCAGCAGCCACTCGTGAGAAGCTCAAGGCGCAGTTGAATACGATTCTCTCCACCAGCGAAAGCGCTCGCGGTTTGATCGTGAACATGAGCGACGTGCTGTTCGATACTGCCAAGTACACCCTGAAGCCGGACACCCAGGTACGTCTGGCAAAAGTCGCCACGATTCTGCAGCTCTATCCCGGTCTGAAGGTCCAGGTGGAAGGTTACACAGACTCAGTCGGCGGGGATGAGTACAATCAGAAGCTCAGT
>DASYEV010000091.1:0-22368 GCA_036498835.1 Acidobacteriaceae bacterium | reverse complement strand
TTGGACGTATGACCGGCGTAGGCCGTCGCGAAATCGGCCACGGCGCACTTGCATGGCGTGCGATTGAGGCTGTGCTGCCGAGCGAGGATGAGTCTCCGTACACGCTGCGCGTGGTTTCGGACATTCTGGAGTCGAACGGATCGTCGTCGATGGCAACGATCTGCGGAGCGAGCCTCTCGCTGATGCAGGCGGGCATTCCGCTCAAGGGTTCGGTTGCCGGCGTGGCGATGGGCCTGGTGAAGGAAGGCGACAACTACGCCATCCTGACCGACATCGCAGGCGCGGAAGATCATTACGGCGACATGGACTTCAAGGTTGCCGGTACGCGCAATGGCATTACCGCGCTGCAGATGGACATCAAGATCATGGGCATCACGGCGCAGATCATGCGTGAAGCACTGGCCCAGGCTCGTGAAGGCCGCATCTTCCTGCTGGATAAGATGGACGCTGTGATCTCGGGCGCGAGCGAGGAGAAGTCGAAGTTTGCTCCGCGCATCCACACCATTCAGATCCCCACGGACAAGATTCGCGACCTGATCGGGCCTGGCGGCAAGGTCATTCGCGGCATCATCGATGCAACCGGCGTCAAGATCGATGTGGACGACACCGGCCGCGTCAATGTCGCTTCGAGCGATGCGGACGGCCTGGCCCGCGCCATCCAGATGATCAGCGACCTCACGGCTGTGCCCGAAGTAGGCAAGACCTATCTCGGCAAGGTTGTGCGGTTGGCGGAGTTCGGCGCATTCGTCGAAATCTTCCCCGGCACCGATGGTCTGCTGCACGTTTCCGAAATCGCCGAGCACCGCGTGAAGGACGTCAAGGACGAGCTTCGCGAAGGCGATCAGGTCCTGGTGAAGGTCTTGGCCATCGAAGGCAACCGCATCAAGCTTTCGCGCAAGGCCGTATTGAAGGAACAGCGCGCCAAGCTTGGCCTGCCCGATCCGGCTCCGACCGAAGGTCAGGGCCCGGCTGCAGGCGGTGGACGCCGTGAGCGCGATGAGCGCAAGGGCCGTGACGAAGAGCCGCGCCACACGGACACCATCGTTGTAGAAGGCGGCGACGACTTCGACGAGGATGACGAGGAGTTCGAAGGCGATGAAGAGGAAGGCGAGGACAATGCTTCTGAAGAGGGCGGCGACGAGCCGGCTGAAAAGCAGAATGCCGATGGCTCGCCCGCACCGCAGGGTCAGCGCCCCGCAGGTGGTCAGCGCCGCCGCCGCCGCCGCGGCGGACGCCGTCCTGGTGGTGGAGGCAACGCCGGTGCACCGCAGGGTGGCAACGGCGGCAGCCGCTAGCTCAATCGCAGTTTCGCGACTGCGATATGCGAAATAAATCCGGTAAAAGCCGCGCCTTGTGCGCGGCTTTCCGGTTTAAGTCGTCTATAAAGGCTGGAGCAAATTCCCTCAAAGCGTTTCGCGAAGAATCGGGGTCCCCAGCGAGCGACCTCTGCTCGACTGGGGTGGACGAGAGGGTGCTGAAGCCATTTTCCCCCAATGAAAATGGCATTCTCAGATGTTGAGAACTTCACCGTATGAGGGAATTTGCTTTGACGAAGGTGGGAACTTCACGGGACTCGCGTAAGAAACGGTGGTGGCCCTTCGTACTGCTCTGTGTGCTGACCCTGCTGCGTTGGACATTTGGAGAACGCCTGAGCCTGGGTTCAACGGGGCTGTCGGAAGTTGTGGGATGCGGTTCAGCGTGCATCCTCGCGCTGACGCTTGCGACTCGCTGGCGCGTCCCCAGGCCGAAAGCCACGCTGCTGCTGGAAGCGGCGCTCAGCGGAGCGTTGATGCTGGTGGGGCCGTTGCTCTGGATATTCGTGCGGAGCGTGTCGATGGACGAGGCAAGCCTTACCATGACGCTCGCTTTGGCGCCTGTTGTCGTCGCTGTGGCCCGTCCGGCATTCCGGCCTACGGAGGGCGCCAACCTCGCGGGCAGGTTATGGCCAGGGATCGCGGCGATCGCGGGGTTGCTCTTGTTGCTTCCCGAACCCTCGCTAAGTAACGCCCGCCGTGACGTGCTCCTCGCAGCGATACCTCTGGCCACCGGCCTTGGCGCGGCATGGTTCCGCGCACGCGAGGGCGACCGCCTCTGGCGCGCATCGATGGCGTTAGCCGGGGCGGCGCTGGCATTCCTTGTGGCTGCCGTCATGCAGGGCTCCGGCCATTGGCACGGACTGGGACTGCCTGCTGTTCTGGACGGCGCTCTGGCTCTGTTGAGCGTGCTGACCGTCCTCAGGCTCGGTGCAACACGGTGGTCGGGACAATTTGTCCTGCTGCCGCTCGCGGTCATTGTGGAAGGCCTGTTGATCCTGCACATCAAGATGGATGTGCGATACGCGGTAGGGATAGCTCTGCTGCTTCTGGCAACCGTATTTCTTCTGCTGCCGCCCAAGGCGGACGACACGGGGAACCTCGGGCTGCAGGAAGCGGAGTAGCTGCCACTGTCGTTGCGATTGATGTTGCTGTTGTCTTTCTGTTTGTCATCCCCGAAGGGGATATGCTTCTTGCATCCACACCACAACTCTGTCATCTCGACCGGAGCGCAGAAATCTGCTTTTTCGCCACTGCCCATGTTTCGGTCCACCACCAATCGGGTGGGGTATCGCGCGAATGCGCGACCGCTCCTGCCCATGTACCCGCGCAATGGCGGCATCGGAATGCCGTGGAGTTCCCCTAGCCGTTATCGCCAAAGAGCCCAGCCCTAAAGGGCTTTCGCCCGGCACCCTTATTCCGTGAGCTAAAGCTCACGGCTACTCCTCAAACGCGACAACCCGCCGCCCTCCCCATAGAAAATGCTTCTCAAACGACCATCCCCCGCATGGGACCTGACGTTAGTCAGGCAGTTCCTTGTGAGGTTACGAGTGGAAATTCTGCGTGAATTTCGACGTACACTTTCACCCAATGGCTGCGTGCATGTACATCGTCGTGGAAGGGGAAGATCCTGGCTACGACATCTTCGTCAACGGGCGTGCATTGGCCCGATACGAGAACGCAGTGGAGCGGTTGGCATTGGAGCTAGGCGTCAGGCCCTTGATCGAATTCTTTTCGGCCGATCAGGCTTCCATGGCGCTGTTGATCGAAGAAGGCGCAGGAAACCCCGACCTTTTGAAGCACTTGCCTCCGCCCCAGTGGTATCGCGGGAATGACGGTCTGCGGACGGTGGAAGCCCTGGTGGGGGCGCTGGAAGACGATCCACATCTGCTCGGGAGTGAAGGACCCGCCGTGCTGTCGGAACTGCGTGAGTATGAAACCGTGCTGCGCAAGACCACGGAACGCGGCCTCCGCTGGCACCTGGCGGTTAGCTGGCGCTAAAGCATTTCCCATGAAGGTGTACCCCGGGGCAAAAATGTTGAAGTCGTTTTCCCCTAAAGAAAACGACCTTTTCAGCCGCTTCCGGAGGCCACAGCATCATGGGAAATGCTCTAGGGGTAGTTGGCTTTGTTCCCACGCCACAGACAGCATAGGAACAAGCACTTTCGATTGGCCAACATTGATGATGTGGTTCTCGTTGAGGCGGGCGGACACACGGCAGGTCCGGTCTTAAGACCGGACATTTTGGTCGGCAAGAATCGCGCTTTAGCGCCGGAGGGCATGCTCCCGCCGCACACCGGCGGGAGCGGTCGCGCTTCCGAGCGATACCCCACCCTTTTGCACCCCAGCCAACAAGTTGGCCGGGGACCCCGCTTTTCACGATGGGACTGTGAAAAGGATGGGCCACCCGATTGGTGGTGGACCGGAGGCATGGGCACGAGCAGAAGCAAATCTCTCCGCTACGGCACTGGAGCGCGTCCGGTCGAGATGACAGAGTTCGGGTTGATGCCGAAAGACTACGAACCAGCGTGCTTTGGGAGCGTGATTGCCTAGAGCATTTCCCGTGATGCTGTGCCCTCTTGAAGCAGCTGAGAAGGTCGTTTTCTTTGGGGGAAAACGACTTCAACATCTTCGCCCCTGGGTACACCTTCACGGGAAATGCTTTAATGCACCGACAGGCCGCCGTCGAAGTCGACGATCAGCATGTCTCCCTGCACCTGCATGGAGTGGATCTTCATGCTGTCCAGCTTGAGATCGTAGCCCATCGTCTGCGTTGAGCTCGCCAGAAGCTGGCGGAGCAGGTCGGCGGCATTCACCTTCATCTGCTGCGGGAGCTTGCCGGAAAGAAATGGAACCAGGAAGAAGTTGAGCTCCTTCGACTCGCTCAAGTGCTCGATCCTGGCATCGCGAAAGCCAATGGTTTCGCCTTCCGCATTGGGAATCACTGAGACATCGGCTTCGGTATTGAGACCAACGCCCAGGCAGGCGCCACGAAGCCCGGTACCCAGCTTGGCGTGTGTCTTCACGTGGATGACGACGCGGTCGTCCTTGAAACTGACTTTCGGGTCTTCGGCAAAGACATAACAGGCGGACTTGTCGTTTCCGCGAATGTAGTAGCGGCCATTGTCGCCGGTGAAGAGCTGCTTCTGCAGCGTGCGTTCCAAGGCGGCCGACGATATTTTGATCTCCAGCGCCTGGGCGGCCGCGGGAAGAAGGAAGGCAGTCGCCAACGCGGCGTAGCGAAAAAACTTCATACGAAAAGGATATGGGATGACAGTTAACAGCGAACAGTTAACAGTGAACAGAAAAAAGACAAAGCAAGGACGCGCAGTAGCCACGACCTACTGTTAACTGTTAGCTGTTAACTGTTCGCTTAGTTCTGTGGCCCTAGACCCAGTTTGATCAGCGCGCGTGAATCGGGCGTGATCTTGGTCTGCCAGCCGTTGTCGCCCTGCAGCTTTTGCATGGCGGCAATGCTGTCCGCATCCCAGCGGCCGGAAGGCGTTCCGCTCATGTAGCCCTGCTTGATCAGAGCGCTTTGAATCTCGGTGGCGCGGTCCGTGGCCATACCCGCAGGGGCTTCATGGTGGACCATTGCCACACGAGTGGCCTTGTGGCCTCGCAGTGAAGTATGGCGCAGGGAGGCATGGGTCGAGCTGCTGTGATGGGGGCGCACGCGGGCGAAGCAGGGAACAGAAACCAGCAGCAGGCCGGCGG
Source organism: Acidobacteriaceae bacterium (assembly GCA_036498835.1). GTDB lineage: Bacteria > Acidobacteriota > Terriglobia > Terriglobales > Acidobacteriaceae > Granulicella. Next base: position 17,338 of record DASYEV010000091.1, on the reverse strand, counting down.
CTAAGGTTGTGGCGACGGAAAAGCGCATCGTGTCAGGGGCTCCCTTGACGTGGATATCGTCAGTGATATCGCAGTTTCCTGACCTGGAAAGCTGCGTTTGCGCAAACACTCACCGACAGGCTGAGGCTAAAGCATGGCCGAGGTTGCTGCAAGATGAAAAGGTTGTAGATTCCCGCCCCGTTGGTCGCAGGGCGAAGTACACGGGAAAACGGGTGCAGCCGGTAGGGCATGCACCCGTTTGTTTTCAGCGAGTTAGGTTTATGGCAGCGTTCCGCCTACGTAGGAGACTCCGCCGCCCGCGATGCGTGGATCCCGGATGGCGAATGCCACGTCCGTGCCCGGTTTCAGGGCCGAAACGATGTTCCGGTAGCTGGCTTCGTCGGTTATGGGAATACGGTTGATTTCGACGATGATGTTTCCCTGACTGAGGCCGATCTCGTCAGCAAAGGAGCCTGTCCGGACATTGGTGACAACAACGCCACCCTTGATCCCGAGCTTCGTCCCCTGCGCCGCTGTGATGGCCTGGACCTTGATGCCGAGCTTGTTCTGTCCGGCATCCACTTCCTCGGGGGTGTTGTCGTTATCGCTGTTGTTGGCCAGATCGTCGAACAGCTTGGCGCGATCCATGATGCCGACATCCGCGGTTTCACGCTTGCCGCCACGCATGTACGTGATCTTGACCGTGGTGCCGGGGCGCTTTTCGGAGATGATGGCCACCAGTTCGTCGCCATCCTTCACCGGCGTGCCATTGACAGCGACGATGACGTCGCCGGGCTGCAGTCCAGCCTTGGCGGCTGCTCCGTTCGGCGTGATTTGACCAACGATAACGCCACCGCTGGAGAAGCCGTAGATACGTCCCACCGCGGAAGACTGCGCCGCCTGGAAGGTGATTCCGATGGAACCGCGCGTCACCTTATGTTCAGGTCCGATCAACATGTTGTAGACGTTGATGAGAATGTTGGAAGGCATCGCGAAACCGACGCCCTGGGAGCCCATGGACTGCGTATAGATGGCGGTATTCATGCCGATGACGGCGCCGGTCATGTCGACCAGCGGACCGCCGGAGTTGCCGGGGTTGATCGCGGCATCGGTCTGAATGAATTTCTGGAACTGATTGGTCGAAACGCCACTTGGGCTTGGAGCCTCGTCAATGGACCGGTTTTTGGCGGAAACGATGCCTGCGGAAACGGTCTGCGAAAGCCCGAAGGGGCTGCCGACAGCCAGCACCCAGTCGCCGACCTGGGCTCCGTCCGAGTTCCCCAGTTTGATGGTGGGCAGCGGCTGCGGCGCGTCAATCTTGATCACCGCAATATCGGTTTCCTTGTCCACGCCGATGACGGTCGCGCGACGTCCCGGGTCGCCAGGACCGCCCTGCGGATCACTGGAAAGCTTGACGTAGATGTGGTCGGCTTTGTCCACCACATGGTTGTTGGTGATGATGTAGCCCTTGGGATCGACAATGAAGCCTGAACCGAGAGCACGGCGTTCGCCACCGCCACCGTCGCCGTCCTCATCCCCGCCCTGACCCCCGAAGAAGCGGTGCAGGAAGTCCTGCATATCGCCCGGATCCTGGTCATCGTTGTTGCCTTGGTTGCCGCCACGGCGGTTGCGGCGCGTGGTGGGCTGCGGTTTGGGCAGTGACTCCGTATTGATGTTCACCACGGCCGGGCCGACTTGTTTGGCGATCGCGGAAAAGCCGTTGGAAAGAGACACGGGCGACGGAATGGTCAAGGGACGCGCGTCGCTGGAGTCGACCTTCTGCTGCTCTTTTCCGAAGACCTTCCCGGTGAGGACCGAGCCTGCGAGCAGGCCGGCGGACAGTACGGCAAGAATGGCAAAGGTGGTGGTCAGGTGGGCGCTGCGAAGCTTCTGCCACAGGCCATTCCCGCTGGTGTTCGAGGATTCCATCAGTGACTTCCTTCTTTGTTTCGGTTGCGTCTGAACCTTAGGTCAAGAGCGAGCAACTAATTTTGCCGTAGCTCAAGGACGTCAATTCCATTAGACGCAAAAAACGGGGAAATGTCTCCATCCACTCTGCGAAGGAGACTCCAATGGTTGGATGGGCGGGACCGCCTGGATGGCGCGGAGAAATTACAACCCTCCGGGAGCGGCCGGGATCGCAAAGCTGGTGGCCGGCCATAGTTCCGAAAGCAGAATCCCCGCGAGGATCAGACCGGCACCCTCCAGGCTCCGGAGATCCAGCCGCTCGCCCAGGAAAAACAGGGACGTAAGCCAGGCAAACACCGGTTCCAGCGTGAAAATAAGTGCGGTGTGCGTTGCCGGCAGATGCTGCTGCGCCCAGCTCTGGATCGTGAAGGCTGCTGCAGTCGCCAGCAGGCCGGTAATGACGAGGGCAATCGCGACCTGAGGCGTCCAATGAAGGTGAGGATGTCCGCCCAGAGGCAGCGTCAGCCCCATAAACACGGTTGCAGCGGCGATCTGCAGGGTGCCGAGCCGTAAGGGATCCATGCTGGGTGAAACCCTGGCCAGGGTAAGCAGATGGGCCGCGAAGGCGACAGCGCATCCCAGCGTCAGGATTTCGCCCAGACCGATGCCGGAAAGCGGCGAAGGCGCGTGGGCGGGTGTGGTCAGCAGCACCAGCCCGCAAAAGGCGAGCAAAGCGCCGGTATAGCCGTTCCAGCGGGTACGCGGCATGGAAGCTGGCCGGACGCCAGGGATAGATCCCAGAAGAGGCACAATCACTACGACCAGCCCGGTGATGAACGCTGATTTGGAGGCGGAGGTACGCGCCAGACCGGCGGTCTGAAACTGGTATCCGAGCGCCAGGAAGAAGCCTGCCGCGCCGCCTGCAAGCAGATCGCGGGATGTCGAGGCTCGCAGGCGGCGAACATTGAAGGCGGCCAGCGCAAGCGTGGCCAGCACCATGCGGAGCAGGTTGAAGACCAGCGGGGAGCAGTCGCGGAGCGCGGCTTTGACGATGGGGAAGGTTGTTCCCCAGACCAGCACGACACCAAGCAGAAGCAGGTGCGCGGCAAGGACGGGGGAACGGCGTAGGACAGAGCGCATTACTCGTCTTCAACCTGATAGTGCGCGGGCGGGTCGGTCATCATTCCACCCGAAGCCTTCACCTGGGTGTACACGGTTTTGCCGGCTATCACGGTGCGCAAGACGCGGGTATGAAGCAGCGCCTGAGGCTCAGCCTTGGTGATGTCGCGGTCGAGCACAATCAGGTCGCCGACGAATCCCGGCTCGAGGCGCCCCTTCATGTGCTCGCGGAATTCGGCAAACGCGGAGGCCTGCGTGTAGGCGTAAATGGCTTCCTCGATGGTCAGCCGTTCCTGCGGTTCGAAGGTTGCAGTCCCGGCTTCATTCATACGTGTCACCGCCGCGTACAGTCCGCGGAAGGGATTGATCGACTCCACGGGATAGTCGGTGCCGAAGGCCAGCGTCACGTGGTGCTGCAGGAACGAGTGCCAGGCGTAGGAGTATTTCGCGCGTTCCGGCCCAATGCGGTCCTTGGCCCAGGCCATGTCCGTCAACAGGTGCGAGGGCTGCATGGAGGCGATGACACCCAGTTCGTGGAAGCGGTCAAACGCGCCGGGCGAAACAACCTGGGCGTGCTCGATGCGGAAGCGGAACTCCTGCGGAGCGGGTTCGTGATCATGGTGAGCGGCCACCGCCGCGCCGGCATTGCGCAGCAGGCCGGGACGGTCGGCGGGAACGCCTACCTGTTCGGCAGCCTGCATAGCGTTGAGCGCCATGTCATTGGCGCGATCGCCAATCGCATGGAAACCGAGCTGAAAGCCTGCGGCGGCGCGAGCCGTGGCCAACTCATTGAGCTTGCTCTGCTCATAGCGCGGGATGCCGGAGTTGTCCTTGTCGTCGACATAGGGCGCGTTCAGGGCGGCGGTGCGCGAACCCAGCGAACCGTCCATGTAGCCCTTCAACATGCCCATGTGCAGCCATGGGTCGTCCGCGGAATGGCTCAAGCGGCGCTGGTCCAGCACAGGAAGCGGCGTATTGAAGTCCAGCCACTGGTACACGCGCATGGGCAGCTTGCCGGATTTCTCCATGGTTTCGAGGACCAGGAAATCCTCCCAGTCCGCCAGGGTCTGTACCGAAGTGACGCCATGCGAAAGGGCATCGTCGAACGAAAGCTCCAGTGCTTTGCGGCGAGTGGCGTTATCGGGCTGAGGGACGTGGGCTTCGATGATGTTGATGGCCGGGCGCTCGCGCACGATCCCGGTTGCCGTGCCGTCCGGCAGGCGATCGATCTTGCCGCCATCGGGGTCAGGCGTCTCGCGGCTGATGTTGGCGGCAAACAGGGCAGCGGTGTTGGCGACGACGATGTGGCCGTCTACGCGATACAGCACTGCGGGATGGTCGCCGGTGACGGCATCCAGGTCCTGCCGTGTCGGCAGTTTGCCCGACGCCCACTTGGTGTGGTCCCAGCCCCCGCCGAGAATCCATTGACCGGGCTTGGCGGTGGCGACGTAGGCGCGGATGCGGTCCTGCATTTCAGCCAGCGAAGCCGCGCCATTCAGGTTCACACTCAGGCGCTGCATGCCGGCCGAGACGATATGCGTGTGGGCGTCGTTGAAGCCGGGCATCGCGAAGGCGCCGCGCAGGTCAATGACTTCGGTATGAGCGCCTTTGAGCGTGAGGATGTCTTTATCGCTGCCGGCTGCGACGACGCGTCCTTCGCGGATGGCAAGCGCGGAAACGCGCGCCGGCATGGGATCTTTATCGTCCGCGCGCAGATGCGTGCCGGTCAGGATGTCGCCATGAACAAAGATCACGTCAGGCGCGCTGGTTTGCGCGTAGGCGGAGACACACAAAGGGGCAGTCAGCAGAAAGGCCGCTGCCAGGCAGGACGTCACGAACGCTTGATATTTCACGAGTAGGAGTCTACCAAGTAGTTTCGGCGTTCCGTCGATCCGAGGTTTCTGTTTTCACCAGCTTTGTGAAGCATGCAATAGGTGTCCTGAGGCAGGACCGGAAGGGCCGGGTTTCAACCCGGCCAAAAACGACGGCTTAGAAGTTCTCTTCCGCGCTGCCGCAGGCTGGAACGGAGCCCGTAGGGCGTAGGGACGGAATTGCCTTCGCGATGCATCAGGCCGCGATATTGATATGGGAGGCAGATCAGAGATCATCCTGTCACATATGCCGTATTTGGAGATCTGGGGCCCGTTCAGCAGCCGCAAAGGCAATTCGGTCGTTACGCCCTGCGGGCTTCACTCCGGCCTGCGGCAGCGAGGAACAGCGCGCTGCACGTGCTTTCCGGGCGGGTTAAAACCCGCCCCTTCCGGTACGTGCCTCAGGACAGATTCTGTACGTGTCTGAACGATTCTTTCGAGTTCGCCCAATGAACCGGTCGTGTCATTCCACGTGCGGTTTCAAGAGAGCGTTCACGGATAACGCACAGGTATCTAACAGCAGCAGCAGGATGCGGCGCAGAGCTAGGTCGCGGCCGGTGGTGTCATACCACTCATCGAGTGTGTGGATGCCGCCACCTTGTCCGCCCGCACCGATGGCGAGGGCGGGAATGCCAATCGAGAGCGGGTGATTGGCGTCGGTGGATCCGATGCGGGGTTCCGTACGCAGGCCGAGATGACGATCCACGGCACGCAGACTGCCGAGGAGAGGTGATTGCTGAGGCAAGGCTCCGGCTTTGCGGTCTCCAATGCGCTCCACACGCAAGGCGAGCGCATCGTGCCCTGGCTGACCTGATTTACCAAGACGGGCGGTTTCAGCCGCAATCGATTCCTTGATCTGTTTCAGCACAGCCAGTTCGGTGGCATCGAGCTGCAAGGAAGATGTTGAGCGGAGATCCAAATCGGCAGTGGCGAATTCGGGGATGGAGTTGACGGAGGTGCCGCCTTGCACGGTGCCGACATTGAGCGTGGTCCGGGGACTGCGGGGCAATGGTATGCGGGCAACGTTGAGCAACGCGGACGCAAGCGCGAGGATGGGATTGGGCCTACCCGCGTCGGCCCAGGAGTGGCCTCCTGGGCCGGTGAGTGTCACCCGCAGGCGCCGGCTGCCGAGTGCGCGGTCTACGACCGTCGCCTCGCCCGCTCCTTCGAGCGCGATGGCCGTGGCGATACGTCCTGCATAAGGAGACTCACTGAAGATGGAGCGCATGCCTCGGAGATCGCCTTCGCCTTCCTCGCCCACATTGGCAGCGAACAGAACCGTGCAGGGCAGCGTCATCTCGGCGGAACGGAGGGCAGCGGCCAGCGCCAGCAACGCGGTAAGCCCCGCGCCGTTGTCGCAAGCGCCGGGGGCCAGGATGCGGGTGCCTTCTTCACGAGGGGTGCAATCCGTTCCGGCAGGAAAAACGGTGTCCAGATGAGCAGACAGAAGGACAATGGGCGCGGAGATATCCGGGGTCTCCACTGCAGGCCGCAATTCAGCAAGGACATTGCCCTCGCTGTCGATATGCGTGTTCGACAGGCCGAGCTCCATGAAACGTCGCGCAAACCAGGCAGCGCGAACGGACTCGCCGAATGGAGGAGCGGGGATCGCAACGAACTCGGTTTGCCAGCGCCGCAACTGGGGCTCGTGCAGGTGCAGCCAGCTGAATGCGCGATGCACAGCGCGGTCACTGGCCAGTTGGGCGATGCGGGCGTTGTCGGCGGCGCTCATTGCTCACTCCCCGCATCGTCAGCACCAACGGGGCCGGCGTCATCGGCGTAACGCGGGTCGTATTCCACGGTATGCAGAAAAAGACCGCGAGCGGGCGCGGTGGGACCTGCCCGGGTGCGATCACGGGCGTCAAGGATCACGGGAATATCGGACGCAAACAGGCTTCCACGGCCGATGTCGACCAAGGTTCCCACAATGTTGCGGACCATATGGTGCAGAAAACCGCTGCCGCGGACCCGGTAAATCAACAGGCCATCTTCGCGAGTCCAGACCGAGCTTTGGATGGTTTTCACCGGGTTGACCTTCATGCGGCGGCCGGTTTCATCCAGTTCGGCAGCGCCGTCTTCATCCCGAAGCGCTTTGTCCGGGTCGGAAGCCGCAAAGGAGGTGAAGTCGTGGGTGCCGGCCAGGGCAGCGGCTCCCTGCTGCATGGCTTCGAAGTCCAGGAGCCAGCGGCAGTCCCAGACATAGGGCGCCAGGAAGGGGGAGCAGATTCGCGCCAGGGCGGCTTCGCCCGGGGTGGATCGGGTGGTACGCCGCTCGAAGATGCGGTACTCGTACAGCTTGCCCCGCACGCTGTGGCGGGCGTGGAAACCGCGGTCGATTGCCGTGGCTGCAAGCACCCGGACACTGGCCGGCAACACGCGATTGAGCGCTCGAAGCAGGTTGGCGGCCGGAACGGGCGCTTCCAGAGAGAAGGAGGCCACCTGCATCAGGGCGTGGACGCCGGAGTCGGTGCGTCCGGAGCCCTGGGGCAGGACGGTTTCACCGGTAACCTGCGCAATGGCTGCCGCAAGGGCGCCCTGGACCGTGGGCAGGCCGGGCTGTACCTGCCAGCCGTGAAACGTTGTGCCGTCGTAGCTTAGGGTTAACTTCCAATTCATACAAACTAAAGCGAAGCTAACACCTCCCGGGGAACATCTCATGCTCCATACAAGGGTGAATTCCTGCCGGAACCGCAAAAGGCCGGACGGTATACTGGAGCGGCAACCCCCGCCCAGAAAACCGGCTGGCTGGAACAATGTGGTTCCCGGAGCCGTATCTAGGGTCACAGGACGAAAAGATTTCGTGCGTTTGGAGAAGCGGATCGTGAGATTGAGGCATTTGCAGGCGGCGGCATGCGTCGCAATGACGTTGTTGAGTGTAGTACCGCAGTCCTTGGCCCAGCAGCCCGGTGCGGGTCAGCCTCAACAGACGCCGGCACAAACCGGCGCATCCCAAACCAATCCCACGGCTCCCGCTGCTCCGCAGGCAGTGCAGAACGACACCACGGGCACACCCGGTCTGCCCCAGGCTCCCGAGCCCAAGGCGACCGAGCCGTTGTACCTTCGCCCCACGGCGAAGGATTACACCCTGCCGATCACCTTCCTTCCCAATCCGTTCAAGGACTACACGCCGACGGCCTACACGGATTTTCGCCGCGGCAATACGCCGCGCATGGACAACCTTCTCCGTGACGGCAAGATTTACCTGAGCCTTCCGGACGCGGTAACCCTGGCACTTGAAAACAACTACGACATCGCGATCGCCCGCATTAACCTGGACATCGCGGATACCGACATCCTGCGCGCCAGGGCGGGTTCCAGCCTGCGCGGTGTTTCAACCGGTATTGTTGCGAATACGTTGGGCGGATCCACATCGACCATCACAGGCGGCGGTGGCCCGGGTGGCACCTCAAGCGCGGCTGGTGGCGGCGGTGCGGGTGCTTCGGGACTTGTGTTGAGCACCAACGGCGGTGGCCCGGCCCCGTTATTCCGTGACCCGACCCTGACCGGCGCATTCGAATACGAATCCGCAAATACGCAGCAGAGCTCCACGCTGATCACCGGAACCAACACGCTGAAGCAGAACACCCTTACCTATGACGCTACATACCAGCAGGGCTTTGTCACCGGTACGCTGTTCAACGCGACCTTCAACAACGCACGTCTGACCACCAATAGCCAGCGCTCCAACTACAGCCCGGAATTCACTTCCAACCTGCGTTTCCAGGCCACGCAACATTTGTTACAGGGTTGCTGCCGCTGGTTGAACGACCGTTTTGTGATCCAGGCGAAGAACGACCGCCGCATCACCGATTCGGCCTTCCGCCAGCAGGTGATCTACACGGTGACGCAGGTGGAGAGCATCTACTGGGCGCTGGTTAGCGCCTATGAGGATGAGCAGGCCAAGGAACGCGCGCTGCAGCAGTCCACGCAACTTGCTTCCGACAACCGCAAGCAGTTGCAGATTGGAACCCTGGCGCCTCTGGATGTGGTGAACTCTGACTCCGCCATGGCGACGGATAAGCAGTCGCTGATCACTTCGCAGAGCAACCTTGAATATCAGCAATTGCTGATGAAGCAGGCGATTGCCCGCAACCTGAACGATCCGCAACTCGCCAATGCACCGGTTGTGCCGACTGACCGCGTGGGTCTCGACCGGCTTCCTGAAGAGGACATGAACCTTGAAGACCTGGTGCGGTTGGCGTACGTCAACAACCCGCAGATCGAACAGGCTACGCTGTCGATGAAGAACAACCAGATCACGATCAAGGCGGAAAAGAACGGTCTTCTGCCCACAGTGGACGCCTATGCGTTCTACGGTGGCAGCGGTCTTGCCGGTCAGCAGAATGCCAATCTCAACTGCTCAGGCAGCTTCACCTCCACCACCTTCACGCCGTGCCCTCCGGGACAGGTGACGCCGACCGGTGGCTACGGCAATGCGCTGGGCCACGCGCTGAACAACACTTCACCGGACTATGGCGTTGGCGTCAACCTGAACATCACGCTGCGTAATCGCACGGCGCAGGCTGACCAGGTGCGATCGCAGATGGAATATCGCCAGTCGCAGATGCGGCTGCAGCAGCTCTATACGCAGACGCGCATGCAGGTCATCAACTCCCAGTACGCGCTGACCAACGACCGCGCGGCAGTGCGGGCTGCGCAAACAGCACGTGACTTCCAGGCCCAGTCGCTGGATGCCGAGCAGAAGAAGTACCGGTTGGGCGCTTCAACCACAGCCAACGTGCTGCAGCAGGAACGCAACCTGGCAACGGCGGAAGACAACCTGATCTCGGCGACGGCAGCGTATGCCCGCGACCGCAGCTCCCTGGGGCAGATCGTTGCAAACACGCTGGACAAATACGGCATCAGCCTGGTGGATGCTGCCAATGGCACGGTCACGCAGCAGCCGAACATCCCCGGCCTGACGGCGCCGAAACCGCCCGCACCACCCAAGCCGCTGACGGATACGCCCGCTCCGCTGCCTCAGTAGTTTGCATACCAGTCCAAAGACCGCAGCCCCTAAGGCTGCGGTCTTTTTGTTCGCACGATCCTATGATCGTTGGAAGTAGAAGGATTTCAGGATTCATGACTAACGATCACGAAAACGCCCTGGGGCGAGCGGCTTCCGCATATCTCCGCTCCGCGAGACACCAGCCGGTTGCATGGCAGGAGTGGGGCTCCGAAGCGTTTGCCCAGGCGCAGCGCGAAAACAAGCCCATCCTGTTGGATATCGGAGCCGTTTGGTGCCACTGGTGCCATGTCATGGATCGCGAGAGTTATGAAAACCTCGAAACCGCGAACGTGATCAACGAACACTTCGTCGCGGTCAAAGTCGATCGTGACGAGCGGCCCGATGTGGACACACGCTACCAGTCGGCCGTAATGGCGATCAGCGGGCAGGGTGGCTGGCCTTTGACTGCGTTTCTCACTCCCGATGGCAAGCCGTACTTCGGAGGCACTTACTTTCCGCCTGACGACCGTTACGGAAGGCCGGGGCTGCGTCGCGTTTTGCTGACCATGGCCGAGGCGTTCATGAACCGTCCCGATGAAGTCAACGAAACCGCGGACAGCATCCTCTCGGCCATTGAGTACAACGAGACATTTTCCGGCCGTGCGGAAGAGCCGGGTTCGCCGCTGCTGGAAAAGATCATCCAGTCCATCACCAGCCAGTTCGACGCCCGCAATGGAGGCTTCGGATCGCAGCCCAAGTTCCCACATCCCGGAGCGCTCGATCTGCTGATCGATGCAGCGTCACGCGAGGGTGAGAATGCGCAGTTGGCTCACCGGGCCGCGAGCGTGACCCTGGAACGGATGGCCGCGGGCGGAATTCACGACCACCTTGCCGGCGGATTTCATCGGTACTCCGTCGATGACCATTGGGGTGTCCCTCATTTTGAAAAGATGGCGTACGACAACAGTGAACTGTTGAAGAGCTACGTCCACGCATTTCAGACCTGGAAGCAGCCGGAGTCCGCGGATGTCGCCAGAGGTATCCTGCGCTGGATGGATGAATGTTTGAGCGACCGGGAGCGCGGCGGTTTCTACGGGTCCCAGGATGCGGACGATTCGCTGGAAGACGATGGCGATTACTTCACCTGGACGCGGGCGGAAGCGAAGGAAGCGTTATCGCCGGAAGAGTTTCGTGTTGCAGCCGCTTACTATGACCTGCGCGATGTAGGCGACATGCACCACAACCCGCAAAAGAATGTGCTGCACATTCCTGGGACGGAAGATGCGGTCGCACGCAAGCTCAACCTGCCGGATTGGGAGATGCGAGACCTTCTGGTGGCGGCTCAACGCAAGATGTACGCAGCGCGCCTTGGCAGGAAAACTCCGTACGTGGACAAAACGATGTACACGGGATGGAACGGCATGTGCATCTCGGCGTATTTCGAAGCAGCGCGCGTACTGGACCTGCCGGAGACTCGTGGCTTCGCGTTACGTTCCCTGAACCGCGTGCTCGATACGGCCTGGACAGCAGAGGGTCTGGCCCATGTGACTGCGTACGGTGAAGAAGGCGGCACGGCGCTCAGGATTGCAGGCGTGCTGGAGGACTATGCGTTCCTTGCGAACGCTGCGCTCGATGCCTGGGAGTCGACAGGCGAGATGCGATACTTCCGCTCTGCAAACGAGATTGCGGATGCGATGCTCGCGCGTTTCTACGACGCGGCAAGCTTCGGATTCTTCGATACGGAGCGAGTCGCAGGTGAGGAAGTCATCGGAGCGATGGGTGTACGCCGCAAGCCGCTGCAGGACTCGCCTACGCCTTCAGGAAACGCAATGGCAGCGACGATATTGCTGCGTCTGTACGCGTTGACCAATCACAAGGAATACGAGACCCGCGCTCGCGAAACCATTGAGACCTTCGCAGGGATCGTCGAGCATTTTGGGCTGTATGCAGCGAGCTATGGATTGGCTTTGCGGCGGCTGGTTGAATCCCCGGTGCAGGTTTGCGTGGTCGGAACTGATCAGACTGCGCGAGAGATGAGAGCGGCGGCGACGGCTCGCTATGCAGTGAATAAGAGCATCATCACGCTCACCCACGAACAATTCACGGAGCTTCCACCTGCACTCGCTGAAACCCTACCCAATCTGCCAGACGTTGAAGGCAGCTTCGCAGTGGTGTGCAAAGGCACTACATGCATGCTTCCAATTACGAGTGCAGGCAAGCTCGCGGAAGTGTTGCACGGAGAGTTGTGAAGCTCCGAAAGCTCTAAACTGCCTTCAAAGCCGGGTGGCCCGTCCTTTGCGTTCTTGCAAAGGGCGGGGTCGGGATGTGTGGAATTCTACGGTCCCTTGTTGCAGCGACCATGACACGCCTCTTCACACCGGGTTTGTCTAACGATGTATGGGCAGGAGCGGTCGCGCTATCGCGCGATACCCCACCCTTCGACGATGAAGCTTGTCGAAGGATGGGCCACCCGGATTGGTGGCGGGGATTGGGTTGTGCGGAAGCATCTTTCACATGGCATCGACTGTTAACTGTTCGCTACTTTTCACTTCCTACTCGCTGGCTCTTACCGTCGGATCAGCTTTCTGCAAAACCAGCGTGCTGCTGTTCGTTCCGAAGGGAATTCCTTCCTTATCGAAGGCGATCAACACGCGGCGGCGCAGTTCGCGGAGAACGCCATCACGCTGGTTGGCCTGCACACGCAGGTTCACGGGATACAGCACCTCGTGGCCGCTGATCTTGTCCACTCCCAGCACATCGGGGTTGGCAAGAATGATGTCGCGGTAGACGGGATCGCCGCGCAGCTCGCCGGAAAGCTTCTTCAGTAGCGCGATCACGCAGTCGGGATCGACGCGCGTATCGACACTGACGGTCAGTGTGGCGACTGAGAAGTCTCGCGAGAGATTGGATACGGTGGCGACCTGACTGTTGGGGACGACATAGAGCGTGCCATCGCCGTCGCGGAGTTTGGTGACGCGCAGCGTAAGGTCTTCCACCGAACCTTGCAGGCCTGCAATCTTCACCACGTCGCCGACGTTGTATTGATCCTCGATCAGAATGAACAGACCGTTCAGCATGTCCTTGAAAATGGACTGCGCTCCAAAGCTGATACCCAGGCCGATGACGCCTGCGGATGCGATGAATGGACCGAGCGGGACTCCAACCGCTCCGAGCGTCTGAATGAACACGTAGAAGCTCAGGAGGCCAATAGTCGTGGCACGAACAATGCTGGCGATGGTGCGAAGCTGGGCTGCGCGGTGGTTTCCGCCGGTCAGCCGGTCTGCATGGCTCCGCATGCGCCGTACGAAAAACGTGACGATGCGGTGCAGAACAAAGGCGATGAGCAACGCAATGACGATTTTCGGCAGACCGTTCTGGACAAAGGTCACCAGATCCTGGTGCCAGCCGTGACGGATCACAAGGAAGGCGTGCTCATCTTGTGGAAGGGTGGCCGCAGGGTTCATGATGTTTTCATCCAAACGTTCTTTCCAAGGATACGGGAGAACGCGGCACGATACATGAAGCGGCGGTGGTAGCCGCTCCGGAGGCTGGCGATGCGCGTCTCAATGGTGATAACGGCAACGGCTCTGTGCATGGTCCTGAGCCCAGTAAATGGTGGTGTCAACCGCGCGGCGGAAGCACAGGACAATGGTCCGGGCTTCCCCACACCGCTGCCTCAGCCTGGGCCCACCCACACCCCGACTCTTCACCAAACCGTCGGGGCAGGCCAGGTGGGGCGTCCCAACCCCACGCCGTCGACAACGATTCCTTCGCTCGATCCGAACGATGGCCCCAACCCCATGCGCGACCGCATGCAGGAAAATGCCGCCAAGAGCCGTAACAACGAACGCCACAAGCGCCTGGTGGACGATACCGCCAAACTCCTGGAGCTTTCCAACGAGCTGAAAAGCGATGTCGACAAAAGCACCAAGGACGAGCTTTCCGTGCAAGTGATTCAAAAGGCTGCGCAAATAGAAAAACTTGCTCACGATGTTCAGGCTCGGATGAAGGGTTAAACCCTTTCTCATGATGCAGTGCCCTCGCTAAGCAGCCGAGGAGGTCGTTTTCTTTGGGGAAAACGACTTCAACATCGTCGCCCTGGGTACACCTTCATGAGAAAGGGTTAGGGCCGCCGGCGTCGCACTGGTTTGCACCACCAGCCGTGACGGATGACAAGGAAGGCGTGCTCATCTTGCGGAAGGGTGGCCGCAGGGCTCATGATGTTGCACCCACGTTCTTTCCTCTTCCTTAGGTAGGGGTATGGGAGAACGAAGTGTGGAATATGAAAGTGGTCTGTCTGTGACCGAAGTGGAGGCTGGTGATGCGTGTCTCAATCGCGATAACGGCAACGGCTCTGTGCATGATGTTGAGTCCGGTGAGAGGCGGCATCAGCCGCTCTGCGGAAGCGCAGGACGATAATCTCGCCCGGCGAGCCCAGCGCGCCGATCGTGCTCAACAAACCGCGATATCGAGCCACGTGGAGCTCGCCAAACCTGCGCCATCCACAACAACGCCTTCGGCCGACTCAAAAGATCCCAACTCTATGCGTGAAAATGCTGCCAGGAGCCGTAGCGAAGAGCGTCATAAGCGTCTGGTAGACGACACCGCGAAACTCCTGCAGCTTTCCAACGAACTGAAAAGCGACGTTGACAAGGCGACCAAGGACGAGCTTTCCGTGCAAGTCATTCAGAAGGCTGCGGAAATCGAGAAACTGGCGCATGACGTTCGGGAGCGCATGAAGGCTTAAGGGCTTCCCGATACGGGCTGGACAGCGGTTTCCGGCCGCACATCCGCAGGCCGGTTCTAGGTACAATCCTCCATGGAGTACGACCAGGGAGAAACGGCTTTTGGCGAACAAGAAGAGTCAGCATGGTAAGGCCTCAGGCCCCGTTGCGGAGGCCCCGCTAGCGGGCGGCTTGTCTGCCGCCCAGCTCATTGAGTTCTTCCGGCTCATGTACCTCTCGCGTCGCGTTGACGACCGTGAAATCCTGCTGAAACGTCAGCAGAAGATCTTTTTCCAGATTTCGTGTGCCGGGCATGAAGCTCTGCTGGTGGCCGCGGGCTTGGCCATGAAGCCGGGCTACGACTGGTTCTTTCCGTATTACCGCGATCGCGCGATCTGCCTGGCGCTGGGCAACACTGCCGAGGAGCAGTTCTTACAGGCGGTGGGCGCGGCGGATGATCCTGCCAGCGGTGGAAGGCAGATGCCTTCCCACTGGACCAGCCGCCGGCTGAACATCGTGTCGCCGTCGTCCTCGACGGCCACCCAGTGCCTGCATGCCGTCGGCTGTGCGGAAGCCGGGCGGTACTACACCCACCACCCTGAAGCTGCAAAACAGGTCAAGGGCGACTACCGCGAGTTCAAGGATGTCACCTTCCACGGCGATGAGGTCGTCTACGTATCGATCGGCGAAGGTTCGACCAGCCAGGGTGAGTTCTGGGAGTCGCTGAATACGGCCTCGAACGGGAAGCTGCCGGTGGTGTATGTGGTGGAAGACAATGGCTATGCCATCTCAACCCCCGTGGAAGCCAATACTCCGGGCGGCAACATCTCCCGCCTGATTGCGAACTTCCCCAATTTCCATTTTGCCGAAGTCGATGGCACGGATCCCATTGCAAGCTATGAGGCCATGGTGGAAGCGGTGGCGTATTGCCGCGCGGGCAAGGGGCCGGCCCTGGTGCATGGCCACGTCGTTCGGCCGTACTCGCATTCCCTCAGCGACGACGAAAAGCTCTATCGCAGCGCGGAAGAATTGCAGGCCGATGAACTGCGCGATCCTATCGCGAAGATGGAAGCGTGGCTGCTGAGCCAGGGTGTGCTGGACGAAAAGGCGCTCAAGGAATTGAAGCGCAGTGTCGATGAGGAAGTGCAGCACGCTTCGGATGTGGCGATCGCGGCTGTGCCTCCAACGGCCGACACCATCCTGAAGCATGTGTATTCGGAAGACCTGCGCCCGACAGATGCTCGTTTTGAGTCGACTCCGGTGCCGGGTGATCCAGCCGAACGGACGATGCTCGACCTGATCAACTTATGCCTGCATGACGAGATGCGGCGTGACGAGCGCGTGGTGGTATTCGGAGAAGATGTCGCCGACGCCACTCGCGATGAAGCGTTGCGCGCCGGCAAGATCAAGGGCAAGGGCGGTGTGTTTAAGGTGACGCACGGTCTGCAGACGCGGTTCGGCAACGATCGCGTGTGGAACTCTCCGCTGGCCGAAGCCAACATTACCGGACGCGCTATTGGTATGGCGGTTCGCGGCCTGAAGCCGGTGGTGGAGATCCAGTTCTTCGACTACATCTGGCCGGCGGTCCACCAGATGCGTAACGAGATGAGCGTCATGCGGTGGCGGTCGAACGGACAGTTCAGCTGCCCGCTGGTGATGCGCGTACCCATCGGCGGCTACCTGACAGGCGGGTCCATCTATCACTCGCAGTCGGGAGAAAGCATTTTTACGCACACGCCCGGCGTGCGCGTGGTGATGCCTTCGAACGCTCTGGACGCCATCGGTCTGTTGCGCACGTCCATTCGCTGCGACGATCCCGTCCTTTTCCTGGAGCACAAGCGGCTGTATCGCGAAACCTTTGGACGTGCCGCCTACCCGGGGCCGGAGTACACCATTCCGTTCGGCAAGGCGAAGGTCGTGAGGCCGGGCAAGGACCTGACGGTGATCACCTATGGGGCTGTTGTGCCGCGTGCTCTACAGGCAGCTCAGCGGATGGAGCGCGAAAAGGGCGTAGATGTCGAGATCATCGACCTGCGCAGCCTGTCGCCTTACGACTGGGAAGCGATTGCCGAGTCTGTCCGTAAAACCAGCAAGGTGCTGGTGGCGCATGAAGACATGTTGAGCTGGGGCTACGGGGCTGAGATTGCCGCACGCATCGGCGATGAGCTATTCCATGACCTGGATGCTCCGGTCCGGCGTGTGGGCGCCATGGATACGTTTGTTGCCTACCAACCGCTGCTGGAAGACGAAATCCTGCCGCAGCCGGAACGTATCTTCAAGGCCTTGAGCGAGTTGGCCGCGTTCTAGCTGGGGTTTCTCAGATAACCCAAACTCTGTCATCTCGACCGAAGCGGCGCAGTCGCTCAGCGGAGAGACCTGCTGTCCCGGCTTTTCCACCAACGCCGTGTCATCTCGACCGAAGCGAAGCGGTGAGATCTGCTTTTGGTGATGTTGACTCGGTCGAAGGTGCCACTGGGGCACGGTCCGGTAGGTCCGGTCTTTAGACCGGACATCCAATGCTCCCATTGAATTGGGCTTTAGAGCATTTCCGGTAATACTGTGGTCTTCCCGAATGGTGGAGAATGCCGTTTTCGTTGGGAGAAAACGGCTTCAGCACCCTCCCTTCGGTCTACACCATTACCGGACCTGCTCTAGCCCGCATTTCTCACCATGATTGCTTGGGGAGGAGTAAATCTGTTATGGCAGGCTATTGGTGTTGGTTTTGGTAGCTGACCTCGTTGGAGGCTGCGATTTTTCATCCTCGCTTGCCTTGTTGGGTGGGCTTGGGG
>DASYEV010000090.1:0-5219 GCA_036498835.1 Acidobacteriaceae bacterium | reverse complement strand
GTTCTTCGACAGGAACAGCCAACGGGCCTTTCAGTTTGAAAACACATTCGTCGATATCCTCCCCGATCCAAGAAATTTCTCCGTTTGCCGAAATGGTCTGTGCCGCTTTCCTGTTCCTGAGCCCGATGCAGACAAAGTAGGCAAGCAGGGCCGCCGCCAGCGGCAGAATGAAAACCGCAATGCGCAGAATCGTTCTGAGATCGACCACCGACCAGCCTGTTGCCACTGCAATCACGTCGTCTCCGCCTGCAGTGAGCAGCACCAGCATGAAGACAACCGTGCCCACTCCCACAGCAGTTCTGATAGGCTGTTCATACGGAAGAAGCAGCACGTTGTGGTCTTCGTCGTCGCGAGAGAACAGCTTCTCGACAAAGGGGACGAGGTAGAGCGTGCCGAACACAACGCTAGGCATCACCACAGCAGGGAAAAAAAGCTCAGGGATCAACCAGTGGCCAAGGTGCAGGTTGACGCCGGGGAAGAGCCGCATGGCTCCTTCTACCCAACCCATATACCAATCGGGCTGTGCTCCCGCCATCACAGCTCCTGGCTCGTAGGGACCATAGAGCCACACCGGATCAATCTGAACGAGCCCGCCGAGTGCGGCGATGATGCCGATTAGAAAGCAGCAGGCCACAATGAGCGTTGCCCAGCGCTCTCTCCGATCCATTTCGGACTCGGTCTCCATCTGGCGATCTTCGGTTCGTCCGGTCTGAGGGATTCTTTTCGGAGCCGATGGAGCCGGAAGGGCCAGTCTGGTGAGTCCGCCCAGAAATTCGAACGTCACATCCAGTAACTTCAACAGGGTCGAGCCGAATTTCAGCAGGTCCGTAACAAGGCCGAGGAATGCACCGGCTCCGCTCTTACGCTGCCCGTCGTTGCTGCTCATCCCTTGCCTCCCCATTCAATCCATCCTGCAACGCCGATAAGAATCAGCAGAGCCGCCGCGCCCGCATAGCCTTCTGCCACGGGACCGTAGTACTTCAAAGGCTCGCCGCCGGGATGAGGCGGGTGTTGGACGAACTGGACGTAGCGGACCACCGACCGTAGCTGCCGATTGCTCAGCGCCGCCTCCGGGAACGAGGGCATCGTTCCCGGTCCCCAGCGAATCGCCTCGGCAATGAGCGCCGCCGATTTTTGATCGAGCGCCGGGGCATTTCTCCCGGCGAAAGCAAGTGCACTCCCGCGCACAGCGGTTCGATGGCAAGTGGCGCAATACATGCGGAACAAGGTCCGTCCCAGCGCTTTTTAATCTAGGCCGAGAAGACGCAGGGAGGTACCGAGATCCAGCGCCAGCGCGGCGTTGATCAAAGCAATGTGAGAGAAGGCCTGCGGAAAATTCCCAATCAAGCCATGCTTTACGTCAAACTCTTCCGAGAGCAACCCAAGATCGTTGCGCAGCTTCAGCAGCTTTTCAAAATGTGCTCGCGCTTCGGCTGTTCGTCCCTGCACCGTGTACACATCCACCAGCCAGAAGTTGCACGCCAGAAAGGAGCCTTCGCCGGCTGGAAGGCCGTCCTTCACGCGCTCCGTGTCGTAGCGCAGCAACAGGCCGTCTCTCATCAGATGTTTCTCGACCGCCTTCACCGTTCCGGTAATCCGCGGATCATCCGGAGGCAGAAAGCCAACCAGCGGCAGCAGCAACAGGCTGGCATCCATATGCTTTGAACCGTATGTCTGCGTAAAGCTGTTCATTCGCTTATTGAATCCGCGCCGGCACACCTGGGCATGAATCTTCGACCGGATTTTGTGCCACCGCTCCACAGGGCCGCTCATGCCAAACTTCTCTGCCATGCGGATGCCGCGGTCGAATGCCACCCACGCCATCACCTTCGATTGCGTGAAGTGTTGACGCCCCGAGCGGAACTCCCAGATTCCATCATCCGGATCATCCCATATCCTTTCCAGATGTTCCAGCAACGGCAGCTCGAGCGTGGCGCCGCTCTCGTCATCCATCGGATATATGCCACGGCAGCGTGTACGGTAAAGCGTGTCCAGAATTTCGCCAAAGATGTCCAACTGCAACTGGTCCGAGGCCTTGTTGCCAATATGCACGGGTCTCGAACCCTCATATCCGTCGAGCCACTTCGCTTCCCATTCGCTGTGTTCCCGCTTGCCGGTGATGCCATACAGAGTCTTCAGCGCTTTCGGGTTTCCCTGAACGCTCCGGCTGAGCCAATTCAGCCATGCCCTGGCATCGTCGTCGTATCCGCAGTGCACCATACCTAGAAGGCTGAACGTCGTATCGCGCAGCCAGCAAAACCGGTAGTCCCAGTTGCGGATGCCTCCAACTTTTTCCGGAAGCGACGTGGTGGGAGCCGCTACGATGCCGCCGGATTCCGATTGGGTCAGGGCTTTCAGGGTGATCAGGCTGCGCTCTACTGCGTCACGGTAAGACCCCTTGTAACGGCTGAGAGCTATCCATCGAGTCCAGTATTCGACCGTGTCTTGCTTCGCCTTTTCCGCTTGGATCGGCGCGGGTATAGGCTGGAGATACGAATTGCTGTGTTGCAAGGTAAACACATAGGTTTCGCCGGCTCGAATGGTCCACTCGCCTTCGATGTCCCCGTTCACACAGCGCAGCGGCGCATTGCTGCGCAGAACCAGCCGATGAGGCCCCGTCACCGCGGTCCAGGCTCCGTCGCCCAATGGTTCCACGCGCGCCTGCGCGTCGCCGTAATCGAAGCGCGGCGCAAAGCAGGTATGCATCTGCACTCGCCCGGCTACCCCGCGCACGATTCGTACCACGGTGAGGTTCCCGTCGCGCACCGGCATAAAATCCGTCACGGTTACTTTGGCCCCAAACAAGTGCGCATAGGTCGTTTCAAGCACAAGCGTTCCGGGCAGATAACGGCGCGTCGAGCTTCGCCACGACTTGGGAGCCAGACTCCAACTGCCGTTGGCATCCGATCCCAGAAGCGATGCAAAACATGCCTCCGAATCGAAATCCGGCCAGCACAGCCAGTCCAGTCGCCCGGTCGCGCTGACTAACGCCGCCGTGCCAAGATCTCCGATCAGTCCGTAAGCTTCGATGGTCTCGCTCAATCTATTTCCCTCAGGCGCGAAATGGCGAATCAGCCGGATTATGATCGCCTGATTCCTCGAAGAGCCGTAGCGATCAGCCAGCACATCGCGCCGACTCCTGCGCCGATGGCGGCGAGCGCGAGCACAGGATAATTCGCTTCGGGTTGAACGTGGCCGTCTTCGATGCGACGGCGTTTGCGCGGATTTGCATTTCGCGAGTGGATGGCCATCTGTAACACTTCGGCGGTGTGCATCGCGCGACGGTCGGTGCCGTGAGCGATCTGCTGCCGGCAACTGAAACCGTCGGCGACTAGAATCGTATCCCGCTCGGCCGCGCGCACCATCGGCAACAGCTTGCGGTTGCCGATCTTCATTGAGATGTCATAGTGCTCGGCGGAGTAGCCAAAGGAGCCAGCAAGGCCGCAGCAGCCGGCATCCATAACTTCGGGCTCGATGCCGGCCCTGGAGAGCAACTTCTCTTCCGCTGACATGCTACCCAGCGCTTTATGATGGCAATGTCCCTGCACCAGCGCCCTGACTTCCCGCGCATCTTTCCGCTTTCTTTTCACTTCCAGCCGCGCGGGTTGATAGTCGGCCTGGTCGAGGAACTCAGCGAAGAGAACCACCTGTTTGCTGAGCCGCTGCGCCGTCTCTTCTTGTGGGAAGAGATTGACGAGTTCGTCGCGAAAGACCGACGCGCAACTCGGCTCAAGGCAGAGGATGGGCGTGCCGGCGGCGATCTCGGGAGCAAGCTTCGCCATCACCTTGCGTAGGTAGGTCTTGGCTTCATGGAGCATACCGAAGTCATAGAGCGGCCGGCCACAGCACAAGTGCTCGAGCGGAACCTGCACACGGAAGCCCGCGTCTTCGAGAACCTCCAGGGCGGCTTTGGCCGTATGCGGCATGAAGTAGTTGTTGAAGGTGTCAGCCCACAGGATTACGTCCCCGCGCAAGCTCCGCTTCTTCCGCGGGCGGGTCTTGCTTTCGCCGGCAAACCACTGCTTAAAGCTCTGATCAGGAAATGCAGGCATGGCGCGGTGCTGTGTGATCCCGCCGAAGCTGCGCGCGAGGGAGCGAAGGCCGGGCGTCTGCGTTACCAGATTCGCAAGCGTGGGAACGCGCGAGCCGATGGCGGCCCACTTGTCGATCAGGCCCATGCTGTAAGCCTGAGCCGGGCGCAGCCTGCCTTCATAGTAGTGCGCGAGAAACTCCGCCTTGTAGGTTGCCACGTCCACGCTGGCCGGGCAGTCCCCTTTGCATCCCTTGCAAGCCAGGCAAAGGTCGAGCGCGTCTTTGATGCCCTCATCGCGCCAGCCGTCCTGGATGACATCGCCGCGCAACATTTCAAAGAGCATGCGGGCTCGGCCGCGTGTGGAATCCTTCTCTTCTCGCGTCACCTGGAAGCTCGGGCACATCGTGCCACCGTCAAGCTTGCGGCATTTGCCCACGCCGAAGCAGCGCTCGGTGGCTTCGGCAAAGCTGCCATGATCTTCAGGAAACTGGAAGATGGTAAGCACGGGCTTGGGGTGGTAGTCCGGACCGGTACGGAGATTGGAATCGAGCGGATACGGATCAACTACTTTTCCGGGATTCATCTTGCCGGCGGGATCCCAGATTCGCTTGAACTGCGCGAAGGCCTCAACAAGACGCGGCCCGAACATGATGGGAAGAAGTTCGGCGCGCGACTGGCCGTCGCCATGTTCGCCGGAAAGAGAGCCGCCGTAGCCGGTCACGATCCGTGCAGCCTCCGTGACGAAAGCGCGATATTTCGCCACACCCTCCACGCTGCGCATATCGAAGTTCATCCGGCAGTGGATGCAGCCCTGGCCGAAATGGCCATAGAGGATGACGAAGTAGCCGTACCTGTCGCAAAGCGCGTAGAAGTCGCGCAGGTAAGCGCCGAGCTTCGCTGGAGGAACCGCTGCATCTTCCCACCCGGGCCATGTGGGAGGCAGAACACCGGGCACACGCGTAGCGCCCAAGCCGAGTTCGCGCACCTCGACGGCTTCCTTCTGCTTCTGTTTATCTTCAAGAAGAATCATGCCGCAATGCTGGCGGTCGTGTCGCTCGATCCACGCCTGCGCATGCTTGGCCATCGCGACAGCCTTCTCTTTGCTGTCGGAGCCGAACTCGACCAGCAGCCATGCATCGCCGTCGGGAAAAAGTTCCAGACCCGGCATGTGCTTGCCCTTGAGATG